>CAIPUE010000017.1 GCA_903868125.1 uncultured bacterium | reverse complement strand
TGTTTCGGGCTATTTTCTCACGAAAATTACGCCCAAAACGTCCCTCTTTCTCCTTTTTTTTTGTGCAAAAAATACATTGTAATGTAAGGGATTCGAACTATTTAACATGTTTCGGGCTATTTTCTCACGAAAATTACGCCCAAAATATTACTCCTTCTCCTATCTATCATATCTAAAATTTCGTAAATTCGCGCTCAGAGCAAAGTCTTGATATTTTCGTTTTTTATTCACGTTCTTACTACCCATTGGATTAGGTCAAAAGGGGAACGTAAATAAATTTTACGGATGTTATATTGTTATTTTAATAAAAAGAAAGGAAAATAACATGACAGAACAATGTAACACACATAGACATGAATATTCAAATGAGGGCGTTTGCTCTTGTGGATGTGGTGCACATACGCATCACCGCCATGATTTTGAAGGGCATTGTCATTGTGCAGAAAAATTCTTAGAAATAGCTGATGAAGCTTGGAAAGAAGTTCTAAAAGAAAAAATTAAGGAAAAAATTATCGCGAAAAAAGGGGAACACATTGAAAAATTAGCAGAAATCGTCGCTCTGGCAAACGGAGAAAAATGGAAACATAAAATTTCGGCTAAAACTAAAGGTAATGATTTTAAAGAGAAACTTAAAGGGTTTTTCTCATCATGTGATTAAAAATCAATTATTTAATAATAAAAAGGATGAGAGTTTTTTTCTCATCCTTTTTATTTGGAATTTAAAACCATAATTGGTCAAATTATTATTTGCTTTTTGGTTTCGCTTTTGTTTTTGACTCTGCCTTTGCCTTTGTCACCGCTTTGGCTTTAGCCTTAGGTTTTGCTTCTTTTTTAACTTCCGCAACTTCAACTTCTTCAGCTTCCATTGCTTCGATTTCTTCTTCAGTCGCAGTTGTTAATTCAGGGACTTCTTCACCTGCATCAAAAACCTGTTCGCTTAATTCTTCTTCGATTTCCAATGCCAATTCATCTACAACTTCGATTTCTTCGTCAACATTTTCTGCCGCTTCGTATTCTTGCTGTTGCTGTTGTTGAATTTCTGCGTTTTGCATTTGGGTTACGTTTTTAATATCAATTTTCCAGCCTGTTAATTTATGTGCAAGTCTTACGTTTTGCCCTTCACGACCGATTGCAAGGCTTAATTGATCGTCAGGAACCACAACGAGGGCTTCTCTTGAGTAATCATCATCGGCTAAAATATCAACTGAAACTATTCTTGCGGGTGAAAGCGCGTTTACTATGTATTCAACAGGATCTTCTGACCATCTTACGATGTCGATTTTTTCGTTTTTCAATTCGCCTACAATCGTCTGAATTCTACTTCCTCTTGGTCCGATACAAGCACCAACCGAATCGACTTCAGGGTCATTCGAGAATACCGCAATTTTTGTTCTGAATCCTGCTTCTCTTGAGATTGATTTGATTTCAACAATTCCGTCTTCAATTTCAGGAACTTCTAGTTCAAAAAGTTCTCTTACTATTTCTGCATGAGCGTGAGACACAATTACCTGAGGAAGTCTTGTGGTTTCTTTTACATTCAGAACAAAAACTCTTATTCTGTTACCTGATTTGTAGTATTCCCCCGGAATTTGTTCTTTTTGAGGCATGATTGCATCTGTTTTTCCTATATTTACTATAACATTACGGTTTTCAACCCTTTGAATAATTCCCGTTGTTAAAGTTCCTTTTTTATCCATAAATTCGGCTAAAACAAGGTTTCTTTCAGCTTCTCTAATTCTTTGTGTGATAACTTGTTTTGCTGATTGTGCCGCAATTCTTCCGAACTGGTCAGGAGTAACTTCAATTTTAACTTCGTCGTCCAAGTCAACATCTTCATCGATTTCTTTTGCATCAGTCAAAGAAATTTGTTCAGTTTCCTTCTCTTCTTCAACTTCGTTAACTACCAATTTTGTCATAAACACACCAATTTCGCCTGATTGTTCGTCCAAAATGGCTTCTATGTTGCTTGCTTCTTTAATATGCATATGCTTTTTATAAGCTGCGACCATCGCGTCACATAAAGATGAAATTAAAATATCTTTAGATATTCCTCTTTCTCGTTCTAACTGTTCGCATGCTTCAAATAATGCTGTTCCGATTTTAATCATTTTTCGTTCTCCTTATTATTTTTTACTCTATATATAATTTTGCCGATAATATTTTGTCCTGCGCAATCAGAAATTCTCTTTCGTCTTCCAATCTAAGAACTTTTAGCCCCTCTGTTTCACTAAAATCAAGGATTTTTGCTTTGAAAAATTTGTCTTCGTTTTCCCCGATGCCTGATTTTAACTTAAGTATGATATTTTTACCCTGAAATAACAAATATTCCCTGCTTGACTTAAGTTTTCGTTCTAATCCGGGGGATGATACTTCTAAATAATATTTGCAGGGAATAAGTTCATCCAAAAAATCATTCAAACTTCTGGTAACATTCTCACAATCCTCAAGCGTCACACCCCTGCCGTGCGCAAAGAGAAAAATTCTCAAAAACCATCGATGATTTTCTTTTTCAAAATCAATTTCAATCGGAATCAAATCAAATCTCATCGCTGTATTTTCAATCAGCGGGGTGATTTTGTTTAAAATTTCGTGTCTATTGATTTGTTCTTGTTTCATTTTTAACCTTTTTATGTTGAATTTGTAGTTCCAGACCCTGAAACTACCCGAATTTGTGTGTAATCAAAAGAAAAAATACCTAAGTACTATTTTTTACACAATAAGATATTACATTAATAATTGATGTTTGTAAACATGTGGAAGGAAAAAATTTACAAAAAGACTTTAATAAATGATGTGCATACTTATTTCTCTGAAAAGATGAATAATGGTTAAACTAATGCCCATTTAACCTCGGATTTGATATACTAGAATAGTTACAGATATTGGGTTTTAGGTGAATTATGAGTATTAAAAATAATGGTGATTTGAGATTAATTCTTTAGGCTCACTTTGTTATAATAAAAATAAAAACGAAAGATTCTGATGACAAAATTTCCTTAACATTACAACTATTCTTATGTTCTTGATATATAATGAAGACATGTTATACATGTTATAAGATTTTGGGGTAAAGAAATAATAAAAGATATAGAGAATTGTGTAAATATGATTGAAAAACTTATAGGTGATTAATGGCAAGTAATGTACTAATAATGGAAGAAAATAAAGAAATAAAACTGGAATCTGGACAAGTGTTTTTAATCAGAGAATTTTCAAAAATGAAAGTTTCAAGCCCTTTTCCTGCTCCTGCCAAGCCTAAATTCACTTTTATTGATTTATTTGCTGGGATAGGGGGGATGAGAATTGCATTTCAGAATCTCGGTGGTAAATGTGTATTCAGCTCTGAAATTGATGAATATGCTCAAAAAACTTATGCTTTGAATTTCGGAGAAACTCCAGAAGGTGATATTACTAAAATAAATGAAAAAGATGTTCCCGAGCATGATATTTTAGTGGGGGGATTCCCTTGCCAAGCGTTCTCTATTGCAGGTAAGCGAGGGGGCTTTAAAGATACAAGAGGAACGTTATTTTTTGATGTAGCAAGAATAATTAAAGAAAAACAGCCTAAAGCATTTTTCTTGGAAAATGTTAAAGGTTTAACCAATCATAGAAGCGGAAAGACTTTAGCAACAATACTGAATGTTTTACGTGAAGAGTTGGGATATATCGTTCCTGAACCAAGAGTTATAAATGCCAAAAATTTCGGAGTTCCTCAGAATCGTGAAAGAATATTTATTGTCGGATTCAGGTCTGATATGGGAGTTTGTGCCGAAGATTTTCAATATCCTGACTCTACGGATACAACTAAATGCATTGCCGATATTATGGAAAAGAAGCCAGTATCTGTAAAATACTACTTATCTACAAAATATATTGAATGCTTAAAAACCCACAAACAAAGAAATGAAGCTAAAGGCAACGGATTTGGATATGAAATAAAGGATATTAATGGCGTGTCTAATACTATTGTTACTGGCGGGATGGGCAGAGAACGTAATCTTATTATTGACAATCGCCTTAAAGATTTTACTCCAGTTACTCATATCCAAGGAGAAGTTAACAAGCAGGGAATTAGAAAAATGACACCGAGAGAGTGGGCAAGATTGCAAGGTTTTCCTGATAATTTCAAGATAGAAGTAGCTGATGTAAGAGCTTACAAGCAATTCGGGAACTCAGTTGCTATTCCTGCAATCCAAGCAACTGCTGAAAATCTGATTCAAAATATTATTTAGGAGTAGCATGATTAAACAAAACAAGGGTGAGTGGAGTGAATTATATGTCTTTCTAAAATTATTGGGAGACGGCGTTTTATATGCCGCTGACAGTGGTTTAAATAAAATTGAAGACTTATATTATCCGCTTATTGCTGTTTTACGAGAAGAAAATCATCTAATAAAAAAATACGAAAAATGTGAAGCCGTTATAAATATAATTTCTGAACAAGGGGAACAATTATTAAGTCTTCCTATGTCAGAATTTCAAGCTAAAGCGGAATTATTGCTATCAGCCATAAAAAATGCTGATAAAACATTCGCTGTTCCCGAAATTGAAGAGTTTATGAATGTTATTTTTTGCTCAAAAGTAAAAGCCGATTCAAAAGACAAAACCGATATCACAGTCGTTTTACACGATAATAGAACATACCGAAGTACCACTTTTGGCTTCAGTATAAAATCTAAATTAGGTAATGCATCAACATTACTCAATGCAGGCAAAACAACAAATTTCATATATGAAATAGAGGGAATCTTATCTGAAAACCAAATTCAAGAAATAAACGCAATTAATTCTTCATCAAAGATGAGAGAACGATTACAAAAATTAAATGAGCATGCTTGCAAATTGAATTATTGCGGAATGGAAAATGATAATTTTAAATCAAATCTCCAAATGATTGATATTCAGTTCCCTCAGATTATTTCTGAGTATCTTATCCAATATTACTCAGGCAAGGGCAGTCTTATTGGTACTTTAACACCTATTATCAGAAACATGAATCCGTGTGCGTTGAATACGAATTTGCCACATAAATATTACGAATATAAAATCAAGAATTTTTTAACTGATGTTGCATTAGGAATGACACCTGCTCAACCCTGGACGGGTGATTTTCAAGCTACAGGCGGATATATTATCGTAAAGGAAGACGGCGAGATTCTTTGTTACCATATTTATAATCATAATGAATTTCAGGAGTATTTGTTCAGAAACACTCGCTTTGAAACACCTAGCACAGGCCGATATGAATTCGGAACCATTTATACTGAAAATGATAAAAATTATATAAAACTGAATTTACAAGTGAGGTTTGTTTAAAAGTCAGCACAAATGTATTAAATTCAATATTTATGAATAATTAAATTTCATTATAAGTTTTAAAATGAGTTTTGCAAACCTCAAAGAGGCGTTCTTTTCCGTATTTTTTGATAAATACATTCGCATTCGTTTTTACAATACTGTTACAGCCTTTGGGGAACTTGCACCCGTAAAAGTTTTCCATGGTTTTCATCTTTTGAACAAATGTCGCACGTGCAAGCACAGAAGCTGCCGCAACTGCTATATCGCTTTCGGCTCTGACTCTTTGTTCCAACAGGATTGTCTTTCCTTTTTTCATTAAAGCATTTTTAATCAGACTCTCATCCCCGAATTTATCCGAAAGTGCATACTCACAATTGGTTTTTTCTAAAATATTTTCAATAACTCGGGCATGCCCCCATGCCAGAAGTTTGTTTAAATTTTTAAACTGGCTGTAAAGTTCGTTATATTTTGCGTTTGAAATAGCAATAACCGAATAAACAGAATATTTTTGGATTTGTTGAGCCATTTTAATCATCTGTTCATCTTTTAATGTTTTACTGTCTTTTATACCTAAATCTAGGAATAAAGGGCGATTTTTTTCGTCGATTAAAACTCCCGCAACCACAAGCGGTCCAAAAAAATCGCCCTTCCCTGATTCATCGGTACCTATGTAGGGTGAGTGGTGAGAGGTTGAATGGTTGAAAGGTTTATCTGTTTCTTGCTCACTTTTCACATTTTCCTTTTTGCTTTTTGCTTTTTCCTCAATCTTAAATTTTTCACTCAATTTATCCAATAGAACGCTAATGTTTTTCCCTTGGATGACAAATTTTGACGAATTATAAAATGTAGCTGTAAAATCTCTGTGCTTAATCTCCCAAAACGCATATTGCTTTTGGTTTACAATCGCTTCAAAATTTTGTAAAATAAAATCTTTTATAGTCTCTTGCTTAGATATTGGGACTTTTTCAGAAAAAATATTCATGAGATAATTTTAACATAATATTTTTTTATTATATAATTAAAAAAAAGTGAGAAGTGAAAGGATTTATAATGATTAAAGTAGCAGTATGTGGCGCATGTGGGAAGATGGGACGGGAAGTTGTAAAAGCTGTAACTGAAGAAGATACGCTGGAACTAGTTGCCAAAATTGATATATGCGGCGGACAGGGAGTTTTTGGAACAATTGAACAAGCTTTGGCAACAACAAAAATAGATGTTTTAGTTGATTTTACCCAGCCCAAATCAATCTTTGATAATGCAAAGTTATGCTTAAGCAAAGGAATTCGTCCGGTAATAGGGACAACAGGGCTTTCGGATAATCAAATAGACGAATTACAAAAACTTTCACAAGAAAAAGGTGTTTCTTGTTTAATAGCACCGAATTTTTCTACCGGTGCGGTTCTAATGATGATGTTTTCTGCTCAGGCGGCGAAATACTTTGATAACGCAGAAATCGTAGAGCTTCACCATAATCAAAAGAAAGATGCCCCATCAGGAACTGCCGTTAAGACCGCAAAAATGATGGCAGAGGCTAAGGAAACTTTTGCTAAAGGGAATTGTGCGGAAGTTGAACTAATTGAGGGTTCCAGAGGCGGAACTTCTTATTCCGATATTCACATTCATTCGGTAAGAATGCCTGGTTATATAGCTTCTCAAGAGGTAATTTTTGGTTCATCGGGGCAGATTTTCAAAATTCGTCATGACTCCATGGACAGAGCATGCTACATGTCAGGCGTCGTTTTGGCGGTTAAACATGTCGTTAAGGGCAGTGATTTTGTATACGGATTGGAAAATATTTTATAAGTAAGAAGTGAAAGGATTAAACAATGAAAAGACCCAATATAGCAGTACTCGGTGCAACAGGTGTTGTCGGCAGAGAAATTTTGAAAGTTATTGAAGAAACCAAACTTCCTTATAATGAGATAAAATTATTATCCAGTGCGAAAAGTGCGGGTACAGAAGTAGAATTCATGGGTAAAACACTTATCGTTGAGGAAGCAAAACCTGAATCTTTTGTTGGGGTTAACATTGTTTTAGCCTCTGCAGGCGCTTCCACCAGTAAAGCTCTTGCACCCGAAATAGTAAAACGGGGATGTGTATTAATTGATAATTCAAGCGCTTTTCGTATGGATGAAAATGTTCCCTTGGTAATCGCAGGAGTAAATGATGAGGATTTAAAAAAACATAAAGGAATTGTTGCTAATCCTAATTGTTCAACGTCTCAGTTAATGCTTGTTCTAAAACCGCTTCATCAACATGCAATAATGAAAAGGGTGATTGTATCAACATATCAGTCCGTAAGCGGTGCGGGTATTGATGCGATTAATGAGCTTACAGAAAATACAAGGGCAGTTTTGAATAATGAAAAATTCGAAAACAAAGTGTTTAAAAAAACTATCGCGTTTAACGTAATTCCTCAAATAGATGTATTCTGTAAAAATGGGTATACAAAAGAAGAAATGAAAGTTACAAACGAAACCAGAAAGATTTTGCATTTAGAGGAAGATTTCCCAATTTCTTGTACAGCTGCAAGGGTTCCTGTTTATAGAGGACATTCAGAAGCAGTCACAATTGAATTTAGCCAATATATGTCTGCAGAGATGGTAAGAACTATCCTCAAAAATGCCTATGGAGTTGTTGTTATAGATAATCCTGAGAAATTTGAATATCCTACGGCATGCGATTCGGCAGGTACAAATCCGGTCTATGTCGGTAGAATAAGAGAGGATTTAGCATTTAAAAATGGGATTTCATTATGGTGTGTGGCTGACAATCTTCTGATAGGCGCAGCTTTGAATACTGTAAGAATTGCACAAAGGATTGCTTCAATGGGGCTTTATTAATTCCCGCTTCTTACATATTTCAAACAGGGATTAATATAAATTTACAAAGCCCATAAAAGTTTAAAAAAGTTTTTAAGTATTCATTAACCCCCTTTTTTCAAAACATTTCATATATAAAACGTAGATAATTTTTATTAAGTTATGTTATAATTCTTTTAAGGCACTTTAAAAGGTCAAGAAAAAGATTTATACTAAAGTATTAGATAATTCATACTAAATTTGAATTAAATAATCCCGGGAAAAATCGTAATATATATATGTGAAGTAAGAAGAGGCTATAATCGTAGCGGGCTATCGCTCATTTGAGCTTTACAAGAGTAGAGTAAATACATGGAAGTAAAAAGGTCACTTTGAAAGGAGATCAAGTATGTCAATTACAGTAAACACAAACATGCAGGCTTTGAGAATTCAAAACAATTTGAACAAGGCAACTGAAAAAATGAACACATCGATGGAAAGAATGTCATCCGGTTCAAGAATCAACTCAGCAAAGGATGATGCGGCAGGGTTAGCAGTAGTAACAAGAATGGACACAACGCTTCGCAGTTCTAAAATTGCGTCAGACAACGTAGCAATTGGTTCAAACTTGTTGGATACAGCAGAAGGTAACTTAAATTCTATTTTGAGTAACGTACAACGTATTCGTGACTTAGCCGCACAAGCAGCAAGTGGAACTTATTCTGCTGCTGACTTAACAACAATTACGGCTGAGGCTACAACACGTGCGGCGGAAATTGACCGTTTAGCGGGTGGTGCATCATTTAACGGAATCAGTTTGTTCGTCGGTGCTGGTACGGCTATGAATTTGCAAGTAGGAACAACAAGTGCGGTGGGAGATTCTTTGACTTTAGCTGCCGGTATGTTTGCCGCAGCTGATGCTACTGCTCTTGGGGTTAACGTAGCAACAGGATTTGCAACAGCAGCAGCTGCAAAAACTTTTCTAGGTACACTTGATACAGCGATAGGAACTATTTCAACAAGAGTTACAGATATTGGGGCTGCTCAAAACAGGTTGACCTCAATTGCAAGCAATTTGGAAGTGCAGCAATCAAACTTAACATCAGCAGTTTCAACTATTAGAGATGCTAACGTCGCTCAAGAATCTGCATCTTATGTTGCATCACAAATTCTTCAATCAGCATCTGCAACATTGTTGGTACAAGCAAACTCAGCACCACAAATCGCATTAACTCTTATCAAAGGTTAATCGATAAGCTGAAAAAACTATTCTATTCGGATATTTATCCAAAAAAGACCCAAAGTGAAAACTTTGGGTCTTTTTATTATTAAAGACTGTTTTTTAATTTACAGGAACATCTATAGGGTAAGATAATATAACGTCAAGGATTGTGCCCTTGTTTAAAATGACGTCTTCACCCTTTCTGAATAAGTCAATAACGCTATCACCCACGAGGTAAGCTCCTCCACCGAATGCGCCACCTATAGCACAAATAGGTGTAGTTATGAAAGTTGCGCCGACAAATGCATCTTCACCCGTATCAACACCGAATTGGGTCGCCGTTTTTGTAATTTCAACTGTTTTTACCCAGTTTTTCTTAAGTGCTTCTCCATAACCTTTTGAAGTATAAAGTCCACCATCCAGTGTGATATTCGCTCTGTTATATACAGACATTGTAAGCGGTAATTGTCGTCCGTTTGGAGTTACAATATGGTCAAAATCCAAATATAAAATTGCACCTCTGGAAAGTCTTTTTATAGGCTTAATTTTACTTATAGATCCTCTGACAACCGAACCCGCAGGCAAGATAATATTCGTTCCCGAAGTCTGATCCTCCAATAACATCGCATTGAAAGCATCCCCCTCATTTCCGGCAATTGTACTTACCGAGTCTATCAACTGTAATTTTAGCTTAGTTCCAGCGGGAATTCTCTTTGTCTTTGCATCCGCTCTAAATGGTAACGCATTGGCTACATTTGCAAACATCGCAAAAGCTAATGCCAATATTAATAATTTTAATCTCATAATCTCCTCCAACCTTTTTTCAATATCATTCTAATTCAAAAAAAATCCCAAATCAACCTTCTTTTTTTGTAAAAAAAGAAGGCAAAAAAACTTTAGAAATATTAGCTCTTTCACTAAAGCAAAACAGATTCTTGTTTTATAAGGTTTTTTGTAAAAAAAGAAGGCAAAAAAACTTTAGAAATATCGGCTCTTTCACTAAAGCAAAACAGATTCTTGTTTTATAAGGTTTTTTGTAAAAAAAGAAAGCAAAAAAACTTTAGAAATATTGGCTCTTTCCCTAAAGCAAAACAGATTCTTGTTTTATAAGGTTTTTTGTAAAAAAAGTACTTCTCACTATTTACGATTTATGTTGACAATCGAACAATAATGGCGAGCCGTGAGACCATTTTGCACGTTTCGCCTCAGCTCAACGGCAAAAGAAGGCAAAGACTTTAGAGACCTTGGCTTATTTGCCAAAGATAAAAGGTTCTTGCGAAAAATCCATGAATACACTCATTATTTAAGTTTCAGGATGACAAGATGTTAGATTTTTTTGCTTTTTGTTGTCGGGCAAGAATGCCCGACCTACTGCCCAAAGCAAAGTCAGGGTTTAATATTCAATTATATTAACTTTTTACTAACTTATCCGTTGAACCAAGATAAAATTAATTGTTTACTTTTATTTTTATTTATAATAAAATAAAAAGTAACTCACTATCCTCTAGTGTATTTGAGGTCTCATTACCCTCAAAAAAGTTAAATATGGAAAGAAGGACACAAAAAATGGCAAATATTAAATCATCAAAAAAAAGAATATTGGTTGCAGAAAAAAATGCAGAAAGAAACGTTGCGTTTAAATCTTCAATCAAAACAGCGCTTAAAAAAGCTCTTGAACTAGGTAAAGGTACAGACAAAGAAGCTTTGGCTACGGCTGTTTCAAAAGTTTATCAACTTTGTGATAAGGCAGTTGTAAAAGGTATTTTGCATAAAAATACGGCGGCAAGAAAAAAATCAAGATTGACTATCGCTTTAAATAAATTGGCTGAAAAAGCATAGGAATTTAAAATTTAAAGTTTTAAAAACAACAGATTTCCGAGTAGAATTTATTTTACTCGGAAATCTGCTGTTGCAAGCGGTTTATTTAACTGGTTTTTAGCATAAATAACCATGCAATAATATCCGGACTCATGAATTACAATATAGTCGTTGTAATAATAAATTTGGTCTTTGTATAATCTAAAATCGTTGGAATAAAAAAGCTTGGTTGGCTGAAAGTTAGCTTTTTCGTTCCTTTTTAAGATTCTAATTCTGATTAAATCCGTTTCGAGTTTTTTTTCCGTCATAAAAACATAATAAATGCGTTTTCCCAAAGTGAATTCCGTTGCATTACTTAAAATGTTTTCTTTTGTTATCGGAGCGTTGTTGAAAAGAATTATTGTTTTAGGTCTGTCGCAGCCTGAACATACCAAAATAAAACAGGTAAATATAAAAAATACAACAAACTTTTTCAACATAACTTACTTTAGGCTGTTAATTTTATTGATAACATCTTGTTTTGTTTTCATATCCTTATCAAGCGAAACAAATTTTTCATAATATTCAATGGCTTTAGCCTTATTATTTTCAGATTCATAAGCAAGTCCCATTGCGTAGTAGGCATAAGTATAATTAGGACTTAGAGAAATTACCTTGTTTAAGCATTTTTTGCAGTCGGTGTAATTCCCCACTTCTGCATATATTAGTCCCAAATTAAACCAAGCATCAGTGTAGCCGGGGCTTATTGAAATAGCTTTTTGATAATAAATGCTGGCATTTTGCGTATCTTTTTTAAGCTTATATAAATTCCCCAACTTTAAGCAGGTAACTGAATTTTCTTTATTTACTTCTAACGATTTAAGGTATTTTTTAATTGCCTCATTATAATTTTTTTGATTATAAAATCCGTCACCGTCTTTAATCAAGGTTTGTTCATTTTCTACTATACTTGTCTCTTTTGGAGACGCAACAACCGGCGATAGAATTTCTTTATTCTTGGGTTCATTTTCGATTTTATTTTGTGCGCTAAATTTTTGGTAATCTTCTTTATAAAGTTTATTATCAGGTTCAATTTCAATGGCTTTTTCATAATTTTCAGTCGCTTTTGGGATGTAGCCGAGATTTTCATAAGCCTTTGCCAATCCGTAATATGCGTAAGCTTCATTAATATCATAACTGATTACTTCATTAAAATAGATAGCGGCTTTTTGATAGTCTCCCTTGTTCAAAAGTAGATCGCCTTGAGACATTAAAGCACTTTCAAGATTTGCCTGCAAACGAACGTTAGATTGTTTTGCGATAAGTTCCTTATAAATTCCAATCGCATCATCATATTTTTCCATTGCATGTAATACGAGTGCGTTATTGGCTTTTGTATCGTAATCATCTTTATTGACAGTTAGAACTTCTTCGTAGTATTTTAAGGCGTCAATGTATTTTTTTTGTGTATGATAGCAACACGCAAGTTTCTTTTTTACATCAGTGTTTGTATTGTCTTTTGCCAGAGATTTTAGGTAGTTGGTAATTGCCAAATCCAAATTATTAGTGCGCTCGTATACAACACCCAAATTGGCGTAAGCATTAGGGTTTTCAGGGTAGGTCGTAATATATTCCTTGTACTGTTCAATCGCTAAATCGTCTTTGTTCATATCAGCCAAAAGATTAGCATAGTCAAATCTTAATGCGGTCAAATCAGGCTTTAGCTTGAAAGTATTTTCAAATTCCTGCAATGCTAAATCGTCTTTATCTAATTGTTGATATGAAATCGCCAAATTCGCATGTGAGGAAATATCATCAGGATCTAAGGCGAGGGCTTTTTGTAAAATTTCTATCGCCGATTCGTATTTTTTAGATTTAAATAAGGCTAAACCGTAGCTTGAAAACTCTTTAAATCCCTCGGGATTTTTTGTATAGAGTATATTATATTCATCGCATGCTTTATCTGACTGATTATTTCTTAAATAAGTATTTGCCAGACTTTCTCTTGATTCTTGGTGTTCAGGATATATGTTTAAAAATTTGTTGTAATCTGCTATTGCTTCTTTGTATTCGCCCATTAATGCTTCAACATTTGCAATATTCAAATAATTGTACTTATAATCAGGAAATATTTCCATCGCTTGCATATAAGATTTGTAAGCATCCTGATAATTTCCTAAGTTTTGTAATATATTTCCGATACTGACATATATAAACGCGTCGTTCGGGCGTAACTCGAGTGTCTTTTTGTATGCAGCAAGGGAATTTTGCCAATCTCCTAAATCCGCGTACAATCCTGCAATTTTGGTATAAATCATCGCGTCATCGCCGCTCAATTCAATTGCTTTATAGAGTAGTTTTATGGCTTCATTGTAGTGTTGTTGAAATTCCAAATTACAAGCTTGTTGATAAAGAGCGTGAGCTTCTTTTGTCATTTTAGCCTGAACTTGCGACGATGAAAGCACCAAAATCATTGCTGCAAAAATTGATAATTTTCTGATTGACAATCCCTTTTTAATTTTCATGCCTCCTGAATTAAGCTTTTAATTTATCTTAGCAAAAAATCTTTTCAGGGGCAATGAATATAAATTAATATTAAAATTTGAGAAGAGGAAACTCGTAAAAAAATAAAGTTGCTAGTCTTGAGCGAAAAGCTTTACATTTTTTAACGCTTTTCTTTGTAAATGTAACATTTTGCAAAAAATTAGCTTAGTTTGAATTTATTGCTACAATATTATTAGGTAAATATGTTGGGGAACGGATTTTGGCAAAGATTTTACTCGTTTCGGAGAACGATAAAAAAGGTAAAGATATTCAAGAGATTTTACAAAAGTATTCTCATGAATTTTGTTATGCTGACAATTCAACATTGGCAATCGATATTTTAAATACCCAACGTCCCGATATTATAATTTTGGATACGGAAATTGAAAATTTTGATCTTAAAATTGTAAATAAAAAAATTAAGTCATTTGAGAATATTCAGACGATTTTACTTACAAAAAATGATGATGCCGAACCTGAATTATTGAAAAATACAAACGCTTTTTTACAAGAGCCGGTTTCTAAAAACCTTTTAATTGCTACGATTAACGCCAACCTGAAAACAAAAGACTCACTCGATAAACTTGCAAACTCAAATCATGAACTTGCGAGAAGTTTGTACCAATTGAATGTTTTATATAGCACAAGTTCGCAGTTCGCGGGTACATTGGATAAGGAAAAGCTAATCGATTGCCTAATCGAGGGTATTGATAAGAGCTTGAGCTTTGGGCTTTCATGCGTTTTAACTTTTAAGGACGATGCGGAGCCGATATTGATAATAAATTCTTTGTATAATATTTCAGACAGGGTATTAGAGGCGCTAAAACTTAGGGCGGTTTTGAATTATAAATCTCTATTTGAAAAAAAAGCTATGCCTTTTGAACTTGATATAAAAAATCTAAAAATTGAAAAACATGTTAAACACGCAATAAAAGAGTATGATTTTTCTGTGTTGAGAAGCGATAATATGTTTGCGCCTATTGTTTTGAGTGACAACTTTTTCGGATTTGTTGAAATTTTTAGAGAGTCAGAGTTCACAACAGAAGACGCCACTTGTTTTCAAACACTTGCACAACAGGTTTCTTTGCCTCTTAAAAGCGCTTCCTTGTATGAGGAAATTAAAAGAAACAATAAAAAATTGGAACGGCTTGAACGTTTAAAATCAGAATTTATATCTATTGTTTCGCATGAATTGAGAACTCCTTTAACCGCAATTAAAAATGCGCTCGATATTATTTTGAGCGGAAAAACGGGCGAATTGACAGAAAATATGAATAAATTTATAAATATGGCTAAAAGAAATGTGGCAAGGCTTTCTGGGATTATCAATGATTTGCTGGATTTGTCAAAAATCGAAGCCGGAAAAATGGATTTCAAATTTGAGATGATAAAAATTGAGTCGGTGATTGACTATGTTAAAACCAGCTTAGACGAAATGGCAAAAGAAAAGAATTTAATATTAAAAACAAAGATTGAGGATAATTTTGCGCCAATTTATGCTGATTCTAGAAGATTGGAACAGGTTTTGACAAATTTAGTATCAAACGCCATAAAATTCACCCCCGAAGGCGGACAAATCGAGATTAGAACAGAGGTAATTGACGCGAAAGATATAAATTATGTCGAAATGTTTGATTTTGAATTTAGACAATTACACGGTAAATATTTGCTTGTCTGTGTAAAAGACAACGGAATTGGGATTTCTCAGGAAAATTTAGCGCATGTTTTTGATAAGTTTGCTCAAATTGAAAATTCGCTCTCGCGTAAAGTCGGCGGTTCAGGGCTTGGGCTTCCGATTGCAAGACAATTGTTAGAGGTTCATAATGGAGCGATTTGGTGCAACAGTAAGCCCGAAAAAGGTTCGTCGTTTTATTTTGTATTGCCGTTGGCAAATGAAAAAAATAAATTTATGTTGGAGTTTAAGCAAGATTTACAAAAAGCCAAAATTAACAACTCCTCACTTGCAGTGATAAAAATTAAAAGCGAAAACGAAATAATTCAAAGTTTGATAAATGACGAAAAATTGATTAAGAAAAGTTATCTTAACAATTCGATTCAAGAAAATGATAAAAAAGATACGGCATTAACCATGGTTATTCCCGACGGCGACAGGTTCTCTGCTGATTTCTTAAAGAAAAAACTACAAAGTTATACTAAAGATTATAAAAACTTAAACCCAAACTGTGCTATAATGTATTCATACGCAGTGTATCCTGAAGATGCGATAGATGAAGTTGAGTTGATGAAAAAGGTTGGGGAATCGTTGCAAAAAATAAGGGAGTAAACAATGAAGAAGATTCTAATAGTTGATGATGAGCAGGATATAGTAGAGAGTTTGAAATTCGTGCTTGAAGTTGCCGGATTTGATTGCTATTGCGCTTATAACGGCGAAGAAGGATTAAATATGGCAAGAAAAATTTCGCCTGACCTAATCATTCTTGATGTTATGATGCCAAAAATTAACGGTTATAAAATTAGTAGATTGCTAAAATACGATAACAAATATAAAAACATTCCGATTTTGATGGTGACTGCACGTTCACAGCAAGAAGACCGCTTAATCGGTGAAGAAACAGGGGTTGATGAATATATTACAAAACCTTTTGAACTTGATGAAATCGTAAAAAAAGTCGAAGGATATTTAAAAGGATAAATGGCGAGCAGTGAGAGGTTAGAAATCAGCGAGAATTGCAAAAAATTTCAACCGTTCAACTAAAATAGGGGTTTGAATTTGGAATTAGTTACTAACAAAACTTTAGAGAAATTAAAATATGACTTGGTCAGAGATTCTTTGGTTGAGTATGAAATTGTCGAAAAAGCACAAGAGATTGCCAGTGCTCAAAATATCAACATAGGGCAGGCTCTGATTAATTCTGGGTCATTAAGTGAAGAAACCTTACTCAAGTTTTTGGAGGCAAAACTTCATATCCCTTATGTGAATTTGGAAGATTATACGCTTGATAAAAATTGTCTTAAATATATTAATTTTTCCGATGCTCAACGATTTAAAATTATTCCGCTATTTAAAATTGAGGATGTTTTAACGGTGGCAATGGCTGATCCGCTGGATTTGTTTGCGATTGACAAGATTGTCGAAACCGCAGGTTGTGCTATTGAGCCTGTTATTTCCTCCGAATCCAGTATTTTTAAGAAAATTGAGGAGTATTACAAAACTGATAATACCGTGGGCGAAATTTTTACAGATAATAGAGCGTTCGATTACGATTGGAGAGAAGAACTGCATAGTGAAGATTTAAGCGAGGAACATATTCAAAAAATTATTCGTGCGATTTTAAAACAGGCGATTTTGGAAAATGTTCACGAGGTTTATTTCGAATATATGGAAAATGGCTTGGGTGTGCATTTTAAGCAAAATTCAGAGGTGTTAGATAGGGGATATATTCCGTCTGTTTTAACATCTTCATTTATTTCTAAACTAAAATCACTTTCTGATTTAGACCCTTCGGTGAGCGAGGTTCCGCAACTCGGTAAACTATGTTTTAAGGTTGATGATATGACGCTTATTGCAAGTATATCAGCATTTCCTACGATTTTGGGCGAAAGGATTTCTCTAAAAATTTACAAACCGCCTAAAAAATTAAGACAAATTATCTCGGATGAGACGATGATAAATAACATTAAAAATTCGCTCCAAACGCCGGGGATAATTTTGGTCTGCGGCTCGTCTTTAAGTGGGAAAACGCACGTTATTTATTCGCTTTTGCTTGAAGTTGCAAATAGCGTAAAAAATATTATGACAATTGAATCAATCGCCAAATACAATTTGGAAAACGTCAACCAGTGCGAAATGAATGAAAATATCGGTTTTAATTTGGATAAAGCGCTTAGATTTATTGAATTTCAGTCTCCTGATGTGATTTATCTTGAGGGTGTAAAAACAAAAGAGGCGTTCGATTATTTTTCGAGCCTTGTTTTCAAGGACAAAACGGTAATCACGGAATTTTTGGCGAATAATATGGCGGATTTACGTAAAAAATTGGCATTTACAGATTTTGAAATGTTTAAATCGCTTATTAGTTGCATGATTTTCATCCATTCTTCTGAAAGCATAGAGGTTTTTGATAAATTAACCGTCCAGAAATATATGGCTTAGGGCTGACGGGATAGTTGACATGCTTTGGTGTAATACTCAGGTAAATAAAATTATGTCACTACGATGTTGGTGGTGAATTACGAGTGAACAGGGAACAGAAGTCGTTATAAAGCAAGGGCGGGGTTGCCATCTCGCCGTCAGCAAACCCCGTTGGGTCTTTGCGAGACGAGGGATTTTTAGGTAGAAAAATTTTTGATGGAACGAAGCAATCTTGGTTGCCTTTAGTCATAATTCGGGGGGATTGCTTCGGTGGACATTCTTAGTCACATCCGCGACTTAATGTCTCGCAATGACAATAATTTAAGGCTGTAAAAACCTCAAGGGCAGATACTTTCCCAGTCGATGTCTTCACCACTTTCCCCCGGTTCCTCAATATCGTCATTTCCCTCTACCATTAACATTAAAGTAAGTCTTAGTTGCGTTTTGTAGTTAGCTCTTGCTTGTTCAATTGTTTTAGCGCAAAATGCAAAACTGGGAATTTCTTTTATTTCTATATAATGATAAGGATTACCATCGAAGTCTAAGTCTTCACCTTCGATTAATGTCCAATTTAAATTTAAATAATATTCAAGATCTTTTGTCATTATTCTTCCAACGATTTACTACTTAACGGCTGGTTAATCATTATTCCTTCGCCGCCTACTACTTCTGCTTGTTTTCCGTTTATATAAAGATATACATCCAACGTTGTATTCTTATTTGCCGTTTTAATTAATTGATATAATCGTTTATAAAGCCCATCGGTCCCGCCACCTTGTTCAAAATCAGAACTCAGGTTTATTATAATTTTCTCAGGCGTTTCTTCAATGGATATAAGCTTTGTTCCCTGAGGGATTTCAGAGTAAATCCCTTTCGCTTTTTCTTTTTCGTTGGGGCCTTTCAACAAACTTTTAATAGATAAATTTAACTTTGTACCGTCCATTTTTGCTGAATATTGGCGTTTTACAACTTTATAAACTTCTTCTTTATTATCATTCTGCCCGATAAAATAGACATTCACATAAGATTTTGGAACATTTTCGTTTAATTCTTCATTCTGAATTGGTAGGGGTTTCTCTTGAATCGGCTGTTTAGGAACAATTGGTTCAGGAGTTGAGAAAAAAGCCGTTTTAATAAACGTTAAGGTTCCTATTACGAGTAAAATTAAACTGATTTTTTGCCATTTTTTCATTATTACACCTCTTAATGTCTACTAATTTACATTCTTAGGAATAAAAACATTCCCCTTGATAAAAATTCTATCACCAATTATGTTAACATCCTGAATACTCATTTTGGAGTTTTTGTTGTTTAATATATCAGTTGAAAAAGTTAAAGGATTAAGTGCATTTAAAAGATAAGTTACTTTGCTTAAATCGATTACAGTAAACAAATTAACAAAATCCAGTTTGGTCATTACAATTCGTCCCTCTTCGACTTTTAAATCGGAACGAACAACGATAAGTATAGGTTTTGTTGACATTGGAGAGGTCACTTTTATTGTAAAGTACAGTTTATTATTTTTCACCTGAACATCAGCACCGTTGAGCTTGAAAAACGTTATTCCCATACCGGAGAGGTTGATTTTGTTGAGTCTGGTTAAATAGCCTGACGATTGAATTGTCTTTTTTAAATCAATATCAGAAATTTCAAGGTCAAATTCCATAGCCATATTCTCTTTAAATTTTATTGAATTTTTGTCTAATTCCACATAATTGAAACCGCATAAAGTTTTCACTTCAAGAGAGGTTAAATAAGCTCCTTCGATTTCAAGATTTTTGCCCGAAAGTTTGAGAAATTTAAATCTGCCATGTAGCAAATCGTTGGCACTATAGGATTTCATTTCTACTTTAAACTTTTCTTTTGTTGCTTTTTTTAGTTCTCCCCTGATGATACTTTGGGCGATTTTTTCTGTTAAGAACGTCATACCTGTAATATTTGAAGTAATTTGACATCCGCGCGAAGACAGGTCGTAAGCTTTTGGAGCACACATATCAGAATAATTACAGCTTGCGAAAGCTGGTTTTGCAAACATTGCAACGAAGCTTATTAATAAAATAAATTTTTTCATAAAAACACCTTTTTTGCCTTTATTTGATTATTATTCACAATTCCAATAGCACTTATATTATTATTATAAACCAGAATTAAAAAATTGTCTTCCTGTGAATTATTTTTATTATCAATAACCTGTCCCATAACAATTTTTTTATGTTCATCCTCCGTTATTACAACTTGCGGAAAATCAAGCATTTCAGGCGGATTAATCAAGTGTTTTTGAACATCCTCCATTGTTTTTATTTCGTCAAGCCGGATTGCTTCATCAATCAGAAATTTACCTGCCTGTGTTCTGATTAATTTTGATAAATAGGCTCCGACTTTCAGATTTTGCCCTAAATCATGTGCGATTGAGCGGATATAAGTTCCTTTTGAACATTTTATCAGTACTTGCGCTTGTTGGGTTTTTTCATCAAAATTTTTCAGCTCAATTTTTTCGATAAAAACTTTTCTCGGCTCAATTTTGACATCCTCACCGTTTCTTGCGTATTCGTAAAGTTTTTTACCATTTACTTTAAGCGCAGAATAAATCGGCGGAGTTTGTAAAATCTCGCCTTTAAACGCTTCCAGTCCTTTTTCGATGTCTTTTAGTCCTATTTCTTGGTCGCATTCAGAAACAATTTTGCCGTCAATATCGTAGGTATCCGTGCTTTTTCCGAAACTGATTTCAGCGAGATACTCTTTTTCATCATCCAAGTATTCAATCAATCGTGTTGCTTTACCTATGCAAATCGGCAAAACCCCCTGTGCGAAAGGGTCGAGCGTTCCTGTATGTCCGATTTGTTTAATTTTAGTAACTTTTCTTAAAACGTCAATCGCATCATGAGAAGTCATATTTTGAGGTTTATAAACGTTTAAAAATCCAAAAATTGTGCCTTGCATAGTATTATAACTCGCCGCGCGAAATTTTTTCTATTATTTCATGGATTTTAGACCCTCTTTCAATTGAGTCATCGTATATAAAACGAAGCTCCGGTGTGAGTCTTAATCTTATTCTTTTACCCACTTCATAGCGGATTTTTGGAGTATGTTTTACAATCGCTTCTTTTGTTTTTTCCTTTTGCTCATCGTCGCCAAAAACGCTGTAATAGACCTTTGCGTAAGAATTATCGTGAGAAACCTCGACATCTAAAATCGAAACAACGCCTGATATTCTTGAATCGCGAATATCTCGTTGCAGAATATCCGCAATTTCTTTCATCAACATTTTTCTTACTTTTTCATTTCTTTTTTGCATCATTACACCTGTTTATTTTATTGTCGCCTTACTGGCTTTTTCTAATTACTACTTTACTCTTTCGAGATGTCGGCTGTTCTGGAGGAATGGAAGGCTGGATGTACAGATGTATGGCTTTTTGATTGATTATCAATTTTCACAATGCCATACCTCTATTCTTCTATAACTCCATACCTCTTTATCGCTTTTCCCTTTTTACTTCCTGCCTATTGCTTAATGACATTGTAGCAAAAAAGAGGCGTTTTAGTAACATGTCAGAATAACTTCAATAGGAAAACAAAACAAAAAGAGGGTCTATCCCTCTCCCCTTGCGGGAGAGGACTCTGCCGAACAAAATATGACTAAATGTCATATTTTGTGAGAGGTTTTCGACACGAAGAATGAGTGTCTGAAAAACAGGGTGAGGGGTGAAAACACGCATGCCTCCACGCAAAACCCCTCACCCTGTTTTCTAATGTTCGCAAGCCGTTGCTCACATTGAAAACAGACCTCTCCCGCAAGGGGCGAGGTTGAAATGCTTGTTATATCTATATTTATAGCCTATTAATTAAAATAATAATGACTTGCGGGAAATTTTTATACAATGTTGCGAATTGTAAATAAATAACGCCTGAGCATGGGTTTGGTAGCAAATTATTTTTTGAGAAGGTTTATACTATCATACGGAATTAGTGTAAATAATAAAACGAAAGGATAAAATCAAATGCGAGTACAAACAATTATCGGGCAGACGTCTGCCACAAACAACCGCCAAAACGTAAAAAACCAACCACAAAAGGCAAACGACCCAATAGCCTTTGGAACAAGATTTACACTTTCAGAATATTCGGCAAAGGCATTAAGACAAACTATAAAAGAATTCAGCGAATTGAATACAAGTAACAAGCCTGAAGTAGCAAATGCACTGGAGACTCTGGGTAAACATGTGAGTTTATTTGTAAGAAGACTCGCTAAGGATATGATATCGCATAATGCAAATGAAGCCAATCATTTATTCACAAAGTCTGATTCAATTTTAGACGATGTATATATACGATTTGATGATTATCGTACTCCCATAGCAAATTTGGCGGATGCTCAAGTACTAGAGGCTGCTGAAAAAGGATTTATATGTCGCATAGGGGATATAAGCTATTCGATAAAAGTAGGCGAGAACGACAAAATATTTATAAGTGCTTTAAATAGGGTGGGAGGTCCTGTTGACGATGTAAAATGGAATCTAATTACTTATCACGATAAAGAATTATCTACTGATAAACTTTTAAAACAAGTAACACAAACAATCCCGCCTAAAGTTGAAGAACCACCTATGAAAAAGACTTTGTGGTCAAATTTATGGTTTTCCAAAAGAAAAAAATAGAGATTAAGCACCCTTAAAATAAACATGCTTAAGTGATTTTAGTAGGTTGAGTTAGTAAACCCAACCTACTTTTCGTTTTTTACTTCTTCGGGGCTTGTTGTTGGTGCGGTTAAATCCGCACCCTACCGTTCTTTGATGCTTTTTTTTTGTTGTCGGTGGGTTAGGGAACCCACCCTACTTTAACGCCCTTGGACTTATTGACGGTGCGGTTAAATCCGCACCCTACCTGTTAAACTTCCGTTTACCGTTTACCGTTCACCCAACCATCAATCCAAAGTGACTCTTTCGACTTCTTCGGTTGTAGAAACTTCAATAATATCGCCCTCTTGAAGATCGTTGAATTTTAAGAAAGAAATTCCGCACTCAAATCCTTGAGAAACTTCTTTTACATCATCTTTAAATCTCTTTAATTGGTCGATTACACCTTTGAAGATTTCTTTACCGTCACGGATAACAATTGCCGTCTTGCCGCGTTGAATTTTGCCTTCTGTGACAGTACAACCTGCGATTCTTGTTGTTTTTCCGACTGTAAAGATTTGTCTGACTTCGGCTTTTCCGAGTTCAACATGCTTTATTTCAGGTTGCAACAATGAAAGCATTTGTTTTTCTAAATCCTCAAGAATTTGATAAATAATGTCATACTTCTTGATTACGACGCCTTCTCTTTCGGCAGTGCCAAGAGCGTTTGAATCCTCTTTAACCCCGAAGCCCAAAATAATCGCTCCGCTCGCAGATGCCAACATAACATCCGCTTCTGAAATGTCTCCAACTCCAACGTGGATAATTTTTGAGGCGATTTCTTTTGATTCAAGTTGTGCAACCGCTTGAGAAACAGCTTCCGCTGAACCGTTAGTATTTGCTTTTATGATTAAATTCAATTGTGTTAGAGCATCATCACCCGCAGCCGATTCTTTTCTGATGTGAGCAGGCAACATGGAATCCAATCTGCGTGAACGTTCATTTTCTTTACGTTTGTCGACGATAGCTTTCATCTCTTTTTCGTTACCGACAACTTCAAAATGGTCGCCCGCCGAAGGAACTTCCGCTAGTCCAAGTATCTCAACAGGAGTTGAAGGTTCCGCTTTAAGCACCCTTTCGCCTTCATCTGAAAGCAACGCTCTAACACGTCCGCCAACACTTCCGACAACTACGCAATTACCTATTCTCAATGTTCCGTTTTGAACTAAAAACGTCGCAACAGGGCCTTTTCCCTTGTCCAAATTAGCTTCAATAACCACCCCTGAAGCCTGCGCTTTCGGGTTTGCTTTTAAATCAGCCATTTCAGCCAACAATAAAATATATTCCAATAATGCGTCAATCCCTGTGCCCTGAAGTGCAGAAACTTTAACAACAATCGTATCGCCACCCCATTCTTCAGCAACAAGCCCATGTTCTGTCAATTGTTGTAAAACTTTATCAGGGTTTGCACCCTCTTTATCAATCTTATTAACAGCAACGATAATAGGCGTTTCAGCCGCTTTAGCATGGTTTATTGCTTCAATTGTTTGAGGCATAATCCCGTCATCAGCCGCTACAACCAAAATTGCTATATCAGTAGCTTTTGCACCTCTGGCACGCATCTCTGTGAAAGCTTCGTGACCGGGAGTATCAATAAAAACAACTTTCTTTTTATCAACGTGAACGGTATAAGCACCGATTGACTGGGTTATTCCACCGACTTCGGTTGATACAATTTTGTGCTTTGATGCCCTAATACTGTCGAGCAAAGTAGTTTTACCATGGTCAACGTGTCCCATTATACTTACAACAGGCGCTCTGTGTTTCAATAATTTTTTATCAACGGAAAGAAGTGCTTTATTTTTCGCTTCTTTTGCTAATTCTTCTTCCATAAACGCTTCTAAATCTTCGTCTAGGACTTCAAGCTCAAACTCTGCACACACTTTTTTAATAGTATCAATATCGATAAGTTGGTTGACAGTTGCCATAATACCTTGCATCATAAGAAATTTTACAATTTCTGCGGGAGTTTTTTGGATTTTCTCCGACAATTCGCTTATGGTTAAAGCCCTATTAACAAAAAGTTTTGTAACCTGTTCGATTTCTTCTTCTCTGGAATTTCTTTTTTTATGTTTTTGAGCAGCAGCTTTTTCTAACGAAATTCGTTCTTGTTCTTCTTCTTTTGTTGTAAAAACTTTTTCTTTTTTCTTTTCGATTTTTCTTTTAATTCCACCCTTGTTATCATAAATATCCTGAGAAATTATATGACGTTGTATAGGTTGCTTTTTGTCACTTCTTTCGCCTACAACAGGTGCACCGCCTTGGGGTTTTTGCCCTTCAAGTGGTCTTCTAAATTCGCCATCTGCCGGACGGGGTCTTTGAGGGAACTCTTTCGGTCTTTCTCCTGTTCCTGAAGTTGTAGGACGTGGTGGGAATTTATTTTCGCCATGTCTGCGAAAATCTTGTTGAGTCCCTGATTGCCTGTCTTGTGGATGCTGGAATTTTGGCCTTGAATCGCTTGGCCTTGCTTCATTAATAGGCTTTTGCGGAGCTCTCCTTACTATTTCTAGTCGGTTAGGGGCAGGTTTAACAATCTCTATTTGTGGCTTTTCAAGTTCAACTTCAGCAATTATTGCCGGTTTTTCAGTATCTGATTCTGTTTTTAATTTTTTTACAACGAAAGCTTTTGGTTTTTTAACTTCTATTTTTGACCCTGCGGCTATAAAATTTTTCAATCTTTGGATTTGATCCGCCGTTACAGTACTTGAATGGGATTTGACAGGAATTGATAATTGAGCAAATTTGTCTAAAACATCTTTACTGGTGAGATTTAGCTCTTTCGCTAATTCGTTTACTCTTACGTTATCTAAGCTCATTTGCATTTTTTCCTATCTGTATTAACTATATCATAAATTTATTCCTTATGGATAGTTTTTAACTTTTCTTTCAACTCTTCGGTCAAATCGGCTTTTAAAAATTTTGCCAGTTTGTTTTTTTTAAAAGAGTTTGCTATACACAAATCATTATAACAAAGATATACCGATCTGCCAAATATTTTTGAATTCGGATTAATAAATATTTTACCCGAGGAACTTTCGCGTGTAATTTTAATCATTGTTTGACGGTTTTTATTGTTAAAACATCCTATACATTTACGTAAAGTCTCTTTTGTCATTACTAATTTAACCCTCTCTTTTCGTTTATTTTAGCACAAAAAGCAAGAGGGTGAAAAATAAAATGGCAAATAAGACAGGATGCTATCCCGTCAAACACCCAGACTTCTAAATTCTTATATCAATAGGCGACGTTACTTGTGCCTTTGTTATCGTCGAATAGTCTTGAGCATCGTTCATTCCGTAGAAAGAAGATATGTAATCTCCTCCGTTAGCAAGTGTATCAAATTTAGCAATCAAAGTTTTTAAAAAAGCAATTTCTTTTGAGTTATCGTTGGAATTATCTGATGTCAGTTTTTGCAAATACGAGATAATTTGACCCTTTGTAAGTTTATTCCCACTTGCCCCAACAGCCACGACAAGAGAATCAAAAGAATTCGTCACAAAGGACACTTTCCCATCATAGAGCGGATCACTGTTCGCGTTATTATTTTTATTTTTATGATTAATTAAGGCATTATTATCTGTTGTTTTGTCAGATTCATCTTTTTTAGCAACACCAAATAACTCTGAAATATTTTTTTTAGAGTTATTAAGATTTATTGGTAAGTTATTTTCGTCCACTTTTTCTTCTGATAATAGCGCATGAGTGAGTAAAAACGAAGAATAATTGACGTCCTTGCCATTGTTTATAGAATTTATCATAACGATATCCCTTATATTTTAGCTGATGGTCTTTTATCCACAACCAGCCTCATTATAACATGTTTATTATACAACTTTTACCATATAAATACAAGCATGTGTAAACAAATATTACAATAATGAAAAGACGGGTGAATGCTCAGAAGAGTGCCTTAAAACCAACAAATAATAAAAGACATTCTATAGTCATTGCAATGATTATCGGGATAAAATGGTTTGCACGCACTTGTCCTGAATTATTAAACGTTTCATCTCGAAATATCCGCACAAATATGTTATTATTACCTTTATGAGAAATAAATTTGTAATTCATTCAAAATACAGCCCTTCGGGCGATCAGCCAAAAGCTATTGAACAACTGGTGGAGGGAGTTAATAATGGTGATGATGCACAAACCCTGCTTGGTATCACCGGTTCGGGGAAAACATTTACTATCGCAAACGTTATTGAGCGAATTCAAAAACCAACCTTGATTATCGCCCACAATAAAACCCTCGCCGCACAGCTTTATAATGAGTTTAAGGAACTTTTTCCCGACAATGCGGTTGAGTATTTCATCAGTTATTACGACTATTATCAGCCAGAAGCATATATACCGAGAACCGATACCTATATAGAAAAAAGCGCAACCATAAATGAAGAAATAGATAGGCTCAGGCACAACACGACAAGGAGCCTTTATGAAAGAAACGATGTGATAATTATTGCTTCCGTAAGTTGTATTTATGGTTTAGGCTTGCCGGAAAACTATTTTAAAGGTGCAATTACACTTTCTGTTAACGATACAATTTCAAGAGAGGATTTGTTGCGCCATCTTGTTAGCACGCAGTATTCAAGAAACGATTTGGTACTTGAGCGTTCGACTTTTAGGGCAAGAGGCGACATTGTCGAAATTATGCCGTCTTATGAGAAAATTATCACCCGAATTTATTTTTTCGGGGATGAGATAGAAAAAATTGTTAAAATTGATAATGTAACAGGCGAAATTGTTGAAAGTCCCGAAAAAACTACGATTTATCCCGCAGTTCACTATCTTTCCTACGACGAAAATGTAGAAGAAACAATAAAATTAATAAGGCAAGAACTCAAAAACCGTTTAGCAGAGTTGAATTCGCAGAATAAATTAATTGAAGCCCAAAGAATTGAGCAAAGAGTGAATTACGATCTTGAAATGATAAAAGAAATGGGATATTGTTCAGGGATTGAGAATTATTCGAGAATTATTGAACGACGCCCAGCCGGTTCAGCTCCATCAACCCTTTTGGACTATTTTCAAGAAGATTTTTTAACCGTAATTGATGAATCTCATGTCACACTTCCCCAATTAAAAGGGATGTCTCGAGGTGATGCAGTAAGAAAAGAAACGCTGGTTGAATACGGGTTTAGGCTGCCTTGTGCAAAGGATAACAGACCTTTGAAAGAGAAAGAATTTTTTGAGAGAGTTAATCAAAAAATATATATTTCGGCAACGCCTGCCGAGTTTGAAAGACAAACTTCAACTCAACTCGTTGAACAAATTATCCGACCTACAGGACTTATTGACCCCAAAATTTCTGTTCGGCCTATTGAAACACAAATCAATGATTTGATAAAAGAAATTACTATCCGTGAAGAAAAAAACGAACGGGTTTTGATTACGACGTTGACAAAAAAAATGGCGGAGGATTTGTGTGATTATTTTCTTCAGCAAGGTGTTAAGGTTAGATATTTGCACAGTGAAATTCAGTCTTTAGAACGTGTCGAAATCCTGCGCGATCTTCGTTTGGGAGAATTTGATGTTCTAATCGGAGTAAATTTATTGAGAGAAGGACTCGATATACCTGAGGTTTCGCTCGTTGCGATAATGGATGCGGACAAAGAAGGGTTCTTGCGCTGCGAAACAAGTTTAATCCAAACAACGGGGCGTGCTGCGAGAAACGCTTGCGGGGAAGTAATTATGTACGCGGATAAAATAACGGATTCTATGAGAAAAGCAATTGATGAAACCAACCGTAGGCGCGAAATTCAAATTGCACATAATAAAAAGTATGGGATTGTTCCTCAAACGATTAAAAAACCGATAGAAAATAATCTGCTTTCACTCGTTGCAAGTTATAGAAATTTTGAAGATATTGTTGCCGAAGAAATGGTTGATATGGGAATAAGCACAAAAGATTTACCAAAGTTAATTGAAAAATTGGAAAAAGATATGCACAAAGCCGCAAAAATACTTGATTTTGAACGCGCAGCACAAATTCGTGATCAATTAAAAAAACTTCGAGAAATGGTCAAAAGTTGATTTTTTCATAACTGAATATTTCATAATGAACTTGTGCCATATAATGACCGGTTACTGCAATATTAAAGACTAAAACCAGCGCCCAAAAGAAATTAAAAATAGGACCAATACCAAACAACATAAATAATGTATATCCGATAAAAGCTGTAGTTGGAAGATTTATAACAAGCAATTGAAGTATGAAAACTATTAGTACAGTAATTAAATCTCCGGCTTTATCAAAAAGTAGTTTTACATTGTAGGCATTGGTAATTTTTTCTTTTGTCGCGAACATAAGAAATGCCGTGGTTATTATTGCCGCAACAACAAACCATATAATAACTTTTAATGTAGTATCCAGCCATGAAATTATATTTATTGCAGAACAAATGTAATTAGCCAACGCGCATGAAATCCAAGCATAAGGCCCCACTGCGATAATACCTTTAAACGCGCTGAAAGCTAATTTTAAAGGATTCAACGGGGGCAGGACAGAATCTTTCTCATTCAAAACGTTGCTTGTAACTTGTATTAAAAAGCCAAACAGAAAAAATAGGGTTACACCAGCCCACCAAAAAAAGGCTTCATATGAACATTTCTTCGTTTGTACATATATTTGATAAGAATAAAAAACCGGAATAGATAAAATAGAGATTTTTAATAAAGACAAATGGTCACTAAATGTTTCTCTAAAAGAATCGATTATTGATGCCATGCTTACCTCTTAATTTAACTCTATATTTCTTTATTTTAACACATTATACTCTTTGTGGCAACATTGTCGTTCAATTTGTATTGTAAAAAACTGTAAATATATATGCACATTTTTGAATTTATTAGCAAAAAAATAAATTCAGCGGTTTATATTATAAGTATACAGTATGATTTGGGTAGGTATTTAGTGTTAAGTAGTATTAAAGTCAATTCAAATAGAAATATTTCATTCGGTCGTGCCATAAGACCTGATGAAGTCGATGAACTAACTCAGACCAGCCGAGAGGCTAAAGGATATTTGGGTATAAAAAACATGACTTTGGGGATACACCGTTCAAGTTATCCTGTTGGAAATAAAGATTTGTTTATCGGTTCAAACATGGGAAAAGAAGCTGTTGAATTAGATAAATTTTTAAAAATGTTTGGATTTGATTCAAAACAAGACGGTCCTGCGGGTCTGCCATCAGCAAAAGAACCTTATCGATATTCACCATACGAATCAACTGTTTTTTCAGAAAGTTATCTTAATGCTGATATGCCTGCATTAACAATAAAAGAATACGGAAAACTTCTTAACCTTTCTCAAATTCGCTCAAAAGGTTCAAAAGAATATAAAGCAACTTCTGATATGACAGATTTTGAACGTGCATTTCAAGTATACGACGAACTTTTTGAAAGTGCCTATAGTCATTTAAGTGAAAAAGTCACAAAAAATGCAAAAAAAATAAAAGCAGAATTTGAGGAGTTCAAAAGAACATCTGGTAACTGGCTTGAAACAGATTCTTTGTATGAAGTGTTATATAGAAATTCAGGGAAGAAAGATTATGAAGCTTGGGATGATATTGCTAAAAATTTAATTACTTATGTTAATGATGCCGAACATTCTAAACATCAGGAAGCTTTAAAATATTTAGCTGATTTGCAATCGAAACATGCGAAAGAACTCGATTTATATAAATTTAAGCAGTTTATTGTCGACAAACAAGAGCGCGAATTTACAAAAAATAATCCTAAAAAACTTGATATTATAGGAGATGCAATAGTCGGATTTTCGCCAAGAGACATATGGGCGAATCAGAAAGTTTTTCTGAAAGATTTTCGCATAGGTGTTCCGGGCGGCGGTGCAGGACTGGAAGGCAGGGTAAGACACCAAGCTTGGGATATTTTTGTTATAGACCCTAAAACTATTTTTAACGAAGATGGCTCTTTAGGTAAAGGTGGAATTTTAATAAAACAAAAAATTGAACGTGTGATAAAAAGTTGCAAAACCATTAGGGTAGACCATGTTTTAGCAATGATTGACCCATGGATTTATAATAAAAATCATCTTGAAATAGAAAAAGATGCAAGCGGAACAATACTTTCAACCAATGCACACGGAAACTTTTTAAGCCATTTGAACTGGGATAATTCCTTTGACCCAATGCGAAATTATACTAAAATATTAGAAAAAATTATTCTTCCACTGTTAAAAGAAAATGGTCTTAAAGTAGAAGACGTTGTTTGGGAAAGCTTGGGAGATGCTTCGGATACATTTAGACATATTTATTCTGAACTTCAACTTCCAACCATAAATTGCTCGCTGTGGGAGCATCTTCAAAATACCCCCGAAAGGAATTTAAAATATGTAGGTTGTCATGATGATGAACCGTTTGCGAAAACTGCCAGACCTAACTCCAGAAATCCACGACTTAGCCCTTCGGCTATGGACCCACATTATTTAATCGGACTACTTCATCCTGAAAAAACAAATGAGGAAAGGGCTAAATTAATAAATGATTTCACTTGGGATACAAGACTTCGTAACAATTCGAAATTCGAAGAACTTATCAGATGTGCAACAAAGGCACAAATTTTCTTTGCTGATTTCTTAGGACTTCGAGGAACTTATAACAGAAGTGGAACTAGCCATCCAGATAATTGTAAATTGAGATTATCTAAGGATTATCAAGCAAAATTCTATAAAAATTTAGAACGAAAAGAGTGGCAAGGTATCGCGCTCAATATGCCGGGGCTTTTTAAACGGGCGATTATTTCAAAAATCTATACAACTGACCAAACGAGAGTCGAACAAGATGTCGAATTTAATAGAATAAAACCTCTTATTGACAAGCTTGAAAAATATGAAAATATTCTCTATGAACCTGAACAAATGTTGCGTAGGGTCGGTAAAGCTATTAGAACAACCCTCCATAAATCGTTTAGAGCTGTTGCGTAAAAAATAATATCAAATATATTTAAAAAGCAGATTTTTTTAAAAAAATCTGCTTTTTAAATATATTTCTTAACTGCTTACGAACAACCCGAATAGCCACAGTTTAAGCAAATGAAACAACCTTCAGCCATTTCTATACTCGTTCCGCAATCAGGGCAAGTGAATTTCTTTAAAATTACTTCAGGTTCCGCCTCTACCTGCGTAGGTTTAAGCTCGATTGCAGAATCTTTTTTAACATCCAAATTCATTGGTTGGAATGTACGGCTATTGTTTCTGTACACCGTAATCCCTTTTAAATTATTCTCAAACGCAAGGATATAAGCTTTTTCGATATCTTCTCTGGTAGCGTTTTCTTCAAAGTTGACCGTTTTAGAAACCGCATTATCAGTATGCAATTGGAAAGCCGCCTGCATGAGAACATGCCATTCAGGGGTTACATCATGCGCTGTTGCAAATGTTTGTTTAACTTCATCAGAAATACCTTTCACATGTGCGATAGAGCCGTCTTTTGCAATTTCTTTCATTAAGTTTTCTGAATAAAACCCTTTTTCTTTTGCATATTTTTCAAAAACAGGGTTAATTTCAAGCATTTCGGTTCCGTCCATGACATTTCTAAAGAAAACAAGTCCAAATAAAGGTTCAACACCGCCTGATGCGCTTGCTATCATTGAAATTGTCCCAGTTGGTGCGATACATGTTGTAGTCGCATTTCTTATTCCGAATTGTTTAATTTGTGCGTCAAGATTTTTCCAGTTCTCGTCAGAAATTACACCTGCAGATTTTCCATTATATTTATTTGTCAGGAAGTTACCACTTTCATAAACGCTTCCCTTGAAATTATTGAAAGCACCTCGTGATTTTGCGAGTTCGATTGATTCGATTTTTGAATGATAATCAATAAATTCCATTATCTTGTAAGCTAAATCAGTACCTTCTTTTGAGTTGTAAGAAATGCCCAAAAGCATTAACATATCAGCCCAACCCATAACACCAAGCCCTATTTTTCTGTTATTTTGAACCATTTCCGCTATCACAGGCAACGGATAGTTATTAACAGTGATGACATTGTCTAAGAAGTGTATTGAAAGTTTGGTGATTTCTTCAAGCTTATCCCAATTAACTTCCAAACCGTTTGAGGTTTCATGAAGCATTAAACCAAGATTGATGGAGCCTAAATTACAAGCCTCATAAGAAAGAAGCGGGACTTCGCCACAAGGATTTGTCGATTCGATTGCGCCAACCTGAGGGGTAGGATTATCAGAATTCATTTTATCGATAAAAATAATTCCCGGTTCACCGTTTCTCCATGCTCCGTCAACTATAAGGTTAAAGACTTGTTTTGCGTTTAATCTGCCTAAAGATTTTTTTGTATTTGGGTGGTATAAATCGTAATCCTCGTCATTTTTCAACGCTTCCATGAATTTATCGGTGATTGCTACGGAAATATTAAAATTATTTAACTTAGTATTATCACTTTTACAGTTAATAAAATCAATAATATCCGGATGGTCGACTCTTAAAATACCCATGTTTGCGCCACGTCTTGTTCCGCCTTGTTTTACAGCTTCAGTTGCTGCGTTAAAGACTTCCATAAAAGAAACAGGCCCTGATGAAACGCCCATGGTTGAGCGTACAACGTCATTTTTTGGTCTTAGGCGAGAGAATGAGAACCCTGTTCCGCCACCGCTTTTGTGGATTAGGGCAGTATTTTTAACAGTTTCAAAGATTCCTTCTAAAGAATCTTCAACAGGAAGTACGAAGCATGCTGAAAGTTGACCCAACTCACGTCCTGCGTTCATTAAAGTAGGTGAATTCGGCATGAAATATCTGTTGGTAATAGCGTCATAGAATTTTTTGGCAAGCTCATCAACATCAGATTGAGATTTATTGTATTTTAACTCAGCTGCGGCGATACTTAGCGCAACTCTTTTAAACATATCTACCGGAGCTTCGGTACAATTACCGTCATTATCTCTTTTAAGATATCTTTTTTCCAAAACTTTTATGGCATTTTCCGACAAATTCAACTTCTCGTTCACTTTTTCCCCTAATTCTAAACTCACTTTCAACCTCCAAATAACTAACTAACTGTTAATTAAAACATTATAACAAAACAGTATAGCATGTGCGAATTTTACGAAGGATTTACTTCATAAAAGTTTAAACAATTATAAAAATAGTAACTACTGCGCATATTTCCCGTTTTTGAGATATATATTCCGTAACGGGAGATTTATCCATGCCGAGTAGTTACGTGGAACTTGACAATTTAGCATGTATTAAATACGATAGGGGAACTAAGGAGGCATGGCCAAGTGGTAAGGCAGGAGCCTGCAAAGCTCTTATCCCCAGTTCAAATCTGGGTGCCTCCTGTTTTTAAGTAAGCAGTGAAATGGAAAATGTGAAAAGTAGGTTGGGCTTGCCAGCTCAACAATAACTGCGCGAAGAAAATCAAATATAAACATGGGCGATTGGCGCAGTTGGTAGCGCACTTGAACGACATTCAAGGGGTCATCCGTTCGAGCCGGATATCGCCCACCATTTTAAAGAAGAGCTGAAAGGCTATTCTTTATTGCTTTTTAAAGCTTTTATGTTATTCTGAATTTAAAGAAATTTGCGCCGATTTTTCATCAAAAATTGCACCTTGTTGCAAATTTGTTGCATTTTCAATTAAAAGGACATTTATGAAAACTAAAAATATTAAAACAATACTTGAAGATTCTATTTCAAAACAAATCAAATCTTTAGAAGAACTTAAAAATAATATGGAAATAACTTTTCTTGCAACTTTAGAGATTAAAGATGTGGGAACTTGTAATAAAGGAGCTTTGTCTCACTTAGAGAATGGAATAACCACTATATATATTATTAAATCAGATGAAAAAATTGATTATACAACTGTATCTAAAGAACGAAAAAATCTTACTGAAAAGAAATTTCAAATGGCTGAAATAAATGATACTAATTGGAAAGATGACAAAAACAAAGAAAACTGCGTTTATGTTGGCCGTTCTGGTAAAATAAAAGAAAGGCTAGGACAACATCTTTTTCTTGAAAGAGAAACTACATACGCTTTACGCCTAAAAAAGTTATTTAAAAGGGGTAAAATCTTTATTGACCTTTATCAATGCGAAAATGAGTCAAACGAAGTTCAAATCTTTGAAGATTTATTATGGGATTATTATAAGCCTTTATTTGGGAAACAAGGTAAGAAATAAAATTATGTCCTAATTATAGTGTGGAAAATCAATGGTATTTTTAAACGCAATTTATACTAACCCCGATGGGAAGTAGATAAAAAAATATCACTCTACCCTATTTTAAAATTATCATAATACTTTGCCAAAAATTTATCGTATTCGTCATTCAGAATTGCAATTCTGGCTTTTTTCATAAAATCTATCAAAAATTGTGTGTTATGTATCGACAACAAAGTCTGTGCAGTTGTTTCCCCGCAGCGATAAAGGTGTCTAATATATGCTCTTGAATGGTTTTTACAGGCATAGCAGTCACAATTTTCATCCAAAGACCCTGCGTCTTTTTCAAATTCCTTGTTCTTGATTATTTTTCGACCCTCATAAGTAAAAAACGACCCATGGCGCGCATTTCTTGTCGGAAGCACGCAGTCAAACATGTCAATCCCTCTTGAGATTCCGTCCAAAAGATCTTGAGGGGTACCCACTCCCATTAAATACCTTGGTTTACCTTTAGGTAAAAGTGGTGCGGTAATTTCCACAATATGGTTTTTCATCTCGGTAGGTTCGCCAACGCTTACACCACCGATTGCGTATCCCACTGCATCAAATGAAGAAATAATTTTTGCGCTTTCTAGCCTTAAATCGTCAAAAAACGCACCCTGAACAATCGGAAAAAGTGCCTGTTTAGGATTGTTGTGTGCCTTAAAACATCTTTCAAGCCAGCGGTGGGTTCTTTCCATAGCCTTTTTGGCATCTTCGTAACTGCAAGGATAAGGAGCACATTCATCAAACGCCATTATTATATCGGCGCCGATATCTTCTTGAATTTGCATAGAAATTTCCGGGTTGATGTAATGTTCTTTCCCGTCTTTGGAATCTTTAAATTTTACCCCATCCTCGGTAATTTTTCTTAAATTTGCAAGCGAAAAAACCTGAAATCCGCCTGAATCTGTCAATATAGGTTTATGCCAGTTCATCCAGTCGTGAATTCCGCCAAAGCTTTTGATTAAATCCGTTCCGGCTCTCAAGTAGAGATGATAGGAATTGGCGAGGATAATTTGTGCGCCTGTCTGTTCCAAATGATAATTTGTAAGCGTTTTTACGGTTGAATTTGTTCCGACGGGCATGAAAATAGGCGTTTCTATATCTCCGTGAGGAGTGTGTAAAATTCCTGCTCGGGCTCCGGTTTTTTTACATTCGTGTATTAATTCATATTTGAAGTAACTGTGGGATAAATCCCCCATTTACCCCTCACTTTCCATCACTAATTCAAGCATTGTTTTCCAGTCAGGGCAAAGTTCTTCGGGTCTAAAGTACAAATTAATTTCTCTTTTCGCACTTTCTACGCTATCAGAACCGTGGATAACGTTAAATTCCATTGTTTGGGCAAAATCTGCTCTTAATGTTCCTACCTCTGCATCGGTTGGCATTGTCGAACCCATTAATTTTCTCATTCCAACGACGGTGTTGTCGCCTTGTAAAACCATTGCAATAATGGGACCGCTGGAAATATAGGTGATTAGTCTGTTATAAAAAGGTTTTCCGAGGTGTTCGGCATAATGCTGTTCTGCAAGCTCTTTTGTAACATTAAGCATTTTTAAAGCGATAATTTTGTATCCTTTGTTTTCAATTCTTTTAATAATTCTTCCGATTAACCCTCTTTTTACCGCATCAGGCTTAATCGCTACAAAGGTTCTTTCTTCACTACTGTGCATAAACTCTCCTCAATTATCTGGTCAATATTAATTAAATCATAAAAAATAGTTATTGTCCATAGAGCGTTGAAAGGTCAGCAGGGCAAGAGCATTAAAATCAACTCCGTTCAAAAATTTCTATTGTATTTTAATAGGTTTTTTTTTATGCTAATTTAATAAAAGGAGACTTGTGCGGCAGTCTCTAAAGAAGGATGTGAAATTTGGCAATAGGCGTTGATATAGAAGATATAAAAAGATTTGAGGACAAGTCGCAAGAGTTTTTGGATAGAATTTACACCCAAAACGAGCAGGTATACTGTTTTTCCAAACCTAATCCGGCAAGCCATTTTGCGGTGCGCTTTTGCGCCAAAGAGGCAGTGATTAAAGCTTTAAATTCAATGGGGATAAGTCATCCTAGACTTAATCAAATAGAGATTTATCATGGCGAAAATAACTGCCCCAAGGTAAGATTGCTGAATAAAATCGATAATAATTTAACAATACAAATAAGCTTATCTCACGACAAAACAAAAGCAATCGCATTTGTAGTAATAGGAAGATAAAGAGAAACACAAGGTCAAGTGTACTCAAAATTCTTCAATCCAAATAACGTTTTAATTTATAAATTATTTAATTAATTACCAATTTAGATAATTGTATAATTTCTTTTTATGTTAAAATAAATTTGTAAAAAAGGAGGCATATTATGACAAAAAAATTAGAAATGTATAAATGCGGAGTTTGTGGTAACTTCGTCGAAGTTGTTTTAGAAGGTATCGGAGAGTTGGTTTGCTGCGGACAGCCCATGGCTTTGCTTAAAGCAAACACAACAGATGCGGCAACTGAAAAACACGTTCCTTTCTTCGTGAAAAAAGATGAGGAATTGGAAGTGAGAATAGGAAGTGTTTTGCATCCTATGACAAATGAACACTACATCCAATTTGTTGAGGTTGTTTCAGAAGATGAGAGATATGTGAAAAGAAAATATCTTTACCCGTCTGAAGAACCTATTTTTAACCTAAAATGCTATGATATAGGCAAGCTTACGGCAAGAGAATATTGTAATCTCCACGGATTATGGGAGGCGAAATATGATTAATGAAAAAGTAGGAAAAATTCTTAACTCTCAAGTAAATAAAGAACTTTACTCGGCATATTTGTATTTATCCATGTCTGCTTATTTCTCAGATAAAGGTCTACTCGGTTTTGCGAACTGGATGAGAATCCAAGCGCAAGAAGAACAGGCTCATGCGATGTTGATGTATGATTTCTTGATTAACAGAGGTGAAAAAGTTGTCCTGACAGAGGTGGATGCTCCGCCTAAAAGTTGGGAAAATTCTCTTTCTGTTATGGAAGAAGTGCTTAAGCATGAGGTGTACGTGACCGGCTTAATCAATAATATAATCAGTATTGCCGAAGAAGTTAAAGACAGAGCGACAATTTCTTATATGAACTGGTTTATCGACGAACAGGTTGAAGAAGAAGCTAACGCGCAAGATATTATTTCTAAATTGAAATTAATAGGCGAGGATAAGAGTGCTTTGTACTTGCTTGACAAGGATTTGGCGGCAAGAGTGTTTGTTCAGCCGACAATAAACGGAAAATAGAACGATTATTATTTATAAAACAAAACCCGCCGAAAAATCATTTTTCGGCGGGTTTAATTTTATGCCGTCGGGCTGGAAAGCCCGACCTACTATTGTTCTACTTTTTACTTTTTACAGTTCCCTTTTTACTTTTATAATCTTTATTCTGTTTTGATGAACCGAAATTGAATTTTTTTTCTAATTTTGCAGGTCTGTCCTTTTTCACTTCGCTTAGTTCTTTAACAGATTTAATCATGTTATCAAGTGAAAATTCGTCTCTTGGTTTTGACTCTTTGCTTCTGTCGCTGTTTTTATCGTTTTTCTTCCAGCCTGCGTTACGGCTTTCATTACTTCTGTCGTAGCTTTTCGCTCTAAAATCACGATTTTCTCCGCCTCTATTTTCATCAGAGCGATTTTCGCTATCACGTTGAGGTTTTTCAACTCTAACGCCATCTCTGGAACCTCCGCTTCTGCCGAATCCACTGCCGCCAAAGCCACCGCTTCTTGAACTTCTGTCTGCGCCTCTGGAGTTTCTTTCGCCAAATCCGCCACCGTTTCTGCTTCCTCTATTGTCACTTCTACCGCGGCTTCTGCCTCTGCCACGATTTTCGGAATCATCCGAAAAAGTGTCTTCAAAAACAACGTTCTTACTAATTTTTTTGCTTTCTTTATTCATAGAAGATTTTAACAAAGCAGCCGCTATTTTCACCAATGACATTTCTTCGCTGACCATCGCTTCAATTTTGTTGACATAATCCGTCAAATCATCACAATTAATTAAGTTTTTGATTTTTGCTTCGTAAGTGTTAATTCTAGCCGATTCAAGTTCTTCATAAGTCGGCACTTCTTTTTTGTTAATCAAAACGCCGTTTGCTCTTTCGATTCTTCTTATGCTTGAAACCTGATTTCTTGTAACGAATGCAAAAGCCTTACCAGATTCGCCTGCACGACCTGTTCTGCCGACTCTGTGGATATAATCTTCATCGTCTCTAGGTAAGTCATAGTTAAAAACTGCTTCTATATTTTTAACATCAATTCCTCGTCCTGCAACATCAGTTGCAACAAGGATTTCTACTGTTCCGTTTCTAAATCCGCGCATAACTTTTTCACGTTGTGACTGATTCATATCGCCGTGTAGTGAATCGGAAAAATATCCGCGAGTTTTGAGGATTTCAACGACTCTGTCAACGTTGCTTTTTGTGTTACAAAAAACAAGTGCCAATTTAACATTATGCAAATCTAAAAGCCTTGTCAAAAGTTCAACTTTGCCTTTTTCTGAAACCTCGTAATATACCTGTTCAATGTCGGGAATACTTTGAAGATTATCCATAACATCGACTATAAGCGGGCTTTTTTGGAATTTTTTTGTTATGGCAATAATATCTTTAGCCATTGTCGCCGAGAACAAAACAGTTTGGCGGTTTTCAGGGGTGTCTTCCAAAATTGTGTGAATGTCGTCTCTAAATCCCATATCAAGCATCTCATCAGCTTCATCAAGTACGACCATATTTAAAAAGTCAAGTCTAAGCGAACCGCGACGAAGGTGATCCATCAATCTTCCCGGTGTTGCGACAACTATTTGCGGCTTTTTCTTCAAAGCTGTCAATTGTCTGTCGATTGGTTGTCCGCCATAAACTGATACTACGGAAATATTTTCCATATATTTTGTTAATTTTTCAAACTCTCTGTGAACCTGAATTGCAAGTTCGCGAGTCGGGCATAAAACTAACGCCTGAACATCTCTGTTTTCTGAGTTTGTGTCTAATCTTTCTAAAATCGGAATTGCAAACGCTGCAGTTTTTCCGCTTCCCGTAGGAGCTTGTGCGATGATGTCGGTTCCCATCATAATTTTTGGAATTGCTTCTGCCTGAATGGAAGAAGGGTTAGAAAAATTCATATCAGCTAATGCTTTCAATAAATTTTCTGATAAATTCAAATTTACAAATCCTTGAGCTGTGATTTTGATATCATCAGTCGTTGGAGTGCACTCTAAAGTCGACATAGTAATGTCTTGTGGGTTCATTGTTTGGGGTGTCATAATGTTTCTTTCTTTTACTTAAATACTCTATACATTTTTTATATAAACTTAAATGTAACAGAGCATTTTTTAAAAATCACATTAAGTTCTTTTACGTCAGCCCGAAGTTTTTATAAATATAGACGTATTTTGGAGGGGCTATTTAATTTATATTACAACCATAACACGAACAAAAATAAATAACTATCCCCTAAAAAGATTTTTCGTACAAAAGTTAATGATGAATGGATATTGATGTAGGAGTGAATGTTGATTGTATTAGATTTGCGGCGATTTTTGAAGCGTCTTCAAAAATCGCTTTATTTGTCCAGAAATCTTCGCGTTCAATATATTCTTTTACTATTTTTCTGGCGTATGAGCCCACGGCTACGCCGTGGAAATCTACCCCGCAAAGTTTTGCCAATTGAGCAGTTTTAGAGTTCGTTCCACCTGAGAGTGTTAAATAAACAGGTAAATTCGCACTTTGAATTAGTTCAGCCATCGCAACAGCCTGCAATGTTGTGTTAAAATCATCCTCCCCGCCTGACATAGGAGAACCGTCCGCCTGAATTATCGTTGTATAAGGTTCCCTTTTTTCAATCAATCGTCTGACCAGAGACAAAACTTGTTCGTTTGAAAATTTTCCTCGCCCTAGGCAAATACTCAAAATTCCGTTAAAATTTTCGCATAAATAATCCCATTTTTCATCCGCATCTGTTTTATCGCAAACGTGCAATTCTATGCATGAGAGTGAAGAGTGAAGAGTAAAGAGTAAAGAGTTTGTAGGGTGCGGATTTAACCGCACCGTCAAAATAGCATCATGCTTACAAACTTTCTGACATTTTAAACAGCCGATACAATTTTTTTCTATCACTTTAAAATATTGGCTTATAGCGTTTTGGGGGCATATTTTAATGCACTTTTCACACCTTTTGCAGTCTTTCTGATTAATTGTGACTTTGTTAAAATGCGGGTCGTTCTCGGTGCCGATACTCACGCAAAAATGATAATCTTTTTGTTCCACTTTTGGAATCGCAAAATCAAGTCCTTTTTGTGCTGATTTTAAGACTTCTTCGCTTGCACATAGGTCAAAAAAGCGACATCCGGCTTTGGCATAAAGCGCAACAAGTTTTTCGACTTCTTCCAAATTTTCATTACCCGCTCCACAGATTAATTTAAAACATTTTTTTGCTTCAAGAAGTTTTTTTAATACATTTTGTTTTGGCGGGGGGCAAATAAAGTCCAACCTACTGTTCATTTTTCATAACCTCAGTGACATAATCGTAATATTCGTTATTTTTATATTTTTTCATTTGATTTTTCAAATCTTCCTTGGTTAAAAATCCCATACGATAAGCGACCTCTTCAAGGCAGGCGATTTTAACTCCCTGATTTTCTTCAATCGTCTGAACATACTGACTTGCCTGTAAAAGCGAGGCATGCGTGCCCGTATCAAGCCACGCAAAACCGCGCCCGAGAATCTCAACATTCAAAGCATTATTTTTCAAATAAATATTATTCAACTCCGTAATCTCAAGTTCGTTTCTCTTTGAGGGTTTCAGCTTTTTGGCATATTCCAACACTTTATTATCGTAAAAATACAATCCTGTTACCGCATAATTCGATTTAGGTTTAGCTGGTTTTTCTTCAATAGAAATCGTTTTACCATTTTTATCAAACTCAACAACGCCAAATCTTTGAGGATCTTTTACGTTGTACCCGAAAATAGTCGCTCCACCGTGCATTTTAAGGTTTTTAACAACATTCTTTAAAGTATCTGAAAACCCTGAACCGAAGAAAATATTATCGCCTAAAATAAGACAAACATCATCATTTCCGATAAATTCTTCACCTAAGATAAAAGCTTGAGCAAGTCCTTCCGGCTTGGACTGTTCAACGTAGGAAAAATTTACCCCGAATTGTTTGCCACTTCCCAAAAGTTTTTTAAAATTAGGTAAATCCTGAGGGGTCGAAATTATCAGAATTTCTTTTATTCCCGCCAACATTAAGACAGAAATCGGATAATAAATCATCGGTTTGTCATAAATCGGTAACAATTGTTTTGAAACAACCATTGTGCTCGGATATAATCTTGTTCCTGCGCCGCCTGCGAGTACTATACCTTTAATCTTTTTCATTTTTTACCTCAACACGAAATTTTTGAAATTCCGCCTTTACTAACTTTTTCAATTTACTACTTTACTCTTTCGAAATGTCGGCTTATTCGCCTTATTGCACTCGCTGTTTTTTGCTCCGTCCCTCATTTTAAGTGACATTTACCCGCCGTCTTGAATTATCGGCAGTTCGGGAAAGTGTGATTTCCCTCACAGGGACGAGTTTCGCTTCTCTCACTCTTGCCGAAATTCGCTCGCATCTCCTTTGCTAGGGAGCCTTTGCTTGTTCGCTTTTTGTCGGTGGGTTAGGGAACCCACCCTACTTTAACGCCCTCGGGCTTGTTGCCGCCGTTTACCGTTTACCGTTTACCGTTTACCGTTTGCCGTTTACTTCGTTCATTCTTTGAGTTTCTAAATACCACTCTATTGTTAGTTTAATACCATCTTCAAACTTCACCGAGGGCTTCCAACCAAGTTGGGTTTGGATTTTTGTGTTATCGATTGCATATCTTTTGTCATGTCCAAGGCGATCTTCAACGTAGTTTATCCAATTCTCGTCTTTCCCCATAGCGGAAAGAATTATTTTTGTAATTTCCAAATTGGTTTTTTCATTGTGTCCACCGATATTGTAGATTTCACCGATTTTTCCGTTATGCAAAACTGTATCAATGGCTTCGCAGTGGTCATAAACATACAACCAATCTCGAACGTTCAGTCCGTCGCCATAAACAGGGACTTTTTCACCTTTTAAAAGTTGAGAGATAAAAAACGGGATTAACTTTTCCGGATACTGAAAAGGCCCGTAATTGTTTGAACAACGGGTTATTAAGGTTGGTAAGGCGTAAGTTTCAAAATAAGCCCTTACCAATAAATCTGCACTTGCTTTTGACGCAGAATACGGTGAATTCGGTGCAATAGGGGTTTTTTCCGTAAAATAATCTGTTTTTCCCAAGCTTCCGTAAACCTCATCGGTTGAGATTTGCAAATATCTTTCAATTCCGATTTCTTTACATGCCTGCAGTAAGTTCAATGTGCCTTGAACATTTGTTTCAATAAATATTTCAGGAGCTATAATACTTCTGTCCACGTGGCTTTCTGCCGCAAAATTCACAACGCAATCGACCTGAGCAACTAAATCCCTTGCCAATTTTTTATCGCAAATATTACCCTTAACAAATGTGTAATTGGGGTTGTCTTTAATGTCGTTTAAATTTTCGATATTTCCGGCATAAGTCAGTGCATCGAGATTAATCACCTTATAATCGGGGTATTTTTTAAGAATGTGTCTTATGAAGCAACTGCCGATAAATCCGGCTCCTCCTGTAATAAGTAATCTTTTCATAATAAATCCCCTTTGTTTATTTCGCTAAATTTTGGCTGAAATTTATCTTTTTCGCTCAAAATGGGTTCAAAATCAATGCCCCAATTTACGTTTATATCTTTATCGTTCCACAAAATACCTCTGTCGTGTTCTGCTGAAAACTCTGTATTGGTTTTATAGAGTAATTCGGCTTCGTTCGATAAAACAACAAACCCATGCGCGAAGCCTGCGGGGATAAAAAGGATATGCTTATTTTCTTCAGAAAGTTCCACTTTAAGCCATTTCCCGAAAGTTTTTGAATTTTTTCTCAAATCAACGGCAATATCATAAATTCTACCTTTACTACATCTGATTAATTTTGCCTGAGATTTTGGGCTTGCCTGATAGTGTAACCCTCTTAGAACGCCTTTAGTTGATTTTGAATGGTTATCTTGAACGAATTCGATATCTATACCGTTTTTTATAAACTCTGATTTTTTGTAGCTTTCCATAAAAAATCCTCGGTTGTCACCGAAAATTCTTGGCTTAATCAAAATCACTCCGTCCATTTTAAGTTGTTCAAATTCAAACGACATTAATTAACTCCCATTTTTAATATTTTAACATGAAAAAATACAGGAGTGTGATTTATCGTTTGTTGATTTTAGGGCAAGATCATTAAAATCAACAATAATAAAAAAGATTTCGCAGTCATTGCGAGAAATAAAATATCGAATGTAACAAAAAGTGTCCACCGAAGCAATCTTGAGTATATTTTAACCATAAAATAATGTTGAATATTATTGCAAAATTTAAAAAAGATTGCTTCGTTCCGTCAAAAAAATCAATCTAAGAAACCTTCGTCTCGCAAAGACGACAAGGATAAAATGTTTTTAATGCACTTGCCCTTGTTGATTTTAATGGACTTGTTATATGGTGAATTCAACTCTATATTATTCACTTTTAATGTATTCCGTCGTAAATCTGTAAGCTTCAAAAGTCGAGGAAAAATATTTTGGAGTTAGTCCCGCTTTGATTTTTAATGAATTCAAAAAGGTTACTTTGTCGGGTAACTGTTCCCATACGGATGGCAAATAAACCGATTGATGGTTTCTGTCCTTGATTATTAATCCGTCAACAAATGGTTTTATTTGAGCTAAAAGGTCTGCTTCGTTGTCAAAATTCATTTTCTCAGGCTCTGAAAGCAAGGAAACATCAATTGATAAATCTTCAAACTCATCTTTTTTAAGCGGTTGAAATCTTGGGTCTGAAAACGCCGAATTTTGAGCATTTTTTACTAAATCTTCAATTAATGGTCTATGAGCAAGAATTGAACCGATACAACCCCTTAAATCGCCATTTTTTTCTAAAGTCACAAAGCAGGCACCGGATTGGTTAAAAACTGCAGGAGTGTTTTCGCATTGAGGAATTTTTTGATGCAGCCCTGACAAAATACTTTTTTTACAGGTTTCGACCACAAAGTTTGAAAAATATTTTTTTATAAATGAACTTTTGGCTCCTTCGTATAAAAGCCAGCTTCCGTACCCGACAACACTGGAGGTGTCACCTGTGATATCACCTGAATTTGTCATGCCCACTCGGATTAGAGAATAATTTTTATTTTTGGCAAAGTTTACTAAAGCGCGGATTCCCACCCCTCCGCAGGCTTGTTCGTGGTCAAATTTTTCCATATTTTTTGTTTCAATCATTTCTGCGGTTGTATTGTCAAGTTTTCTTGCTTGTACGGTGTCATAAAAATGGCTTAAATCAGAAGAAATTACAAATGCGTTTTCAGAATCTTGCCAGTAATGGGCGATGATTTTTGTTAGTTTTTCATAACTGTGCCCAGCCAAAATCGGGACAATTTTCACGTGCGGTAAAAATTTTTGAAGAAAAGGTAATTGAACCTCGATTGAATGTTCGTTCACAAAAGCGTCGTCTTCAAATTCACATCCGAATTTTTCCACCAACTCGGTGTTAATTTCTTGATTAACATCAAGTTCACCCAGTGGAGTTGACCATTTTTCAAAAATTGATAACGCGATATTTTTCACTGCAACGTAATGCGGAGGGGCGATAACAAAAACATTTTTTACGGTTTTATCAAGATATTGAAACCCGTTACACGCAAGCTGACCCGAATACATATACCCCGCATGCGGAACTATTATGGCACGGGTGTTATATTTATAATCGTGTGTATTGTTTGCGATAAAGAAATCTATTTGGGCGGATAATTCATCTTTGTTATTTGTGTAAAATTTTCCTGCCGCGGTGGTGGGTTTTATTTTTTTCATAGTAAATCTACCTATTAATTTTTCTACTGATTAGATTATAATATACTTTATGAAATATCAAAACATACTAAAGGGTAATAAAATTCAATGCACGATTTGTCCGAGAAATTGCAAGCTAAGCGAGGGACAGCGCGGATTTTGCCAGATAAGAAAAAATATCGGCGGTAACGTTGAACTAATTTCTTATGGTTACAACACGGGACTTTCGGTTGATCCTATCGAAAAAAAACCTCTTTTTCATTTTTACCCCGGCAGTAAGGTTTTATCTTTCGGGACTTTGGGGTGTAATATGGGTTGCATGTTTTGCCAAAACTGGCATATTTCCAAATCAAAAGACGACCCGACAGAGCTCAATCAAACTTCGCCGGAAAAAATTGTTGAAATAGCCAAAGATTTAGGGTGTAAAAGCGTTGCCTTTACTTATAACGACCCCGTAATCTTTTTTGAATACGCAATCGACACCGCAAAAATTTGCCGTGATAACGGGATTAAAACGGTTGCGGTTACGGCAGGCTATATTAATCCCGAGCCGAGAAAAGAGTTTTTTACTTATATGGACGCCGCAAATATCGATTTAAAGGCGTTTAGCGAAGATTTTTATAAGAAAAACTGTCTTGCTTCATTAGAGCCGATTTTAGATACAATAAAATATGTCAAAAACGAAACCAACTGCTGGCTTGAATTAACTACTCTTTTAATAGAGGGCGAGAACGATTCACAGGATGAACTTGAACGTGAATGTGAGTGGATTGTTCAGAATCTGGGGGTGGATGTTCCGCTTCATTTCAGTGCATTTCACCCTGATTATAAGTTTATGGATAGACCACAGACAAAATTATCCACCCTTTTAAAGGCTTATGAAATAGCAAAAAAGGCGGGGATAAAATATGTTTATACAGGGAATGTTTCTGACATAAAGACATCAACAACTTACTGCCATGCCTGCTCAAAACCGCTTATAACCCGCAATATTTATTCAATTAATGAAGAAAATTTACAAAACGGATACTGCACATTTTGTGGTGCAAAATGTGAGGGGAGATTTGGAGGTTTAGATATTTAGTATTTTAGTAACTAATCACCTGAAATCAGTCCGTAGGGTGCGGATTTAACCGCACCGCCATTCAACGCCAGATACTGCTATTATAATGCCAAATTATAAAAACTATTCAACACATTAAAGATTTAGCATACGAATAATCTTGACGGTGCGGTTAAATCCGCACCCTACTTATCACTGCACAGGTTTTTATTGATTAATCAATAATGTCTTAGTAGCCGCTATCCAAGCTTGAAATTTTTGATTAGTGATGCGTATTAATAGGAGCATATCGAAAATGTTGGTAGGTTTTCTTTTAAGCAAGCCGGTATCAAAACCATTTAAGGTTACGAGGTTATTATTTCCACTTAGAGTAAGCTGATATTCTATATTGTAAGGTTTAAAGAAGTTATTATTTTGGGCTATGAGTTGTTGTAATTTGGGTAAATCTTTATTGCGACATATGCAGGTTATACTGCCGAAAGATGCGGTTTTATTGGGTCTTTGGGGGGCAGATTTATTAATGATTTTCATTTTTTCTTTCTCCTAATTTTGTATTCTGGTTAGTGAAAACTCGTAAAAAAATAAAGTTGCTACCTCTGGCGGAAAAACTTTACATTTTTTAATGCTTTTCGTCTTTTTTCTTTTCATTTTTTCATCCAATAACCTTTATTGTAAGAAAAAACTTCGTAAGAATTGTTTTTCTCATTTATTTTAATAGCGTTTTGTCTGTCGGTACGCAGGGTGTTTATTCTATGGATTTTTAAAGTATCAAGCGTGTAAGCATTTGGATGTCCGTAATTATTTAAACCCGTTGAAATTATTGCAATTTCAGGGTTAATCACGTCCAAAAAATTCTTGTCTATAACATTTTTTGCCCCATGATGTCCAACTTTTAAAACCTCAACATGTTTAGGTAAATATCCTTTGATTTTTTCAAATCCCACAATCCCCGCATCGCCCATGAAAAGTTCGTCAAAATTATTCTTAGAAACAAGTGTTATAATTGAATTTTCATTCTCAAATTCCTCACCTTTAAGGTCGGCAACAAAACTTTTTACCGTCAAATCCCCCTCAGAATAAATAACAGCATTGTTTTTTGCAAGCCAAATCTTTGTTTTCTTCCTATTTTGAACACTTTTGTATATTTTTTTCGCAATATTTGATTTGTCCTCAAGCGAATTGACATAAACATTTTTTATGTTCAAATTCTCAATCAAATCAACCGCACCACCGGCATGGTCAGAGTCAAAGTGCGTTACAATTAACCCCTCAATATTTTTAATCCCATTATCCTTTAAATATTCCAAAACAATGGCTTTTGCCTGAGTTTTTCCACCGTTATACCCCATTTTTCCGCTGTCGATTAGAAAATATTTGTTTTGTGGGGTCTTAATTAAAAAAGCGTCCGCATTTTGTACATCAAACGCAATCGTTTCAAGACTATTATTGCCTTTGGGCAGGCAGGATATTATCAAAATCAAAAGTGAAATTAGAGTTGCCACGATTATTTTTTTATTTCTGCCAACCTTAAATAAAAATGTCGTCAAAAGCACCGCACCGTAATACAAAAGCAGCTGAAACATATTTGGTTGAGGTGTTTGCACAAGAGAATGAGGGAGTTTTGAAAAGAAGTCAGAAATAAATACTAAAATATTTAAAATCGGGTTCAAAATAAACGAAAATACAAAACAAACTTGAGTCGCAAAAGGTTTTATCAGGGACAAAACTGAGCTTATAAACCCACAAAAACTGATTACGGTCAAAAATGGTAAAATCGCAATATTTGCAAAAACCGAATATAAACTGAACGAATTAAAATAATACATTTGAATCGGCGCAACCCAAAATTGAGCAATCATAGGAATCAAAATAGCACCGGAAAGCCAGTTTGGCAGTGTTTTAATTTTTTCAAAAATAAGCGGAGCCGTAACCAAAAGCCCAAAAGTAACCAAAAATGAGAGCTGAAACCCAACATCGTTAATGTATGCGGGGTTGTAAATCAGCATCAACAGTGCCACAAAAGACAAAAGCGAGATACTGTGAGCGTCTCTGTCGATTAATTTTCCGACCAGAATAAAAATCAGCATAAAAGTCGCGCGAATAACCGAAGGCCCAAGTCCAGTCATCATTGCGTAAAAAATTACAACGAAAATCCCGCTCAAAACGGTTATGTTAAAAGGCACTCTAAGTCGTTTCAATATAAAAAACCAAATTCCGTAAATCAGCGCCACATTCATCCCTGAAGCAGCCAAAATATGCAATAATCCCGAATGTGTAAAAGATGCTTTCACATAATCAGGCGGAGCAACAGCATCATCACCGAAAACAATCCCGCCCAAAATTTCAAGGTTAGGGCTTTTTAAATATTTTGCATGGGTCTTGATAATATCGTTTCTAATATTATTTAAACCTTGTAAAAACTCCCATTTAGGGCTTAATTTTGTCTTTTGGATTATACAATCTTTTTCATTGGCGTAAAATACCGTAAAAACTCCGAAATTTTTCAAATATCGCCCATAATCAAACTGCGATGGATTTGAGGCTTCAAATGGAGCTCTTAACTTGCCGCTGATTTGATATGTGTTGCCGATATTGAATTTTGAAAAATTATTGTCTTTAGAAACAACAGTTACAAGCGTTTTGGCGTTTATATTTTCCGTTTTCCCGTTATAGTATATTTTTGAGGTTTTTAGAAAAAACTTTTTTTTATCCGGTATATTCCCCGTCGGAATTGAGACGATTTGACCTTTGATTGTCGCATTTTGTGGGGTCAGACGATAAAGAGAATCGGAGTTTTTTATTCTAAAATTTGCGTTAAAAAAAGCAAAGAAAAACATAAAATACCAAAATAGAACCAATTTAGGTGATAAATAATTTTTTACAATCGTAAAAATACCTAAAATCAAGAGTGAGAAAGCCATCCAAGTTGCGGTCTCCGTAAAATAGGCGAAAAGCCCCACAATGTAAATTACGGAAGTAAAAAACATTAGGAAAAACTTTTTCTGTACCGCTGAATTTAGAATACTCCTCAACATACACCTAGATTATCACAAAAAAAGACCCCTGTAGCAGTAGCAAAAAACATTGGCGGTGAAAATTAAAATTTTCACCGCCAATGTTAAAAGAATCAAAAACTTATTAAATTACTATTTAACAAGTTCTTTGAATTTTTTACCTGCTGAAAAAGCAGGAACAGTTTTTGCAGAGATTTTAAGCTCAGCACCTGTTTGAGGGTTACGACCCAATCTAGCAGCTCTTTTACGTGGTTCAAACGTACCAAACCCTACAAGTGTTACCTTTTTGCCTTTAGCAACAGTCTTTTCGATTGTTTCTAAAACAGCCGCAATAACATCCGCGGTAGCTTTTTGAGAAACTTTCGCTTTTTTTGAAACCTCTTTTATCAATTCGTCTTTGTTCATATAGAACCTCCTTTTTTTTACCATCATTGACAATTTTATTTTTTGTTAATGGCTCCAAATAACCATTTAACCTGTCAAATGCTTGGTCTTACACTACCATGCCCCAATTTAACTGGAACAACCATAATTATTATACCCATTTATTCAGTTTTGGCAAGGGTTATAAAGAAATATTGCTCTCAATTGTTAAAAATACTTAATAAATGCAACTCAGTGTTATTTATAATAATCAGGATTAATTCTCGCAAACTTAACTCCTTTGTAGAAGTATTGTAGAATTTGATAGGCATTATAGCCTTTTTTAGCTAAGTTATTTGCTCCATGTTGTGACATACCTACCCCGTGTCCGTTTTTTTTGATATTATCATCAAAAGACGGAACGGATTTCAAGTAAGGTAGATTTTTCGTCCAAACATCGGAAGAACTGGAAGTTTGCCCTCCTGCAGAGGCTGAATAGTAAGCGGGAATAATTTTAAGATTGTAAATTAAAACAATCCCCTTAGTTTCCTCCACAGCTTGGTTAGTTCTTGACGCTTCCGCACTGGCTCCGCCATAGGCTTGGTCTTCAGGCGTATCTTTTAAGTCATATCCTGAATTAGCCCGTTTTCCTAAATTTGCGAGGGCATAACTCCTTGCAGCAACCGCTTGTGCTTTATGTGCTTCATAATTCCAACCTGAAGGCATTTCTGAAGGCACCACTCCTCTAATATAATCCTCTATTTCTACATTATTAACTACAGTCAGAGCCCCATTTCTGTTATAAATAATAAAAAATCCTCTGTACCATTTTCCTTTTGCGCTTATATATCCGCCCAGAGCGGGTTTTATTACTGCATAATTCGTTTTTAGGTCGAAAAAATCTCCTTGGATTTTAATAGCAATACTGTTTTTGTAAGCTCTGATTTCATAGCCTTTCATCGCAGGCATTGTGTATAAAAGTTTGTTTGTTTGGGCATTTAGGATTTGTCCTTGCGAGGAAGTACCTATAAAAGTCTTGTTTACACCGTTTTGCAACCCTATTTTGATGGCAAAACAAGGTATACTAAATACAAATTGTACAAACAAGACCATTATTAAAATTAAAAACTTTTTCATGAATATTACTGCCAATCCCCTCACAATAATATTATAATTCAAAAAATAAAAAGCCATTAGGTTTTAAAAAATTTTAACATATCACGTTTTTCAATTTGGTATAATTTTCAATTCTACTCTTAAACTCATGCAACCCCACAACTGTCGGCTTGACATTATTATATTATTCATAAATGTTATAATTGTTATTAAGGTCCGCATTAATTTAGTGCGGGAAAGAAGCAAATATGAAAATAGCATTAATATCGCCTATCGCATGGAGGACGCCCCCAAGACACTACGGGCCATGGGAAAATATAGCTTCATTGCTTTGCGAAGGTTTGGTTAAAAAGGGAATTGAAGTTACTTTATTCGCTACAGAGGATTCGATAACGGCGGGTGAGCTTTGTGCCGTATGTCCTAGAGGTTATGAAGAAGATAAGACAATCGAGCCTAAAGTCTTTGAGTGTCTTCATATCTCTGAAGTTTTTGAACATGCTGATGAATTTGATGTGATACATAATAATTTCGATTTTCTGCCGCTTACTTACAGCGGACTTGTCAATACCCCTGTTCTTACGACCATTCATGGGTTTTCGTCCCCTGCTATTCTTCCTGTATATGAAAAATATAACAATAAAACCCATTATGTTTCAATTAGTAATTCAGACAGGTCGGATAAGCTCAATTATATAGCGACTGTTTATCATGGGCTTAATCTTGAGCAGTTTACTTTCAAAAAGGAGCAGGGCGATTATTTATTGTTTTTCGGGCGCATGCACCCTGATAAAGGTGCAAAAGAAGCAATCGAAATTGCAAAATCTTCTAATAGAAAATTAGTCATGGCAGGAATAATCCAAGACCAAGATTATTTTGATAAAGAAATTTCGCCGCATTTTTCGCAAAATATCACTTATATCGGCAGTGTCGGACCTGAAAAACGGAATGAATTGTTGGGCGGAGCTTACGCTCTATTGCATCCGATATTTTTTGCAGAACCTTTTGGGCTTTCCGTTGTCGAGGCTATGGCTTGCGGAACTCCTGTAATCGCCTTTAATAAGGGCAGTATGCCCGAATTGATTGATGACGGCAAAAATGGATTTATTGTTTCTGATGTAAAGGGTGCTGTTTTTGCGGTTGGAAAAATTTCTCAAATAGATAGACAATGTTGCAGAAACACAGTTGAAAAAAGATTTAGCGTGGAGATAATGGTTGATAATTACATTGAAATTTACAAGCAAATTCTTGATATGTCTAAAGGGATTGTTTTGAGAAAAAATGATAAAATGCAATTAAGATAAAAATGAGGAGGGGGATATAGATTGATGAAAAATCAAATAGTAACAAGATACAAAAAAAATCCTATTCTGACTAAAAATAATGTACCGTATTCTGTTCATACCGTGCATAACGCAGGTATTACAAAATATAACGGCAAATATATAATGCTGTTTCGTTCCCATTTGCAAAACGGTCGTTCCGTAATCGGGATGGCTCAAAGTAAGGACGGTTACAATTTCAATGTCGAACCTGAACCGTTTTTGACTCCATCTACCGATGCGATTTTTAGTGAATATGAAAAATATGGAGTGGAGGATGTTCGCATAAGCCAAATCGATGACGACTTTTTGCTTACCTACAGCGCTTATTCCAAACATGGTGTTCGTATAGGGCTTGCTAAAACTAAGGATTTTAAAACGGTGGAGCGTATTTCGTTGATTACTCAATCTGATTTGAGAAATGTGGTGATTTTTCCTGAGAAAATTAACGGTCAGTACGTGAGGCTGGATAGGCCTCATTCGGAAATCTCAAAATGGGCTATCTGGATATCGTATTCGCCTGATTTAATCCACTGGGGGAATTCAAAAGTGATAATAAAACCCGAACCTTACCATTGGGATGAGATGAAAATCGGTCCGGGGGCAACTCCAATCAAAACAGATAAAGGTTGGTTGAATATCTATCACGGCGTTTTTGAAACCATGGCCGGTGCGGTTTATCGTCTAGGCGTCGCCTTGCATGATTTAAATGACCCTTCCAAAATCTTAGGGGTTGCCGATGATTGGATTTTGCAACCTGAAGACCCACATGAAATAACAGGTTATGTTTCAAATGTGGTTTTCACCTGCGGTGCGGTTTTAGAAGATGACGGCAATATAAAAATTTATTGGGGTGGCGCTGACAGTGTTATGTGTGTTGGGACTGCCAAGGCTAGCGATTTGATTGACTTATGTCTTAATAGGTCGAGGAATGCAACGTGACGAGGTGAGAGGTGAGAAGTGAGGGGGCGACGGAGTAAACGGTAAACGGTGAACGGTGAACGGTAAGCTCCCACGCAACTATTCAACTTTTCGACTGTTCAACTGTTCAACTCACCTCTCACTAAACAAAAAGAAGGAATTAAAAGTATGCTAAAGATTAAAAGAATTGATGAAAAATTTTTACCGAATTGTTCGCGTGTTATTATAAAACCGCATATTCCAAAAGAAGAAGACCGCATAAAAAGGGTTATAGCGAGAGTTTTGAGCTTATCTGAAGATCACGTAGAGCAAGTATTGGGAAGAGTAACTACAAATTTTTCTAATCGACATAAAAATATTTGGGATGCGTTTGATACAAATTACAACGAAATAAAAAGATTGGTTCCTCGGGATGTACAGATGAGTAACAATAGACGTGCACTTTTGGGAGCTTATTTTTCTTGTGAATATTCTATTCAGGCAGCAGCATTCTTTAACCCCTCAATCGTTGCGCATCCTGACCAAAGCGGAGTGGATAAAGATAGTTTACGCTTCATTTTAAGTTTTCGCTCAGTAGGTGAAGGTCATATTTCTTCAATAGAATTTAGAAGCGGAATTGTTGATAAAAATTGCGAATTCACTTTCGATAAAACCAGTCCTTACGCTGAAAGGGCTAATATTGCCAGCAATCCTGTTTATGATAAAACAACATTTTTTCTAAAACTTGCGGAAATGCAAAAAACTGAAAATGTAATTTCGAAGCTGGCTTATGAATTGCTTCCTGAGGAATTTCTGCTCTCTGATTTGATGGGGGTTTTAGAGATGGTTATAGATTCTGAGCACAAGGATGTCGGTGAAAACATAATGTGGCTTGCAAAATCTAATTACGAACTACAATTTAAACTTGAACAGGAATTATCAGAAAAAATCATTTTTCCTGCTTCACAAAATGACAGCAACGGAATTGAAGACGCACGATTTGTAAGATTTGTGGATGATGATGGAAGTGTTACTTATTATGCGACTTATACTGCGTATAACGGACATAAAATCCTGCCTCAAATTATTGAAACAAAAGATTTTCTCACCTTTAAGATGATTACACTAAACGGAGAATTTTCAAAAAATAAAGGAATGGCACTTTTTCCTCGAAAAATTAACGGCAAATACATGATGATATCTCGTGTTGACGGAGAGAATTTGTACTTGATGTCTTCTGATAACATCCACTTTTGGCATAATGCCGAACTTTTAAAAGTTCCCGAAAACTCGTGGGAATTCGTGCAAATAGGCAATTGTGGTTCACCTATCGAAACAGAATACGGGTGGATTTTACTTACCCATGGGGTAGGTCCGATGAGAGAATACTCCATTGGAGTTATCCTACTGGATATTGAAAATCCTGTAAAAATCATTGGTAATATGAGTGAGCCGTTGCTTAGTTGCAATCAAGAAGAACGCGAAGGGTACGTCCCAAACGTAGTTTATTCCTGTGGGGCGATGCTCCATAATGATAGCTTGATTATTCCATATGCAATGTCTGATACATGTTCAGGAATAGTAACCGTATCATTATCTGACTTATTTAATAATATTCAAAAAGGAAAGGGACTCAAAAATTATGTTAAATCCACGTAAAAATGACAATATCGGAAAAATTGCCGTAATAGGTAACTACCTCCCAAGGCAATGCGGTATTGCCACTTTTACTACAGATTTAAGCCAATCACTGGCAAGAGAATTAAGACAAGAAAAAAATTTAATAAACGTTGCCATGGATGATATCCCCGAAGGGTACAAATATCCCCCTCAAGTTAAGTTTAGAATAAGACAAAATGTTCAATCCGATTATTTTTGGGCAGCGGATTATCTTAATGCCAACCAATATGATGCCGTTATTGTTCAACATGAATACGGTATTTTCGGAGGAGAAGACGGTTCACACATTTTACATATGATTAAATTCCTAAAAATGCCTGTTATTACGAATTTGCACACAGTGCTTGAAGACCCAACCGACGGCCAGCGAAAAATAATGAAAGGATTGGCAAAATATTCCGATAGATTGCTCGTAATGAGTAAAAAAGCCGTTGATATACTTATAAAAGTTTATGATATAGACAGGGAAATGATTTCTTTTATTCCGCATGGGATTCCTGATACTACGTTTAAGACTCCCGGATTATTTAATAAAAGTTTCGGATTTGAGAATAAGGATATAATCCTTACCTTTGGACTTCTTGGTCCCAGCAAGGGGATTGAGTCAATGATAGAAGCTATGCCCGCAATTGTTGAAAAACACCCAAATGCTATGTATGTGATAGTAGGTCAAACCCACCCGCATATTCTTGAAAAATCGGGAGATTCTTACAGACATGACTTGCAACAGTTGATTAATAAATTAGGGATGGAAAATCATATTATATTTCATAATCACTTTGTCAAACTGGACACGCTTATTCAATATCTTCAAACGGCAAAAATTTACGCCATACCTTATTTAAAAAAAGAGCAAATAACATCAGGAACTTTAGCTTATGCACTGGGTGCCGGTACGGCTGTGGTTTCGACACCGTTCTGGCATGCCGAGGAATTACTTGCCGACGGACGAGGAAAATTGGTTCCGTTCAATAATGCTATGGCTATGGCTGAAGAAATAAATAATTTGTTATCAAACGACCATGAACGAGAAATAATGAGGGTTAAGGGATACCAATACGGCAGGGCGATGATTTGGAAAGAAGTTGCCAAAAGACATTTAAAAGTGATTTCTGAGATTAAGGAACGAAAATTACTTGAAAATGTCCAAGAAGTTGGCATTAAATATAATAAAATATTTAACGATTTGCCCGAAATAAATTTGTCCCACCTGAAAACATTGACGGATGACACGGGACTTTTGCAGCACGCAAAATATACAATTCCCAATCTTCATCATGGTTATTGCGTTGATGATAATGCTCGGGGATTAATCGCGATTACGAAATATTATTCGCTTAGGAAGGAAAAAGAAGTTTTTCCTTTAATTCAAAAATATCTTGGATTTTTATTTTATGCTTTTAATGAAGAAAACGGCAGGTTTCGCAATTTTATGTCCTATGACCGCAGGTGGATGGAACTTGCAGGAAGCGAAGATTCGCACGCACGAGCGTTATGGGGCTTGGGTATAACGGTAAAAGATGCGCCGGACAGTTCAATTCGAAATATGGCTATGCGCTTGTTTCTTGATGCGCTACCTGTAGTTGAACATTTTACCTCACCTCGGGCATGGGGCTACGCAGTGCTTGGCTTACAGGCTTATTTGTCGATTTACGGCGGCGATGTTTCGGCTCGTAAACTTCGTGATGATTTGGCAAAAAAAATACATCAACTGTTTAAAAATAATTCGTCTGAAGAATGGTTTTGGTGCGAAGATACAGCGACTTATGCAAATGCAGTTTTGCCTCATGCGTTAATTATTGCGGGGAAAGGGATGTCTGATTCTGAGATATACGATACAGGGATAACAGCTTTAGAATGGCTTTTGAAAATTCAGACCGCGCCGAATGGGCATTTATCTATAATAGGAAATAACGGATGGCTTGAAATAAACGGGAATCGTTCCATGTTTGACCAACAGCCGATTGAAGTCAAGGGCTTGATTGATGCGTGTTTGGATGTTTATATCGCAACAGGCGACAAAAAATGGTTTGAGGAAAGCGAAAGATGTTTGGGCTGGTTTTTGGGGCAAAACGACTTGCAACTTCCTGTTTGTGATTATAAAACGGGCGGTTGTAGTGACGGACTTGAAAGACAGGGAATTAACGCTAATCAGGGTGCCGAATCAACGCTTGCTTGGATCATTTCATTAATAAATGTCCATACCGCGATGGGATTACAGTTCCATCTGGATGAAAATATAATGCTCAAGCCTAGCGATTCGTTGTCATCAGTAAAAAAGTGATTTTAGTGAAATTGCCCTAGGGCAGTAGGTCGGGCATTCTTGCCCGACAACAAAAAGCAGATTTTAAATCCAAGACGGCGGGATAGCAATCCCGCCCTACAAGAGAATTTAAAGCTTCAAACATCTCGAAAATTAAGTAATGAGTGTATTTCATGGACTTTTAGCAAGAACTCTTTCTAATCTGTATCTTGTAAAATTCTCGTCTTTGATGTAGATTAATGTATGTAAGATTACAAAAGAAGGAGAGTCCAAAAGCATGACAAATTTGAGTGAAAGAAAATTAGTTGGAACAGAAGAAATGTTCAAAAAAGCCTTAGCCGGCAAATACGCAATCGGCGCATATAACGTTAATAATATGGAGATTTTGCAAGCGATTGCAGAAGCGGCGGAAGAAACAAGATCGCCGATTATTTTGCAGGTTTCTGCAGGTGCAAGAAAATATGCTAACCAAACATACTTAATCAAACTTGTTGAAGCTGCTTTGGCGACAACTACAGTCCCTATTGCACTTCACTTAGACCATGGTGCGGATTTCGAAATTTGTAAATCTTGTATTGACGGAGGTTTCTCATCAGTTATGATTGACGGTTCAAGATTTGACTTAGAAGGCAATATTGCACTAACTAAGCAAGTTGTTGAATATGCTCACGAAAGAGGAGTTTCGGTTGAAGCTGAGCTTGGTAAGTTAGCCGGTGTTGAAGATGACGTTAACGTTTCAGCTGCCGACGCTAAATATACTAATGTTCAAGAAGCTGTCAGATTTGTTACAGAAACAGGTTGTGATTCTCTTGCAATAGCTATTGGAACAAGCCATGGTGCTTACAAATTTGCAGGTGAAGCTAAATTGGATTTCGAAAGACTCGGACAAATCAAAAAAGCCTTAGCTGAAGCAGGTTTTCCTGATTATCCAATCGTTTTACACGGTTCGTCTTCCGTTCCAAAGGATTTGGTAGAAAAATGTAATAAATACGGAGCTAAATTGCCTAATGCTCAAGGTGTTCCTGAAGATATGTTGTCTTTCGCCGCTAAAAACGGTGTAGCTAAAATCAACATTGATACAGATTTAAGATTGGCAATGACTTCAACAATCAGAGAATTCTTTGTAGAAGAACCTTCTAAGTTTGACCCTAGAGAATATATGGGACCGGGCAGAACGGCAGTTAAAGAACTTGTTAAACATAAAATGGAAGTTCTCGGTACCGCAGGACACGCTCAGTAAGTAAAAAGCAAAATGTAAAATATAAAAAGTAGGTTGGATTTACTGACCTACTTTTTTAAAGCTTGATTATTGATTTTGATTGTGTTTAGATATAATTATCAAGGCGTCCTCTTACGCCATCAAGTCAAGAATCAAGCGGCGGATTCTTAACAGTAGAAAAGAACAAAAAAGGAATAAAAAACATGTTAAAAATAAGACTAAAAAGACTGGGTGCTAAAAAATCCCCTGCATACAGAATTATCGTAATTGAGGCAATGACAAAGCGTGAGGGTAGACCGGTTCAAGAATTGGGACACTACAATCCGAAAACAAAAATCATGAAGTTAGATAAAGTAACGGCTCTTGATTGGATTAAAAAAGGTGCCCAACCAACGGATACAGTTAAATATCTAATCGATAACTGTACTGACGAAGGCACATTGAATTACAAGCCAAAGACTGAAAAGAAATTGTCTAAAAAGGCAGTTGCGAAATTAGAAGCTGAAAAAGCGGCTAACGCAAAGGCTGCTGAAGAGGCTAAAGCTGCAAAAGCTGCCGCTGCTGAAGAAGCAAAAACTAAGGCTGTAGAAGCTGCAACTGTAAAGGAAGCAGAAGCTCCCGCGGCAGTTGAAGTTCCTGCTGAGACAGTTGAAGCTCCAAAAGCAGAAGCGTAAATTTTAAAATATATATTTAGGGTCGGGCAAATTTTTTGCCCGACCCTTTTTTCTTTTAATCTCGGCGGGATTGCCATTCGGCACTACTTTTGCCATCTTTTTAAGAATCAATGTCCCAAATTTACCATAATCTTTTGAACTGCAGGGTACATTATTATAATAAATATCGATGGTAACATACAAAGCACCATAGGTATAGTCATTTTTGTACTTGCCTGTTGAGATAATTCCTCGATTCGTTGTTGTTTTCTGGTTCTCATTGAATCACAAAACGCTTTTAGTGATTGGGTTATACTTGTTCCTAATCGGTCTGTTTGAATAAGCAACGCCACAAACGATTGTAACTCTTGGTTTTTATTTCTTAAAATTAAATTTTTATACGCATCTTCACGGTTTAAGCCCGAAAGAATGTCTTTATTTAATCTCGAAAATTCGACTGAAACAGTTTTAGAAGTTAAACTAAATTCCTCCGCTACTTTTTCAAACGCAGCATCCAAGCCTAAACCAGCCTGTACACAAATTGCCAATAAATCCACCGCATCAGGTAAATATTTCATAAATTCTTTTTGGCGTATTTTTATTTCTTTTTTTAATTGCATCTCAGGCAATTTGTAAACGAGATAAAGAGCGATAATTGAAATTGTAAGAGTGTTTAGCGAAAAAGATATAAATAATAAAATGGTACAAAATATACCTGTTAAAAAGACTTTTATCAGTTTCTTGGCGTCATATTTTATTATATCTTCTTCCGATGAAGCGTATCCTGCCTGTAATAGAAGATTTTTACTTTGGCTTAAGTATTTTGAAGTTTTGGCATTTTTTTGTGAAAAAGGCTTCATTATTTCATATAAATTAGAAGTTATATCAGCAAACAAACTATTTTTTTGAGTAGTTGTTTTAGTAAATCTTTTTTCCAATAAAGAAACCGGCTCATAAATTAAAATTAGAGTCAAAATTAAAAATAATATTCCAATTGTTAAAGATATTATAAAAATAATTTTACTCCTAAATTTCTATATCACTAATTTTTTTGATGGAAACAAACCCTGTAATAATAAGACCGACTGCAAGACAAAGCGCTTTCTGTCCATCTCCGGTACTAAATAAAGGTTTCATATACTCGGGATTCATGAATGATATCAGTAAAAGAACCACTATCGGAACAACGCCGATAACTAGTCCTGAAAGCCTTGTTTGTGCTGTTTGTACACGTAATTGTCCAAGTAATTTAAATCTTTCTCTTATCGTATTTGATAAACTGTCGAGTAATTCGGCAAGGTTTCCGCCAACTTCTTTTTGGATTAATACGGCAGTTATGAAAAATCTTAAATCAAGACTTTGGGGCATAACTTTCATCATACTGTAAAAAGCATCTTTTGTATCAATCCCAAGTGATATATCTTTCTTTACGGTTTGAAATACATCAGAAATCGGTTTTGGCATTTCTCCCGTAACAATATCTATCGCAGAAAATAACGGATGTCCTGCTCTAATAGAACTTGCCATCAGGTTAAGAGCGTCAGGGAATTGTTTGGAAAAATCAAAAAATCTTTTATGCATAAGATATTTTAGATATATTGTCGGTATAAAAAACGCGGCAATAGAAAACAAAGTCATTAATTTGAAAGGAGTAAATAAAAATATTAGACAAAAGGAAGCACAAGCAAAACTAAAAAAAATAAAAGTATCCACATGCCATATTACATCAGCAAGTTGAATTAATTCTTTGATTTGTTTTGTGAGTTGATAATTTTTGAGGAAATGTCCCAAAATCGGGATTTTATATTCAATATTTTCTCTGCTTAAATCAATTTCATTAGTAGTCCCAAGTGATTCACTTACATTCGATTTACGCTTAATTTTATCAAGTCTTCTAAGCACATTCGGGCTTAAATCCTTTTCTACCATGAAAATAACCCACGTGAGTATTGCAGCACTTATCCCAATGATTAAACTTAAAATCAGATAAATCATTTTTGTAACCTTTGACTAAAAATATTACTATTACTTTGCATTAGTCGGCTTTTTATAGCCGGATTTTGTTCAGGAGGCTTATTATTTACTGAATTCATACACGGGTAAGTATGTTTTCTTTCTTTGTTAAAATATTCCAGAGGAACTGAAAGACTTTTACTTTTTAATTTTTCAAGGCACTTGGGTCTGATGCCGGTTGAAACATGATGACCTTGAACTTTTGAATTTTCAAACCCGGTTTGTTCAAACGTAAATATTTCCTGCATTGAGATTACGTTGCCCTCCATACCTGTAATTTCGGATACGGAAACGATTTTTCTTGAACCGTCTTGCAATCGGCTGGCTTGGATTATTAAATCCACTGCTGAAGATATCTGGGATTTAATATTTTTTTCGGGTAAATCAATTCCTGAATACATAACCATTGTCTCAAGTCTTGATATTGCATCTCTTGCCGAATTGGAGTGTAAAGTTGTCAAAGAACCGTCGTGACCTGTGTTCATAGCTTGGAGCATATCCAAAGTTTCAGCACCACGACACTCTCCGATAATTATTCTATCAGGACGCATTCTTAAAGCATTAATCACTAAATCTCTTGCCGCTATTTGTCCGGTTCCTTCGATATTGGCTAGCCTAGTCTCTAATCTTACGATATGTTCTTGCTGCAAAGCTAGTTCTGCAGAATCTTCAATCGTTATAATTCTTTCATCGTTTGGAATTTGTGCGGATAAACTGTTTAATAAAGTTGTTTTACCTGCACCTGTTCCACCGCTTATTATTATGTTTAACTTTCCCTTTACCGCCATTGACAGAGTTTCTGCCATTTCTTCGGATAAAGAACCCCATTTTAAAAGACTTTGCAGATTACCCATATCATGCTTAAATTTTCTTATTGAAAGAGAAGGCCCGTCAATGGCAAGAGGCGGAATTATAGCGTTAACACGAGACCCGTCAACGAGTCTTGCATCAACCATCGGAGATTTTTCATCAATTCTTCTTCCGACTTTTGAAACTATTCTTTCTATAATATTTCTTAAATGTTGGTTATCTTTAAACGTTACATTGGTTTTAAAAAGTTTGCCGTTTCTTTCAACAAAAACGCTTTTTGCTCCATTAACCAAGATATCTGAAATAGTAGAATCTTCCAATAACGGGTCTAAAGGTCCATATCCTTTAGCCTCTTGGATAATTTCTTTAATTAATCGGTCTTTTTCATACTTATTTAGCGGGACATTTTTGAAAGTATTTATTAATTGTCCGTCAACAAACTGCTTAATTAATTCCTTTTGTTTTTCATCATCATAATCTATCCAAGTTGGAGTCGAATTTACTTTTTCAACCAAAAGAACATGAAGTTGTTCTTTTAGATTTAAAAAATCTTCACTGCCCGATGATGTGATTATAGAATCTTCAATATTTTTGGGAATTATTTGATTTTGTGCTGTTAATCTATCTCTTAGAGACACTTGATACTCCTTATTTGAACAAATTTGCAAGATTAAAGAATGATTTTCTTGAAACCTTTTTGCCAAAGTCTTGTTTATATATGTTATCTGAAAGCATAGCCGCTAACTCTCTGTAACTCTGTGAAATATTAGAATCGGCATTAACCAATCCTACAGGTATTCCTTTGTTTATCGCTGACATGATTGTAAAATAATTGTTAGGAATTTTCCAGTAAATCTTTCTGCCTAAAACATCTTCTACATCCTCAATTTTTATCTCATCATTTTCCATATACCGGTTGAGAATTATTTTTGTTTTTTCTTTTTCGTATCCAAGTCTTTCAAATAAGTCCAAGCATCTTTGACAATTTCTTATTGCCGGAAGATTGACTATTGTTACCAAAAGAATTAAATCAGAATGATCAAGCGCAGTAATGGTCTTACCATCAAAATTCGCACTGGCATCAACCACAATATAGGAAAAAGCCTGCTTTAGAACACTGAATAATGTCGAAATTTGTTCTGCCGTAATATCTTCCGCCTGTTCTAAATATGGCGGATCGGCTAAAATATAAAGGTTTGAGTCCTTATATTTTTCTAAAGTGCTCAGCAAAAATGTTTCATCTATTCTTGTTAAATTTTGAATGACGTATGAAATATCGAAAGAAGGATTTATATCTAAAAATGTGGTAATATCACCTAATTGTAAGTTTAAATCAATCAATGCGACTTTTTCTTTCGTCATGTTCGCAAGTTCAAGAGCCAAATTGGTTGCTATCGCAGTTTTCCCAATCCCGCCTTTATTAGAAAAAGTTGTAATTACTCTACATTTTTTGTTTTCTGAATTAAGACCAACAATTTGATCCTTAAACTTACTTATAGAATTTATAAACTCATCTTTAATAAAAGGCTTAGGTATAAATTCTCTCGCACCTGCGCGCATAGCCCTGATAATAATATCTGTAGAATAATTGGATGAAGTAACCACTATCTTACAAGTTTTGTGATTAATCGAAATCTTATTTATAATATCTAAAGCTAAATCAGTTTTATGAGATATATCAAAAATAACAATTGAAGGCCTGTTCTCCAAAACAGCGTTATATCCGGCTATCATATCCGTAAATTCCTCCGTAATTTGGATATAATCCAGTTCTTGTAAGTATAACTTCGATAACTCTATAGATTGAAGTTCTGTATCTATTATTACTGTTGGAATTTGGTTTGTCATAGTTCCATCCTATTGTCGTTTTTATCTACTTCCACAATCTTCGGGGTAATAAAAATTACTAACTCGGTATCTTTTTTTGTTCTCGAACGACTTGAGAATAAAAACCCAATCCCCGGAATATCACCAATAATAGGTACTTTAGAGTCAGAATTTGAGGTAGTATGCGACAGCAATCCTGCAATAACAAGAGTCTCTCCGTCCGCTAATTCTACAGTAGTATCAACTTTTCTGGTCTTAAATCCCGGAATACCGGAACTTGAAGTATAAGATTGATCAATTTCTGAAACTTCCGGCGATAACTTCAATACAATTCGATTTGATTTTTCCATAATTTTAGGAGTAAAATTCAAAATAACCCCAGTAGTTTTAAAACTGTATGCGACATTTCCGTATGAACCTGTAGATGATGGAACAGGAATTTCATTACCTACATTAAAACTTCCTGATTGTCCGTCTATAGCCAAAAGTTTAGGTTCTGCAAGTATCTTGATTAAACCCTTGGCTTCTGCCGCATTAAGAGCCCAAGCAACGTTCGCAGACGAGGAGGAGAAGATATATTGTCCTGTTGAATTAAATGTTGCATTCTTTAAATCCTTAAGCCCCGAAACCCCTAAAACATTGGTGAGAAAATTAGAATAATTTTCGCCTGCACTGAATTGAGATGCAAGAGTTTTAGTAAAATTTCTTGATGCCTCGGTTATTTTAACCTCAAGCAAAACCTGCTTGGTAGGGCTTTCGGTAAGGTCAACCAATTTTATATCATACGCATCTATTACATCTTCAATATTTTTTTTAACCGTAGTAGATGAAATATGTCCGGACATAATGACCCCGTCATCGGTGAAAGAATATTTTATATGTTCATTAGGGGCAATTTGCTCAACAGCCTGCATAAATGCGTCAGTATCCTGCTGAACTATCATGTTGAAAAATACAGGCTTGTCCGAAGGTCCCCAAAATACCAGACTTGTTCTACCAGACTTTTTTCCGTTTAACAGTAATTCTTTTGAAGAAAGTAAAACTAAATCAGCTAAAGAAGGATCGGTTATAGAAATTCTTTTTACAGGCTCATCAAATTTTATTAGTTGTGTTTTTCCCACAATAGCATATAATTTCTCGTTATTGTCTTTATAAGGGCTTATTGTAACCGTCTTATCTGTCTGAGTTTTTCCGATTCCATACGATTGATGCAGGGGCTCAGAGGCTTTTGCCCGACTTAACGGGTTTAAAACCAGTAAAAATAATATTATGAAAAGTATTATACTTTTTTTCAATTCGTACTCCTTTTAATCGAACGTAACTTTGGACTTAACATTTGCTTCAATAAGTTCAACCTCGGACTGTTGAACTACAGGTTGAACAGGCTGTGGTAATTCCGAAAAATTACTGATTGGCACCGAGGCTGGCAAATTCGGCAGCGATGAACCGTAATTTGCGGAATAATTATTATTGTGGGATGGTTTTGATTTTTTATGAATAATCTTTTTATCATTTGCATTTCTTGCGACTAAAACCAGTCGACCCTTTGATACGCTTGAAATAAAGTCAGAAATATTATCGGTAGATACTTCAAAAGTGATTGCGCTTGCATCCATAATCCCGGGGACAGCAGCATTTAAGACGGCTTTTTTACTATTTTCAAATGATATTATTTTGACCCCCTCCAAAACCCAGTCATTATCGCTTGAAGCGCTATAGATATCAACCAAAGAACCGGGCTGCATTTTTTCGGATTTACCCTGAAAATTATCGGCAGGCAAGGTCAGAGCTCTATAACCATCTTTTAAGCTTAAATTATCACTGGAAATTTGCGCTATGTGAGAATTTGTAAAAACATCACCATTTGAAATATTTTTCAATAAAACTTTGTTTATAACATCAGAACGATTTTCAAAGGCATTCGTAATCTTGGTATCAAATTGTTTAAAATCCACTTCCCCATCAGCAACAATTTCACCCGCTTTTAAATCAGCGGTGGCAACAGCGTATGCATAAGTTTCTTTAGATTCCTCATCTTTTGTTGTTTGCATAGTGTCAATCAACTTTTGCTGTTCGTTTAATTGTTTACTCATATTATTAAACCCCGAATATGAAATTACAGTAGCCAAAAAAGCAACTGTAATTGCTAAAATTATCTTCGAAGTATTTTTGTTAGTCCGCATAAATTCTTATCCCACTCTATATTTTACTATACAAACGTAACTAACTCAAATCCATACTTTATTTAGTTGATTTGCAAGGCAAAATCCCCACAAATAACTGATATTAGTGGGGATTAGAAAAAATATTACATTAATCTTTGTTAACAATTACTTTTTGTTCAATAATAAAACAGAAGCTAAAACTCTATTTTTCAAACTAAATCTAAAATTCTTAACCTGTTTATAAACATTTTCATTATATTCAGGTTTTTGATAATTTATTAAATATCTCATAAATTCAGGACTAAACATAACACCCCTTTCAGAAACATTAAAATTACACACATATATAATAAAAAAAATTCTGAGAAAAAATTGCCTATATTTTGTTATTTTTTACATAAGTTAATGAATTTGTCTCAATTTATTCTGTCGGGCGTTTTATACTCCTCCTGAAATGAAAAGCAGATTTTAAATCCAAGACGGCTGGATAGCAATCCAGCCCTACGAGAAAATTTAAAGTAGGTCGGGCATTCCTGCCCGACAACAAAAAATCTGCTTTTTGTTTTGTGTATAGTATAGCATCGATTTAGCCTTTACTTGCCTGCAATGACTTCAATTTCGATTTGTGCCCCAAGCGGGAGAGAAGCAACGCCAATAGCGCTTCTTGCCGGATATGGGCTATTGAAAAATTTAGAATAAACTTCGTTCACAAGAGCAAAATCATTCATGTTAGTTAGAAAAACTGTAGATTTTACAACATTATCAGTAGTTAAATCTGCTGCAGATAAAACATTCAATAAGTTATTAAAACATTGTTCTGCTTGTGCCGAAATATCACCTTCAACAAGTTTGCCCGTGTTGGGATTAAGCGGAATCTGACCTGAGAAATAAACCAAATTGCCAACCTCAACCGCAGGCGAATAAGGTCCGACACTTATGAAATCCTTGGGGGTATAAACTTTTTTTATCATAAATTTTCTCCTTTTAAATTGTTAAATATTCCCGCCACTAAGTATGCAAACTACGGCGTTAGTTTCAGAAGGGGTTACTATATTCTCAAAAATCGGCTTTAAAGTTCCCGCCGAAGCTCCTTCGACTTTCACCCCAAAATCATTATAAACAAAATTAATTCCTTTTGCCATATCTATGTCGTCAATTTTAACCATTTTTTCAACAAAATAATTAATATATTCGTCATTATGACTACCTACAGTTTTGACTTTAATCGCATCACCATAGACAGAATTTAAGTCTCTAAGGCTTACACCAATAATTCTCAATTTAAGATTTTTCATCGACGGAAATTGTTTTATTCCTGATTTCAATGCACAAGATATTCCTGAAATTAATCCGCCTCCACCTATAGGTACAATAACCGTAAGTTCTTTTAATTTATTGAGTTGTTTGCTTTCCAGTTGGGTTAACAACTCAAGACCTATGGTCCCTTGTCCTGCGACGGCATTATGCGTATTATAGGGGTCTATATAAAAACTGTATTTATCCGCTTCGGCGATTTTTTGGGCAAATTGATTTGTCTGGTCGAAATTTTGACCGCTGACAATCAATTCTGCGTTTATACCTTTGGCTTTCAAGTTGAAAATTCTTTTTTTAAGTTCTTGTTTTTTAAAATCAGTTGTACATTCCGAAACACAAATTGTGACATTAGGAGTTCGCAAAATTTCAGCGGTTTTTAAAACTCCCAATGCATGATTTCCTGTTGATGCCGCGACAAATTTTAATTTAGGTGAATTATTTTGTTCTAGGATTTTGCTCATTTGATAAAAAGCACCACGCACTTTGTAAGCTTTAATTGATGTTAAATCTTCTCGTTTATAAAAAAGCATTGGGCATAAGTTTGATTCTGTCAATGGTGTGAGGCAGTCGTTTTTAAAATCAACTGCAGTTGATAAATCTGCTTTATAGTTTAGTAATGTTTTTCTTGCATCAATTGTCGAAACATAAAGTTCATTAATTCTTTTAGCCAAATTAATCTGATAAACATTCTGAGGTATTTCAAACGCTATCGGGTTTGAAAATTTGCGAACGGAAGATAATTTTTCTTCTGTAACAACCTCAGGGGAATTATTATAAACTTTATATTGCATGTATTGCTCCTTTTTTATTTTTTGCATTTAAAAACCCGCATCCTTTTTCTGTAAGGCCTGCGGGTTAAATTTTATAATTATTAATAACTAAATAAAATTATACACTACAGACCGCCTACTAATTGAAATAATCATTAGGCTAATAATGTTAATAATAATGCTGTTATTAAATAAGTTTGTCAAGATTTAAAATCCTTTTAAAATTTGATAATATACAAGTTACCGAGAGTCTAGCACAATATAACAAAATTGTCAACCCCATGTGTTAATGCAAACATCTCAGAAAACTCCAAAAATTGCTATAACTCAAACTAAATCCAATTTTTTCCCTATTTCTTCCAATGCTTCAAGAACCTTGTCTAAGTGCTCTTTTGTATGAGTAGACATCAAGCTTAATCTAAGTCTTGATGCTCTCATTTGTACTGCAGGATACAACACAAGATTGACATAAATACCACGTTCATGAAGCAGTTTGCACGCTTCTTGTGTTTTGTAATCATCACCAATAATGATAGGGAAAATAGCCGTTTCTGAATTTCCGATATTAAATCCAAGACGCAATAAATTTTCCTTAAAATAATTTATATTTTGCCATAAATTACGAAGCAATTCGGGCTCTGATTCAATTACGTTGAGAGACTCAATTAAAGAACCTACAACTTGTGGTGTTGGTGCAGTCGAAAACATATATGAGCGAGAATAAAAATACAAAAGTTCGATTAACTCTTCATTGGCAGCAACAAACCCCCCAACGCAACCCATTCCCTTACTAAAAGTTCCTGAAACAATGTCTACTTTACCTTCCAGCCCAAAATGTTCAAGAGAACCTTTCCCATTTTTACCTATAACACCTGTTGCGTGGGCTTCATCCACCATCACATAAGCGCCATAAATTTTTGCCAATTCAACAATTTTATCAAGAGGAGAAATATCTCCATCCATAGAATAAACGCCATCAACAATAATAATCTTTGTTCTATATTGTTTTTTGCTTCTTTCAAGAATTTGTTCAAGCGATTTAAGGTTATTGTGTTTGAAAAATTTTACGTTTGTATTTTTACACCCATCAATAATGCTTGCATGTACCAGTTTATCGAGAATTGCTATATCTTTTTCTCCCAATAATGCAAGTAAAGAGCCACAATTTGCATTATATCCTGATGTATATAAAATTGCATTGTCACAACTTTTGAATTTGGCAATTTTTTTTTCCAATTCTATGTGAATATCGAAAGTTCCACCTAATAACGGTACACTTCCCGCCCCCGTACCGTATTTTTCAAGTGCTTTCACACCTGCAGCTATTGTACGCGGGTGCCTCGTAAGATTAAGATAATCATTTGATGCCAAATAAATCATTTCTTTTTTTAGACCGGAATATCGGTCACAAACAGTCATAATAGGTGATGAACCTGTTGTTGATACTCGTTTATAGTAATGATGTTTTATTTCTTTTACATGATTAAGATGCTCGCTAAATTTTTTAGCTCTTTGCATTATATCACAACCGTCTATATCAAAGAAGTCCCTCAAACTTATTTCGTCAAAATTTGATTTCTGCATTTATTTAGCCACTCCATTACGTATGTACCACTTTGATTATAGTATAGTGTATTAAGAAATTAATATGTCCATCTTACTAAAAATATTAGCCTATAAATTTAACAATATATTAAAATTAAGAGAAGAAGATTAACCTCTTTTCTTTTAAATTACCCATTTTTAATCGCAGCAGCAGCATTTCAAAATATTACTACCTAACATTTAAGTCTAGCCAAAATGTCTACCATGCTTTTACGATAAGACTATCTGTTTGGATATCGTTTTTTATTTTGATGGGTGCAAAATGATAAAGTCATTGAGGTAACAAATTGTTAAATTACCTCCAGCCATTTTGAAAATTAAAAAGGAGAACTTTATCATGAAAAAACAATTAATAGCTTTAGGAGCTTTCTTAGTCTTGGCATTAGGTGCATTACCCAGCTTAGCAGCTTGCCCATGTCAATCCCAATTTTACCACTATCAATCCGCGCCTTGTTGTCCTGCTGCCCCAATAGTGGCTCCGTGTTGCCCAAGCCCATGCGTAAAGCCTTGTTGCCCTGCACCGTTAATTACGCCATGTTGTCCTGCACCATGCGCTGAATCTTGCCCATGTCCAGCGGCTCCAATCCAAAGTCCTTGTTGTGACCAACCTGACACTTGTGATGATTGTTGCGATTAACCTGTTGACTTAAGAAAAACTTAGGTCATAGGACATTTAATTTAATGATAGGGTGCACATTGAATATTCTTCGGTGTGTACTCTTTATCATTTAGCGAAAATGAAACTTGTACGGTAGGTTCAATGGAAGCATTTTATGAAAAAAACAATTTTAATTTTATTAATTATGATAATCACATCAACAGGCTCTTTTGCGATAGACATTTCTGATGATATAAAAGAGAACACTTTAACAGATAAAGTATCTCAAATTGATTTAATACAAGATGACGAACAAAAAGTAAGAGAATGGGCAAAATTAAGCTCGGCAAAATACTACGTAGTTATCAATAAGAAAGACTGTTCAGCAACCGTTTATGACAAAGAGGGTAATGAGATAAATAGTTTTGAGGTCGGCATAGGCAGAGAGATAGGCGATGATTTTAACGATACGAGAGGTGTCTTAGGCAAAGCTAAAAACACAACTCCTGCCGGAGAATACACACTTATAACAAACATTTTTAATAAATCGGCATACGGAGATTTGACACTTTCTTTAGGCGCAAAAGCAAACAAGACTAAAAATACTAAAAAAGTGGTTGCCCTGCATAAAGTTCCGAAATTCCGTCAAAAAGACAGGCTTTCAAAGTTTTATGACGGAGATTTAGCCAATAACAGAATGTCTCATGGTTGTATAAATTTCATGGAAGAAGATTTTAAAGAATTAACAAAATACATCCATGGCGGACTTAAAACCTATGTTCTTCCTGAAGAAGCAGGCAATCATCTAATATTGACAAAAAATGACAAAGATGAATTTGAACTAACTCAAACGAAGTATTAAATGGATTCATTCTGTTGATTGTTATACTGAGTTGTATTCACCGCCTGACTGAAATTTGTGCAGTATAACAGGTTGGGTTTTTCAACCCAACCTGTATAAACTATGCCTTTTAGATTTTACTTTATTACTTAGAGCAGCAAGAACAACCCAATGTCGATTGTGCTCTCAAGTCCTGAGCCTTGTCGGTGCTTTCCCAAGGTACTTCAATGTCCAATCTGCCCATATGTCCGTAAGCTGCCAATTTTTGGTAGAACTTGCCATCATTTTTGGCAGGTAATCCTCTTAAATCGAATTGATTGATGATTGCCGCAGGTCTCAAGTCAAAGTTTTGTTTAACCAATTCACAAATCTCTTCATCAGGACAGTTTCCCGTGTCAAAAGTATCAACCATTACGGAAATCGGTTCTGCAACTCCAATCGCATAAGCTAATTCAAGTTCGCATTTTTCAGCTAATCCTGCCGCAACGATGTTTTTAGCAACCCATCTTGCCGCGTATGCAGCTGAACGGTCAACTTTTGTAGGGTCTTTACCCGAAAAAGCTCCGCCGCCATGTCTTGAATATCCTCCGTAGGTGTCAACTATAATTTTTCGTCCTGTCAAGCCCGCATCTCCTTGAGGTCCGCCAATTACGAAACGTCCTGATGGATTGATTAAATATTTTGTTGTTGAATCAGGTTTCAATGCCTCGGTTTCAAAAACACAATCTACCACCAATTCAAGTAAATCCTTTTTAATAATGGACTGAATTTCTTTATTATCACTTATTCCGTTAATTTCAGGATCGTGTTGAGTGGATAGCAAAATAGTGTCAATTCTAGCAGGTTTTCCGTCTATGTATTCAATCGTAACTTGTGATTTGCCATCTGGTCTTAAATATTTAACAAGTCCTTGTTTTCTTACTTGTGCTAATCTATAAGCTAATTTGTGTGCCAAGCTTATCGGTAAAGGCATTAATTCAGGGGTTTCGTTACAAGCGTAACCAAACATAATCCCTTGATCGCCTGCGCCTAAGCTTTCTGTTTCATAAGTCGAAGTGCTTGAATTGTCCTCACGAGACTCAAACGCTTTATTTACCCCACCGGCTATATCTACGGATTGTTCGTCAATGCTGGTTAAAACCGCGCAAGTTTTATAATCAAACCCGCCACCGTCTGCCCCAATGTAGCCGATATTTTTTATTGTATTTCTAACCGTTTGGGGAATATCCACATAACAATCAGAGGTTATTTCACCACAAACAAGTGCCATACCCGTTGTTACAGTTGTTTCTGCGGCTACCCTTGATTTTGGATATTTCGTTAAAAATTCGTCCAAAATCGCATCAGATATTTGATCGCAAACTTTGTCAGGATGCCCTTCAGTTACTGATTCTGAGGTAAATAAAAAGTTTTTTGATGCCATTTTTGCCTCCCTTATTCTTTTACTATTTTTTAATATAAGTTTTATTCTTTTAAAACTACTAATAAAATGATAGATTAAAATCAAATAAAAGTCAAAACCTACTTTTTTTGTAAAAAAAGTAGGCAAAAAAACTTTAGAAATATTTGCTTATTCACTGAAGAAAAACAGATTGATGTATTTGGCGTTTTTGTAAAAAAAGTAGGCAAAAAAACTTTAGAAATATTTGCTTATTCACTGAAGAAAAACAGATTGATGTATTTGGCGTTTTTGCAAAAAAAGTAGGCAAAAAAACTTTAGAAATATTTGCTTATTCACTAAAGAAAAACAGATTGATGTATTTGGCGTTTTTGCAAAAAAAAGTAGGCAAAAAAACTTTAGAAATATTTGCTTATTCACTGAAGAAAAACAGATTGATGTATTTGGCGTTTTTGTAAAAAAAAAGGAGGCTTAGCCTCCAAATTTATAACTATCATCAAATCATTGTGGCAAATTCAATTGCCAGTTTCATACAATTATTGTGGTTGATTCCACAAAGAATCTCTGAATTTATTGTTGTTTGTAGCCGCATCAACCGATAAAGTAACATTACTTGGCGTGAATACAAAAACCATATCGCCGACTTTTTGCGGTTTTCCGTTTAGTGCATGTGCAGCTCCGCAAACGAAATCAATCGTTCTTTGAGATTGTTCTTTATCTAAAAGATGAAGATTTAAAACTATTGTTTTTCTTTCTTTTAAATTTTGCACAATCTGTCCAGCCTCACCAAAAGAACGCGGCTCAATAACCATAACTTCATAACCCTTATAATTCGGGTGTGTAACAACTTTTAAGTCGTTTCTCTCATTTCTTTCACTGCGATAAGAATTTGAATACGATGGCGCAAGCGCAAGGTTATCTTCTATCGGATAATCCATCTCCATTTCTTCCGCCATATCTTCAAACACATCATCTCTCTGCTCAAATCCTTGTGTTAAAAATCCTACTAATGATTTAATTTTCTCTGAAACTGCCACTAATCTTCCTCCAAATTTATCTTACGTACTAAATAATTTTCTTCCTATTCTTAACATTGTAGCCCCTGCTACAACTGCCTCTTTATAATCACCGCTCATTCCCATTGAAATTTCTTTCAATTCGCAGTCAAATTTTCTTTCTAACTCATTTCTTAAATCAACAACATCTTTAAATAATTTATTTAGGTCTTGTTTATTTAAGCCAAAGGGTGCCATGTTCATTAATCCGACAACTTCTACGCCTTTTAAGACCAATATTGCCCCAAAATCATTTAAGAGCTCTTCTTTTGAAAATCCGAATTTTTGCTCCTCATTTGCATTATTAACTTGTAGCAGGATTTTTTGTCTAATTCCTGCTTCCAAGGCTGCTTCTGAAACGGTATTTGCTAATTTTAAAGAATCAATCGAGTGGATATAATCAAAATTCCCAATAGCTTTTCGAACTTTATTTGTTTGTAAGTGTCCGATTAGGTGAAATCTTGAATTTTTCCTGATTTCTTTCGGCAATTTTTGAATTTTCTCAATTGCGTCCAGAACTCTTGCTTCTCCAAAATCTCTCAAACCCATATCATAAGCTTCTATGATTTTGCTTTCGTCAAAATATTTTGTGACTGCGATAATATTCGGTGTATAAGGTGCGATTTCTTCTTGTATTTGTAAGAGATTGTCTCTAACTGTGTTCATTCGATTCCTACCTCTACAAGATTCTGCATTTTAAGCAGAACATGTCTTAATTATATTCCATCTTCCATGATTGGACAACTATTTGTTTATTTAGGGTTCTACTGCTTTTGCTTTTCCCCTCAAACCCATGATGAACATGCATTTCAGGGTATTTAATATTTCTTAATATTTGGTCATGTTTCGTCATAATTCAAATTCCTTGTCCTGCTTGTATCATGCCTGTACCTAGCTGGTATAAAATTATATTACATGGCAATCAAATTATTCTATCTACCCATTGCTACAATAGTATCCATGATATTACTGGTTGTGGTGAATACTCTAGAGTTTGCTTGAACCGCACGTTGAGACATAATCATGTTTGAAAATTCTGTTGATAAATCAACATTCGAGGACTCTAAACCACCTGAAGCAATATTCCCAAGACCCATTGCATTTCCAACTGAATAAACGATGTTCCCTGAGTTAGCACCAGCACTGAATAAATTGCTACCCCTCGCGAGTAAACCATCTGGATTGGTAATGCTTGCCAACTGTACTACAAAATTTGCGGGAACCGCAACGTTAGAGTCAACGTTAACATTTGTGCCGTTGATTACAATGTTTTCTGCTGTTGTATATGTAAATTGGTATGTATTGCCATCAGCACCAACTTTAACAGCCAGAGAGTCTCCATTTGCGTATGTTGCTTGAATTGAACCATCTCCACCTATACTGTAGCTGTTGATTTTTGTAGCGGCACTTACACTAGTTACTTGAGAAACATCTACTTTATAATCCAAGACATTACTTGTATAGGTATTTGCAGCAATGGTAGCAGTAGCCAACCCTGTTTGTGCTAAAAAGTTTGATTGATTGATTGCCGAGTTTGAAAAAGTAAGAGATGTAGCTGGAGCTGCTACTGAAAATTGCATAGTTCCATTTGTTGTCAAATCACATGTTACAGTGACATTTCCATAACTGAAAGCCGGTACTGCCGCTGCCGCCGCCGCAGCCGCAGCAACAGCTGCCGCAGCCTCGGCAGTCGCTATAGTTTTTGCTGTAATTTCAGCAGGCGTAACGCCTGGGAGAGCAGCTGCTGCAGCAACAGCTGCTGCTGCGGTTGCAGGGGATGCGGCATCATTGAGTTGTCTTTGAATATCGGCTCTAAGCATAGCCATTGTGGTATTGGTTGCTGTGTCGATCGTAATTTCCAGAGGTGTGGCATTATTGTTAACACTTAGATTAAATTTACCATCTGTCATACTACAATTGTTCAGACTTGTTATATCATTAGTGGTAAAACTGGCGTTAGGAGTAACATTTGTAACAATTAACTGCGGGATATGTGTAGGAGTTACCGCACTTGTTGTTGCCAAAACTTTATCCGTTCCAATTATCTTATAACCGTCTGTTGTAACCAAATCGCCCGCAGAGTCAAACGAGAAATTGCCGGCTCTTGTATAAAAAACTTCTCCTGCAGGTGATTGGGCAGTGAAAAATCCACTACCTTGAATCATAAGATCCGTTGATGCTCCGGTTGCAATCCATGTTCCTGAATTGAAATTTTTTGAAACGGCACTTACCTGAACACCAATACCAACTTGTATAGGGTTGGTACCTCCTGTTGTTCCCGAGGCACCGGTACCTGAGGAGATTGTTCCATAATAAACATCTGAAAAATTTATTGCAGATGATTTATAGCCGGTTGTGTTAATGTTTGCAATGTTGTTTGAGATGACATTAAGCTCTGTTTGCGCTGCAGATATCCCCCCCATTGCCGTATAAAGTGATTGTGACATTTCTCCTCCTTTTTATTATATATAATTTACAGTTTTACTAATTTGTAGTTGTACTTGTTGTGTTTGCGTTTACAGATTTCAGATAGGTTAATGCATAATCTTTTCCGTTAACGTTGATTGTAGAATTTTTACCATTAATTGTTGAAGATGCAACATTGCCTGTTATAGTTTTTGTAACATCATTAGGATCTGTAAGCGTAACATTTTTACCAACCAGTGATAATGCTTGTGATACAGTGTTGTTGCTTGCAATATTACTGTTCATTTCTTGAGTTGTTGAAAGTTGCGAGAATTGCGCCTGTTGGGCGATAAACTCCGAGTTGCTGACAGGTTCCATCGGATCCTGATATTGAAGTTGCTTCATCATTAAATTCATAAATTCTTGTGACCCCAGTTTTGATGCGGCACCCGTTGCCTTTGGCTGAGCTGCTTGCATTTGAGCTGTATAACTTGCTGCATTGGTAATTTGACTTGCTGTTGTAACTGACATAATTTCCTCCCGTTATATTTTTATTAAATCTTGTAATCTACTTGTCCAAGGTATGAACTTACAGAAATTGAATCCTCAGTTCCTTCAATTTTTGCATCCGTTGTTTCTGTTAATTGATTAATTTCCTTGTCAAAAGAACCTTCGCCTTTAGTAGATTTATTTGAATTGCCCGAAAAATCTTGATTTCCTTGGTTTGATTGCCTATTGTCAAATGAGAACATATCATTTGATTGTTTTTGAGTCTCGTCGATTTTTACAGTAACATTATTAACATTTACCCCTTGACTTGAAAGGGTGTCTTTCAGCCCGTCCAAATTTTTGTTCAAAATTTCTTTAACCTGTTGGTTGTCTGTCGTCATTTTTGCAATTAAACCATCTTTTGAATTTATTAGTTCCAGATTGATTTTACCTAAATTTTCAGGTTTTAAAACTATGTTAACTTTAGTTAGATTTTCAGTTTGAAGATTATCTAATTTAGAATTAATTTGAGATAAAATGTCACTGTGAGATAATTCTTTAGATGTTTGAACATTATCAACAGTTTTTGCAAAATTTGTTTGAAGTGTTGTATCAGATATGTTTGAGAAGTTGGGGGTTACGTTGACATTAATGTTGTTGCTTGTGGTATTGCTTTCAAGTGACAATTTAATTATCTGCTCTTCAGGGTTTTGCTTGTTCAATAAATTATTTTGTTTTGAATTTGAGTTTTGATTTGAGCTTGAAGTCTCAACGCTAATTACTTTGGCATTTGTTTTATTTAGCATATCTTGAGTTATAGTGGCTTTATCCAATACATCTTTTGAGTTTTGACTTGATTGCTGGTTACTACCTACATTAAGCGTATTATTAGCAATTATTGCTCGGGCGTCTACTTTTATCATTGGCGCCTGATTATCTGTTACTTTAGCTGTATTAGTATCAGTATTAGTATCAGCTGTAATTTTGGATAGTTTTAAATCAGTTTTTTGCAAGTCAATTTTTGAGTTAGATACAACTTGTTGAGCTTGAATTTGAATATTAGTTGTTTTATCTGCTGAATTGTCACCCAAATTTTTCTGAATAAGTTGAGTTGGTTCTACTTGTAAGATATCAACACTAATTAACGATTGAAGAGCCTTTTCGACTTCAGTAGAAACTATTATTTTTTCTGGATTTATAGATTCCTCGTTGGTCGTTTTTGTTTTGTCTTCTGATTCATTTGAGTTTTCAGTTTTATCTTTAACACTAGTGCTGTCAGTATTCTTGTTGTCTGTTATTGTTTTTTCTGTATCAATATCATTAGATGTAGAATGAGCATCTTCAGCTTTTTTTGTCTCGTTGTCTTTTGCATCAACTTTAGGTTTTTCGCTTGTAGTCGTTGCAATAACATCATTTGTAGATGTTTCGTTATTTTTTTCGGTATAGGATTTGTTTACATTCTCAAAAACATTTGCAAAGGCAGAGGAATTATCCGTAGAAGACTTAAATACACTGTGCTTATCGGAAATCACTGTTAAATCTGAATTTATGTTTATTGTTGCATTTGCTGCCATTTATTTTCCTATCCTTTTGTCTAGACTAAAACTCGGTTATAGCGAGTTGAAGATATATCGTCAATTTCTTTTGCCTGAACGTAGTCGTAATGTTGATAAAACTTTTTTTCCTGCGTTTCTTTTAATTTTTCAAATATTTTAACTTCTTTGAGTGCTTCGGTTACTTCCAATTGTTTAAATCGCAGAAGATATTGTGTTTGTTCAATAATTTTTCCTTGATTTTTTGCATCTACAATTACTTTTCCCAAATAATCTTTGTAGTTGGTGATTTCTGTAATATCAAGTTCTTCGCCACCATTGTATATGTTTTCCAGATTGCCTCTTACGTTTGTTTGTTTTGAGATAAGGTCTTCAAGTACTTGGTTTTGTTCGTTTAATTGCTTAATAACTTCCGCCATCTCCCGTCTTTTATTTTCAAGCTTTTTTTCTCGTATTTCAAGAACGGTCTGTAATCTAAACGAATACTTTTTCAAAAAGAACCTCTTCCGCCAATCTGTATAATTATACTTACACTCAGGTTACAACATGAAGCCAAGGTTGAACATCCTACAATGACTGTATATTTTGTTGGAAAATCCTATTTTAGGAGGGGGCAAAGTGAGAAGTGAATTATGAGCAATCAGCAAACAGTGAACGGATGCCAATAAGCTCAAAGAAATTAAAGTAGCGCGGAATTGCAATTCCGCCGTCAACAAACTCTAAATTTCAATCTTTCACTTACAAAATATTCAATTTTTCAATTGGGGTATTGGCATTTAATTCAACGTATTTGAACATGTTCTGCACAATTCCAATCGGGAAATAATAAATATTATTACAAGGTGTGATTTTTAATATTGAAGTTTGTGGGTCTATCTTTATAACCCTCGCCAAAAATTGCTTTTGGGTAACGCTAAACAAGACATATCCGCTTTTACTTTTAATCTCATCTATGTCAAATCGATTTGCATTTATGCCCGCGAGTGTCAAATAAAATAGCTTTTGAGTATTCAATTTAAAAGTTTTAGTGCAATTTGAAAAATCAACAGGCTGAGGTTGAACGGGCGAAGCTTGAGCGATTTGTTGCGGAACTTGTTGAATTGACTGAATTGGTAAGGAGGCGCCGTAGGCGCCTTGACAACCCCAAAAAGAGAACACAGGCAAAAAAATAAAGATTAACCTTTTAACCATCCGACTTTTCAACCTTTCAATTAATTCTCTATCCAACTTTTGCCGCAATTAATATCTACAACCAAAGGCACTAAAAGCGGTTGATTTAATTCCATCGCCTCAATCGTAAGTTTTTTGACATCTTCAAGTTCACCGTTTTCTATTTCCAAAATCAATTCATCGTGGACTTGCATAATCATTTTTGATTTTAGACTATTTTCTTTTAATTTTTTATCAAGTTCAATCATCGCCATTTTTATCAAATCTGCCGCTGTTCCTTGAAGTGGTTGATTAATAGCAGCACGTTGCGCGAATTCTCTTATTTGATGATTAGGGCTTGCAAGGTCGTTTAACAGATAGCGTTTTCTGCCAAAAATAGTTTCCACAAACCCGTTTTCATGCGCGAATTTGACCGTATTTTGCATATATTCGCGGACTTGAGGATAAGTGGCAAAATATTTTTCGATAAACATTTCAGCCGCAAAAGGAGCGATATTCAAAGATTTCGCAAGCCCATATTTACTTTGACCGTAAATAATCCCAAAATTTACGGCTTTTGCTTTGTATCTCATATCTTTTGTAACACCCTCGAGCGGGACTTCAAAGACGCTTGCGGCAGTTTTTGTGTGAATATCTTCACCCGAGCAAAATGCCTCGATTAAACTGTCATCACGCGAACAGTGCGCAAGCAGGCGAAGCTCGATTTGTGAATAGTCTGCCGAGAGCAAAAGCCCGTTTTCTCTATCATGGGTCACAAACGCGTGTCTGATTTTGTTGCCCTCTTCAGTTCTAATAGGGATATTTTGCAAATTCGGGTTGGATGAAGACAATCTTCCCGTTGTCGTTACTGTTTGGTTGTAATTGGTGTGAATACGTCCATCTTTTTTACTTATCAAAAGTGGTAAACTGTCTGTGTAAGTTGATTTTAGTTTCGAAAACTGTCTGTGGGCAAGTAAATACTCGCAAATCTTATGTTCCCCCGCAAGTTCTTCAAGAATTTCCGCACCTGTAGAATAAGCAGATTTTCCTTTTTTCTTCTTTTTAACCGCAATTTCAAGCTTGTCAAAAAGCACTTCGCCTACTTGCTTTGGGGAATTTACGTTAAAAGTCATGCCTGCTATTTCAAAAATTTTAGTTTCTAAATCTAAAATTTTCGTAGTCAATTCTTTTGAAAGCTTATTCAAATATTCAACATCAATTGAAACGCCGTCATATTCCATCTGTGCAAGGATTAAAGCAAGCGGAACCTCAATGTCATAAAGCAATTTCAATTCTCTTTCGTCCAATTCGCTTTGCCAGAATTTTGTCAATTCAAGCGTCGCAAAAGCATCATCACAGGCGTAGGAGGTCGCCTCATCAACCGAAACACATTCCATGCTAAGCTGATTTTTTCCGGAACCTATGAGTTCGGTAATTTCTTGCATAATATGATCTAAATGTTCCAAAGACTGAGTTTTAAGCCCATGCTTTCTTGTCGGGTCTTTGATGTAACTTGCAAGCATTGTGTCAAAAATTATTCCTTTGAGCTTAATTCCGTAATTTTGCAAAATATTGTAATCGAATTTGGCATTTTGTAATGTTTTTTTGAGATTTTCGTCTTCAAAAATAGGTTTTAAGGCTTCAATAACTTCGTTTATTTCCAGTTGCTCCCCGATTTGGTGCGAAAGCGGAATATAAAACGTTTTTGTTTTTTCTTTGCCGTCTAAAATTTTCACTTCCGATTTTGCGCTATAAAGTGAATTGTAGCCGATTGAAATCCCAACGAGTTCAGCTTCAATAACATTTACGGAGGTTGTTTCCGTGTCAAGCGAGATTAGAGTTTGTTTCTTTAAGGTTTCAACAAGTTCTCTCAATTCCTCTGTTGTCGTAACCGCTTTGATTTCAAATTCATCATTATCTTTGTTTATCTTACTTTTGACTTCTTGTGCGAAAAAGCCTAACTGCATAGGGGCGGAAGAGATGAGAGGTGAGAGGTGAGTGTTGAGTGGTGAGTGGTTGAAAGGTTGAGAGGTTGAAAGGTTCTCCGCGTTACCTCCCTCGCCCCTTTTGTCTTCGCCATTTACCGTTTGCCGTTTACCGTTTACCGTTTTATCAAATGAACCCAAAATTCCGTCAATTGTTCTAATAAAGCTGTAAAACTGCATTTTTTTAAGAAAATTTGTCACATCATCAATGTTCGGCAACTCGATATGAGTGCCCTCAAAATCAAAACTTATATCTACATTCGTGACAATTGTCGCAAGCTCTTTGCTTAATATTCCGATTTCTTTGCCGTCGCAAATCTTTTGTCTTACTGCGTTTTCGGGAATTTCTTCGCAGTGTGCGAAGAGTTCTTCCATGTTCGGATAACGTGATAATAATTTTTGGGCTGTTTTTTCGCCGATTCCGCGAATTCCGGGTATGTTATCGGAGGTATCGCCTCTCAAGCCCTTGTAGTCTACGACTTGGTTGGGATAAACTCCGAGTTTTTCGTAAACTTTCTCCCAATTATATTCAAGCAGTTCGCCCTTTGATGGGATTAAGACTTTTACAAATCCGTCTTTATCAATCAATTGAAAAGCATCTTGGTCTCCTGTTAAAATCAGGGTTTTATGACCCAATTTTGTTGCTTTGTCGCAGATTGTTCCGATGACATCGTCGGCTTCAAACCCTTGCTTTGTGTAAATCGGGATATTAAAAGCCCTTAATCCCTCAAAAATAAGTTCCATTTGGCTTCTTAGTGTATCGGGCATAGTTTCTCTGTTTGCCTTGTATTGGTCGTATTTTTCGACCCTGAATGTTTGTCTTCCTACATCAAAGGCGACGGTTATGGCATCCGGTTTTATTTCTTTGTGCTTGAGCAGGTCAAAAATAGCCTTGAAAAATCCGAAAACAGCCCAACTTGGCTGATTATCTGTTGTTTTCATGCCTGTTCTTTCAAGTGCAAAAAACTGCCTAAACGCCAGTGCATGCCCGTCTATTAATATTAATGTTTTTTGTGTCATACTTCACCATTCCTAATTTGATTTTACAATAAAAATCATTTTTTATTAGCTAACTTTAAAATAAGTAAAGTATTTATTTCGCATTTACTTCATCCGTGGTAAACTTAAATCATGGATTTTAAAAAATTAGGCAAAAAACGAACGATTTATTTGATTTTGCTCCTGACTGTCGTAGGGGTGCTCGCTTGGGCGTTCATTACCGCAGGAATAATTACCCGTAATTTTAATCGTGAGCAGCTTATAGGAACGGAAAATCGCCAAGAACTTGATATTTCAAGTATTATTTTGACCGAAACCAAAGAAGATAAAAAATATTGGGAAATATATGCCGAAAAAGGCTATTATAACAGTGATAATAAAGTCGCGATACTGGAAAATATTACAGGTAATTTTTATAGCAACAATGAAGTTTCAATGAGTTTTGAATCTTCAAAGGGAACTTATAACGAAGAAAAAAGCCAAATTATATTGTACAATAATACTCACATCGTAATAAAAGACGGAACTTCGCTTTATGCCGACAGGCTCGTTTGGTCAGGCTCTGACAAAGATATTATTGCTGACGGAAATATTAAAATCAAGAGAAATCGTCAGCTTCTTTCAACGGCAAAAAAAGCAATAATTAACCCTGATTATTCGGATTTTAAAATAATCGGAAAAACCGTCACAAAATTATATGATTTAAAGGAGAAAAAATGAAAAAAACCTTAACCATAATAACTCTAATGATTTTATTAATCGGGCTTGCAGCGACGGCAGACGATTTAATTATCCAATCAAAAACCCAAACTTTTTCAGAGGCAGATAATAAAATAAAGGCCGAGGGCGATGTAAATGTTTCAATCGGAGATGTAAAAGTATTGGGCGACAAAGCGGACGTTACCGTAACAAAAGATAATAAGCTTGATACTGCTACTTTTTACGAAAAACCTTACGCTTATGAAATCAAGGGCAACAAAAAACGTGAAGTAAAAGCAAATATTTTGCGGGTATCTTTGATAAACAAAGTCATAAAAGCCGAAGGCGATACTCAGACGACAGTATTCGATGGAAAAGAACCTATTGTTATTATAACCGCGGATTCGCAAGAATACGACACCAAAAATAATGTTATGAAAGCCAACGGAAGCGTAATTATTCATTATAAAGAGTTAGAAACCTATTCTCAAAGGGCAACCATTAAAACAGCAAAAGGCGGAGAGTTGCAAAGAATTGATTTGGTTGGTGATGCCAGAATTAAGCAAACAAAAAATTCCGCTACAGCCGATCATTTTATCTATAGCCCGGCAACGGAAGAATTAATCTCTATCGGACACACAGTTTCAAACGCAATTTTGGAGGATGGTTCAAAGCTTTTGTTAAAGGCGGACTATCAACAGTATAGTCAAAAGTCTAATACTTTTTTGGGAAGCGGAAGTGTTCAGGTTTGGTTTAAAGATTATTACGCTCAAGGTCCGAAAGTTACCTTTTATCCTGACCCTAAAACTAAAAAACCAAACGAAATATATTTCACAGGTCGCTCAAGCATAACAGAGGATATTAAAACGATTTTTGCCGATAAAATTAAAATTGTTTTGAAACCAAAAAACTTCTATGCAGAAGGGAACACAAAAACAATAATAAAAGATGTTGGCAAGGTACAGGACAAAAACGATAGTTTATTTTAGGTATAAAATATGGATGAACAATTAGAAAAAGCACTCGAGTTATTTAAAAATCAAGAGTGGGCAAAAGCAATTGATGCTTTCAGTAAAATTTTAGAAGAAGAGACGGAAAATGCAGAATTGTATAACAATTTGGCACTTTGCTATTGTTATACTGGTGCGCAGGAGCAGGCAGAAAAGTTTTTCTTAAAATCTTTGGCGCTTAACCCGAAATTGGCGGAAGTTTATATTAATTTAGCAGATTTATATTTCAAACAGAAAAATTTTGCCAACGCCGTTGACCTTCTGCAAATGGGAACTTATGAATTGCCTGAAAATCTTGTTTTGAAACACTTTTTAGCACGTGTTTTTATGGAAGATGTACAGTTTGATTTAGCGATTGACGAGTTGGATAAAATTCTTGAAGAACAACCTGAGAATTATGATGCTTATTATGATTTAGCAAGGGTTTATTTTGAACTCGGTAATTACGATTTGGCAGTTGAAAATTTTGAAAATGTTATAAAATATAGAGAAGATAATGAGTGGGTTTATTATTATCTTGCTCAGGCTTATGAGGCTAACAACGAGGTAGACAAGGCGATTTCCAACTACTTGAAATCAATTACTATTAACGACCAATTTTATCCTGCCTACAAAAAGCTTGGGGTACTGTTTTTGGCAAGAAACGATTATGAAGATGCGATTGAATACTTTGAGGATTACATTAAACTTGGAATTCCTGATGAAGAAATCGAAAGCGTAAAAAAAACAATCGAAAGAGTTAAAACGTTAAAGGGGTAAATGGGTTAAAATGATTGAAGAATGTGTTAGTAGGTCGGGTTTTCCGGTGAAACAACAACAAAAATTCTGGATAGCCTTTTCATCAATAGAAGAAATTGACAGTTCTTTTATCCAAAGGTTGTATAATTATTTCGGGGATATTGAAACGGCTTACAACGCTTCTTTGGCTGACTTGTCACAGATTGAAGGATTGAACATAAAAAAAGCCCAAACTTTTGTCGAAAAAAGGGCGAAGGTTAATCCCGACAAGGTTTTTGATGAAGTTATCGGTAAAAATATTTCGTTTGTAACCTTTGAGGATGAAAATTATCCTTATCTGCTTAAAAACATTTCAAATCCACCGATGGTTTTGTACATAAAGGGTGATTTGAGGCTTTGTAACTTGGAAAGAACTCTTGCTGTTGTGGGTTCACGGCGGGCGAGTACTAATGCAAAAGATGTTTTAACAAAGATTTTAACCGAGTTTAGAAATACCGATATTTGTGTTGTTTCGGGGCTTGCTTCCGGAATTGATACAACAGCTCATTTGGGAGCTTTGGCGAACAATTTAAAGACAATCGGAGTTATCGCAAGCGGATTTGATTTTGTTTATCCCACTTCAAACAGAGAACTTTACAAAAAAATAGAAGACGGCGCAGGTGCGCTTATTAGTGAATATTTTCCGACATTTCAGCCGCTTCAATTTAGGTTTCCGCAACGCAATAGAATTGTATCCGGACTTTCTTACGGCACGCTGGTTGCAGAGGCCGCAATCAGAAGCGGGGCATTGATTACGGCAAACTTATGCCTTGAGCAGGGCAGGGAATTAATGTGTATTCCCGGACTCATCTCAAATCCTAATACGGAGGGGATTTATAAGCTCTTAAAGCAAGGTGCAACGATGGTTACTTCTGCTACGGATATTTTAAGTGCGTTAAATTGGGAAATTAAACCCGAAAAACAATTAAAAATTGAATTTAATGACTTTTCAGAAAGCGAAAAAAAAGTTTTGACCTCGATTGAAATAGAGCCGAAAGGGTTCGACAAAATTTCTTCTGAAACGGGGCTTGATTTTAACAGTTTGTTGGTGAATTTAACTAACCTTGAACTCAAAGGGATAATAAAACAAATCGCCGGCGAAAAGTACCAAATTAGTTAAGAAGACATGGAATAATTCCCCAATATACAATTTTGACAAAGCGAACAGGCAAGGTACGAGCCTTGTGAGCCTGTCGGCGGAACAAAGTGAGTGAGAAAATTTTCCGTGTCCGATGGATTGTAACTCGGTATTGGATCTTGCTAAAAATCCACGAAATACACTCATTACTTAATTACGTTGGACAGTTCTGGAAATACCCGCATAGGGACATTTTCTACGGCTCAATCTTTCGCATTGAAAAGCAGTCAATTCAGGATGACGAGATGTTAGATTTTTTTGCTTTTTGTTGTCGGGCAAGAATGCCCGACCTACTGCCCTAGGGCAAGAGCATTAAAATCCACAATAATAAAAAAGATTTCGCAGTCATTGCGAGAAATAAAATATCGAATGTAACAAAAAGTGTCCACCGAAGCA
>CAIPUE010000016.1 GCA_903868125.1 uncultured bacterium | reverse complement strand
TTTCTCCTTGTTTAGATAACTCATGGTATTACGGTTGCTTGAAAACTTGTAAATAAAATAATTTGCTAGCGGAACAAAATATTGTAACATTACTTAAATAAATTTTTTAGGTTGAATTAGGTTTTTAAGCTTATCTTGCGCTTGATTTCCTTGTTTAGATTGGTCATATCTGTACTGTGTCCAAAAACGGGTTATGCCAGCAAGTAAAAAGCCCATAAATACAAGCGCAAAACCATAAGGAACAGCAGTTATTATAGATTTTTCTTTCAATAATCTGTTAAATTCTACTTGTACAGGCGTTTTTTTGAGTTTGGCGATTTTTTCGGCTAAGTCAGGAAGTTCAGCTCTTTTGGGAATACTAATTTTACCATCTTTTCCTCGTTTTACTAAGTCGGGGAATTTGTTTTTATTGTGCAAAATATGTTTGAAGGTATAATCAAATATCTCGCTGCCGAAAATCGTATAAAACACTACAATAGGAACCCTTGTCAATACTTCAAGCTGATCCAATCTGCCTCTGTCCTTGCCGGCGTCATTGTAGCCCCACAGTCCGGCTAAAGTACTTACGACCAACTGTCCTTTACTCAAGCCCAATTTTCCGTCTTCTACTTTAAAATCAAAATTTATATAAGTCTTTAGTGCATTTTCAACTCTTTGAGATTTAATCCCGAGCTTATTTAATCCACTATTAATAGTCCCCCCAGGTTGCAGGATAATCTTACTTACCTTTTGGAGCATCTTTGATTTATGACCAAATGTCGCTAAAGCAATACTTGAAACAAGTGCTGCAAGCGAAAGTTTACCTGCACCTTGAATGTGTTTTTTTGCACTGTCTTCAACCCGCTTTTGCTGTTCGGCAGTTTCTGTATTTTGTCCATCCCTATTCAAATTTGCAATATTATTAAAATCACTTTTGTTAAATAATTTTAGTGTTAATAAATTTTTGGCAAAACTGAGAGCATATTCCGCCGCCGGAATTGAAACGCAAGCAAGTAATATTGCCGCTTTTACAGATACCGCCCTCTTTGCAATCATATTATTAGACGATTTAGCCTCTTTTAAAATTTCATCACTAACTCTTGAAATATTTTCGTTTACTTCTTTCCTTATCGACTTAGGTGTTAATTTTGCAAATCCTTTTTGAAGAAGACTGCCTAAAATCGGTGGTGCGAAATAGAATAAAGTAGATTCCGTAAACTCCAAAAAAGTCATTTCCGTAAAATCAGCCAAACTTCTTACGAAAACAACTTTGGGTACCCAATTAGTCATCACATCTTGAAAAAACCTTGTATGTGAAAGATTCTCCTGAGATTTTACAAATGTATTCAAAGGCTTCAACGATTTGTCCATCCCATTGAAAAGATAACTTTCTTTTGAAACAAAAGATATATTTTTATAATTATGTGATGATTTAGTTTGATTGATTTCCGTTATCATTTCTACTATTCCTTGGTTTTATACATAAACAAAAAACTGCCTTGATTAAAGCAGTCTCTAAAGTTTTTATCTTGAAATAAATTATATCTACGACAAACAACCACGACCGCCTTTATCAGGCATCATCATAATCGTCATCATTATTTCTATTGTATCATTCGTTATCATCATTTTTCTCCTACAAGGATAGTAAAAGAAATAAAAAACTTTGTCAAGATGCTATGGGCATTAAGTTAAGGATTTGTTATATTTTTTGATTAATCACTTATTGGCAAATATGATTGAGAATATGCATAATCTTCTTTAAAGCCGATATGTCTATACATTTTGAGCGCTTGATAATTATCGGTTTCTGTAGTGGTATTAATCTCACTAAAACTCTTTTTCCCTGATTTTATCCAATCCAAAAGGGTTTGAACCGATTTTTTAAGTAAATGTTTTGAAAGCCCCTTACCTTGATGCTCCGGCGCAATAGCAAAAATAGGCACATTGGCAATCTTACCGCCGGTAATATTTATAAAACAAAATCCGCAAAGTTTACCGTTAAAAAGTAAAACACTCACCGCTTCAGGCAAAAACTCCCCATAATTACCTTGAACAATATTTTCTAAAATATCTCTTGTGCCTTCTACTGATTTAAATCTTGTGTCAAAAAGAGCATCCGAACTGTTTTCGAAGGCTTTTTGCACAATTACGATAGCCTCCTCCAAATATTCATCGTTCCAAGTAACAATTTCATAGCCCTGTTCTTTTTCTTTCAAAATTGCATTTTTTAAAATACTTCCCGAATTACCCGTTTCAAAAGTAAATCTCAACACAGCAAGCCCAACAAATTTAAACCCATAATGCGCTATATGGCTTACAAAATTACCTTGAGAGCCAATCATAGGATAACAAACTATTTTTCCCCTGCGCTCTTCTTTAGTATCTTCTAAAAATTTTTCCAGTAAAATCTTTCTTTTTACAACTAAATCTTCATCACCAAGACAATGGATTACATTTAATTCAACCGCTTCTGAAATCATTGTCGTATAAGCCAAAAAAGCTGTCGGGATTTGATTTTCCAATAATACAATGCAATTAAGCAGACCTTTTTCCACGGCTTTAATAAATCCTTCGTAGCTTAAAGGCTCCAATTCAAATTTATAATCGTCCACAGCTGCAAGTCTAAAATCACCGTAAACCCCCGCAAAAATTTTATGCAGGTCTTTATTAAGTGGTTGCGCTTCATAACTTATATTTGAATTCATCAATTTCTCCATATATGCTTATAATATCTATTTATAACATGTGATGCATTTTGTCTTTTTTGGTTTCCATATATTTTTTATTATAGCAGTTGACATCAGGTTCTAAATTAACTATATCATGAATTTCCAATCCGTAACCCTCTAAGCCTATAATTTTTTTAGGGTTATTAGTAATCAGATTAAAGTTATTATACCCTAAATCAAGAATTATTTGCGCACCAACGCCATAATCCCTTAAATCAGGCTGAAAACCAAGCGAAATATTTGCCTCAATCGTATCTTGTCCTTTTTCTTGAAGCGCATAGGCCTTAATTTTATTAACCAAGCCTATTCCACGACCTTCGTGATTACGAAGATAAACAATGGCACCTTTGCCCCAATCGTCAACCATTTTCATTGCACGATGAAGCTGAGAATTACAATCACATTTCAAACTATGAAAAACATCCCCCGTTAAACATTCGCTATGCATACGAACTAGAGGAATTTTATCCGAACCGTCATTTTTGACGAGTGCAACGTGTTCTTGCCCCGTTAAGTTATTCAAATAGCCGTAAACTTTGAAATCTCCGAATTGGGTAGGTAAAGTAGCTTGAGCTTCGCGAGTAACGAATCTTTCAGTCTTTAATTTATATTTAATAAGTTGTGCCACTGTTATAAATTTTAAATCATGTTTTATTGCAAACTGTTTTAATTCATCTCTGCGCGCCATTGTTCCGTCTGAATTCATAACCTCGCACATAACCCCTGCCGGAAATTGACCTGCAAGTTTTGCCAAATCAACGCTCGCTTCTGTATGTCCTGTTCTTTGCAGCACGCCTCCCGATTTTGCAACGCAAGGGAATACATGTCCGGGACGTCTTAAATCGTTAGGTCTGACATTTTTATCAATTGCTATTTGAATAGTTTTTGCTCTATCATATGCGGAAATTCCGGTTGTAACCCCAAATTTTGCTGCGCCATCAATACTTTGAGTGAAAGCTGTTTGAGCACTTTCGGTGTTATTGTCAACCATTTGAGTCAACTCAAGATTACTTGCGGTTTCTTTTGTAATCGCCAAACAAACAAGCCCGCGACATTCCTGAGCCATAAAATTTATAATCTCGGGGGTAATTTTTTCGGCAGAGCAAATCACATCACCCTCATTTTCGCGATTTTCATCATCCGCAATTAAAACGGGTTTGCCAGCTTTAAAACTTTCTATTGCTTCTTCAACTGTGTTAAAAAAATTATTTTCGATTTCTGCATTATTCATTTAAAAAAAACCATTTTCTTTCAAAAAATTTTCGTCTATCGTTCCATTATTATCCGTTGATAAAAATTTTTCAACATATTTAGCCAGAATATCAACTTCTATGTTTACAAAGCCGCCTGATTTTAAATCAACCAAGTTTGTATTTTTAAAAGTATGAGGGATAATTGCGACACTAAATTCGCACGAACCCAAGTCTGCGACAGTTAAGCTTATACCATTTAGGCTCACGGAACCTTTTTTTACAATATATTTTGCCAAATCTTTTTCAACTTCAAACTTTACATAATAAAATTCATCTTTTTGTTGGATACTTTTAACTTTTGCAATCCCATCAACATGTCCTGTTACAATGTGTCCGCCAAACCTCTGATTAAAACTTAAAGCTCTTTCAAGATTAACTTTCGTTCCTGTTTTAAACTTTGAAAAAGTTGTAACACCAAGGGTTTCCGAAGAAACTTGGGCTGTAAAATTATTTTTATCGATAGCTGTAACTGTTTGGCAAACTCCATCAATCGCAATACTATCACCGATTTTCGTAGTACCATTTTTCACTTCAATTACTTTTTCGCACTCAATAACAATAAGAGCGTTTCTATCACTCTTAGAAAATTCTTTAACGGTGCCTATTTCTTCAATAATACCTGTAAACATATTTATATTTTAGCATGAAACAACTGAACAGCAAATATGATTTTAATGCACTTCCCCCCTATACATATAATGTAATAAACTTGCAACATTTTTATTTGAGTTATAAAATATAATATATGTATAATTTAAAAAAGCTTTTTAAAAAAATATTTAATAAAACATCTTTTATAATCTTTGTACTTATTGGTTGTTTATGTTTATTTTTCTTCTGGGGATGGTTCGAAAAACAATATAACAAAGGTGTCGGGATGTATGATGTTTATAGGGGGGATAAAGCTTATAAACATGCGGAATTACAAAAGGCGATTGATTTTTACAATCAAGGATTAAACATTTTCCCTGAACATTACGGTGCATGGTTTAATTTAGGTAATATTTATGTCGTTTACGAGGACTATTACGCAGCAGCGGATGCTTACCAAAAAGCGATTGAATACAACAAAAATTTCACACTCGCCCGAATGAATTTGGGTATAATTTCAGCCGAAAAATTAGGCGATTTTGATGAAGCTATAAGACAATATAACGCAATTATCGATTCACGAAAACATTTATGGTTCATCCCTTTTGTTTTCAGTAACAAAAAAAGTGAAAGAATCAACAGGGGATTGGCTTATTACAACATGGGTGTAGCATATAGAGAAAAGTCTCTTTATCAGGACGGGGACAAAGAACATTCGGTGGTGTATCTTACAAATGCTATCAACGCTTATAAAAATGCCGTAAAAATTTTAAAAAATGACTATGATGCCCGCTACAATTTAGCTTTGGTTTATCACCTGTCAGGTGATTATCAAAATGCAGGATTAAGTTACTGTAAAGCGATAGAAATAGAGCCGATGAATTATGAAGCGCATTACAATTTGGCAATTCTTTTAAGACATTTAAAAATGTACAAAGAAGCTCTCGGTGAAATTGAAAAGGCAACTATCCTTGTTACAACCGGAAATTCAAACGAAAATACCGCAAGCTATATTTTTGATATTATGAACGACCTTTCAAGAACGCTTGTTTCTCATGATGAATATAATTATTTGGTAGAAAAAGTTGATGAAGAGAAGTCAGGTAACGAGGTTACTTATGTCAACGGAAAAATTGTTGCAACAGACGCTTTGGATAGAGCCATGTTGGAAAATTTTAGAACCTGTGAGACGGAAAAGTTTTTTGAAGAATATCAATAAAAAAATATATATAAGGATAAATTATGGAAAATTCAGATAAAAATCAAATAGTTGAGTTAGATTTGCTTGCAAATATTTCTAAGGTTTTAACAGAAAATTTTGAACCTACAGATATTGTAAATTGCTTGAAGGACGTTTTTAATAAGTTTATAAACTTGGAACAACTTGAGATTTATGTATATGATGATAATACAAAAACTTTGAGAGATTTTTCAAAAAGTTGGATAATTGTGGATGATTTACATAAAAATGCCTACCCCGGCAAGCTTTATTTGAGTCTTTCAAAATTTAATCAATATGATTTTATTTTGAATGAAAAAGGTTTTAAGATAGAAAAGTTTTCAAAATTAAAAGATGCCAACACCGATGAAAGTATTAATACAATTCTATTTCCTTTAATGAAAAAAAATAAACCTTATGGAATTATAAAGTTGAATTTTTTGACAGATATATCAAAAATATTAACGTCTGATTTTTTCAAAGCGCTTTCGATTGCATCTTATCAAATATCTTTAAAAATTCAAAATACAATTTTGGCAGAACAAATGCAAATAAATATTGATTTTCATGATGCGATGAAAAATATTGCAAAAATTATTGAAACTCAGTACGAATTAAACTACATAATCCCTCTTATCGGAGAAATGGTAGATAGATTTATATCAGAACATTTAATCTATATTTTCCTAAGAAATGCAGATGATACGGGATTCGAACTTGTTTGGCCAAGGGCTTGCAGAGACAAAAGAATTATATCAATTGTTTCAAAAATAACCGCAAAATCAAAGTATATGTTAACGGATGAAGGTAAAATAGGGATTTTCCCATTGATTGGGGAAAAGGCTTTGCTTGGGTGCGTTGTGGCTCATAGTAATGTGGATAAACTTAGCAAGAAAGAGATTGATTATTTGGAGCAGTTGACTAAACAGTCTTCGATAACTATTCACAGAGCCAATGTTTACGCCGAAGTCTTGCAACACGCCACGCTAGATGCTTTAACCGGACTAAATAACAGACGGCAATTTGAGATACGTTTAAACCAAGAAGTAGCAACCGCAAAACGTCAAGGTAAACCGCTTTGTGCGATGATGCTTGATGTTGATTTTTTCAAGAATGTTAACGATTCCTACGGACATGTTGTTGGGGATTGTGTTTTAAAAGATATTGCAAAAATCATTAAAGCGGAATTGAGAGAATATGATATTGCATCCAGATATGGCGGAGAAGAGTTTGCAATATTGCTTCCTTACACGAAAATTGAAGAAGCCTTTGCGGTTGCACAAAGATTGCGCCACGCAGTCGAAATCGCTTCCATTGATATTACCGACGAAAAAGGCGGATGTAATTTAAGCGTGAAAATAACCGTAAGCATCGGAGTTTATGAATACAATAGGGAAGATACTGCCCAAGATTTGTATAAAAAAGCTGATAATGCGCTTTATGAGGCAAAAACCCACGGACGAAATAAAGTATTCATGTATCAATAATTTAATAAAATTTTATTTTTTCGTTTCAAATTGTAACGATATATAATTTTGCCCGAAACTTTTATTTTTAGGAGCATTATTTTATTGTAGGAAAAAATAAAATATGATAAAAATTAATCAGCAACAAAATAACCAAATATCCTTTCGAGGTATTAAACCGACAATAAGGATTGGTGAGCAGGCTATCAGGGAATTTAGAATGAAGTTCCCTGCTCTAAAATCATCTACAACAACCATAACTAGGATATTACAGGCAGAAGCGTTATCAAATACGGCGTCTCTTGTATCCAAAATGCAACGTCTTGCTTGGAGGCAACATGGTGACTGGTGCCACATACAACAATTTCTTACAGCTAATTCATTTGATGGGTATATAAAAACCATACTTCCCTTGATTAAAGAATACAATGTTGCAAATTGTGGCGAAATGACTTTAATTACACAACATAAATTATTAAACCAAGGGATAAAGACCAACGTAATTCGTTTTATAATTAAAAATAAAAAAGATAGAAGTAGTATACAAAGATTGAGTAATGATCATTGGTTTCTTGTTCTAAACATGGCAAAAGACGCCCCGTATAATGAACCTCAAAAATGGGGAAATAAGTCCGTAATAATTGACCCTTGGATTAAAAAATCCTCTGCCGCACGTGAAATGGTTGAATACTATAAACACTTTTTCAGGATAGATGAAAGCAAAGAGTATTTATGTTTTGAAAAATACGACACGTTTGATGTTGATGGATATCTAAATCATCGATATTAATCCTAAGCAGACTACTTTCTTTCTTTAAAAAATTGTAGTAATATATAGTTATTAGATTGTTGAGGGGGTTTTGATGAAAAAATTAGTTATATTTATATGTGCGTTTATGTTCGGAAGTTGTGTTTTTGCACTAGATTACAGTGTTTACAAGCTGGATAATGAGCAAACCGTTATTATTAAGCAGATTAAAAATAACCCTATTGTTACAATCGACACTTGGATAAAAACGGGTTCGATTAACGAAAATGACCAGAATAACGGCGTTTCGCATTTTTTGGAGCATTTGTTCTTTAAAGGTACAAAAACCCGTCCACCGGGGGAATTTGATAAAATTCTGGAATCAAAAGGTGCAGAAACAAACGCCGCAACAAGCAAAGATTTTACTCACTATTATGTAACAATTCCGTCTAAATATTTCGATTTGGCGATGGATTTACACGCAGATATGCTTTTAAACCCGCTTATTCCGAGAAAGGAACTCGAAAAAGAGCGTAAAGTTGTTATGGAGGAAATTGCCAAAGATGCAAACGACCCTTCTGAAAAAGTTTTTGATAATTTGTCTGATATGCTTTATACCACACATCCTTATAAAAGAAAAGTGATTGGAACAAACGAGATTATCGGTAAGATTTCGCGCGAAGATATTTTGAATTATTACAACACCCACTACGGTCCGCAAAATATGATTACTATTATCATAGGTGATGTTGAGCCTCAACATGCTTTAGATAAGGTTAAGGAGGATTTTAAAACAGAGCCGAGAAAAATCGTTAAAAATATTAATAAGAGTGAAAAGCCTCTTATTACAAAACTGATAAAAGTTGATTATCAGCCTGTTCAAGGCGGTTACATGTTAATCGGTTACAGAAGCACAAACGCACTTAATAATGATAGTTATGCGTTGGATGTTTTGGCTACCGTACTAGGTGATGGGCGCTCTTCGATTCTTTATCAAGCAATAAAAGAACAAAAACAGCTCGCTGACTCCATTGCCGCAAATAATTCTACCTACAAAGAAGACGGCATTTTTGCGATTAATGCAAATTACACGCCGGAGAATGTTGATAAACTTCAAAAAGCCATTTTTGACGAAATAGCAAAGGTGCAAAAAGACGGAATAAGCGCGGAACAGTTAAAAATAGCACAAAATATTATTGAAAGAGATACTTATTACTCAAGAGAATCCATTTCCAATATTTCTTCGGGGATAGGATACACAACAATTTTGACCGATAACCCGAAATATTACGATGAATATTTGGACAATATTAAAAAAGTAACCGCCGGTGATGTTAAAAGAGTTGCCTGTATTTATTTAGACGAAAACAAAAGTGCGGTTTCCATTGTTTTGCCTGAAAAAAGTAAAACCACCCAAATAACCACAAATCCCAAAATAGAACATAATACAAAACTGATACAAAAAACGGCTTCGACAAAAAAATACCAGCTTGATAACGCAACCACGCTCTTAATCACTCCCAATGACCTAAACGACATTATCGCAATGAGTATTTATGCAAAAGGCGGGGGATTTTTGGAAAAAGTCCCCGGAACAGCTGATATTATGAGCTCTGTTATGTTAAAAGGAACGAAAAAATATTCCTCGTTAGAATTGGCACAGGTGCTTGAAGAAAACGGGATTAAAATAGCGCCTTCGGCATCCGCGGATAATTTCTCGATTGAGGTTTTAACAACAAAATCTCAACTGCCAAAAACACTTGAACTTTTGGACGAAGTTATTAATAACGCAACTTTTAGTGATTATGAAATCGAAAAAACAAAGACTTCCATGTTGAATTCAATAAAAAATTCCAGAGATGTGCCTTTCAATTTGGCGATTGAGGAATATAAAAGCTTAATTTATGAAAATTCTGTATACTCAAACGGAACCAAGCTTTTTGAAAAAACATTGCCAAAGATACAAAAAGAAGATATTTTAGATTACTACAAAACAATCTTTAGCCCTCAAAATATTGTAATTTCAGTGAATGGAAATATTAATACTGCTGATATTGCAAATCAATTGACTGATATTTTGGGCGAGGTTGGAAATGATATTAAATTTAACAAATTTGATTATAACAGTTACGCATCGAAAATATACCCTCTGACGGCACCTAAAGCTTCGGTAAAAAAAGTTAAGGATTTAAAAACAGCTTGGTTGGTCTTGGGTTGGCAAGCTGCGGGAGTGCTAAATCAAGAAGATTGCGCAACTTTGCAGATTATAAATACAATTTTAGGCTCAGGCATGAGCTCAAGACTTTTCAGAAACATCCGAGACCAAGAGGGACTTGCTTATCAACTGGGTTCAAGTTACTCGCCTAAAATTTTAAGAGGCGCGTTTACTCTTTATATCGGCACAAATCCCAAAACACTCGCACTAGCAAAAGAAAAAATGCTTGCAGAAGTAAATAGGATGAAAAGCGAATTTGTAAGCGACAAGGAGCTTCAAGAAGCAAAAGACAAAATCATCGGGAACTATATAATTTCTCAAGAAACTAACCTTGATAAGGCTTCGACTGTTGGCTGGTTTGAAGCTTCGGGCAGAGGGTTTGATTTCAAGGACAAATACGAAAATATAATAAACTCTGTCACTGCTTCGGATATAATCGAGGTTACTAATAAATATTTCAACCAGAATTACGTTAGTTCAGTTGTAGAAGGGGAATAAGGGACGAGGAAACAGGAAGTCCTTAAAGTAGTAGGGTGCGGATTTAACCGTACCGACACTTTTACAAAAAAGAAAGCGTAGGATGGGCTTCAGTCCATCACAAGGATTAACGACTTTATATTGATGGGCAAATGCGTACATTAACTGCTAAAATACGCTATTTCATTTACATGCCCATCCTACTTTTTCTACAGAAAACCTATAAAACAAGACCACTGCACAAGTATAGAAAATTTGTTTTTTCTTACTTGTGCAGTGGTCGACCCAGCAAAAGTGAGAATGGCAAAATCGGCACGAGGAGTGCCGTTTAGCCATTCGACACTAGACGTCATGAGACTTTGCACAAGGATATTTTTGTAAAAAATGGACTTGTGCATTAGTCTCAAAACGAGAATCTGTTTTTCTTCAGCGAAAAAGCCAGTGTTCCTAAAGTCTTTGCCTTCTTTTGCCGTTGAGCTGAGGCGAAACGTGCAAAATGGCCTCACGGCTCGCCATTATCATCCAATTATTCACATAAATCGTAAATAGTGAGAAGTACTTTTTCTACAAAAAAAGTAAGTTAGTCAAGGTTGCGTTTAAACATCCAACTCGCAGCCGAAAGGCTTAAAATTGCTATAAATACCAGCGGAATAAGGTTTTGAAAAATATATTCCGCCGGCATATTTTTTAAAAATAAACCTTTCATTATCACAAGAAAAAATCTCACGGGATTTATTAATGTTAGGTGCTGAAAAAACATCGGCATATCTTCAACAGGTGAGATGTAACCGGAAAGCAAAATCGCAGGCATTTGAAACGTAAATGCCCCCAAAATAGCCTGTTGCTGGGTTTTACAAATAGAGGAAAAGAAAAGCCCAACACCAAGTATCGATAACAAATATGTTACCATCGATATATAAAATAATAGGATTGAACCGGTAAACGGAACTTTAAAGAAAATTATAACAAACAAGCTCATCAAAGTTGTCATAACAAGTGAAATTATCAAAGGCGGCACTGTTTTTCCCACCAGAATCTCAAATGCACTGAGAGGTGAAACAATTAGTTGATCGAATGTGCCCATTTCCCTCTCTCTCGCAATAGATAAAGACGTAAGCACCAACGCAATTGTAGTTGCCAAAATCGTTATCAACGAAATTACCGTATACCAAAGAAAAATCAAGTTCGGATTGAACCAATTGCGTATTTCAAGATTGATTTGCGGTGCAGACTTCAGTCGTTGCGGAAAATGTTCCGCTTCGTATTGCGCCACTATCGAGGCAATATAACCGTTTGCAATAGAGGCGGTATTTGTCTGTCTTCCGTCGAGTATAACCTGAATATTGGTCGGCTGATTGCGCTTCAATTTGTTTGCAAAATCCGTGTTTATCGAAAGTGCAAGTTGAATTTTTTTTGCTCTAATCATTTGTTCTATCTGCTTTTCGTTTTCGACAAGCGTGACATTTCTGAACCATTTTGAATGTTGAAACTCACTTATCAAATCCCTTGATTGAACAGTTTGGCTTCTGTCTAAAACCGCCATATCAATGTTTCTAATTTCCATGGTCGCTGCGTGAGCAAAAATCAACAATTGCATAAGCGGCGGAGCTACTATTAGTATACGGCTTCTGGGGTCTTTCCAGATAGAAAGAAATTCTTTTCTTATGAGCGCTAAAATTCTTTTAAACATTAGTCCAACCTCATGTTTGTCTTTGAATAAACCGCCGTAAATAAAATAAGTCCCAAAACTGCCAAAAATATGCAGTTCGGTATCACTATTTCAGGAACAGTTCCTGCCATAAATTCACTTTGCAAACAGGACACAAAGTATCTTGCGGGGATTATTGAACTCAACCATTGGATAGGTATTGGCATTGAGGTTATCGGAAAAACCAGCCCCGAAAGCATTAACGCAGGTAAAAATCCGCCGACCAAAGCCGCCTGACTTGCAGTAAATTGGTCTTTTAAAACGCTGGAAATCAAAAGCCCCTGCCCCATTGCCGTAAATAAAAACAAACCTGAAAAAATGAATAAAACCAACAAACTTCCCCTAAATGGGATTTGAAAAACGTTGATACAGAGAAAAACGCTGAACGACATAGAAGTCATGCCTAAAATAAAATAAGGAATATATTTTCCCAACACAATCTGAATTCTTGTTACTTTTGTGGTCAAAATCGCTTCCATTGTGCCTCTTTCCCATTCTCTTGCAATAACAAGCGCGGTCAAAAGCATCCCAATAAGCGTCATCGTAATCGACAACGACCCCGGTAAAACGAAGTAATGACTGTTGATTTCTTGATTATACCAGTATCTCGAATCTAAAGTAACTAAAGAAGGTGGAATTTTTTTCGAGTATTTGCTTGAAGAATTGAGCCATTGCGACAGAATAGTTTTGGAATAATTTTGTACATAATTCGCTAAATTTACCTCCGAACCATCTGTTATGACCTGAACCGTAGCAATTTCATTTCTGTCCAATTTAGAGGAAAAATCGTTCGGGATAACTAAAATTCCCCTCAATTTTGAACCGGTTATGTCCGCATACATCTTTTGCGGATTATCGTAAATATAAGGAGTAATAAATTTATTGCCTTTAAAAGAATCGATAAGAGTCGTAACCTGCTGAGACGGGTCGTCAATTTTGAAGCCCATTCTGACTTTTACCGTGTCCAAATTTACCCCGTACATGTAAATTACAAGTAGCATCAACGGCAAAACAAAGGCGATTAGAATACTGCTCGGGTCTCTGAATATCTGATAAAATTCTTTTACAATAAGTGCTTTTAAAATCCTCATCTAAGCACCCCTTTTTCATTATATCTTTCTATCAGCCCCACGAAAGCGTCTTCCATGGTCGCCGTAGGCGAAATCATATTTTTTAACTCAGTAGGAGAACCGGTTGCGATTGCTTCGCCCTGATAAAAAAGGCTTATTCTGTCACAAAATTCCGCCTCATCCATAAAATGTGTTGTAACCATTACAGTTACACCCTTTTGAGCCAAACCCTTAATATGATGCCAAAATTCTCGCCTTGTTACAGGGTCAACGCCCGAAGTCGGTTCGTCTAAAAACAGAACCGAAGGATTATGCATAACAGCACATGCCAGTGATAATCTCTGTTTATAGCCAAGCGGAAGCTCTTTTGCATCGTGGTTTAAATATTTCTTAAAATGGAAAATTTCAACGATTTGGTCTATTTTATCCTTTCTTTTAAATATATTAAGCCCATAAACACCCGCAAAAAATCTCAAATTTTGCATCACGCTCAAATCGCCGTAAAGCGAAAATTTCTGCGCCATATACCCAAGATAAGAACGGGCTTTTGACGGGTTTTTTAAAATATCTTGCTCCATAATTTTCGCCGTTCCCGCGCTCGGAGTTGAAAGCCCGCACATCATTTTAAACGAGGTCGATTTTCCCGCCCCATTGGGACCTAAAAGTCCGAATATTTCACCTTTTTTTATGTGAAAAGTATTGTTTTTTACCGCATAAAAATCGCCGTATTTTTTGGTTAAATCAAGTGCTTCAATGACATATTCAACATTATGTTCTTTCAGCTCGAATTTTTCAGCTAATTCAGAGGGTTGCGGGTTAAACCCGCCCATAAGTTCTATAACTTTTTGCTCAAAACCTTTACCGGTTTCGCTCAAATCATGCGGAAGTCCGTTGTAAATAATTTTTCCCTCATTTAGCACAATGCAAGAATCAAAACTGTGTGCCTCGTCTAAATAAGCGGTCGACCACAATATAGTCATCCCCTCTGTGGCTAACTCTCGAACCATTTTTATTAATTCCCTGCGAGAAATCGGGTCGACTCCCACCGATGGCTCATCAAGCAGTAAAAGTTTCGGAGTTCCCAGCAATGTGCACGCCAATCCCAGTTTTTGCTTCATCCCGCCCGAAAGTGCACCCGCAAGCCGTTTTTTAAACCGTATTAAATCGGTCATCGTAAGCACTTTGTTAAAGATTTTTTCTTTTTCGTTTTGGGGAATTTCTTTTAATTCAGCGTAAAGATTAAGGTTCTCTATTACGCTTAAATCTTCATAAAGCCCGAATTTTTGAGGCATATAACCGATTTTAGCATTAATTAATTTTTGGTTTATTGTCGGATTCAACCCAAGCGTGGAAATCTCACCCTCATTCGGCAACAAAAGCCCTGTGATAAGCCTTAGAAGCGTAGTTTTACCGGCTCCATCAGGACCGATAAGCCCTGTGATTCTACCTTTTTCTATGTCTAAGGTTAAATTATCAATCGCAGGTTCATTATCGGTGAATTTTTTTGTTAAATTTTTTATTTCAATGCTTGATATCATTTTTTGTTTCCGTTTGCGCAGGCGGCTCATTACCCAAGTCGATGTTTATCGTAACAGGCATACCTTGACGCAAATATTCGTCAATATCATAAATATAAACCCTTATCCTGTAAACCAAATCTGTTCTTAAATCCTCGGTTTGAACGGTTTTTGGTGTGAATTCCGCAACAGGTGAAATATATCCGACCTGACCCACATATTCGCGAGGTTTACCGGTCTGAGGGTTAATTGTATCAGTTAAAACTTTTGTTGTCATCCCGTATTTTACATTGGCTAAATTCGTTTCCGGTATATAAGCTCTTACCCACACAGGTTTTGATTTCGCCATGGTATAAACGGGAGCCGAAGGTTCTACTACCGCACCAGGTTCCTGAATTCTTGTCATAATAATTCCATCATCAGGCGCGTAAAGCTTGGAGTCGTTAAGATTATTTTTAGCGGCTTTGCTTATGGCTATCGACCCCTTTATTGAAGCACTTGAGGTCGCAACCGCGTTTGCCATATCATCGCAATCCACCTGCGAAGTCGTTCCATCTTTGCACAACGGAATATTTCGTTCATATTTTGATTTTGCGTTTGAATTTGTCGCTTTATTAAGTGCTATATCAGCCAAACTTTTTTCATAATCTGCTTGATATTTCGTACTATCCAAGTACGCAATCAAATCACCCTTTTTAACCGTATCTCCTTCTTCAAAAAGCATTTGCAGGATTTTACCCTCGACCCTGAAACTCAAATCAACCTGCCTTATTTCAATGTTTCCAAATAGGGTAAGTTCATTTGGATTTGTTTTTTTTCGATGAGAATAAAAATAGGCACCACCTATAATTACTATCAATATAACTAAAATTAATATTTTTTTCATTTACAACTGCCCTCCAACGGCTTTATACAAGGTTATATAGTCTATTAAGCGATTAGTTTTTGAACTAATCTTATTTTGAGTCATAATCAAAGCCTGCTCCCTTTCTAAAAGCAAAGATTGAACAGAAATAAGCCCTCTTTTTGAACTTTCGGTGGCTCTGTTGAAATTATCGGTCTGAAGTTTTGCCTGCAAAATGGTATTTTTGTCAATATCCGTATCCTCTTTGATTATCAAAAGACTATCGCTCACCTCTTTTATAGCATTCAAATCAGTTTGCTTATAGGTTTCAAAAATTTGCTCATATCTGGCTTTATAAATTTTAAGGTTGGCTACTTTTTGTCCACCCTTGAAAATGTCCTGCGTAAATCCCGCCATAACCGCAGCTATTGCCGACTGCCAACTGAAAAAGTTTGCGCCGCCTAAGGTGCTCATAGAATAAAGCGCTCTGATTTTTACGGACGGCAGAAAATCTTTTCTTGCAACTCTAACATCTATTTTGGCTTTTTCCAAATTAGCTTCTGCCGCCAAAATATCAGGTCTTGCAAAAAGGACTTCTGACGGAATCTCTGTAGGGATTGCTTGTTTGTATTCAATATTTTTTATCAAATTTCGCTTAATATTAGATATATTGCAGGCAGAATCGCCAGTCAAAACCATTAATCTGGTCAACAATTTGTCGCGCGATTTTACATAATCATCCAAGGTATTCTTTGCGCTTTGCAAATCTTTTTTTAAATTGTTGACCTCGGGCGCTGCAATAACCCCTCGCAGATATTGTGATTCTGCCCTCGTCAAAACCTCTTTTTTTATTTTTATAATTTCCTGTTGAAGACAAATTAATTCGTCGAATTTAGTGATATTCAAATAAACCGTTGCAACATCCGAGGCAAGCGAGATATAAGTGCTTTTCTCCTGAAATTTGTTTGATTCATAAGCTTTTTTGCTTGATTTGGTTTTGTCACGGTTTTTCAGAAAAACATCTGCCTCATAACTTGCATTAAAAGGAACTGCTAGAATATTTTTGTTAAAATCTTTCATAATCGCATCAGGAACATGGATTCCGACATAATCGGTGCCGACAGATAAAGTCGGCAGTTCTGCACCGAATTGATATTTGACCATTTGTTTGTATTCTTCGACTTGCCAAGAAGCTTTTTTGGCATCATGATTATTCTCAATTGCCTTAATAATATATTCTTTCAAAATCGGATCAGAATAATTATCCCACCAGTTAATATTTACATAATTAATTTTTTCTTGCGGGTTTATGACAGTTGTCTGGTTATTGCCCCAAAAGGAATAAGCACTGTTTTGAATTGAAAAAATGCATATAAACAAAAATATGGCAGTAAATATTTTCCTCATTAAGCTTTAACCCTCTTCTATATTTTGCATAATAAAACAAGTAAGTTATTAATTCAAGTTCCCCTACAAGTTAGAAGAAAGATTTTAATTTATTTTTTTTGTAATATAATAAGAATATATTGGCTTGTAGCACTCTGCCGAGTAAAAGTTGACTAAATGTCAAGTTTTACGAGAGGGAAGGTTGAAGGAAGTGAATAATAATCGTCAGACCAACTACGCTACAAATCAATACTGAAAACAAAATAATATGGGCTTGTAGCAAGGACTCCGTTTTTTAATTAAGTATTAAAAAATGGAGGATGGTAGAACAAAACGGTCAATAATCGTCAGACCAACTGCACTACAAATCAATACTGAAAACAAAATATAATATGGGCTTGTAGCACTCTGCCGAGTAAAAATTGACTAAATGTCAAGTTTTACGAGAGGGGAGGTTGAAGGAAACGAATAATAATCGCCAGACCAACTGCGCTACAAATCAATACTGAAAACAAAATAATATGGGCTTGTAGCGCAGTTGGTAGCGCAGGAGACTCTTAATCTTTTGGTCGCGGGTTCGAGCCCCGCCGAGCCCACATTTTTTTACCTGAGTTATTACTTGATTTATAATTATGTTTGTATTAATATAGCTTTAGCTAGTAGAAATGTGAATATTTAAGGTGGTGAAAAACTAATGCCGGAAATCAAAGTAGGTGAAAACGAAAGTATTGAAAGTGCTCTTCGTAGATTCAAGAAAAAAATCCAAAAAGCTGGGATTTTATCTGAAATTAAAAGACGCGAACGTTACGAAAAACCAAGCATAAAAAGAAAACGTAAATCCGAAACTGCTCGTAAAAGAAAAGTTTAATAAAAATTTAAAAAGAGCCTTGAAGAAATTCAGGGCTTTTTTTCATGCTAAAATAAATTTATGATTACAATAATTGATTATGAAGCTGGGAATTTAAAAAGCATTTGCAACATGTTGGAATTTTTGGGCGAAAAATACCAGATTTCATCGGCACCAACAGAAATTGAAAAAGCCGAACAAATAATTTTCCCAGGGCAGGGGCATTTTTCTCAAGCAATGAAAAATCTTGAAAATAAAAATCTTATCCTCCCTATAAAAAATGCTATAGAAAATAACGCGAAATTTTTAGGTATTTGCTTAGGCTTGCAAGTACTGTTTGAAAAAAGCGAAGAAGCCCCGGATATAAAAGGTTTGGGCATAATTAAAGGTGAAGTGAAAAAATTTACTAAAGGGAAAATACCTCAAATAGGTTGGAATAAAATTAATACAACTCAAAATAATTCGTTTCTTGAAGATAATTATTTTTACTTTGTAAACTCATACTACGTAGTACCTGAAAACAAAAACGTAATTTCCTCAACATGTAACTACAACATTGAATTTGCATCTTCCATCGAATATAAAAACTTGGTGGCACTACAATTTCACCCTGAAAAAAGCTCCGATGCAGGAGTAAATTTTTTCAAAAAATGGGTTAATGGGTAAAGTTTCCTTACGTTTTTTCGTTAAACTATATTTGGATTACTTTTTTTTAAGTTTAAAGTGTTGAGCTTTAAACCTTTTGTCGCATAAATTTTGTTCGCCAAGTCTGTTATGTCGTAATCAATTGACATAAATTCACATAAATCCGTATTCTTCACTTCTTCTGTCTTAGGCGCTAAAATTTTGATATTTTTCATAATTTTTCCCCTGTCTATACTAATTTAAACACAAATAAAATTAAATAATTAACTTTTTTCTAACAAATATTAAAATTTATTAACAATTTAATGATTTTGAATCAAAAGTCATTAAAAAGATTTTAACGCTATTGAGGATGCGGAAAAATTCAAAAAATGACAATTTTTTGCAATTTTTCAAATCCGACCTAAGAAGTGCTAAATCCATACCGGCTGCGGGATAGCCGGCGGTATGGATTTAAGCCGGACATAGGAGCTTGCGAGGAAAATTT
>CAIPUE010000015.1 GCA_903868125.1 uncultured bacterium | reverse complement strand
GTTTGGGTACCAAACCGAAACGGCGCTTTTCTTAATATCGCTGCAGCTTTTGCGGATTCTTATTGTTATGATTACATAATTTTTGGAGCGAATAAGGAGGAGGGAACGACTTTTCCTGATAACACTCAGGAATTTATCGACAAAATCAATGCTTCGTTTGAATTCTCTACACAAAAGAAACCAAAAGTTTACGCACCCTTGATTAATTCAGACAAAAATGATATAGTAAAAAAGGCAATAGAGCATTGTCTCCCTTTGGAGTTGACAAGAAGTTGTTATTCCAATAAAACGAGGCATTGTGGGATTTGCGAGTCTTGCGTAAGATTGAAAAGAGCGTTGAGTAACAATAAGTGCGAAGAGCTTATTAGAGTATTATTTTAAATTATGAAAACAAAGCTTATAGAAGAAAATATTAAATACACGGGAGTCGAACTTTCTCCTCACTGGATTTACAAAAAATTTCACCTGCAAGGCGATGCTATTGTTGCTTTTTGCGGTGAATGTGAAGTCCACTTGACTGAGATGGTGGATATTGAAGACATTATTAATAATGAACCGATTTATTCGAAATTTATGTTAAATTTTATTGTCGAACATTTTAATATCGGTTTGATTGAGGGGGTTATGAGACAAAGACTGCTTATTTGTATTATTAAGGAGGCTTTGGAGGCAGAATTAAAAAACGCTCATGAAATAATCAGAAGCGGAGATGATTTATATATAAACGGAAAAAAATTATCTGTTTCAATTGCGACTAAATCTTTAACTTCTATTCTTATTCATATTGGGATTAATATTGATCCTAGCGGTGCCCCGATTGACGCAGTAGGCTTGAATTTTCTAAACATTGATATAAATAATTTTGCACAAAAAATTATGTTAAAATATTCTCAAGAAATTGATGATATAATATTAGCGAGTACAAAAGTAATAGGGCGATAAATTTTAATAACTAAGGAGTAATGATGAAAACACCTGATTTTATGAGCTATGACAGGTACAAAAACAAAAAGAAAAATAAATCTAAAAATGGGATTTTTATATTTATCACAACTTTTTTTGTTATGTTGCTATTTTTCAGTGTTGTTGCTAAAAGTCTTTCGCCTGATGTAGATGTTACTATCGGGGATGATTCGCAAACTGATGCCAAGGAATCAGGGTTGGGCGTAAAAAAATTCATTGATGAACGATTAAAAATGATTCAAATGGAAGATAATTCAGCCGGTGTTTCGCTCAAAGACGAGGGAAAACCACAATCTGAATATAATGATGAAAGTTTTGATAAATTTTCTCAAAATTCAGATGAAAAAGTAAATTTACCGCCCCAAAAAGACACCTCCAATATGGAACAGGTATCCGAAGAACCATTACCGTCGGTAAAAGCCCCGCCAAGACCATCAAGTAAGGAACTATCAACACCGTTTGAAGTCCCAATAACATCAAAAGTTTTGGTAGGTCGTTATTCTACACTTGAACAAGCAAGAGTTGCGCAAGAAATTTTGTTAGATTCAGGACTTAATATAACGCCTTTTATAAAAGATTTAGGTGGTTCTTATACGTTACAGGTTGGTTCTTATTCAAGTAGAGCAAAAGCGGAGGGCTTGGCTTCAGAATTACAGAGAAACAGTTTTCCGGCACGAGTTGTGCAAGAATAACTCGTTATAGGAATTAGTATGGATGTAAATATAATCGGAGCAGGGCTTGCCGGTGCGGAATGTGCTTTGCAGCTTGCAAAACAAGGAATAAAAGTCAGGCTTTATGAAATGAGGCCTAAAAAAACAACTGGTGCGCATGTTTCTGCTGATTTTGCAGAATTTGTTTGTTCCAATAGCCTTGGGTCTTATGATATAACAAACGCTTCAGGGCTTTTGAAACGAGAAATGGAAATGCTTGGTGGTGAGTTAATTAAAATCGCTTATGATTGCCAACTTCCTGCGGGCGGGGCGTTGGCAATCGACAGAGAGCTTTTTTCAAAAAAAGTTACCGACTTAATTGAGCAGAACGAAAATATTGAAATTATACGAGAAGAAATCACACAAATTCAGGATGGACCTACCGTAATTGCATCAGGCCCTTTGACAAGCGATGATTTGGCAAATTCAATCAATGACTTTACGCAAAGCGAACACTTACATTTTTTCGATGCAATCGCGCCGATTGTGGAATGTGAAAGTGTCAATCTTGATAAGGCGTTTTATGCAAGTCGTTATGATAAGGGTGAAGCCTCTTATATAAATTGCCCGATGAATAAAGAGCAGTATGAAAAATTTTACAACATTTTGATAAACGCGCCAAAAATCGAGTTAAAAGAGTTCGAGCGTGATGCAAAATTCTTTGAGTCCTGTTTGCCCGTCGAAGTTCTTGCCTCTCGTGGGGTAGATACGTTGAGATTCGGACCGATGAAGCCGGTAGGACTTATCGACAAGCGTATGGGCGAAGAAAATTACGCAGTGGTTCAATTGAGGCAGGATAATTCAGCAAAAACTTTGTATAATTTGGTCGGGTTTCAGACAAATTTGAAATGGGCGAGCCAAAAGGAGCTTATTCATTCAATTCCGGGGCTTGAAAACGCAAACATTGTGCGCTACGGAGTGATGCACAGAAACACATTTATCAACAGTCCGAAGGTTTTAAATGCAACTCTGCAAACAAGAAAACGCCCCGATTTATTTTTTGCGGGGCAGATTACAGGAACAGAAGGCTATACGGAATCAATCGCAACAGGGCTTTTGGCTGGAATTAACATGGCTAAATATTTAAAAAGTGAAGAACTTTTGACACTGTCAAAAGAAACAATGCTAGGCGCACTTTGTAATTACATAAGTTTTGATGGGCACAAATATTTTCAGCCGATAAATTCAAACTGGGGAATAGTTCCGCCGATTGAATTACCGAAAAAAGAGCGCAAAAACAAAAAGCTTAAAAACGAATTGTTTGCAAAACGCTCGATTGAAAACATTTCGGCATTATAAAGGTGCGGTTAAATCCGCACCCTACTTTGGCTACTGCCCAAGATTGCACACTAGCAGGGCGGGATAGCAATCCCGCCGATAAAAGTCAAGAGTGCACACATAGACACTAACTTTACTCCACCGTAACTGATTTTGCCAAATTCCTCGGCTGGTCGACGTCTTTTCCTAAGAATTCGGCGATATAATAAGCCAACAACTGTAAAGGAATCATCGCGATGACAGGCGACAATATTTCATTAACCTCAGGTACTTTTATTATAAAATCAAATAATTCTTCTAATTTTTTGTCATCCGAATTTGTGAGTGCAATCATTTTCGCGTTTCTTGCTTTAGCTTCTTCCGCGTTTGAAAGAATTTTCTCATAAACTTTTCCGTGCATTAAAATTGACAAAACCGGCATGGTTTCATCAAGCATTGCGATAGGTCCGTGCTTCAATTCCCCTGCAGGATAGCCCGTTGCGTTAATGTAGCTGATTTCTTTTAGTTTCAAAGCACCCTCAAGTGCAGTCGCAAAATTTATTCCTCTTGCAATATAGATAAAATCTTTTGTGGTCGAAAATATTTTCGCGCATTTTTGGATTTGTTCTTTATTCGCCAAAATCATTTCAACTTTTTGTGGCAATACTACCAATTCTTTTTTTATGTCGGTTAAAGTTGCATCATCCAAGCTTCCTTTAACTTCAGCCATGTAAAGCGCCAAAAGATAGAAAGAAATAAGCTGCGCCGTATAAGATTTTGTTGCGGCAACAGAAACTTCAATCCCCGCATTAATCGGGACTAAGCTGTCAGCTTCTCTTGCCATCGTTGAATCAGGGCGGTTTGTTATAATAAGAACGTGAGAACCTCTTGCTTTCGATTGCTTAATCGCCGTAATTGTATCAGCCGTTTCGCCAGATTGAGAAACGCCGATTACAAGAGTGTTTTTATCTGTTACGGTTTTCCTGTAAATATACTCGCTAGATGCCTCAACATCAACGGCTATTCCACAAAAATCTTCTATCAAATACTTTCCGACCATAGCCGCATGCATAGAAGTTCCGCAGGCAATAATCTGTATCCTGTTTAAATTTTTCAAAGTTTCTTTTGTAAGTTTAACTTCTTTTAGCGAAATAGGTTCGTCAATATTATACAATTTTCCGCTAAGAACGTTTCTTATTACATCAGGCTGCTCGTGGATTTCTTTAAGCATGAAATGCTTAAACCCCATTTTACTAAGCGCAACAGGCTCCCAAGGCAGAATTTCTATTTTTTGTTGAAGCTCTTTGTTATCACCATCTATAAGAGTCATCTTTTCGTTTGTAAGAGTGATTATTTCGTCATCATTTAGATAAAGCGCTTTTTTAGTATGTTCTATAATCGCAGGAACGTCAGAAGCGATAAAAAATTCGCCTTCGCCAACTCCGATGAGCAAAGGAGCGTTTCTTTTGGTTGCGACAAGAACGTTGGGGAAATCCTGATGCATTACGCCCAGTGCGTAAGCTCCTTGGATTTTTTTAGTCGCAAGCCTTACTGCCTGAGTTAAATCTTTTGTTTGGTTATATTCTTGAGCTATTAAATGAGCAACCGTTTCGGTATCAGTTTGAGAACGAAACGTACATCCCTGCTTGATTAAATCTTCCTTTAATTCTTTAAAATTTTCAATAATTCCATTGTGAACGATAACCAATTTGCCACAACTGCATGTATGCGGATGAGCGTTAATTTCAGTCGGTGCACCATGCGTTGCCCAACGGATATGCCCGATTCCGACTTTAGCGTTTTTTGTCTCTTGCACATGCCCTTGAAGTAAATCTACAAGGTTTTGCAACTTTCCTTCGGACTTGTAAATTCTTATTCTATCGCCTGTGTTTATGGCAATTCCAGAAGAATCATATCCTCTGTATTCAAGCTTTCTCAAGCCTTCTGTCAAAATCTCGACAACAGATTTTGAACCTATGTAACCAACTATTCCACACATTTTCTCTTAACCTCATTTTAGTATATTAATAATTTATATCACGAAAATATCGTTTATCAGATTAAATTTTTATTAAAATTTACATACAAATAGATTTTATATTGACAAAAAAAATAATATAAAATACTATTAACCTATGGTGCTAAAGAATAGTATGAAAAGATGTTTAATTATATTTGGATTGTTTGTGTTCGGACTTAGTGCAAATGCCGATTTTGTTGAGCTTGATACGGATGTTAATATGAACAATTTTTGGGAGAAATCAGGCAAAGATACACAAAAAATCCTTGATATTCATTCAAAAATTTTAAACACAAATAAACTCAATAAGCATGTTTCAATAGTGCTTTATTCAGCATCCAAAACCATTAACGCCGAAGCTCATTACATGGATAAATCTATTTATGTATATACTGGAATTTTACCCTACATTGACAATGACGATGAATTGGCTTTTTTGATTTCACATGAGATTGCGCATTGTCTTGATTTTTATGACGGGCCGTTGAAAGCATTCACAATGAGATTAAATCCAAAAGAATACGAAACAAAAGCTGATTTAATCGGTATTGATATGATGGTTAAGGCGGGATACAATCCAATTTCTGCGATTTGTGCAATGAATAAAATATCCAGCGAATCGGTTTGGGATAACTGGATTTTTTATTCCCATCCCAAAGGTTCGACAAGAATGGTTAACATGTATAAATATATTTATAAAAAATATCCTGAGGCTTTAAATTCTGACATGGTTAAGAATATAAATTATCAAAACTTTGTGTATTCAAGCCAAAAAGAATTAAACGCATTTAATTTAAAAGAAAAACTCCAAAAAAATCAGAGGAATGAAAATTTATAATGTTAAATAAAATAATTATAAGTTTAATTTTAATAGTAATCGGTGCAAATGTTCATGCAAAAGAATTAGAGATAAAGGTATATTCACCGACAAAAATAACTACCTCCAATCTGGATTTAAAAGAGGGCGATAGAGTTGAATTTGAAACGGTTCAAGATACTTATTTAAATTCAAAACTTTACCTAAAAAAAGGCGAAAAAGTAATCGGAATTATAACAAGTCTTGAAAATAACGGCTTTTGCTGCAAAGAGGCAGTGATTTATGCGGAAAATTTCAGGACTAAAACCGTTGATGGCAATACAATAAAATTAAACGGGCTTATCTATAAAAAAGGTCGTACGCACTGGATGTTCACCCAGTTTATACCGTTTATTCCAGAACTTATAAGAGGTGGGGAGGTTCAAATAACAAAAAAAGACTGCTTTAATCTCTATATTGAGGATAATTTATGAAAAGAACTACCTTGCTTGTTTTTGCTATAATTGCTACTTTTACAATGCCTGCATTCGCGGAGAAAATTCCGGTAAAACTAACCCCTACGGTATTTTTGTCGACAAAATATGACGAAATAGAGGTTGGAGACTTGCTTGATTTTAAAACCTTAAACGATGTTTATGTCGAGGACAAATTATATATAAAAAAAGATACAAAAGCAGTTGGGACTGTTGATTTTGTGCATAACAACGGCTGGGGCGGAGATAATGCGGAGATTAAAATTGAAAAATTTGCTCTAAAAAATATTGACGGCAAAAAAATTACGATAAATTACCCTATAATGATTAATGGAAATTCTGAAACCGCAAATGGTTTTAAGCAGGTTATTCTAGCAAATATTTTTATTTTGATAAGAGGTTCTGAGATTTATATTGAGCCTTCAAAAATAAACTTTAATATATTTATCGAACAGTAATCAAATTAATATTCCCAAGATTTAAAGGTTTTACAATATCATTAATATCCTCAGAATTTATTAACCAACTTATTTTGCCGTCGGGGTATTTGGACCAATGATAGGTCGAGCATAAAACTGTAACTCTGCTCGCATCAATTATATTCAAATATGAAATATCCATGGATAAGTCAGGACAATCATGTTCGTGGATATAGTTTTTTATTGTTTCAACCAGTGTTATTGCATCTTTAAACGTTTCTTTAATCGAAAATTCTTTGTTTGAAATTACCTGTTGCATTATATTTTTTCTTCCCTTTGTCTTTACATATTTACAATCGGCAATCGAAATGGAGTTTTTGAATTTTTTAAAGGTAATTCATACTTTTGTATGAGGCTTGTAAATAATTGTTAAGAGACTAGCAAAAAAAAATTCACGAGTCCGTAGGGTGCGGATTTAACCGCACCGTCATTTAACACCTGAAACATCATTGTCATGATATAATTTTGTCATGCCAAATTATAAACGATATTATCTTGAAAATTGCTACGTATTTATAACTGTTTTAACACATCACCGTAAATCTATTTTAATTAAAAATATCGATTTACTAAGGGAATGTTTTAAAAAAACACTTAAAACGTTTAATTTTGAAATATTAGCTTCGGTTATACTACCAAATCATTTTCATATAATAATAAAGCCTGAAAATATTAAAGAATTTCCCAAAATTATTGGATTAATTAAAAAATATTTTTCATATGCTATAAACGAAAAATATAATGATAAAAATATCTCTGCTAGCAAAATAAAACGCAAAGAAAAAGGTATTTGGCAACGAAGATTTTATGATCATGTAATTAGAGATGAAAAGGACTTACATACACATTTAGATTACATTCATTACAATCCTGTAAAGCACGAATATAGCGAAAGTGTGAAAAATTGGGAATATTCTTCATTTCATAAATTTGTTAAATTAAAAAATTATGATATAAACTGGGGTCAAATTGAAGATGTTCAGCATATTAAAGATTTAGAATACGAGTAATCTTGACGGTGCGGTTAAATCCGCACCCTACTACGGAATCGCCAATAAATCATTTTTCAATAGACGAAATAATAAAAAAGCGAATATATTTTTTAAAAAATTAGCCGGTAGGGTGCGGATTTAACCGCACCGTCGTCCAACGGATTTAACCGCACCACATTTTTTGATTGATGTTACGCGTCTGCATGTTTTTTTGTTGTATAATTAAGGTGAAGAATGGAGTAAACATGCAAGCAAAGACTATACAAGATTTGGCAAGAGAAGTTTTGGACATTGAAGCAAATTCAATTTTAAAACTCAAAAACAGCATAAACGAAAACTTTGACAAGGCAATCGACATTTTATACGCTTGCAAAGGGCGTGTAATCGTTACGGGCATGGGTAAATCAGGGCTTATCGGTAAAAAAATAGCCGCAACTCTTTCTTCTACAGGAACCCCATCATATTTTTTACATCCTGCGGAAAGTACGCACGGCGATTCGGGAATAATTACAAGAGATGACGTGATTATTGCAATCTCAAACAGCGGTGAAACCAAAGAACTTTTGAACCTCCTGCCGTTAATAAAAAGATTTGGCGTGCCGATGATAGCATTAACAGGCGGCATAAATTCAACTTTATCAAGAACGAGCGAAGTTTTTCTTGATATCTCGGTAGAAAAAGAAGCTTGTCCTTTAAATAAAGCACCCACAGCAAGCACAACTGCAACACTCGCTATGGGGGATGCTTTGGCAGTTTGTTTGCTTGAAAAAAGAGGGTTTTCCGAGGCAGATTTTTTGGTATTTCATCCCTCAGGCTCGCTGGGTAAAGGGTTTTTGTATTCGGTATCAGAATTGATGATGAAAGACGACAAATTACCGTTGGCGTTTGAAGACGATAATTTTACGGATGTTATTGAATTAATCTCACAAAAAAAATTGGGGCTTGCGATTATAACAGACAAAAACGGCTTAATGACTGGAGTCTTAACCGATGGGGATATTAGAAGAAGTCTTATCAAGTACCACAATGTAAAAGATTTAAAAGTAAAAGATACGATGACAGTGAATCCAAAAACAATTTCGCCAAGTGAATTGGCTGCAAAAGCACTGCATTTGATGGAAAAATATTCAATTACGGCGCTGGCTATCGCAGATGAAAATAAAAAACCTGTCGGGGTCTTGCATATACATGATTTGTTGAAAGCGGGGGTTGCGTGAGTGATTTGGAATTAAAAGCAATCGCAAGCAAGATAAAGCTTATGGCGTTTGATGTTGATGGGGTTATGACAAGCGGCTCTTTGATTTTTGATGAAAACGGTATTGAATACAAAATGTTTAACGTGCACGACGGTCAGGGTATAGAACTCTTACATAAAGCAGGAATTATCCCTGCGATTATTACCAAAAGAAACAACGGAACAGTCGCACATAGAGCTAAAATTTTGGGGATTACCGAACTTAAAATGGGCGTTAAAAATAAAATTGATGCATTTGAAGAAATTAGAGAAAAATATGGGCTTTCTTACGATGAAATCTCTTATATGGGCGATGATTTGCCCGATATTTGTGTTTTGGAAAAAGTAGGGCTTGCCTGTGCTCCTGCAAATGCGGTTGATGAAGTTAAAGAAGTTTCCCGATTTGTTACATCAAAAGCGGGCGGTAAGGGTGCGGTTAGAGAGCTTTGTGAGTTGGTTTTAAAAAGTCAGTCGCACGACTTGAGAACGCTTCTTGAAACACCTGCGAAAGTCAGATGCGGAACGTGAATGGTGAGAGGGCGACGGGTAAACGGTAAACGGTAAACGGTAAACGGTGAACGGCGGCAAAAAGCCTGAGGGCGTTAAAGTAGGGTGGGTTTCCTAGCCCACCGACAAAAAACTTTATGAAAGAAAAAGAGGAAATTAAAAAGTGGCAGGACAATTTGAACTCAAAACCCAAATGTATTTTTCAGCGGCACATCATTTATTGAATTACGATGGTGCATGTGAAAACCAACACGGTCACAACTGGCTTGTGGAAGTTTTTGTAAAAGGCGATACTCTTGATAAAAGCAATATTTTGATAGATTATAAAATCTTAAAAAAAGAATTGAAAGCTGTTTTGGATTATTTGGATCACGAAGATATAAACGAATTGCCCGAATTTAAAGGTATAAGCCCAAGCAGCGAGATTTTGGCGAAATATATTTATGGAAAAATGAAAGAAAGAATAGCAATCACAAGCAAGGTTTCTGTGTGGGAAACGCCCACGGCTTGTGCATCTTACAGCGAATAGCAATAAATATACCCCCCACCCTGAATTTCTAAAACTCGTACCTCGTTTTGAAATTCACCCTATCCCTCCTTCTCAATCGATACTTAATCGATTGAGTGGAGTCCTTCCCTCAAGGGCGGGAGGGAACTCAAAGATAAAAGCTAGAAAAAGGAAAGAGATAATGAACATAATACAATCGATATTAATGGGAATAGTGCAAGGTTTGAGTGAGTTTTTACCTGTTTCAAGCTCGGCACATCTGGTTTTCACATCAAGTTTATACAAATATTTTACCGGTGCTATAAATATTATGCAGTCGAATGAGGAAATATTTTTTGATATTATGCTTCACTTGGGAACTCTTGTGGCAGTCTTGATTTTCTTTAGAAAAGAGGTTTCAGATATTGCCAAAGCGTTGATTAATTCACTAAAAAGCCGTGATTTTTCTGATAAGGATGCAAAATTAGGCTTGTACATAATCTTAGGCACATTTTTTACCATTCTTGTGGCGTTTCCATTAAAAGATATTGCTGAAAAGTTGGTTTATTCGCCTGCGATTACGGCGTGTCTACTGGTTGGAACAGGGTTTGTGCTATTTTTGAGCGAATATATTTCAAAAAAATACAAAGCAAAGACGGATAAGGTAAGCTTAAAAAGTGCAATTTTAATCGGGATAGCGCAAGGGATTGCAGCATTTCCGGGGTTTTCTCGTTCGGGTTGGACAATGGCAACCGGACTTTTTTCGGGGCTTGACAGAGTAACTTGTGCTAAATACTCGTTTTTATTGAGTATTCCGATTATTTTGGGGACTTCAATGGTATATCCGCTTTTGGAAATCAATGTAAAAGAGGCTATGACCTACAATTGGACTGCGATTGTTATCGGTACTATAATTTCGGGGATTGTCGGGTACTTTTGCATAAAATATTTTCTGCAATTTGTGGCAAAATTTTCACTCGCATTTTTCGGTTACTATTGCGTAATCTTAGGCAGTGCCATGGCGATATTTTTTAAATTCTTTGCGTAGGAAACTTTATGACGGTGCAATAACTATAATGTAAAATTGAATAAATTTTTAATGTCTATTCCAAGAGCAATCGCTATATTTTCGAGATTTTTAACGGTTACATTTGTTTCTCCGCGTTCAATCATGCCAATAAAATTTTTGTTTAAATCTGCAAGTTCAGCCAATTTTTCTTGCGAAAGCTTGAGTTTTTTACGTTCAATTCTTATTTTATTGCCCAATTTGAGCATTATGTTAGTATTTTTATTCATATATTAAGTTTAATGACTAATATATTGATTATCCACCCAATATCATGGTTTAATAACCAATATATTAGTTTAAAATAAGGAGTTTAATTATGAAAAAAAGTCTAATTATTTTAATATTAATCTTTTTGGCGACAAAGACTTTAGCTTTAGAAGTAAATGATAGTTACTTTTCGGCAAATTACAATTTTGACAACTCACCGCATAATTACAACAATTCACTTAATAATCCCAAAGCTCTTATTTTTTATTCAACAAAAAATAAACCAAAAGGTTATATAGTTAAAAAAGGTGAAACTTTGATATTATTTGATTTAAAAGGACATTATAAAGGTTATATAAAAGAAAGAGATTATTCAATACCTCTTACTTCTCATCCCATCAATTGTCCAACGACTTCACAGATATGCCCACTTTTTTAGGGAAGTTTTTTTTAATAGTACTTACCAAATCGTTCGATGAATTCACCCAAAAAATAGAGGATGAAATGATTTTTACATCATCATCACCAGACGAAACCTTTATTATAACAGGGTCAGAACCATTATATTTAAACAAAATATCTTTCAGCGCAACAAGCTCCTCGTAAGAAATTTCCTCCAACAGTTCAAGCGTAAATATATTGGAATTTTCAACAGGCTTTGCACTTTCAAGGAGTAAACTCACACTTTCTTCATCCCTGCGTGAAACTTTACCCGAAATTATAACCTTTTGTTCGGGTTGTAAAAATGCATCGTATTCAATCTGTTTTTTGCTGAAACAAACTACCTCGATTTTTCCGCTCAAATCCTCGATTGTTATGAATTTGATAAATTTTGACGGGTCTTTCTTTGTCGGAATTTGTTTAACAGATGTGATAAGCCCACAAATTGTAACCATTTTATCGGTAGGAACCTCAACTATATCAGAGACTTTATGCGTCATCAAAAACGGTAATTTATCCCGAATGCTCGACAAAGGGTGGCTTGTAACATAAAATCCCAAAAATTCTTTTTCAAAAGACTGGATTTGCTTATCATCAAATTCCTCGTCAGTGCCTGCAAGAGTGAATTGCGGTGCCGCACATTCCACACCGTCAAAAAGACTGCATTGTCCCAAATCCCTCGCCTGTGTTTCTTTATTCGCAGTCGAAACAATGTATTCGATATTTTCAAGGAGTTGCTTCCTGCTTTTTTCGATATTTGAAAACGCACCTGCCTTAATCAACCCCTCCATAACCCTTTTATTGGAACATTTAGAATCCACCCTTTTACAAAAATCATAAATCGATTCAAATTCTTCGCCTGCCTCACGTTCGCTGATAATAGCCTCTACAACCACTTCGCCAACCTGCTTAACCGATGCAAGCCCAAATCTGATATTTTTTTCATCGGGAGTAAATTCTGAATAAGATTTATTGATATCAGGCGGTAAAACGTTAATCCCATGCTTTAAAGCTTCTTCAATATAAGCTTGGGTTTTTTCTTGGTCGTTAGCAACACTGGAAAGCAATGCGGACAAATATTCAACTGTGTAATGAGTTTTTAAATAAGCAGTTTGATAGGCAACAAGCGCATAAGCTGCCGAATGAGAACGGTTAAAACAGTACTCTGCGAATTTTTCAATCTGTTCAAAAAGTTCCGTCGCAGTCCCCTCGTTCATGCCGTTTTTACCCGCACCGTCGATGAACAAACCTTTCTGCTTCGCCATCTCATCAAGCTTCTTTTTACCCATCATACGGCGAACCATATCTGCCTGACCGAGCGAGTATCCCGCAAGCGTTTGGAAAATCTGCATAATCTGTTCTTGATAAACAATCGTTCCGTAAGTGTCTTTTAAAATAGGCTCTAATAAAGGATGAGCATAGGTAATTTTTTGCCTACCGTGTTTTCGCTCAACAAAATCAACGACCATGCCCGATTCCAACGGTCCCGGTCGGAATAACGCAACTAACGCACCCAAATCTTCAAATACACTCGGCTTTAAATCCCGAACAAGTTTTTTCATCCCCGATGATTCAAGCTGAAATACCCCCGCAGTTTCACCTTTGGTAAGCATTTTATAAGTTTTTTTGTCATCAAGTGTAATATTATTGATGTCAATATCTATATCGTGGCGTTTTTTGATTAATTTTATGGTTTTACTGATTATTGTAAGGTTTCTCAGTCCTAAAAAATCCATTTTTAAAAGCCCGAGTTTTTCCAAATCCGCCATTGGGTATTCGGTGATAATAATTCCTTCTTTTGAAGGCTGAACAGGAACCAGTTCGTTTAGCGGTTTATGAGAAATTATTACCCCAGCCGCGTGCATACCGATATTATTTTTAATCCCCTCGATTGATTTTGCCATATCGACAAGTTTTTTTATTTCAGGATCAGAATCATACAAAGTTTTCAGTTCCATGCCCTCATTCAGCGCATCGTCAATTTTAGCCCCCGGATTAGACGGAATACACGCCGAAAGCTTATTACTTTCAGCAAAAGGGATATTGAAAACTCTTGCGACGCCCTTTAAAGCCGCCTTAGCTGCAAAAGTACCAAAAGTCACAATCTGGCAAACTCTGTCGGCACCATATTTTTTCGCAACGTAATCAATTACCTCAGAACGTCTTTCGATACAAAAATCTATATCGACATCGGGCATACTTATTCTTTCCGGATTCAAAAATCTTTCGAACAACAAATTGTGCCGTATCGGGTCTAAGTCTGTAATTTTGAGCGCATAAGCAACAATGCTTCCCGCTGCAGAACCTCTACCAGGGCCAACAGGGATCCCGCTTTGTTTTGCAAAATCAATAAAATCCCATGTTATTAAAAAGTATGCAGAAAATCCCATCTGCTCAATAATTCCAAGTTCATATTTAACTCTTGCCTCAATTTCAGGGGTAATTTCTTTATATCTTTTATTCAACCCCTCTCTAACCTTAAACTCCAAATAACTTTCCATCGTATGAGTTTTGGGTACATCATAGTGCGGAAGAGGGCTGTTGCCCATTTCTATTATTAAATGACACTTTTCGGCTATTTCAACAGTATTTTTTATCGCTTTCTCAAAAGTTTCGCTGTCAATCCATTTGAAAGCATCTCTTAGTTCAGAAACCGTTTTTACGTAAAATTCGTTGTTCGGAAAATGAAATCTATTCTCATCAGATTTAAGCGCATTTGTCTGTAAACACAACAAAGTATCATGAAAATCGGCATCTTCTTTACGTAAATAATGAGAATCATTGGTTATTACAAGCTCAATATCCAATTCCTTTGCAATATTAATTAAATCAGGATTGGCGCGTTTTTGGCTGTCAAGCCCATGGTCTTGAAGCTCGATATAATAATCATCCCTGAACAATTCTTTATATTTTTGAGCAGTTTCTTTTGCATGCTGAAGCTCCTTTTGTAAAATCAGGTATGCAACTTCGCCATGTACACAAGCCGAAAGACAAATTAAGCCCTCGGAATATTTTTTTATAAGCTCAAAATTTACTCTCGGTTTATAATAAAATCCTTCACAATGAGCGATTGAAACTAATTTTACTAAATTCGCATATCCTTGTTTGTCTTTTGCGATTAGAACAAGGTGGTTAAGAAGATTTTTTGATTGATTTTTCTCCGATAACTCCCCCTGATATACGTAAAACTCACAGCCGATAAGAGGTTTTATGCCTGATTCTTTAGCAGTTTTATAAAAATCAATCGCACCATACATAACACCATGGTCGGTAACCGCAACTGCAGGCATATCATTTTGCTTGGCGAAAGCACACAAATCTTTTAGTTTGATAGCCCCATCAAGTAGTGAATACTCACTATGAAGATGTAATGGTACGTATTGCATGTTCTACTTCCGCCTACTTCCGCCTACTTCCGCAACTTAATTCCGATTGGTACAAGGGCAAATTATTTTATTGTTATCGTCAACAAGAACGACAGTTGGTTTAAATTCTTTAGTGTTTTGAGATTCAAAATATGCGTAAGTAACAATAATAATCTTGTCGCCTTTTTGTACTTTTCTTGCCGCAGCACCGTTTACACAAATTTGTCCCGAGTCAGCTTTGCCTTTAATAACATAAGTTTGAAACCGTTCGCCGTTGTTGATATTTAATATCTCAACCTTCTGCCACTCTTGAATTTTTGCCGAATTCATCAAACTTTCGTCAATCGTAATTGACCCGACGTAATTCAAATCCGCATCAGTAACGGTTGCCCTGTGTATTTTTGAAAATAAAAATTCTAATAACATTTATTACCTCATCCATTTATATTTTAACAAAAACATTTTTAAAAAACACCTTCTTTTTTTGTAAAAAAAGAAGGCAAAAAAACTTTAGGAACACTGGCTTTTTCACTGAAGAAAAGCAGATGGAAGAAAATAGGTTTGATTGAACAGTTTTGAACCTCTTGCTTGCTTTTTCCTTTTTACTCAGCTTCACTTCTCACCATTCACTCTCCATGTTACAAATTCTTAACAAAAAAAGTTGAAAAATTAAAGTTTATCATTAAAACAGACGATAGGGATGAAGTAAGGTAAAATTACTAAAAAATTCGGAGGCACGAAAGTTATGGGTATGTCCGCGTCACAAATGAGATATTGTATGTTATCTGGACGAAAAACAGATGTAGAGTTCCAAGGGCAACAAATAAACCAAGAAAGAACATCTTTGGCTACACAATCCTCTGCGTATAATACACAATTGTTAGACTTGAAAGTCCCAACACCTCCAAGTTCTGGTGATTATTCAACAATATCTTATACAACAACAATAAATGGAATCAATGCTAATATTTTACTAAATTCATTAAGAGCAGAAGCAGGTGGAACATATGCATTGAGTTATACAAAAGTATCTACGGGTACAGCAGGGGCAGAATCCACTATAGACAATATATATACGAAAAATAGAGATGCTGCAGGAGTTGCGTCATACACTGCGACTGTTAACGGTGCAGCAGTTCCTCTCGCACAAGTAACTGACTTAAATGTTCAAAAATTAATCTGCGATGGCGGAGGCCTTAGCAAAGATGCCGCGGGTAACTACCCTACTCTTTATTCATACGCTGCTGCAGATGGGACTGTAAAATATGTTACTCAGGGAGATCTTGACAACTTTGCAGCTAAAAACTTTGCAGCAATTCCTGATAATCCGCTTACATTGGTAAACGAAGCACAATCGGCTGTATCAACTGTTGGTGAATCTATCCAAGCTTATTACATAAACAGTGCAGCTCAAACCACAGACACTGTAGATCTTACCGGTGTAAACGTTACTTGGAGCAATACAAACAGAATTACATCTCTAACTTTCGGAGGTAAAACATACACTGTTTCTACCGGATATGCAGGCAATAACGCAGCTTATGAAGATGCATATAACGAATATGTTTATCAAAAATCACTTTACGACCAAACGATGAATAATATAAATGCTAAGATTTCTATCATTGAATCTCAAGATAAAAAACTTCAATTGAAATTGACTGACCTTGATACTCAACAAAAAGCACTTGATACTGAATTAGAGTCAGTTAAAAAAGTTGTACAAAAGAACATTGAACAATCATTCAAAACATTCGCTTAGGGAGTTGTGTCAACAACCAATAAAGATACAGGGCAATTTGCTTTTGCAAATTGCCCTGTATCTTTTTAACTGAGATAATTATTTGCATAAATAATATGTTTTTTGTAAAATAAATATTGAAAAAGAGGATGCGGAAAAATTCAAAAAATGACAATTTTTTGCAAGTTTTCAAATCCGACCTAAGAAGTGCTAAATCCATAACGGCTGCGGGATAGCCGGCGGTATGGATTTAAGCCGGACATAGGAGCTTGCGAGGAAAATTTCAATTTTTCCGCAAGCTCAAAGGGAGAAGATTTTATGACTGAAAGACAAAGACCACATGAACAAGATGCAATAGCGCGTAGAAGTAATTTTGAAGCGGTAGAAGAAGATTTAACTCCACAGCAGGTTAAGCTTGAAGCGCAAAGATGTTTGCGTTGTAAAAATGCCCGCTGTATTCAAGGTTGTCCGGTTAATATAGATATACCTGAATTTATTCAGGCTTTAAAAGAAGATAATGTTCAAAAAGCAGGCGATATAATAAGAGAAACAAGCTTGCTTCCTTCAGTCTGTGGCAGAGTTTGCCCTCAAGAGAGACAATGCGAAGGTAAATGTGTTTTGGGAATTAAAGGTCAATCAATCGCAATAGGTTCATTAGAAAGATATGTAGGAGATAAATCTTCAGCTAAAAGTAGTGTAATTAAACCTTCAGGCAAGAAAGTCGCCGTTGTTGGTTCGGGTTGTGCAGGAATTACGGCAGCAGCAGACTTGAGAAAAGCTGGACATGACATTGTAGTTTTTGAAGCACTTCACAAGCTTGGAGGCGTTTTAAGGTACGGAATTCCTCCTTTCAGGCTCCCTAGAAAATTTTTAGATAGAGAAATTAATACATTGAAAGAACTTGGCGTTGTTTTTAAAACAAATGTCATTGTGGGAAAATCAATTACACTAAAACAACTTAAAGATGATGGATTTGATGCAATATTTATATGTTCCGGCGCAGGTTTGCCTACAATGCTCGGGGTTGCAGGTGAAAATTTAAATGGAGTTTATTCCGCAAACGAATTTTTAACCCGTGTCAATCTAATGCAGGCACACGAAAAACATACGCCAACACCTTTGAAAATCGGAAATAAAGTTGCTGTCATTGGTGGCGGTAATGTCGCAATGGACGCAGTTAGAACTGCGGCAAGAGTAGGTGCCGAGGAAGTTTATATAATCTATCGACGCACCGAAGCAGAGCTTCCGGCAAGACTTGAAGAAATAAGGCATGCCAAGGAAGAAGGAGTCATTTTTAAATTACTTCATTCTCCTGTTGAAATCATCGGAGAAGACGGGTATGTTAAAGGGATAAAACTTGAAGTAATGAAGTTAGGTGAGCCTGACGAAAGCGGAAGAAGAAAACCACTTCAAACAGGTGAAATTGTCGAAATGGATGCGGATACAGTTATTGTTGCACTGGGTACAGGTCCAAATCCCATTATCCAAAAATCAGCTAAAGCTGAAGGCATGGATATAGAAACAGATAGAAGAGGATATATTGTTGTTGATTTAGAAGATAATAAAACTTCAATCCCAATGATATTCGCAGGCGGCGATGTTGCTCCTACCGGTGAATCAAACGCGATTAATGCAATGGGGGCAGGCAAAAACGCAGCCAAAGCAATTAATGAAATGTTAAAATCTGCTTAAATTTTAAGCGGACAACTTGAGGTCAGTATTTTGAAAGTTTTTTTAAGCTTCATTCTTATATTCAATCTTTTGTGCATGCCTGTTCTTGCACTAGATATTGATACATCAGTTGACGATGAAATAAGAAAAAATTACAATCCTGAAAAAATAGAGGAAGATTTGGTGTTGCCGAGTTTACCCCGAATAATTAATGAACCCCAATTACAATCTAAGCCGATTTCTCAAACTAAAATAAATGAACAATTACAATATAAGCAAGCAATATCCAAAACATCAAAAGAAACTTATACAATCATAAAAAAAAGTACAAAAATCAAGGTGAAATTGCTTGCTGACATTTCTGACCGAACAAAAAGAGGAACTCAAGTAAATTTTATTTCTCAGTATCCGGTTAGTACTACATATTATACAATTCCAATGGGAACAGTCTTTCGGGGTGAAATAATCCAATCTCACCCACCACAACTCAGTGGAAATGGTGGATTAATGGTTATAAGAATTAATTCGGTAATCTTAAATAATGAAACCCACCCCCTGAATGCATACGTAACTGAAGCTAATTTTAAAAAGATATTTTTTAATAAAATTAAAGGAAAAAGAAAATATTTAAGCAGCATGCTTAAATCAATGAAACCCGGATTTCACTTTTGTCATAAAATGTTCATTGTTAGCGGAAATCTTGCCCGAGACGGTTCAAGCATAGTTTTAGCACCATTTGCCATAGTATTTGGGGCTTCTGCAGTTGCAGGCAACCTATTTGTTTCACCTGTATTGGCAGTGTTTTACAAGGGGAATTCCATCAACATTAAAGGGGGCAGCAATTTCGAAATAAATTTAGCGCAAGACCTTTTTATCAGATAATAAAGGGTGCCTGAGGGATAATAAAAAAGTGTAAGTGAATTACTTGACTTGTACAGCAAATGACATAATTTTATTTACTTGATTAATTACTCCCAAAAACAGTTTGTTAACAAATGTAAATTTGACTTTTATATTGTGGCTACGGTATTTTAGGTCTATTATGAAGTTTTTCTGCTTTTTACATAGCAAATTTTTTATTGTGTATTCGTTATAATAAGTAAGAAGGTTTTTAGTTAAAAAATAATTAGGTAGATTTATACAAAGAAAGGTAGTACAGTTATGGCAGTTGGCAAAGTTATTGGATATAATTACGAAGCAACGAGATTGACACCCCAACAAAGTGTTCCATTCAAGGGAAATGAGCCTGCAGAAGAAGTCAAAACAGAAGAAAAATCTTCAGGAGGAGGTAAGATTCTTTTAACTTTGGCAGGACTTGCCGCAGTAGTAATTGCAGGGGTGAAAACTTATAGACATTTTAATTCTAAAGCTGTAGCTGAAGCAGCAGGAGATGTGATTGATGCAGCTGGCAGCCCAGTTAAAAAAGCAACTGGGGAAGTTCTAGCCTATTTTAATAACCTTACTTCTAGGAAAGCAAGAGATGCAAGATTTAGGAACCACCTTGAACAGATTAAGCCAGAAAAAAGACTCACAGACGGCACAACTAGAGCAGTGAAGGAACAAATGTATTCAGATTTGTTTTCGAAAAAAGAAAATTTGATATACGGGAAAACGATAAAGGGTAAAGAATATATACTGGAACTTAACTCTCAAGGGGAACCGATTAAGCTTTTAACATCAACCCAAAATGGTAGAAGTTTAATGGTTGAAAGACCAAAATTAATTGGGCGATTTGTTCAACAAAACAAAATAGATTTAAATGCACCCCAAGTCTCTAGCACAATTCCTCCAACTACAGTAATACCTCCTGTTAGCATAGGGGAAGACGGGGCAATGCTTAATAGATTCGGAAGAATAGTTTAAGCTCTAAAATAAATTTCAAATCAGCTAAATTTATACAAAGAAAGGTAGTACAGTTATGTCAGTAGAACAAGTTAATCAAAAAGTTGGTTACCAACAAAACTTCAGAGGTGAAGAATCAAAAAGCAATGGTAGTAATCCGTTTTTACCGGCACTCGGAGTTGGTGCTTTAGCAGGAGGCGGAGCTTATCATGGACTTAAAACTTCTCCAACAGAAGATACTTTTGTACAAAGCATTAAGGATGAGACTTTAAAAACAGAAAAATTTACTGAAGCACAAAGCAAAAGCATAAGCGAGATTAAAGCAGGATTAGATGCACTTCCTGAGGCTAAAGTAGAAACAGTTGTGGCAGATGCAGCTCCAAAAGCAAAAACAGTGGCTCAAAGTCTTTTAGAAAGCTTACCAGAGGGGCTTAAAACTAAAGTTACAACAGTGTTTGGAGAGTTAAAAGACACCTTACCGAAAGTCAAAAATTCAGGGAAGGCAGGATTAATCGGTCTAGGCGCTGCATTAGCTGCATATGTCGGATTGAAACTTGCCGGCGGAAGCGACAAAGGCGAAGCATAAACCAACCAAATACCCATAAAAAAAGAAAACCGTTTCAGATTGAAGCGGTTTTCTTTTTACATTCCTTAAATAAACATTACGCAACTTTAAGAGTATAGCCCAATTCGGAAAGAATTTTTAAAACAGTACTAAATTGTGGTTTTCGTTTTCCACTAAATATTGCGTAAAGATTAGACCTGTTAAGGTTAGCCCCTTTTGAAAAACTCAACAATGATTGTCTTGATTTTATAACAAGTTCCAGTGCATATAAAAATTCATCAATATCACCATTGACAAGATAAGTTTTAAAACTTTCGTTTAAAAACCCTTTAGCTATATCTTTGTCTTTTAATTGCCCAATCAAAAAATCTTCCGCATTAATTGAATTTTTATAAGTTTTTTTATTCATTGTTTCCTTCTTTCCATTGTTGTAAGTATTCTTTAGCTTTTTTAATATCCTTTACTTGCGTAGATTTATCACCGCCAGAAATTAATAATATGATTACATTATTAATTTCTGAGAAATAAAGCCTATAACCTGCCCCGAACTTTAAACGAAACTCAGATAATTCGCTATCTATTTTTTTAAAATCGCCATAATTACCCATAATTATTCGTTTAATTTTTTCATTCACACGGGATTTAGTTTTTTTATCCTTGAGTGAATTCAGCCATTCAACAAAAGGGGATTTACCATTTGATTAGAAAATTATAACTCTTTTCATACTTACATTGTATCTTCAAGCATACAATTTGTCAAGTGCATTATTAGGGGTTTATTTATCGGAGAATATATGTTATAATATCCGTATAAAGTTCGGAGATTAACATGGAATATATCTATCAAAACACTCACTGGCACAACTTTACATGGAACGGAGAAAAAGTTTTAAAATTACTCTCTGAAGTTAAACTCGCTCAAGGTTTTTTACTGGGAAGAATGAATTCTTTAGGCTTTGAGATTAAAAATGATGCCTTACTCAATGTGCTGACTGAAAACATTATAAAATCCGGTGAAATCGAGGGAGAAATTTTAAATCCTGAACAAGTCAGATCATCCATTGCAAGAAAACTGGGCTTAGAAATTACTAGTAATATTGCCCGAGAAAGAAATGTTGAAGGCGTTGTTGAGATGATGCTGGATGCTACCCAAAACTTCGATAAACCGATAAACAAAGAACGTATTGTAGGTTGGCACGCCGCATTATTTCCGACAGGTTATAGCGGGATGTACAAAATCAGGGTTGGCGATTACAGGAATGATTCAACGGGACCGATGCAGGTTGTTTCAGGTTCCGTTGGTAAAGAAAAAATCCATTACGAAGCACCATGTGCACAAATTCTTGATACAGAAATGAACGATTTAATCAATTATATTAATCAAAATGATGATATTGATTTATTAATCAAGGCAGGCATTGTCCACTTATGGTTTGTTATCCTCCATCCTTTCGATGATGGTAACGGTAGAATCGCAAGAGTTTTAGCGGATATGATGTTGGCAAAAAGTGACGATCTGAATTTTAGATTTTATTCAATGTCTGCACAAATAAGAAAAGAAAGAAAATCTTATTATGAAATTTTAGAAAAGACTCAAAAGGGCACCTTGGATATAACGAATTGGCTTTTGTGGTTTTTGGAGAATTTATTAATTTCAATTCAAAACAGTGATGAAATTTTAGGAAATGTATTAAAAAAAGCTGAGTTTTGGCAAAAACATTTGGGAATAGGCTTTAATGACAGACAAAGAAAAATATTGAATAAATTATTTGATGGATTTGAGGGGCATTTGACTTCAAGCAAGTGGGCAAAAATTTGCAATTGTTCTCAAGACAGTTCAAGTAATGACATCAATGATTTAATTGATAAAAAAATCTTTAAAAAAATTGGCAAAGCTAAAAATACGCACTATGTCTTTCGATAACTTTTTTATGTAACAAATTCGTGCCAAAATCTTTTGTTTATGCTATGATTAAGTGAAAAGGGAGTTGCATGTAGGGTGCGGATTTAACCGCACCGAAAAGAATATTTTAGGGAGATGAAATGACAACAGGAACAAATCAAGGGGTAAACCAAGGTTATGACGCAAGTAATATAAGAGTTTTGGAGGGGTTGGAAGCTGTAAGATTACGCCCCGGCATGTATATAGGTTCAACATCTCAAAGAGGTTTGCACCACTGCGTATACGAGATTGTAGACAATTCAATCGATGAATCTCTGGCTGGGTATTGTAATCAAATAACCGTTACGCTACACCCCGACCACAGTGTAACCGTTGAAGATAACGGGCGCGGAATCCCTGTTGATATTAAACCGGACAGTGGCAAATCAGCATTGGAAATTGTTCACACGGTTCTCCATGCCGGCGGAAAATTCGGCGACGGAGGCTATAAAGTGTCAGGAGGACTTCACGGCGTAGGTGCTTCCGTCGTAAACGCGCTTTCGGAAAAAATGATTGTCGAAGTCTCCAGAGCAGGATACATTTGGCGTCAAGAATACATGAGAGGTGAACCTTCAACTTCCGTCGAAAAAACAAAAGAAACAGACAAAACAGGAACAAAAACCACTTTTTGGCCCGATCCTGAAATCTTTACAGAAACTACAGAGATGGATAAAGATGTCATTGCAAGTAGAATTCGAGAAATGGCATTTTTAAACAAAGGCTTGAAAATAATCTTTATCGATGGGAAAAGCCAAGAAGAACAAATTTTCCACTACGAGGGCGGGATTGCTAGCTATGTTGAATATTTAAATAAAAATAAAACGCCGATGTTTGAACAACCGGTTTATATTGAAAAATCCACTGACGGAACTTTGGTTGAAATCGCAATGCAGTACACAGACGCCTACAACGAAAGCGTTTTGTCTTTTGCGAACAATATCAATACCCATAACGGAGGGACCCATTTAACGGGCTTCAGAAACGGTATAACACGTGTTTTGAACGAGTACGCAAGGAAAAATAACATCCTTAAAGACTCAGAACAAAATCTCACAGGAGAGGATGTTAGAGAAGGTTTAACGGCTATTATCAGCGTCAAGCTGGCTAACCCAGAGTTTGAGGGACAAACAAAAGAAAAACTCGGAAACCAAGAAGTAATGGCAATTGTTCAAGATGTTGTTAGAGACAAATTCCAAGAATGGCTTGAATTTAACCCAAAAATCGGTAAATCAATCATTGAAAAAACGCTTCAGGCGCAACGCGCAAGAGAAGCCGCAAGAAAAGCAAGAGAATTAACAAGAAGAAAATCCGTTCTTGAAAATTCAACTCTCCCCGGAAAACTTGCCGATTGCTCAAATCGTGAACCGGATAAATGCGAAATCTACATAGTCGAGGGTGATTCTGCGGGCGGGTCCGCAAAACAGGGTAGAAATAGAATGTTTCAGGCTATTTTACCGCTTAGAGGTAAAATCCTTAACGTTGAAAGAGCAAGGCTTGACAAAATTTATGGCAACAATGAAATTCAAGCCATGGTGCAAGCTTTTGGGATTAACATAAGTAAAAACGAAGACGAAGTAGAATTAGAAAAATTAAGATATCATAAAATTATTATCATGACCGATGCGGATGTTGACGGAGCGCACATCAGAACGCTTCTTTTGACATTCTTCTTCAGATATGCAAAGCCACTGTTGGACAACGGTTATGTTTATATCGCCCAACCGCCTTTGTTTAAGGTTACTGTCGGTAAAACATCGGAATATTTATATGATGAAAGGGCTTTGGATAAACTGCTTAGAGAGCGCGGGGTTAAAGGACTTTGCCTTTGTGATAAAACGAAAACAAAAACTTGTTTAGATACTGAATTTATAGAATTAATGGCGAATATGTCCACTTATTATCACTCGTACAATAACCCTATTTTAAACTCCATTCCTGCAGTTATGTTGCGTGGGTTGGTGCGTTCGACAATCGAGGTTGAAGACTTTGAAAACCAAGACAGAATGAATGAAATTATTGAGTATTTGAATAAATACTTAAAAGATCATGCGAAAAATTATAATATTCAAGAAGCTGAAAATTATTCGGTTGAGCTTAAATACAATCCCGAAAACGCCAAATATAATATAAAGTTGAATTTGGGTAAGGATTTGGAGCCTGTATTAATAACTTCAAACATTATAAAGAGTTCGGAATATAAAAGATTAAAAACATCTTATCCTTTGATAAGAAATTTCTTGATTGAAGAGGAAGAAAAACTTGTTTTGGAAACTGATTCAGAGCAGATTGAAATTAATTCTTTCTCGGATTTACAAAGAATAGTCGAAGAACGCGGACAAAAAGGGGTTTCCATCCAAAGATTTAAAGGTCTGGGTGAAATGATGCCTCAACAATTGTGGGAAACAACAATGGACCCTCAAAGTCGAACATTGTTGCAAGTTAGCGTTGAAGATGCTATTTTGGCAGATCAGTTGTTTGACATATTGATGGGTGATAAAGTTGAACCGCGGAGAGATTTTATTGAATCAAATGCAGTTTATGCAACAAACATTGACACATAGGAATGTTAATATATAGATAGATTAAAAAAGGAATTAAAAAATGACAAAAAAAGAATTAGTATTTTTAGGACCACCGGCTAGCGGAAAAGGCACTCAGACAAGTAAATTATCACAATATTTAAATTTTCCGCACGTGGATACGGGCTCTTTGTTGAGACGTGCCATGACCGAGAAAACACCTGACGGGCTTACTGCTCAAGGATATATTGAAAAAGGACAATTGGTTCCGATTGAAATTGTGGCTTCAATAATCAAATCAAGATTGCAAGAGGAAGATTGTTCAAACGGATTTATTCTTGACGGGTTTCCGAGAAGTATTGAACAGGCTGAAATGCTTGAAGGAATGTTAAAAGAAATAGATGCGGATAAAGAAGTTGGCTTTAAGGTTGTTTATTTTGATATCAATCAACAACTGCTTTTAGACAGAATAATATATCGTCGTTCTTGCTCAAAATGCGGAAAGATTTATAATTTGTTATCGCTAAAACCCCAAAAAGAGTGCGTTTGTGATGATTGTTGTGCAGAATTAATCCAAAGAAAAGACGATACCGAAGAAACAGCAAAAGCAAGATTCAACACTTATTTTGAACAGACGGCTCCTTTGATAAAATTCTACGAAGAAAAAGGTTCTTTGAGAAAAATCGATGCAAACGGAGAAGTCGACGAAGTTTGGGAAAGACTTTTAAGTGAAATAAATTAGCTCTTAATGCCTACGACGCTTACAATCAATATTTTTTAGGGGCTGTGCCATATAGTCCCTAATTTTTTGAGAACGCTTTGCCAACGACCGTTTTTGAGATTGCGTTAATTGTTTGCAATGCTCTTGCTTAATGCTTGATTTTTGTTAACCTGTGGGCTACAATAAATTATGAAACTTGCATATGGTAAAACAATTGCCAAGCAGTAAAAAAGCTGGGATAATATGATAACAAAAAAATCAAAAGAAGAAATAAAAAGAATTCGTCAAGCAGGACATATTGTTGCGTTGGTTCATCAAGAGATGAAACGAATAATAGAACCGGGAATTAACACAAAATATCTTGATAATATTGCGTTTGAGATTATCAAAAAAAATAAAGCTATCCCAACTTTTTTAGGTTATCACGGTTTTCCTGCTTCAATTTGTGCTTCCGTTAATGAGCAGGTTGTACACGGGTTTCCACTGAAAGATGTTATCCTGAAAGAGGGTGATATCATCAGCGTTGATGTTGGGGCAACTTATGGAGGAATGGTCGGGGATGGGGCTTGGACTTATCCTGTCGGCGAAGTCTGCGATGAGAATAAAAAGTTACTTACTGTAACCGAAGAAGCCCTTTTTGCAGGGGTTTCTCAAATGCGTCACGGTAATATTTTAGATATGGTAAGTGCGGCGATAGAAGATGTGGCAAATCGCGAAAATTTAGGAATAGTAAGACAATATGGCGGGCATGGCGTGGGAAAAAACATGCATGAAGATCCTTTCGTTTTTAACTACAGAACAGGTAGTAATATAGTATTAAAAGCGGGAATGACAATAGCTATAGAGCCGATGTTGAATTTGGGATGTGATGAAGTGGAAGTCCTTTCAGATAAGTGGACTGTGCAAACAGTAGACAAGAAGGCATCAGCACATTTTGAACATTCCGTCTTGGTCACAGATAATGAACCTATAATCTTGACAACTTTACTCTGATTATACGATTTATTATTGTTGCAAATGGGGTAAATTTAACATATATAAGAGTAATCGGAGTAAAAAATGGATATATTTGCAGTACTGGGAACCGTTATAGGGATTGGATTTATCCTCGTTGCACAAGCAATGGAGGGTGGTAATATTGGGCAATTACTTCAAGTAACTGCGGCGATGATTGTTTTTGGAGGCACTGCGGGGGCGGTTATTGCCAGTTTTCCAAATGACGATTTAAAAAATGCTATGGGGATGATAAAAGATGTTTTATTCCCTCCAAGGGTTAATTTTGAAAATCTAATTACTGAAATTGTTGGTTTTGCGACAAAGGCAAGAAAAGAAGGGGTTATTATTTTGGAAAAAGAAGCCCAAAATGCTTCTGACTCACTGCTTACAATGGGGCTTGAAACAGTAGCCGATGGTGCTGACCCATCATTAGTTCAGGGGATGATGGAAAATCAAATTACTCAACTGGAAGAAAAAGTTAATAGAGGTTCTAAAGTATTTGAATCGGCTGGAGCATACTCACCAACATTAGGCATTATTGGTGCTGTAATGGGATTAATTCAGGTTATGCAAAATCTTTCTGATCCTTCTAAATTGGGCTCAGGTATTGCCGTAGCATTTGTTGCCACAGTTTATGGGCTTTTTGCAGCAAACTTGGTCTTGTTACCTATGGCAACAAGAATCAAATTTAATTATCAAAAATTATTTCTTGCTAAAGAAATGATGCTTGAAGGAGTTTTGGCAATACAGGCAGGAGAAAGTCCTACGTTAATAGAAAGAAAGTTACACTCCTTCATTATTGATAAAAATCCTTCCAAAGGGGCTAAAAGTTAATGGCAAAAAAGAAAAAACATCCCGAGCATGAAAATCTTGAGCGTTGGATGGTTTCATACGCCGATTTCGTTACTCTTTTATTTGCGACATTTGTTGTATTATATGCTTTATCGCAAGTTGATATTAAAGATTTTAAAACACTTGAGAATTCCATGCAGCAGGCTTTTGCAGCCCCGTCCATAATGCAGGGTTCTGAAGGGATAATGGAAAATTCTTCTAATAGCATTTTTGACTCCTCACAATCAGATTCTATGATAACGCCTTTAATGATGGAATATATAAGCCAAAAATATGAAGAGCAGTCTATGGAAGAAATCCAGAAATCAATTAATGATAAAATAAAATCGAGTGAAATTAATGGAGTTGAAACTGTTGAAACGGATAGAGGATTAGTTATAAGATTCAATGAAGATTATTTATTTGAAGTAGCTTCCGCAGTTTTAACGCCAAGTGCGAAATTAAAACTTGATAAAATAGGCGCAGTTATTGCTAAAAAGTTTATTTTACATAATATGAGAATCGAGGGGCATACTGATAACCAACCGATTAATTCGAAAATATTTCCATCGAATTGGGAATTATCTTCGGCTAGGTCAAGTGCCATAATTAAATACTTTATAAATAGATTTAGTTTTATGCCAAGCCTTTTTACTGCCGTAGGATTTGCCGATACAAGACCCCTTGTAAAGAATGATTCGCCTTCAAATAGAGCTAAAAATAGAAGAGTCGAAATTCTAATTTTAAAAAACAAATTTAAATCTGAAGAGTATGCAACTAATGACATTATGAAAATGAGTAAAGAAGATCAGGAAAAAATGCAATTGAATAGAATTGATACAATAAATAGAATTGAATCAATTTCCGATGCGGCAAAAAAACTTACAAACGGAAATAAACAAACGGAGCAGGAGGCTATAATTTTAAATAAAGTTTATGACAAAGAACTAAAACGCATATCCAAAGAAACAAATGCTTTGGATAGTAGTACTCGAAGTCAAATCACCGGTCAGGGAACATGGTTAAATCCTCCGGCTAAAGACATTTCATCAACAACATTACAAGAAAAATAACCATTTAGGATGCACATGAATCACTATTTTATAGGCTTAATGTTATCTTCTGGAGCAAACGCAGAATCCGGCGTTGCTGTTTTGGATAGAAACAATGAATTAATTTTGTTGGATAAACTTTTTACGATGCAAGATGTCCAGCATTTTTTCGATAATTTTTCTTCCTTAAAAAATTCCCAAATTTGTATTTCTCTGCCTTGGGATAATTCAATGCTAAACGGGAAATGGCGTATTTTATCTAAGCCTTATCAGCTTGTCGCTTCAAACGACAATTTCCAAAATACCGACAATTGGACTCAAAGATATTCATCGAGAGGTGCTGATTATTTTAACACTTTAATTGAACAGGGAATGAATATTAAGCGTTTCGAGCTATATCTGACAAGGCAAGCTCTCAAATTGGATTCTTGTTTTAAGGAACGCTCGCCTGCCGACTGCAAAGCTTTGCAAAGTGCATTAAAAATTAAATATGGATTCCATTCGCTCCCCACTAACATGATGCCCATGGCTCATTTAGAGGCGATTGTCGGAGCAATTTTAGCAAAAAATATCAGCGAAAATATTAATGCAGATAAACAGGTTGAAAAACCTTTGTTTATATTCAACGAAATCCCTGTAATTAGAGGATAGTATTTTAAACAGCTCTTCTTAGAATCAGGTTAGGGTCGGCAACTCCGATACTGTAAATAGTAAAATCATTTTCAGGTGCCAAATATTTTTTCAAGTAAGTTTTATTGGTAATTTTCTCAATACAACTATAGGAGCTGATGCTCTCCTTTAAGAAACCGGCAAATATTTTTTGTTGAGTTGAAAGATTATAATCCTTCAAGTTTTTAATAATATCCATATCCTTATTTTAACACTTTTTTCGTGTTTCATACCTAATATTAAGCGTTTGTGCTTAATAAATCTTCATTACAACTTTCTATAAATTGCTATCTTTTAACTATTCAGTCAGTATTTTCCATTTTTTTGCTACTTCATCTAACACCTGTTGAGTGTTAGAATCGTTTAATAAAATCTCCTGAACTGCCGTATTTATTAGTAAATTAATCTCTTTTTGTCCTTTGTTTTGTCTTAATGCAGGCTGAATTTTATTGAGCTGCTTCGCACTTATAACACGAGCTTTCGCTATTAAATCACTACTGTCATATTGAGTGTAAAAATCATTTTTGAGGGCATGTTTATTTGTTGCGATAATATTTGTGAGTCTTGCAAGTTTAAGCTGATTTTCTTCATTTGTTAAAAATAGCGCAAATTTAAGCGCATCCTGCTTTTTTGAGGATTTTAAAGGGATTACCAAATTCATTAGTGAAAAATCATTTTGCCCCAAGTCGCCCTTAATTTGTCCGGCTACATCCGTATCTTTATACATAGAAGGAGCATTTTCTTTAATCATATTTAGAAAATTTGCGCCGGATTGAAAAAACACTATTTGACCTGACATATATTTTTCCAGTGCTTCTCTTTGGGTTTGAGTAATGGTTTCTTTAGGGATTAAATTCTGCAAATATAATCTTTTATAAAAATCGAAAATTTCCACTGATTTTTTACTGTTAATATTTTCCCAAGAGTTAATTCCATATTTGTTCAATATTTTTAGCATTGTATCATTTTCTGTTATTGTCGGCATAAACGCATAAGCATGAGTTTTCCCTTTTATTATTTGAGATATTCTTGCTAATCGTTCATAAGTTACAGGCGGGGTCGAATATCCTGCTTTTTTATACAAAGCCTTATTATATATTGTAATAGCCGATGTTGCATACCAAGGAATAGCATACAATTCATCTTTATATTTAAGTGAATTGATAATTTCTTTACTGAATTGTCCTACAGTGCTTTCGTCAATTTTTTCTAATGCACCTTTTTGCGCTAAGGTAGCTGAAAAATCGGGGTTTAGATTGATTAAGTCAGGCGGATTATCACTTAAAATTGCGGCAAGTGTTCTTTTTTCACCCTCGGAAAAAGGAACATCTACCCATTTAATTTTAATTTTTGGGTTTTGCTGTTCAAAATTACCTATAACCTCGTTCATATAAGGTGAAAAATCACTCATTTGAAGTGTCCAAAATACCACTTCGCTGTGTTTTGTATTGGCGGGCATTTTTTTTGCGAGCAAAAAAAATGCCCCGCATGCACAAAATATAATTAGAATAATAATGGCTTTTTTCATATTACAGACCTTATTTAACTCTTATACCGAGTTGCAATCAAAGCCTGACTTTAATTTGGAAGGTAGATTGGGTTTGCTAACCCAACGACATTAAATCGGTTATGCTTTGATTGCAACTCGGTATTATTATAACATTAATATTTTCCTATTTTATTGGAGGATGCGGAAAAATTCAAAAAATGACAATTTTTTGCAATTTTTCAAATCCGTCCTAAGAAGTGCTAAATCCATACCGGCTGCGGGATAGCCGGCGGTATGGATTTAAGCCGGACATAGGAGCTTGCGAGGAAAATTTTAATTTTTCCGCAAGCTCTTGTAAAAATATTATGTAAACTTTTGTAAAAATTGTATATACTTTTGAAATCAGACGATATAAAAATACTTATATATAGTATAGCGTTTTATCAAAACAATAAGGAGAACCGATATGAATGTTTATGCTGTTAAGAATGCTGTGGGGCAAACTTTAAGCCATTGGGAAATTAATAAAATGCTCAAAAACATGGGTGTTTCTGAAAAGGCAATGGCTGAAGGTACTGTGTCTGCAATTGAACAAGATGCCACAAAGCAAAGTATTGATTTAAACCAAATAACAGAACTTGCAATTCGAAGAGGTAAACCAGTCAACGATTTTAGTGATAAGTCCAAAGAAAGTCGTGATACAGAGTTGGTTAATCTTGGAGTTCCTACCAGAATTATTCTACAAGGACCTGAAGCTGTTCGGGCATATGCTGTTCAGAATGGAATTAAAATACCGCAAAATAATAGTGGTCAACTTAATTTGGTAGCTTAAAAGTTAAAATATATTTAATAAAAAAACGGCTTTTCAATGAAAGAGAAGTCGTTTTTTATATTTTAAAATTTTTTTGAAATTTTTGCAAGATCTATAAATTCTTTTACGGAGTTCACGGGAACCGCAAATCCAATACCGATATTCGACTTATTATTATCGGGATTGTAAATAGACTGACTTATTCCGATAACTTCACCTGATGAATTTAATAATGGTCCACCTGAATTTCCGGGGTTAATTGCGGCATCTGTCTGAATTTTATTTTTTGAATAGTCTATTCTTGAGACTATTCCTTGGGTTAAAGTCCCTGAAAATCCAAAAGGATTGCCGATTGCCAACACTTTTTGACCAACTTTAACGTCCTCTGAATCCCCAAGTTTTATTATTTCGGTTATTTCCTTGGAATTTATTTTTAATAATGCTAAATCGTTATTTTTACCCAAAATGGATATCACATTTGCTTTATAGACTTTTCCCGAATAGGTTGTTATATCAATATCATTAGAGCCTTCAATAACATGAGAACTTGTCAGAATAACCCCGTCGGGGGTTATGAAACAGCCTGTTCCACTAGAAACCCCATCCTTTAATTGTGCGTCAATTGTAACAATGGCAGGTGTTATTTTTTCGTAGACATTTATGTTAATTTGTTCGTCCTGATCGTAAAATTGCGCCTGACAAATCGGCGTTTGTACAAATCCAAACATTATTACAAAAACAAAGATAGTTTTTTTTATTAAATTTTGCATAAGCCCTCCACTTAAACGAATTTTTAATGATATTAACGGCTTTCACTACCTACAAACAAAAAAATAATAGATTAATTCTTGACCTTATTAAAACTTTAATGGTACAATAAAGGGGAATTGAAATTATCATGTGAAATACTATATTATTATGAAGGGAGAAAATATGAACAGAATTGATTTATTTAAGCAACATTTAAAAGAAAAAAGAGCCGTAAAAATTATTGCGGGAATTGATAATTTTGACATTGAAAACGTCAAAAAAGTTGTGTCTGCGGCAAGCCAAGCAGGTGCAAGCGCAATTGATATCTGTGCCAATGAAGAAATTTTTGAAGTCGCAAGACAATTAACTGAACTTCCTTTATTTGTATCTTCCATTGTTCCTGAAGAACTTGCTCAAGCTGTAAAAATGGGTGCTGACGCAATTGAATTGGGTAATTTTGATGCTTTGTATAAAATAGGCGTGAGAATGGGGGCAGAAGAAGTTTTGGAATTAGCAAGAAAAACAATGTCTTTGATTAATAAATCAGAAACATTTGTTTGTGTGACTGTTCCGGGGCATATTTGTGTTGCCAATCAAATAGATTTGGCAAGAAAACTTGAAGAGCTCGGCGTTGACTTAATTCAAACCGAAGGTGCGGCTATAGCAAATATCCAAAGCGATGGCGCGAGAGGCTTGATGGAAGCGGCTCAAGTTTCGATTGCAAACACAATTGAAATAGCAAGAAATGTTGACATTCCTGTAATGACAGCAAGTGGAATTACTAATACAACTGCGGCGTTGGCTTTTGCTGCCGGTGCGAGTGCAATTGGAGTCGGTTCTTGCATCAACAAAATGGATTCTTCGCTTGCTATGATGGCTGTTGCAAGAAGCTTGGTTGAAATTGCCAGTAAAAATGTACAAAAAGAAATGATTATGGCGTAATTAATCATTTTGTTCAAAATGATTTTATAAATTAACATATAGGCGGATTTTTTGTTTAAACAAAAAATCCGCCTATATGTTTTTATTGATTTATTTAATGTATAATTGAAATATGGAAGTTAAAAAATCACAGGTAAAATATCCGTTTTTAACTAAAGATGTTGAAGTCTATAAGCTTCAAAACGGTCATACGATTGTGCTGGCTCACAAAGAGGGCGGGCTTGTTAATGTCAGTTCTTGGATTAAAACAGGTTCTATAAACGAAGACGAAAAAAATAACGGGATATCACATTTTCTTGAACACTTAATGTTTAAAGGGACAAACAAGCATCCTGCGGGCGATTTTGACCGAATTCTTGAAGCAAAAGGTGCAGTGGTGAACGCCGCGACTTGGAAAGATTACACATTTTATTACGTAACACTTCCCAAAGGCGAGAATAATAAGGATTTTTACGAAGCAATCGAGCTCCATGCCGATATGATATTAGATCCTGTTATTCCTGAGCATGAAGTCGGTGCAGAATTTGATGTCAACGATAAAAATGTTAAAGATAAGCGTGAGCGCCATGTGGTAATCGAAGAAATTCGCATGCGCAAAGACCAACCTTGGACAAAGGTTTATAACGCTTGCAACTCAAGCATGTACACAAACCATCCTTATAAAAGAGATGTTATCGGAACGCCTGAAATAATTTCACAAATTTCTCAAAATGAAATTATGAATTATTACAAAAATTTTTACACTCCTGAAAATGTAACCACTATCATTGTGGGTGATTTTGACAACGAGGTTGTTTTAAACAAGGTTATTAATGAGTTCGAAAACAAATGGGGTGAACGTGGCGGCTTAAATTCTGTGAATGAGCTTGATTTACCAATCAGTGAAACAAAATATATTGAACAAACTGCTCAAATAAATTCAGCATTTATGATGTTCGGCTATCTCGGACCTTTGGCTTGTGATTTAAAAAATTCTACGGCACTTGAAATGATTTCAATAATTCTTGGCGATGGTACAAGCTCAAGGCTCTATCAAAATCTGATAGAAAAACAACCTGAGCCGATTTTTAATATGATTAATGCGGAGCATTATCAATTTAGAGACGGTGATAATTTCTTTATTCAAGCTAATTTTAAACCTGAAAAGAAAACCTTGGCAATTGAGTTGATTAAAAATGAGATTGAAAATCTTAGATTAAATCCTGTATCCCAAGCCGAATTTTTAAAGGCAAAAAAGAAGATTAAATCCCATTTTGCATATAACGCAGAAACTGTTTCTGAAATCGGCGAGACAATCGGCTATTACATGACTGTTTGCGATGATTTAAAATTGGTTGAGAATTATTTGAACGTTTTGGATGAAATTTCTGTCGAATATTTACTTGAAACAGCTAAAAAGTATCTAAATATAAACAATGCAAGTATTTCTGTTCTTTTGCCTGAATAATTTTCGCCATAAAAGTTAACAATATCTTTAAATTATTAAAGTTTATTTTCTCCAATGCCGTAAAGCCTAATATCAAAAAAAATAGTCAGTATAGGAGTACAAAATGTACGAAAGTTATTCCTGGCCTGGTGCTTATGGCTTTAAAGATGAAGTTAAACATTTTATAACGTGGTTTAAAAACTTATTTAATGGTATTCACAAAAAAATTGTAGAGACAGAAAAAAAAGTTTTTTAATTGATGAAACTCTGTTGGATTATGAATAGCGTAGCGGCGGATTTGCTTTGCAAATTCGCCGCTTTTTTATATTTTGTACTACTTTCGTCTTACGTAATTATGCTTAGTTTTTGGGGTTTTGAATAAAGACACTGAGTAATGGTATTTTGTGTTGAAAATTAATATCCTAAGTTCAAGGTGAATTATGTCAAAACAATTTGTTATATTAGTTTTTATCTTTATATTTTTATTCTTGGGGGTTAAATGCGATGCCCAAGGTCAATATTCTGCGTTGATTACAAAAATGGAAACATCACTTTTTGGTATAGATTACGGTGCTCAAAGTGATGAAGCAAGATTAAAGCGAATAGAAGATGCTGTTTATGGTGAAGTTTCTTCGAATCCTGTAGCGCAAAGAGTTAAAAAATTGTCAAATGATTTATCCGCAGATTTAATAGGTCAGGAAATTACTCCTAAAAAGGATACCTTTGCCGAAGATACGGATGGGTATAAAGAATCTATTCCAAAGCCGGACAGTAGTGTAAACTATCCTATTGTCAATAATTTGGAGAATAAAATATTTAATAAAGAATTTACGAATTTAGATATAAATCAAAGGCTTGCCAATTTAGAGAATAATATTTTCAAAAAAACTTACGATGATGATTTGAGTTCACGTGTGGAAAGGCTGAAATTGGCACTAAAGCCGGAAAAAGTTGTTGATAACTCCAGCGATAGTAGCGACGATATTAATATGTCGGACGATATTATGTCCAAACTTCCATCTTCACAGAGCAATTATTACCACTCTCCCGGCTACAATTTTAATAATAGCGTTCTTGACGATTATGAGGCAAATCCGGATATAACCATTCCATTGGCTGAGCTTGAAAGGTCAACATTAAAAAAATCATTCCCTAACGATACGCCTTCAAATAGATTAACAAGATTAGAGCTGAACATATTTAAGTCGACTTTTCCTGATGATGACGCACAAAGCCGCTTAGATAGGGTTTTGAGTGCGCGTCAGGCGCAAAAAACTTCCAAAAGATATGATAATAACAAATTTACTCAACATATGTCAACAGCCATGCAGCTGGGGGCAATTTTATTAGTGGTTTTGGCAGCTGTGTTGTGAATGAGTAAAAAGCAAAAAGTAAAAAGGGATTTTAGGTTATAAGGTGAATAGGTGAAAAGCTTTAGGCAACAAGCAGGAGGGCGTTAAGATAGGGCGCGATTGCCATCCCGCCGACATTAAGCCTCAAGAACCTTAAAACTATTCACCTGTTCACCTATTCGACTTTTCAACTATTTAAAAAAATCATTCAGATGGTGCAGATGAATATGCTTTTTATGCATTATACTATAATTTATAGATATTTGTTGATTTATTTTAAATAGTTGTTAAAATAAAATAGAAGGAAGTTTTGGTATGAAAAAACAGTTAATATGTTGTATAGCAGTTTTGATTATTTTAGTTCAGGCTTCGGCTTGTTCTTTTGCCAACGGCTCTGTCAGCACTCCGCTTAAAATAGCGGTAAAAAAATATAAAGCCGGGAATTATACAGGTTGCCTACAGGACTGCCAGTCTATAGTCAAGAATGATCCCTCAAACGCCCTAGCGTATTATTATATTGCGATGTCCTATGTTCAGGCGGGTAAGCAAGAGGAGGCAATTGTAAACTATGATAAAGTTTTAAGTTTAAAATCAAATGCAAGGCTTTTAGAATATGCGGCAACGGGGAAAAGATGCTTGGAAACTCCTGATCAATGTATTTTAGATCCCGCTTCAAATGATTATGCCGATATAGATAAATTTTTGGCAACTCCGGCTACAAATGGTTTATCGGATACTGCAAAGAAAGATATCGAGAATAAAAGACTGAATGGGATTAGGAATGATATAAATAACGGTAAAGAGATAGATAATTATAACCTAAGAAAACTTAATGAATTTTCAGACCCAAAATCAAAAATTTTGGGCTCAAAGGAAAATGCTTTACAGGCACCTTCAAATACTGATGAAATTGCAGCAGCTTTAAAAGTGCTTAAGGATGCAGGCATTAACCCTTATAGTCAAATGCAAGCTCAGGCTACGGATTTTGACGGTGTGAACGGAAATGCGAACTATCAAAATCCGCAATTGACACAGCTCAATATGCTAATGGGAGGAGCTAATCAACAAAATGATAATAGTTCAATGATTAATATGCTTCCGTTTATGATTGCCCAAAACAAAAACGGAACAGGTAATTATTCTCCACAGTTAGTGCAATCAGTAATAATGAATTCAATGATACCTGATTTCAACTTTAACTTGGACAAAGATAAATAGATGCAAAAAAGAAGAGAGAAAAAGAAATAATGAAAATAAATACAGTTAGATTTGGAGAAATAGAAGTTAGTGAACTTTCATGTTTTGAAATGGTTGATTCCATTTTGGGGTATACGGAGGAAAAAGAATTTGTGTTAATTGAACATAAAGAAAACTCCAATTTTAAATGGCTACAGTCAACGCTAACTCCGGAACTTGCTTTTGTGGTAACTTTTGCAGGATTTTTCGGGATTGATTATTCATTTGAATTACCTGAAACGGTCCAAGAATCATTGGAAATTGTGGATGTGGATGATATTTTAGTTTTAAATATCGTTTTAATTCCACGTGAAAAGCCGCAAGAGTCGACAATAAATTTGCTTGCGCCTTTGATTTTTAACATTAAAAATAGAAAAGGTTCTCAAGTAATTCTTTCAGGTTCTAATTTCAGGGTAGATTATCCTTTATTTGAAAAAGAGGCGTTATGTTAGTTTTATCCAGAAAAAACGGTCAAAAGATAATTATCAATGATAACATTGAGATTACAATTCTTGATTCCAGATTTGATATATGCAAAATTGCCATAAATGCACCTAAAGATGTTAAAATATATAGGGAAGAAATTTATAACCAAATTCAACTTTCCAACAAAATGAGTAATAAAGCTTCAGCCGATGCAATCGAGTCTTTGGTTTCACTTGTTAGTAAAGATTTAGAAACTAATAAAAAGAAGAATAAAGTATTCATAATAAAGAAAGAAAAATGATTGTAGAGTCATACCAAGAGGCTAAAAATAAGTTTTTATCAGGGGATTATTCTGTCGGAAGTTTTTTTTATCAGAATGACTATATTTTGGAATATGCTTATTGCGAATTACTTTTGGGGAATATCAAAACGGCGGAAATAGAATTTACTAAAATTGCGAATCATGATTTTAGGGCGGATTGGGCTAAAACAATAATTCAATTTATCAAAGGCTATGTTTTGCATGTTCCGTCTTATTTCCAGATTAGAAATTTTCTGGAAATAGATTTGAATTTGTTAATCAATGCAGGTCAGTCGGAATTTGTAGAAAATATAATTAATGGTGCGGATTTGTTTTATTCAATCAATCTGGAAAGTTATAAATTTATCGCCAGAGTAATGCTTTTTAATGATTTTGTGGATATAGCATTATATTATTTAAACAAAGCCAAGGACAAATTTTATTATGACCCTGAAATGCATTTTATGTTGGCTAATTGCTATATAAAAAAAGGTGAAAAAGATTTGGCGAAAAAATCAATACTGGACTGCCTGACAATTTTGCCTGAATATTTCCCTGCAAAGAGGCTTTTGAATAACCTAGTGCAATAGCATTAAAATCCACAACAATAAAAAAGATTTCGCAGTCATTGCGAGAAATAAAATATCGAATGTAACAAAAAGTGTCCACCGAAGCAATCTTGAGTACATTTTAACCATAAAACAATGTTGAATATTATTGCAAAATTTAAACAAGATTGCTTCGTTCCGTCAAAAAAAATCAATCTAAGAAACCTTCGTCTCGCAAAGACGACAAGGATAAAATGATTTTAATGCTCTTGCCCTATTAAATAACCTGACTTGAGCCAAGTTGCAAAATATTTGGGTTACAATTATAATTTTATTATGGAAAACAATATTTACAAAAAAGCTATAGAATCATTACCGACCTTTTTTGATATCCAGCTACAATTTGATCCGTTGGGGGCAAGTATTTTTGAACCCTTTCGGGAAATTATTGATTTTAATCAAGCTTATATCTTCTTTTTAAACCCTGATAATATTAGATTAAGATATCTTTTTGGTAAGGATAGAAGATATTCTTTGGACGATATTTTTCCGATTAATTTACAAATTAAACAGGATTTATTTTCACCTTCAAATATGATTTTACCTCCTGATAATCCACTTATAAAGCTTTTAGAACTCAATAATAAGTCTTTTTTAATCTCAAAGCTTGTAATCAGAAATACAGTTTATGGATTTGTTTTGTTATGCAAGGATGAAAAAGATTATTATCGGGCGGAAGATGTTCAAATAGCTACGGCAATTGGTTCTATTATTTCTTATAAAATAAAAGATGTCGAGCTTTCCGAAATTTTTAAAACGCAGTTAAAAGCCTTGCAAGAAAGCGTTGTTAATACAAAATCTCAAAATTTTAAAATCCTTGAAGCGGATAAAGTTAAAAATGAATTCTTGGCAAATATCTCGCATGAACTTCGCACTCCATTAAACGCTATAATCGGGTTTTCAGAAATTTTATCTACTCAATTTTTCGGGGATTTGAACAGAAAACAATTTGAGCATGTAGCAGATATTCACGTTTCAGGAATTCATTTGCTAGGCATGATTAATGGAATTTTAGATATTTCTAAAATTGAAGCGCACGCAATGACGTTGAATAGAACAAAAATTTCGGTATCGTCGGCGATTACGGAGGTGGTAAATATTGTAAAACCGCTTGCTGATAAAAAGTCGATTAGGATAGAAAAAAACATTGCTGAAGATAAAGCTATTTTGGCGGATTTTCAAAAAATAAGACAAATTTTGTATAATTTATTGAGTAATGCAATAAAATTTTCTCCTGAAAACGGTAGAATTAAAATAAATTCCAATTTTGATAAATATAATTTGATTATTGAAATAAAAGATAAGGGCATTGGAATTGCGCCAAAAGATCAGAAAAGAATTTTTGAAAAATTTGTTCAGCTTGAAAATACTTATACAAAAAAGGAAAGTTCAACGGGGTTGGGTTTAACGATTACAAAAGAGCTTATAGAAATGCATGGTGGCGAAATTACAATAGATAGCGACATAGGCAAAGGTGCAACTTTCATCGTGAAACTTCCAATAGGAAAGTAGGGTGCGGTTTTAACCGCACCTTTAAAAATACCACTAAATAATTTATATTTTGAGACTACCGTTAGCTTTGATGTATTTCGTGACTACTCCAGCTTTCACATTAGTAAAGTCACCATTTGGATGTCTAATTATGGTGGCTATAGGTGTTACTACATCTTTGCATCGCTTAAACCCTTCATAGACCATACCCTCTGGGGTTGTGTATTTAAAAACTTTAGTAGTACCTGCGTGAGTGTTGAAAACTTCTAGAGCACTATTGTTTGTTCTCGCTAATTTTTGGCATTCTTGCCAAACGTCTCTTAAATTCATAATTTTTCTCCTTTATAATGTTATACAGTTATACAAAAAGTCTAAAAAATATTTTTGTTACTTTTTAAGTTTCCCGACGGTGAATCGTTACAATTTTTAATATTTGCAAGCGTTCGAAAATGCTGTCAGGTTTTTATTATACCATTGAGAAAAATAAAATCAACAATTTCCTTTGTTGAATAGCAATCCTCGATTAGCAAAAATTCTAAACCTGTTTTTTCTTTCACATAATCTAAATTTTTTCCGTCCAAAAAATCCTGCGTAAAAGGTCGAAGCATAACAGAGGGCAGAATAACAATCGGTTGAGTAGTTGAATACTTGAGTTGGACAGTTATTGCGTTGATTAAGTCGTCAGAAGTGATAAGCCCCGCGACGGAAATCCCATCGCCCCAATAAGTCGATTTCACAGCAACCACATCTGATTTTAAGTTCTTTATCTTGTTTAATGATTCTGAAATTTCTTCAATTGCCGGTTTTGCAAGTAAAGAGGTCGCAAAAAGAAGTTTGCAAGGTGCGCTCAGGCTCTTTGGCAAAACTTTTTTGTGGGTTTTAAAATCATCAAGCAAAAGCCTGAGCGCACCTACCCCATCTTCAAGCTGCGAAAAATTTCCGTAATATTTTTTGGGCGGGATAGCAATTTCTGCGAGCGCAAAAAATTCGTCCGAACAGCATGCGATATTTTTTTTATTGTTAAATTCGTTAACTATTTCAATTGTTTCTTGAGCGATTTCTTTTGTTACCGGATATAATTCACCCTTTTGAAATTTGGTTATGCCGACTGGTACAATCGCAATAGAGAGAATGTTTTTAAGTTTTCTAAAATCGTTTAAAGTTCGTCTCAATTCTTCGCCATCATTGTATTTTGGGCAAAGTACAATCTGCAAGTGAACAGGGATTTTGAGTTTTTCAAGCCATTTTAAATGTTCAAAAATTTTTCCGGCGTGCGGATTTTTTAGCATTTTAACTCTCAATTCCGGATTGGTCGTGTGTACGGAAATATAAAAAGGTCCGAGTCCAAGAGTTTCAATACGTTTTTTGTCGCTTGAAGTAAGATTGGTTAAAGTTACATAGGTTCCTTGAAGATAAGAAAGCCTGTAATCGTCGTCTTTTATGTATAAGGTTTCTCGCAAACCATCCGGTTGCTGGTCCACGAAACAGAAAATGCATCTATTTAAGCAAGGTTTAATTTTATCAAATACGGCACTTTCAAAAATTATGCCCAAGTCTTCATCGTAATCTTTTTCGAGTTCAATAACTTCAATTTCGCCGTTTATTTTTTTAACTTCAATGGTCAAAAGTTCGCTTTTACACAAGAATTTATAATCGATTAAATCGGTCATTTTTTGCTCATCAATCGATACTATTTCGTCCCCCGATTGAATTTCTAACTCTTCAGCTATTGAATTTTTTTCTATCTTACTAACTATTGCGGTCATTATCTTTTTCTAAATTTTCAAGGAGAGTAACTAAATTTTTGTATTCGACAATTGTGTTATCTAAAATCATTTTTTGATAAAAGGTAAGTGATTTTTGGTTACTCAAAGTATTTTCGGCGGTGAATTTGTGTTCTTGAGCTTTCGATTTAAGTTGAAAAAATAATTTTGCACGTTCATCTTTTTCAATATAGGATGAACAGGAGATTTTTATCCCGACGGTTGAATGGAATTGCAGAGGATTATCCGAAATCTTTTCCAACACTAATTTTTTCAATTCTTCCTTACCTTCCTGAGTGATTGAATAAAACCCCGAGAGCTTGCCTCCGTCTGACATCGCTTTTCTTGAACGGATAAAATTTGCTTTTTCAAGACGAGTTAGTGCTGGTTTTATGGCACCGAAGCTCGGTTTGGTAAAAGTAGAAAAATGCCCTAATATCTGCTTTAAAACAGCATACATTGTCATTTCTCGTTCGGATAAAACGTATAGGATTAACAATTCAATCATTTTTAAATAATAGCATAAATAAACAACTTATTTTACATATTTTATATTTGGTTTATAATTTTACTGTTACAAGAAATATGGATGTTAATGTTGATAACCATAGAAAAAGAAAATATAGCTGAAATAGTCAAAACTACTGATTTACAACATATTGCGATAATTATGGATGGAAACCGTCGTTGGGCAAATGAGAAAAATCTTTTATCGGCTGTCGGACATAAAAAAGGCGTCGACTCCTTAAAGGCGGCCGTAAAATCCTGTCATAAATTCGGGATTAAATATTTGACTGTTTATGCATTTTCCACCGAAAATTGGAACAGAAATCCTGAAGAAGTTAATTTTTTGATGGAGCTTTTGGCTCTTACTATCAAAAATGAGTTGAAAGAATTGCACGAAAATCAGGTAGTTATTAATTTTATCGGGGATTTGACAAAATTAAATAAAAAATTGCAAAAAATACTCTCAGAAGCAGTTAATAAAACAAAAGATAATTCAGGTGTAAATCTTCAAATAGCTTTTAATTACGGCTCAAGAGACGAATTAGTCAACGCTGTTAAAAATATTTCTCAAAAAGTTTTAAATAAAGAGCTTTCTCTGGATGAGGTATCAGAAGAAGTCATTTCTAATGAACTTTATACAAAGAATATTCCTGATCCGGACTTGTTAATCAGAACCGGTGGTGAAATGAGGGTTTCGAATTATCTGCTTTGGCAGATTGCGTACTCAGAAATCCTGATTACTGCGCAATATTGGCCTGATTTTGATGAAACATCTATGGCTGAAGCGATTATAGAATTTAACCGTCGCCAACGTCGCTACGGAACTTGAGATTACGTAAAATATTACAATTATTTATAATATTGATTAATGTGTCAAATGGGTTTATTATTTAGTTATGGAAAAAGAGATTTTAAAATTAAAAGTACAAAGCTTGACAACACTTAGAACTAGCATTATTAATATTTTGATAGTATTAATCGGCGGGATTGTAAGTTTGATGTTTTTGCCAAACTCTTCGCTTAAATGTTTTTTGGCATGTATTGGCGGGTTTTATATTATTGTTTTTATTTTCAATTTAGTAAATATAACAAATAAAATTGAAACACTTTTAACTAATCGAAAGGATACTTAATGAATAATCTTGACAACACATTTAATTATATTTTTTTAGCCGTTTTTTTTGTAATTTCGCTTTGGGGAACATATGTTTTGACCAAAGCCAACAAAAATGATGAAGAAAAAAAATCTAAGCAATGCTCAAAATAGTCCTAGCCACGTCAAATCCGCATAAAGTCGAAGAAATTAACTCTATAATCGATGGGCTTGGGGTTGAATTTGTGTTGCCGCCGAAAAGTTTTGATCCGATTGAAACAGGTCAAACTTTTGAGGAAAATGCTTTTATAAAGGCTCAAGAAGCTAATAGTTTAACGAATTTGCCTGTGCTTGCCGATGATTCGGGACTTTGCGTGGATGCTTTGCATGGTGAGCCCGGTATCCATTCAGCAAGATACGCCGATAGTCCACAAAGCAGGATTATAAAACTTTTGGATGCACTAAAAGATGTTCCGCTTGGAAAACGCGGTGCGAAATTTGTCTGCGCGATGGTGCTTTTGGATAAAGATGGCGAAGTTATATTTTCAGGTAGAGGTGAATGTTTTGGACAAATAGGATTTGAGCCGAAAGGTGAAAACGGATTCGGTTATGACCCGATTTTTATAGTAAACAACGACACAAAAACAATGGCAGAACTTCCCGAGAATGAAAAAAATAAAATTTCACACAGAGCTTTAGCGCTGAACAAAGTTATCGATTTTTTAAACGTTTATAAGAAATAGTAATCTTATTGATTGATTTTTCATAAAATACTTGATTTTAAGTATTTTTGTAGGATAATTTAATTGTGAAAAAAATCACGGCTACCGTTGTAGAGATGGAAAAGGGAAAAGGAAAAAGTAAGCAAAAACTGCAAAACTGTTCAACTTTTCGACTAATCGACTTTTCAACTAAAAACAAAGAATAGCAAAAAAGGAGAATAATAAAATGACTACTCAAAGCGCGAGTAAAATCGATTTTTCAAAAGTCGACGAGATTATACAGTCTTATGGTGCTAAAAAGTCTAACTTGATTGCGATTTTGCAAAAAGTTCAAGAGACTTTTAGATATTTACCTGAAGATGCAATGATTTATATCGGTACTAAGATAGATGGGCTTTCACCGGCTACAGTCTACGGTGTAGCGACTTTTTATGCCCAATTTTCATTGGAGCCTAAGGGCAAATATGAAATAAAGGTTTGTGACGGTACGGCATGTCATGTGCGTGGCTCAATGCCTGTTTTAAACGCAATAAAGGCAAGATTAAATATAAAATCAGGTCAACTGACAACAGATGACGGCTTGTTTTCACTTGAAACGGTAAGTTGTCTTGGAGCTTGCGGACTTGCTCCGGTTGTAGTTATTAATGAGAAAGTGTATCCTCAAATGACTTCTGATGCTGTAAAACTAATTCTAGACACGATTTTTCAGGAGGAGGCATAGATGAATATTGATATAAAATTAGAACAAGAAAATGCTAAAAAACATATAGAAGCTCAAGGATTGAGAGTTTTGGTTTGTGCCGGTACGGGTTGTGTTGCAAACGGCTCTTTGAAGGTTATTGAAAAATTCAAAAATTTAGGGGCTGATGTTTCCACACTTAGTGGTTACGATAAAATAACAATTGTTCCGACCGGCTGCCATGGATTTTGCGAACAGGGCGTTTTGGTTATTATTCCCGACAAGGATATTACATACGTGAGAGTAAAAGAATCTGACGTCGAAGAAATTTTTGAAAGTCACATTAAAAATAACACGCCTGTTGAAAGGCTTTTGTATACAGATCCTCATACTAACGAGCATGTTCATAAAAATGAGGATATCAATTTTTATGCAAAACAGACGAGAACGGCATTGGCAAACTGCGGTCATATTAATGCGGAATCTTTGGAAGAAGCAATTTCTGTAAGAGGTTATGAGGCTTTGTTCAAAGTTTTGTCAGAAAACAATCCTGATGAGGTTATAAAAGAAATTGAAACTTCAGGGCTTCGAGGTCGTGGCGGCGGGGGATTCCCGACAGGTCGCAAATGGCGTTTTACGGCGGCAAACAAAGGTGAAAAAAGCTATGTCGTTTGTAACGGTGACGAAGGCGATCCCGGTGCGTTCATGGATAGAAGCGTTATGGAAGGTGACCCTCACAAATTGCTTGAAGGTATGGCGATTGCTGCGTTTGCAATTGGTGCAGATGAAGGATATATTTATGTTAGAGCCGAATACCCACTTGCGATTAAGCGTTTAAGAAAAGCGATTGCTGACGCAGAAGCGGCAGGTTATTTAGGCAAAAATATTATGGGAACAGATTTTAATTTCGAATTACATATTAAAGAAGGCGCAGGAGCTTTCGTTTGCGGTGAAGAAACTGCTTTAATCGCTTCTATTGAAGGCGAAAGAGGTATGCCAAGATGTAAACCGCCGTTCCCTGCGAATAAAGGGCTTTTTGGGCGTCCAACTTTGATTAATAACGTTGAAACACTTGCAAACGTTCCGGTTATTTTGTTAAACGGTTCTCAATGGTTCAGCTCTTTCGGCACAGAAACTTCGAAAGGCACAAAAACATTTGCGCTTACCGGTGAAGTGAATAATACAGGACTTATTGAAGTTCCGATGGGAACTACTTTAAGGGAAATTGTTTTTGATATCGGAGGCGGTATCAGAGGCGGTAAGAAATTTAAAGCGGTTCAAATCGGCGGGCCTTCAGGTGGTTGTTTAACAGAAGAACATCTTGATATGCCTATGGATTATGATAATTTAACCAAGGCAGGTGCGATGGTAGGTTCAGGCGGACTTGTTGTTATGAACGAAGATACTTGTATCGTCGAAATTGCAAGATTTTTTATGAATTTTACTCAACACGAATCTTGCGGAAAATGCGTTCCTTGTCGCGAGGGTACTAAGCAAATGCTTAAAATTCTTGAAAAAATTGTTGCAGGCAAAGGCGAAATGGAAGATTTGGACATATTGGAAGAACTTGCGATTGCTGTCAAAGACGGTTCACTCTGCGGGCTTGGGAAAACAGCTCCTAACCCTGTACTTTCGACCTTGAAATATTTCAGGGATGAGTATATTGCGCATATTAAAGATAAAAAATGTCCTGCCGGCGTTTGTACTGCAATGAAAAAGATTGTTATCAAGGAGGACTTGTGCAAAGGGTGTACGAAATGTGCAAGAATTTGCCCTGTCGCGGCAATAAGCGGTACAGTTAAAAATCCTCACGTGATAGATCAATCAAAATGTATTAAGTGTGAAGCTTGCGTAAGCGCATGCCCATTTAAAGCAATAGTCAAGGAATAGCGTATTACCCCTCCCTTGCGGAGGGGTAATACCACAAATTAAATACTACAATTTAATTTACATTATACTTACAAGGAGAAATAACAAAAATGACAGAAAATAAAAAAACATTATTTATTGACGATAAAGAGGTTGAGTTTACAAATGAACCCAACGTTCTTGAAGTAATCAGAAAGGCAGGACTTAATGTTCCGACGTTTTGTTACCGTCCTGACTTAACACAATACGGCTCTTGCAGAATGTGTGTTGTCGAAATAGAAGGAAGAGGAATTCAATCCTCTTGTACAATGCCTCCGGAGGCTGGATTAAAAATTCATTTAAATACAGAAAAAACAAGAAGAATAAGAAAAACTGTTCTTGAATTATTGCTTGCCAATCATGACCGAGAATGTACGACTTGCGACAAATCAGGTCATTGCGAGTTACAAAAATATTGCGAAGAATATGGGATTAGAGATATTAAATTTCCAACCCTTCAAAAAGAGGATTTTTTGCCGTTAGACACTTCTAATCCTTCAATTATTAGAGATCCCAACAAATGTATTCTTTGCGGAGCTTGCGTTAGAGCTTGTACAGAGTTTCAAGGTCATTCAATTTTGGGATTTGCGAACAGAGGTTCAAAAACTCTTGTTCAGCCAATGGCAGGTCGTGATTTTTCTAAAACCGATTGTATTTATTGCGGACAGTGCCAAGCAGTTTGTCCTACAGGTGCTTTGACAATAGTTTCTGATGTAGACAATGTTTGGAAAGATATTACTAACAAAGATAAAAAAGTTGTGGCGCAAATAGCTCCGTCAATAAGAGTTGCCCTCGGCGAGATGTTCGGGCTTGAACCCGGCGAAAACACTATCGGTCTAATCACTGCAGCTTTAAGAAAAATCGGATTTGATTTGGTTTTTGATACCAATTTTGCTGCCGATTTGACGATTATGGAAGAAGCTAACGAATTTATTGAAAGATTGAAATCAGGTGAAAATCTACCGATATTTACCTCTTGTTGTCCTGCTTGGGTTAAATATATTGAACAATCTCGTCCAAAATTCTTGAAGAATTTATCCACATGTAAATCACCTTTATCAATGCTTTCGCCTGTTCTAAAAGAATTACTGCCTAAATATTTTGAAGGTTATACAAAAGAAAATCTTTCGGTTGTTTCAATAATGCCTTGTACAGCGAAAAAAATTGAAATTAACAGATGCCAGCTTGGAACCTGCGGGGTGCAGTATACCGATTTTGTTTTGACAACTCAAGAATTAGGCAGAATGATTAAGGAAGCGGGAATTGATTTTAAGAATTTGCCTCCTGAAACTGCGGATTCACCGTTTGGTCAATATTCGGGTGCCGGAACAATCTTCGGTGCATCCGGCGGGGTGGCTGAGGCTGCGGCAAGAACTGCGTATGAAGTTGTAACCGGCAAAGAGCTTAAAGATGTTGACATAGTTCAGTTTAGAGGAACATCGGATAGAAGTAAAACTATTGAACTTGATTTGAATGGTACAAAGGTTACTGTAAGAGTTGTTTCGACAATATTAGAAGCTGAAAAGGCTCTTAGAGAAATTGAAAGTGGTACAGCGAATTTTCAAATGCTTGAAGTTATGGCATGCCCTGGGGGTTGTATAAACGGCGGCGGTCAACCTTATAGCTATAACGATACGACAATCAAAGCGAAGCGTGCGGCCGGATTATATAAAGAAGACAAGGGACTTCCTGTTAGAAAGTCTCATGAGAATCCTGATATTAAGAAGCTTTATGCCGAATTCTTAAAAGAACCCGGTTCTCATAAGGCCCATGAATTGTTACATACAACTTATGAAGACTTGTTCAAAGGCTCTTATAGGGATTTAAAGTAGTTAAACAGAATAGTTAAATAATTGAATAGTCGAAAAGTTTTTTTTGATAGCAAAAAAACTTTTCGACTATTCGACTTTTCGACTTGTCTCTCACCAATCCCTCCCTTGTGAATAAGTTTTGTAAGAATTATTTAAAATCCCCTACCGCGGGCTTGATTTTAATTGTTACGAGTGGTATCATTTGAGGTTGTTGCAGGATATTTATTATTAGGAGTAACATGAAAATAACAAAACCAACAGAAGCAAAAGAACGTATAGTGCTTGCGTTAGACGTCGATGATTTGGATGAAGCAGAGAAATTAGTTATTGAATTAAAAGATTATGTGGGCTTTTTTAAAATAGGTTTGCAACTATTCACAAGTTATGGATTTAATGCTATTAAAATGATAAGGGATAATGGTGGGAAAGTCTATTGTGACTTGAAATTTCATGATATTCCAAACACGGTTTCACATGCTTGTTCTAATTTGATTAAACATAATATAAATTTTTTCAACTTGCATTTGCAGGGTGGTTCAAAAATGGTTTCTCAAGTTGTTAAAACAGCTAAAGAAACATCTAGGGCATTAGGAATAGAGCCTCCTACCATTTTAGGAGTAAGCCTTTTATCAAGCTTTGGGCAAAGAACATTGACGGAGGAGCTTGGTGTTGAGAAAAATATAGCCGATTATATAATGCAATTAACTAAAATTGCTAAAGATAACGGTTTAGACGGGATTGTAGCAGGGGCTTCCGAGGCAAAAAAAATAAGACATGAATTTGGCGAAGATTTTATAATCTTGTGCCCAGCCACCAGACCGACATGGGCAGCGGTTAATGACCAAGTTAGAGTTGATACTCCAACCGAGGCAATAAAAGCGGGGGTTGATTTTCTTGTTATAGGAAGACCGATTACTGATGCGAAGGATAAAGTCGCAGCAGCAAAGTTAATTATAGACGAAATTAATTCGGCTCTAAACGATTAAAAAATTAAATGATTGACCTTACAGGAAAAAAAGGAGAAAAAAATGATTATTGGTATTCCAACAGAAATTAAAAATTGGGAAAACAGAGTTTCATTAACGCCTTCCGGTGCGAAGACTCTTGTAGAACAAGGACACACTGTGTATATTCAATCTGAAGCCGGTTTAGGCAGCGGGTTTACGGATGAAGAATATGTTGCTGTTGGTGCCAAACTTCTTACTAATATTGAAGAAGTTTATAAAAAATCTGATATGATTATAAAAGTTAAAGAACCGCAAGAAAGTGAATATCCGCTATTTAAAGAAGGTCAATTGCTGTTCACTTACTTACATTTAGCAGTTGAACCCAAATTAACAAAAGCACTTTTGAAACATAAAGTTAACAGTATTGCTTATGAAACAATTCAGACAACAAAGGGCGAATTGCCTCTTTTAACTCCGATGAGTGAAATCGCAGGGAGAATGGCGGTGCAAATTGGTGCAGCTTACCTTGAAAAACCACATGGTGGACGAGGAGTCCTTTTGGGTGGGGTTCCGGGGGTTATGCCGGCAGATGTTATTATAATTGGTGCAGGTACGGTAGGATTGAACGCAACTAAGATTGCCTATGGTATGGGTGCAAATGTAACTATTCTTGATGTAAATTTGAATAAATTAAGATATTTTGATGATATTTTCCACGGTAAAGTAAGAACTTTGATGTCAACCGCTTCCAATATTGAGCTTTGTGCAACGTATGCCGATTTATTAATTGGTGCAGTGTTAATCCCCGGTGCTAAAGCTCCGCATTTAGTTACCGAGTCAATGGTTAAGCAAATGAAAAAGGGCTCAGTAATAGTTGATGTAGCGATTGATCAGGGTGGAATTATCGAAACCATTGACAGAGTTACGACTCATGAGAATCCTGTTTTCGAAAAACACGGCGTCATGCATTATTCTGTTGCAAATATTCCGGGTGCAGTTGCTAGAACCTCAACAATCGCACTTACGAATGCGACCTTACCTTACGCGGTCAGGTTAGCAAACAAGGGATTTACAAAAGCGGTGAAATCATGTGAAGAACTTGCAAAAGGCGTAAGCACGTGCCATGGGCATTTGGTATCAGAACCGGTTGCAGAAGCTCTTAAACTTGAACATACAGAATTATCAATGATAATCGGATTTTAAAAATGCAAAAAGAGTGGATAATAACCAAAAATGAGAAATCTAATTCAGCACCACTTGTTGAAAGACTTTTGGCAACGCGTGGAATTAGCAAACCTGATGAGGTTAAAGAATTTTTAAATCCGCTAGAAATAAAACTTACTCATCCGAACGCTTTTTCTGATATGCAAAAAGCCGTGGAACGGATTTCTAAAGCGATTGACGAACAACAAAATATTCTTATATACGGTGATTTTGATGCGGACGGAGTAACTTCTACTTCTTTATTGTTGAGAACTTTCAGAAAATTGGGTGCAAGTGTTGATTATTTTATCCCTGACAGGGAAAAAGATGGACACGGACTTAACACCAAAGCGTTAGTGAAATTGATGGCTACAAAAAGACCTAAAGTAATTGTTACGGTTGATTGTGCGACAAGCGATGTTGAACAGGTTCAATTTATGAACAGTTTTAAAATTGATGTAATAATCACTGACCATCACGAGGCTCCCGAAGTTTTGCCGCCTGCATTTTCGATAATTAATCCTAAAGCTCAAAATGCCTTGGATGAAAAACTTTCGGCTAAAGAAATTGAACACTTAACCTCGCTTGCAGGAGTTGGAGTAGCTTTCAAGTTGGCTCAGGCACTTTTGGAACATTATCAAAAAATGGATTTTATTCCTGATATTTTGCCATACGTTACTGTTGGAACAGTATCGGATGTAGTACCTTTAATCGGCGAAAACAGGTATTTTGTAACTAGGGGCTTGCAATTAATTGCAAGTGAAAAACACTGGGGATTAAAAAAACTTCTGGAAAGTGCGGGGTATAATTTAGAACAGGGGATTACGTCTGAACAGATTGCATTTGGTGTTGCTCCGAGAATTAACGCGTCAGGAAGGCTTGACACTGTCGACGATGCGATAAAAGTGCTTACTTCTGACAATAAACAAGAGATTGAGATGTCGATTATTTCTTTGAATAATTTCAATAAGGTTAGGCAAGAGCTTTGCGAGAGTATTTTTCTCGAGGCAGAAGAAATGCTTAAAAATGATGAAAATAACAATAATGCGATTATTCTATTCAATCCGAAATGGCATATCGGGATTATCGGGATTGTCGCCTCAAAATTGGTGGAAAAATATTACAAACCTGTATTTTTGATGACCTACAGCGAGGAAACCAAGCAGGTTAGATGTTCTTCAAGAAGTGTTGAGGGGGTTAATGTCTATGATGTTTTATCAGCAAATTCGGAATTATTTGACGGATTTGGCGGACATGCAATGGCAGGCGGACTTTCGTTTAACGCCGAAAAGGTAACATTTGAAGATGTGAAAAAAGCTCTTAATTCAACAATTGACGAACTGTTGGATGGGGTAAAGCTTCTGCCGATTTTGAAAGTTGATTTACAGCTTGAGCCTAACGAAGTTGATGGGAATTTGATTTCTGATATTGAACGTTTACAACCGTTTGGAGCGGCAAATCCCAATCCTGTTTTTGTTTTAAACAATCTTACTTTACTTCAAAAAAAGTTGATGGGGTCTAATAAAACTCACCTTAAATTGGTGGTGCAAGATTCTCAAAATAACACTTACGATTGTATTTGGTGGTCAAAGGGCGACATTTCGCTTACTTCGGGAGATGTTCTTGATATTGCTTTTTGCCCTCAAGTAAATACTTTTAATGGTTCGACTACAATTCAACTAATTTTGCAGGATATTCATGCGGACAATTTAGAAGACGAAAATATTTCGGCTCAAGCACAATCTTCTGAAATAAAAGTTTTTGATCACCGCAAAAAAACGGATATTTTTTCAAGCGTTGAGGATTATGTCAGAACTTCTAATTTGGATATAGCTGTCTTTGCTGAAGAAAAGGTGGTTTTAGATAGGTTAAAATCCTATAAAGTTTTGACGGACAAGATTTTTAACCGCCAAAGCATGCGAAAAGTGGATGCAATAATGTTTTTTGATTACCCTGCCAGTCAGGAACTTTTTGATGAGATTGTAAAAAAGACTTCGCCTAAGTTTTTACATTTCATGAATTATGAAGTAAAAAAAATAGATGAAAAGGAATTTTTAAAAACTTTTTCGGGGATGCTAAAATTTTCTTATAACAATAAAAATGGTAAATTTAACATTGATAGAAGTGCTTCGTTTTTGGCACAAACAAAAGATACGATTGTTGAATTACTGAATGTTTTTGCCGAAAGTGAAATAATTAAGGTTAGTGAAAAAGGAACAAGCGAGTATAAGATTGAATTTTTATCAAACGGCGATATCTCGAAAGTCTTACACACAAATTCTTACAAGGAATTTGTTAAACATGCTACAAATTCAAAAGAGTACAAAAATTCGCTTTTTGAAAAAGAATTAAACGGTATAATTTAGGGTTGTACCTGTAATTTAAACTCGCCAAGATTGTTCAATATATTCATAGAGGATGCGGAAAAATCCAAAAAATGACAGTTTTTTGAGATTTTTCAAGTCCGACCTTGGAAGTGCTAGCACCCATACCAGCTGCGGGATAGCCGGTGGTATGGGTGCTAGCCGGACAAGGGAGATTGCGAGAAAAATTCCTAATTTTTCCGCAAGCTCATAGGCAATTTTTTATCTTCAGCTGTTTTATAAAAAATAGTTAGATTAGTAGTGTGCAAAAATAGGATTTTTTATAAATGTTCATAACCCCTTATTCTCAAAAAAATATTGATAGACCTTTGCCTGCTCGACGTGGAATTTCAGTGGTTGAAAACAAAAAATCCGTAAGCTTTACGAGCCTTCAATCGGCACTTGATTACATAGCAGAAGCTAGGGCGAGTAATCCTTTTAAGTCTTGGAGGGATTATGTTACTTTAGATAAGTTGGACCTCAATAAAATAAAAGATATTTGTGATGGCTTACCTACTTTGCAAGGCTGGACGGCAAAGGTTTTAAAATTTGTAACAAACGGATTCGACAGTATCATGTCGCAACGTGGGTGTATTCATCAATGCTCACATTGTGCGGTTGATTCCGAAAATAAAATAACTACAATGCAGTGGGACAATTTTACTGCACTGACTGACGACATATCAACCTTAACAAAAAGACTGGGTTATAATCCTTTTCACTTTGATAGAACAATATACTTTTTCAAAGATAATGATCCTATGATGTATAAAAGCAAGGGTAAAGACGGCATTTTGCGTAATATATTTGATATGGCAAAATATTATTATGAAAAAACAGGAACTAAAACAATAGTAACAACAGCGGGCTGGCCTGTTGGCAATAAAACGTCTCAAAAAGCAGCGGAAAGTTTTGTTGAACATCCTGAATGCTTAGACAACTTTTGTATTTCAGTTCATCCGTTTCATGATTATATGCAAAAAAGTATTAAACATGCCGAAGCCGGAGAGCATGAAGAAGCTAAAATCTGGCGAGATAAATATGTCGGGATGATGGCAAATGTTATAAAAAGCACAATCGGGTTAAAGGATAAAATTCGTACTTACGGCATTATACTTGAATATGATGAATCATTATTAACAAAGTTTGAGTTAAGTGATGAAAGTGCAAAAGATTTATTCCGAGATATTTTCAATAAATTAAACTCTGAGGGAATAGATGTCAGTTATTTTCGATATACTTCGGACTTTCGCTTAGGTACTATTGAAAAAAGGGCTATTAGATATTTCGGCAGAGGAGCAAAATATGACTCTCAACCGAATCGCCCTATGATAAATAATACCAATGGCATAGAAGAATGTTCAAAAGCCATAGCACCTAACGGAGATATTTTAATCTATCCATCTACCGAGTCAGGATGCATAAAAGAAATGCCTCATCAATCGCCGTTTAAATTCAACTTCCCATTTCCGACCGAAAATCACAGCAAACGCCCACCTCCACCGTTAGTTCAAATAAGAAATTAAATTAAAACTCACCCTTTGGTGCTGTCGGGGTATTGCTGATATTCGTAACTACTTTGTCAATCAGTCCGTATTCAACCGCTTCTTGAGCGGACAAATAATGATCTCGTTCGGTATCCGCTTTAATCTTTTCGATAGATTGACCCGAATGTTCAGCCAAAAGCCCGTTAAGCATTGTTTTCATCCTTAAAATTTCTTTAGCCTCGATCTCAATATCGGTAGCCTGACCTTTTGCTCCGCCTAGAGGTTGGTGAATCATAATTCTTGCACTAGGAAGCGCCATTCTTTTGCCCTTTGTTCCGCCTGAAAGTAAAAACGCCCCCATACTGGCAGCTTCGCCAAGACAAATCGTCGAAATATCTGCTTTCACAAGTTGCATTGTATCATAAATCGCCATCCCTGCGGTAATAACTCCACCGGGACTGTTTATATACAGCATAATATCTTTTTCTGGGTTTTCACTGTCAAGCAATAATAATTGAGCGACGATTGAATTTGCCATTTCATCATCAATTTCTTCACCGATAAAGACAATTCTTTCTCTCAACAGTCTTGAAAAAATATCAAAAGAACGTTCGCCTCTTGAAGAAGCTTCTATAACGGTCGGAACATAACTTAATATTTTATTATAATCCTGTTGGTTTAAAATCGTGCCTTGATTTGTCATACTTTGAACGTCAAATTTGCTCATCTCGCTTCTCCATTATTTGCATTTACTGAGACTATTATACTATAAATATTATTTTATTTTACAAACATGTGCATGCTGTAGTATAATTATATTATGTATTGTATCGATTATACTGTTTATATTGACGATGATGACCAGTGCCTGACTTGCGAGAATTATGCCAAAGGCATCGCTTGCCCTCTTTTAGAAGCATTGGGGCAAGGCGTTGTGTATTTGGAAGACAGCTTAACCGTTACTAATTGCGGGTTCTATAAAGAGTTTAAGAGAACATTAAAAGTGGTTAAAAAAGAAGAAAAATGAAAACAATAACATTAATTCCCGGCGATGGAATAGGTCCCGAAATAACAAATTCCGTTGTCAAGATAATTGAGAAAAGCGGCTTAAAACTTGTTTGGGACATCCAAACTGCAGGAATTGATGCGCTTGAAACAGATGGCGAATCGCTGCCCACAAGAGTTATTAACTCGATTAAAAAAAATAAAGTCGCGCTGAAAGCACCGGTTACAACACCCATTGGTAAAGGATTTCGCTCCGTTAATGTCGCACTTCGAAAAGAATTGGATTTGTATGCGAATTTAAGACCCTGTAAAAATTTACCCAATGTGAAAACAAAATTTGACAACGTAGATATTGTTGTTGTAAGAGAAAATACTGAGGATTTATACGCAGGAATCGAAAGAAAAATTGATGAAAATACAGCAGAAAGTATAAAAATTATTACGAGGGGGGCTTCAACAAGAATTGCAGAATTTGCGTTTGATTATGCTGTCAAAAACTGCAGAAAACAAGTTTGTGCAGTTTCAAAGGCGAATATTTGCAAGCTCTCTGACGGTTTGTTTTTAGAAAGCGTTAGAGATGTTGCAAAAAATTACCCCGATATTAAATATAAAGAAATTTTAGTCGATAACCTTTGCATGCAGTTGGTTCAAGCCCCTTCTCAATTCGATATTTTGGTGTTACCGAATTTGTATGGTGATATTGTCTCAGATTTATGTGCAGGGTTGATTGGCGGACTTGGAATAGCTCAAGGTGCAAATATCGGTAATGATTGTGCGGTTTTTGAAGCGGTACATGGTTCTGCTCCTGATATTGCGGGTCAGGACAAAGCAAATCCGACGGCATTATTGCTTTGTGCCATAGAAATGCTTAAATACATTGGCGAAAATTCTTATGCCCAAAAAATCGAAAATGCTTTATTAAAAGCTTTAGACGGTTCAATTTTAACCGCTGACTTAGGCGGGAACGCAAAATGCTCCGAATTTACTGAAGAAATTCTCAAGAACTTACGCTAAATTTAAATCCTTTTGGCTTAAATCCTTTTGACCTTGATTTATTTTTCATTTTATTTAAAAATACTATAAAAGTAAGATAAGACCACTGCACAATTATAGAAAATTTGTTTTGACTGCTTTCTCCGAAATCTTTGATTTCGGGAGAAATGTCCCTATGCGGGTTCTTACTTGTGCATTAGTCTCATGATTAGGGAGCGAACATGTTTGAAAAAATAGTCTATGCGGGCGTAGTTTTTATGGGATTCTCGGCGATAATGAATCCGTTCTCGGGGGTGTCAATTTTTTTAACTTTAACTGCAAATGAAGATGAACAAAATGCTAAAAAAATCGCGCGTATATCCACGACTACAGCTTTTATAGCGGTAGTTATATTTGCAGTTGCGGGGCATTTGTTGTTAGACTTATTTGGGGTCAGCTTCACCGCACTAAGGCTTGCCGGAGGTATATTGGTCGCTTTAATCGGCTATGAAATGCTTCAAGGAAAGCAATCGTTGATTAACAACCCATCCAAAAAAGTAATCGAAAAAACAATGAAATCAGAAGGTTCAGTCGCGGTTACTCCGTTGGGAATTCCGCTATTAGCAGGTCCGGGAGTAATTATAACGGCAATGAATTTTTCTACGGGTGGAATTATCAACCTTTTTGTTACAATTTTTGCGTTTGCACTTTTATGCGTCATAACATATTTATTTTTTATTTTGGGCAAACATATAAAAGAAATAATCGGACTTAGTGCACTAAAATCACTCACAAGAATGATGGGATTAATTTTAATAGTTATCGGAACGCAAATGTTTATCGAAGGAATTTATGGCGCCGTACAAGAATTTTCAAAAATTAATTATTGAGGCCGCGGAAAATTTAGAAATTGTATATTGAGGATTTAAAAAATTGCAAAAAATGACAATTTTTTGCAATTTTTTAAATCCGACCTAAGAAGTGCTAAATCCATACCGGCTGCTGGATAGCCGGCGGTATGGATTTAAGCCGGACATAGGAGCTTGCGAGGAAAATTTTAATTTTTCCGCAAGCTCATTTTGGAATTATTCCGTGTCCTCATTTTTAAAAACAGTTAATCCTTTAACAAAATCTCCTAACAAATATGCTTCGTTTGGACCGACAAGAATTTTGAATTCGGGCAATGCTTCTTCTATTTCTTCTTTCATGTGGCCCAATAGCCCTGGGATTATTAATTGTTTGTTTTTAACCTTTTTTGCTAATTCAAATTGATTAACCGTTTTTGCGACAATCTGTGCCGTGAATTTCTCAGCCGACCATGCGGTCAAAACACTCATTCCGTCAGATGGGGTAACCACAATATAAGCAGGCTTATTCAACGATTCTATTTCATTTGAGACCGCAAAATAAGTCAAGGCAAAATTTGTTGTCAAAAATATTAATGAATTTTCATCTGCGTTATTAAATTCATAAACCTTAGATTCCACCTGTAAAGGTTTTTGCGGGTCAGTATAAATATTTTGGCGCAATGTAATCAATGTAGAAATCAGCGCTTCATTAAAATCCTCAAAAATAAGTAAATTAGTGTACTTACAGAGGTAAAAACCAGCTCTTGACATTAATTTGAGAATATTTTCATCATGCCTAAAATAAACCATAACAGGATTTGAATAATTTTCGTCTTTCTCCAAAACCGCTTTTTTTCTTATCGTTGTCAAAGTTTGGATTGTTTCAAAAACATTTCCGTCTTCAACTTGCATAATATCTTTCAAGTCGTCTTCAAAAATATACGCAAAGCCCAAATTGTCAAGCTTTTGGGTTAATTCAGGTCGAACATCGCCTTTTAAATAGACCAAATCGACCTTAAAAGTTTCGTTAATTCTCGTAATTTCAAATTCGGTAATTCTTTTAAATTTTTCGTCCCAGCCTACTTGTGAAACATCCAGTACAACCGCGATAGCCGTTTTATTCACAAAAGTCTTGTCGTGACGAAAAAGGACATTTTCCCCGCCGATTAAAACCTTATGCTTATGCCCCAGAAAAACTTCTTTTTGTGGTTTTTTCATCCCTTGCTCGAAAATTTCTTTTAATTCCTCGGGCGCATAAGAGCAAAGTTGAATTTCAGTCTGATTTTTAGCAAGCTTAAGCGCAAACGCCATGCAAGTCGGAAATCCGCATTTTTTGCAATTCCCCTCAGGCAGTCTCTTTGCTGCCGGTAAATATTTAAAAACCTGTAATCCTGATAATTCCATTTTGTTGTATCCTTTTTTAGTTGAAAAGTCGAAAAGTTGAACAGTTTTGCGATTTTCGCTTACTTTCCCCTTTTTACTTCTCGGTCATTGGGTTTGTTTATTTTTTGTCGGTGCGGTTGAATCCGCACCCTACCGTTTACCGTTTACCGTTTGCCGTTTAACTCACTTCTTATCGCTTCAATGCTTTGCGGATGTTCGAGCACGATTAAATTTGCACCTGCAGCCATCACCGCTGAAGCGGTAGTAATTTCAAACATCATAGAACGTTCTTTAAAATCGCCAAAACTTTTAGAAAAAGTATCCGATTTTGCCTCTTTCACTTTCAAAGCTTCTTCACCCGCAAAGGCAATCAAAGGCATATTTAACATCTTATCGCCCTCAAATGCCGCAAGCTTAATCCGCTCCATTATACTGTATCCGTATTCAAGCCCATAGCCAAGTCCTCCCATATCGGTATCAATTAGGATTTTATCAAGACTAAGCCCCATATCCGAGGTTAAAATATTCATTTCCTTTGCCAAATTTATATCAATCGGGGTTCTTATAGCCAAAATATGTCCGCCTTTAATTACCGCAGGAACTATTTCTTTATACGTATTTTCAGTAGCAAAAGCAATTATAACTTCCCTGTCCAAAACTTCCATCAACTCAGGCAAAAGCTTAATGTCAACAGATTTATTATTCACTCCTCTAATCAAAAGCGGTTTTTTTATATGAGGCAAAAGAGTTTTTAAAAGTTTTTTTGCTTTAGCAATGTTTTTCTCCAAATCATCTTCGGGGATATTGAATTTTAGAGCTAAAATATCACAAGGGGTTTCTTGCGCCACAGATACCAAATTAATTGCCTCAGCGGGTAAAGATTGATTACCTTGCGAATTAAAATAATCCTTAACGATATGCGATGACGCGCTAAAGTCAAAGATATTCAGTTCAAGTGCAAAAACAGGCTTCGACCCCAAAAAGTCATTTTCACCGCCTATTTTTAGTCCCTCAAAATTTATTTCTCGAATAGGTTGATTAACCTTGATTACTTCTGTCATTTTTAATTTTATCCATAAGTGCAACAAATTCTTTTTCGTCAAGAGTTTCTTCTTCTAAAAGCTTTTTAGCAATATATTCAAGTATATCCTTGTTTTCTTGCAATAATTTATGAGCTAATTCATAACATTCATCGACAATTTTCTTAACTTCTTTGTCTATATCAGCTGCAATTTCTTCTGAAAAATCCCTTGCATGTCCGAAATCTCTCCCCATAAAGACATGTTCTTCACTTTTTCCGTAAGCCATATTACCCATTTTTTCGCTCATACCGTATGCGGTTACCATTTTACGAGCAAGAGCCGTTACTTTTTCCAAATCATTTGAAGCTCCGGTAGTGATTGATTCGGGACCATAAGTAAGCTCCTCGGCAACCCGACCACCTAATGTCATTGTGATTCGGTCTAGCAGTTGGGCTTTTGTCATTGTTAAATGGTCTTTCTCCGGTAGCGTCATTGTGATGCCAAGCGCCATACCTCTGGGTATTATTGAAACCTTATGAAGCGGGTCACAATTTTTTAGTAATTTAGATAAAAGCGCGTGTCCAACCTCGTGAAAAGCAGTATTTTCTTTTTCTTCGTCAGAAATAATCCTACTTTTCTTTTCAGGTCCGGCCATAACCTTATCGATTGCTTCTTCCAAATCATCCATGTATATTTTTGTTTTATCGTGACGAGCTGCCAAAAGCGCAGCTTCGTTCAATAAATTCTGCAAATCAGCTCCCGTAAATCCCGGAGTACGTTTCGCCAAAATTTTCAAATCAACTTCATCAGCCAACGGTTTATTTTTGGCGTGAACCATTAAAATTTGTTCTCTACCTAATATGTCAGGTCGATTAATAACAATTTGTCTGTCAAACCTTCCCGGTCTTAAAAGCGCATTATCCAAGATATCAGGTCTGTTTGTTGCCGCTATTACTATTATGTTCGTATTTTCATCAAATCCGTCCATTTCAACCAACAATTGATTAAGAGTTTGTTCTCTTTCATCGTGTCCTCCACCCAATCCTGCGCCACGCTGACGTCCGACTGCATCAATCTCGTCTATAAATATAATGCATGGCTGGTGTTTTTTCGCCTGTTCAAATAAATCTCGCACTCTGCTAGCGCCGACTCCGACAAACATTTCTACAAAATCAGAACCGCTTATTGAAAAGAACGGGACACCGGCTTCGCCTGCTACTGCTTTAGCCATAAGCGTCTTACCTGTTCCCGGAACGCCGACGAGCAAAACCCCTTTGGGGATTTTCGCGCCTAATTTAATATATTTCTCACCATTTTTTAAAAAATCGACTATTTCTTCAAGTTCAGCTTTTTCTTCATCAATTCCGGCAACATCTTTAAACGCAATTTTAACCTTATTGTCAAGCATTAATTTAGCCTTGCTTTTTCCAAACGACATTGCCTGAGAGCCACCTGCCTGAAGTCCTTTTGCCATTACAACTAAAAATATAATGAATAGCAAAGGTAAAATTAATGAGCCTAAAACACCCATCCATTGCGAAGACTCGCTAGGTTTTTTGACATTAACATCGACATTTGCACTTTCCAGTTTTATCATCAGGGTTGCATCACTTGGAGTTAGAACTTTATATTGTATAATCGGTGTTTTTTGCTCACCGTATAATGCTTTCATCGTTTCATTGGCTGGTTTTACAATCTTGGGCTGAACTTTGGGTTGAGCTATTAACGAAGTAGAATCTTTGTCTATTTCGACACTTTTTATTTCTCCTGCTTTAAGCTTTTGTAAAAACTCTGTATATGACAACTCCTGAGTACTTGTATTAGGCCCTGCCATAAGCATAGATACAAATGCTAAAACCATTATTCCCAATATTACGTACATCCCCATTGATTGACTTTTATTCATTTAAAAAATACCTCTATATTTACTCTATCTCTCATAATTCTTTTTTTATTATACTTCAAAAGTGGATAAATTGTTCATTTCGTTTATTGTTAATTTACTGTCATCAAATATTTCCTGAGTTCGGCTTGAGTAAACAAGCATTTTATTGAGCTCTGTGCTTAGACTTGCAAAGTCAACTTTTAGTGGACAATCCGGATCCTCAATCCTGCTTATGATGAATGAATTTATCATTCGAAGTATGTCCAAAAACATATCTTGATGTATATGTCCATTCTCCAAATCCCCAACGGCTTCCATTAAATATGGATAAGCATCATTTCCATTGTTGTTGTTCAGAATTGTAATCTCTTCGTGTATTTCAAGATTTTCAAAATCAGCATTAATGATTTTTAAATAATATTGAGCATATTTACAAATATTTTGAGTAATCTTTTTTGCATCTTGAAATTTTTCCATTTTATTAAAATAAGATTTAAATTTATTATATAAAGCATTTTTATTCGGGATTTTACCATCATTTTGAATAGTCAAAAAATCCAGCAGAAATGTCTTCAATAGTTCGTGATGACCTAAATTATAATAACAGTCGGTTGTTTCTTGCCAGATACCACCCGCGACTGCATCAATTTGGGTTATAAAATCAGAAATTAAATTGACTTGAAATTTGTCCTTATTGTAATTAAGTGCTTGATAAAGTTCTCTGGTTGATATTTCTGATTTGTTGGTTATAATAACCATAAATTGAATTTTTGAAATAATTTTAAATAATTGTGTCCCCGAAATTTTTCTGGCACTTATTTTTGATAAAAAACTTTGATAAGTTTTATATAAATTGTTTTTGAGTTCTTCTTCGTTTAACTCTTCCGAAAAAAGAATTTTTTTATAAATGTCTTGTTCCCGATTTTTCAATTGGAGCTTAGGTTCATCATTGTTGAGCAGAAACATATTGAAAATTTTATTTTTAGCCGTCTCATTTTTTGTTGTAGTATTTTTATAAATTTCGCATAATGCACATAGAAGTAAGCATATAGTTGTTATTCTTTGCAGTCCATCGATAAGGGTTAATTCCTTTTCTGATTTTTCCATAATTATTATTCCTGAAAAAATCGGAGTAGGCAGCGTTGAATTTTCAATTAATTCATCAAAATATTCCGCAGCATTTATTTCATTAAAATTATATCCTGAGGAAAATCCCGCGGAAATAAGATTTTTCGCGTTATTCAAAACTTCTGATATATTAATTATAGATGAGTTCATATTTTATCCTGATAAATTTTAAAATTAAAAAAGCAAGTGCTCCAATCATATTATACTACAGCATTTGCTTTTTTACACAAATTTATTAAGTTTTGGAAACGTACAACCTAAACGCTTAATACATAACCGCCATTGTCAGCATTTTGCAGTTCACCGCCATCAATTTTGGCACGAAGATTTTTGATATATTTATAAACATAATCTCTTGGTAAATCAAGCAGGCTAGCCAAATCTTTTGCATATACGATTTGATTTTTGTTGTTGAGAAAATAATCAAATACCAATTGCTCTCTGTCAGTAAGCGCTTTATTAAAGACCAACCTTACCTCTTCTCTTAACGAAGGTTTTTCGGGCGTTTTTGGAGTCTCAATGTTGTCGGTTTTGATAGTCGTCTTTTCGCTCTTTTTAATTTCATTTTGGACTTTTGGCTTGTTTACAGTGACTGAAAAAGGTGCGTGTGAAATTTCTTTTTCTCGTTCAAAAGATCTTTGAGCAATAGAATTAATTTTTTCGCCTTTCGTAATCGTTAAACTATCAACTTTGGACATAACGGATTGTCCTTTTAAAACAATATCAATCAAGTCATTTGTATGTTTTTCTTCTTCTATTACTTTTCCCAATCTTGAAGCATATTCTTCCAAAGTAATCTTTTCTAATGAGCTTCTCCATTGCTTAACTTCTTCTTTGCTCAAATATTTTGACATGTAATATCTCCTTACCTAACAACTATTTTATTTACCATTTTATAAATTTAGCATAAAACTTTGCGGGTGAAACAAAATGTTTCATTACGTAAATTTTTGTTTTCATTAATTTACATTTCACTTTTCACTGTATAATACTATTATGGATAAGTTTGAATTTTTCTCTAAATTTAATGACGCCGTTATCATTATTAACGACAAAAACGAAGTATTATATAAAAATAATGCCTTTATAAGAACATTTACGGATTTTGTAAATCTACAAAAATTTTCTCATCAGTTGAATTTTGATATTTGTAGCTTGGACGGCGAAAATATGGAAATGTATTCGCCAATCTATCAAGCGATTATTTCTCCTCAAAACTTTTTTGCATATGTAAATTATCAAAATATTCAAAAAGGACTTTTTTATTTCAATATAACTGCCATAAAAAGAAACAGCTACGTTGTAATTATATTCAATGATGTAAGCGCTCAAAATAAAATTGAAATATTGGATAAACAATATAATTTACTCTCGGATAAATATAAAAAACTTCAAGCAGAAAATAAAAATTTTATTAAAATAAAACAAAAAGCTCAAGCACAAGCCATAAAAATGGTTTTAATAAACAAAATGTCAAATGTTATAAGAGAATCCATTGATATTTCTAAAATTACAAATTCTGCACTTAAAGAACTTTCAAATATGTTCGGAGCTTTCAAAATTTATTATGCGTCCACTTTAGATAAATCTTTTAAAATTGAACAAATTAACAAAGAGTTCAAATCAGAAATAGATTCTATCGTGAAATTTGATGAGGCAACTTATAAATTAATCACCAATAAAGAAATAGTAGTATCGAGCTGCTTAAAAGAGCATCTAACCGCTACAAACCTTAAAAAATCAGCGTTTAGGATAATTGTTCCAATCTATCATCTGAATCAATTGCTTGGAATAATCGTTATACTATCACATCAGCAAAGAGAGTTAAACGATGAAATAGATATTCTGGAAAGTGTTGCAGCACAACTTGGAAACGCAATTATTCAAGCAAAATTGTATGAAAAAGATTTAAAAACAATGGCAGAGCTTCAAACGACGCTAAAAGAATTGAAAGATACCCAAGTTCAGTTGATAAATTCCGAAAAAATGGCGTCTTTGGGGCAATTGATTGCAGGAGTAGCCCACGAAATAAATACCCCTTTGGCATCAATCAATTCAAATAATTCGATTATTGCAAAATTTATTAAAAAAATTAACGATAAAGAAATCGCCCCAATACTTAAAGAAATTAATGAATTAGATAGAGAAGCGGTTCTTAGAATAAGCAATATGGTTAAATCTCTGAAAAAATTCGTCAGACTTGATGAAGCAGAACTTCAAGAAGCGGATATTAACAAAGAACTGGATTTGACCCTCGATTTAATCCGTCATGAAACCAAAAATAAAATAGAAATAATAAGAAATTACAGTGAACTGCCTTTGATAAAGTGCTATCCAAATATGCTTAATCAAGTTTTTATGAATATTCTTATAAATGCTTGCCAAAGTATTGCTAAATCAGGTCAAATCAATATAACAACAGAATTTAAAGACAATAGTTTAATTGTAAAAATAAAAGATGATGGAAAGGGCATAGCGCCGGAGAAAATCAATAAAATATTTACCGCCGGATATACCACAAAAGGTGTAGGAGTGGGAACAGGATTAGGCTTGGCTATTTCAGAGAAAATAATTCAGAAACATGAAGGCAAAATTACCGTAAACAGTGAACCTGAACATGGCAGTGAATTCGTTATTACTATCCCAAGTAAGTAGTAACTATTAAGATATGTTAACTTTTTCCTCCTTAATATATCTAAAAACATTCTATCTTTACAAAAACACTCGTCATAATTTTTGAAATAATCTAATTAGTGTAAGCAAAAAGCAAAAAAATATGTTATGATGGTAGTATAAAGTGTTATTTTTACCCTTAATATCACTGAATAATTAAATATGAAATTCGGGAATAAATGTTACAAAAAATTTATAATAGATGTCAAATAGTAAATATTTTCACCCTGAAAGTTTTTAAACTAGTATAAAGTGTGAAAAGTATTTTAGTGTCGGAGGAAAAAAACAGATGACGATTAGTGTGAACAGTAAGAAAAAGCAAATCAAGAAGACTTTTGATGAGTTGTTGACGGATTTGAAAACAAGTAACTCGGAAAAAGTTAGGTATAACGCAGCGCGTGTGCTCGGAGAAATCGGAGATTCTAATGCTGTAGAACCTTTAATTGATGTTTTACGATATGATAAGAACGGCTCCGTCCGTTTGTATGCAGCTCGTGCTTTAGGTGAATTAGGCGATTCAAGAGCAACTCTTTTCTTGATTGATTCGTTAAGAAATGACAGGAATGTAGATGTTCGCGTTCGAGCAGCTCGTGCCCTTGGCCGTTTAGGTGGTGAAATTGTTGTTGAGCCGCTTGTAGAAGCCCTTAATGATGAAAACCCTCAGGTTTGTATCACTTCAACAGATGCCTTGATTGAAATTGGAGATGTTGCAACTGATGCGCTTATGGAGTCTTTAGACCACGAAAAAGTTAATGTACGTTGTGATGCGACTAGAGCATTGGGTGAAATCGGAAACAGAAAAGCAGTCGATAAAGTTATTAATATGTTGTATGATGAATGGGTCAATGTTAGAATTTATGCAGTTACTTCGCTTGGTAAATTGAACGATGTAAAGGCAGTCCCTGCGCTTATTGATGTTATGAAAAACCGTTCTGAAAATGAATTAGTAAGAGCCGGTGCGGCGGCGGCTTTGGGTGTGCTTCGTGACCAAAGAGCTTTGCTTCCGTTAAGAGAATTGATTATGGATGCAGAAGAGCTTGGCGAATTGGAAGATACAGCGTTGAAGTCGTTCAAAAAGATTATGGCGGCTAACTGGCAATCAATTCCGGGTGCAGCTCCTCAAAAAAGACCTGCTAACGCAATTTAGATTAATTGCTTAGAGTTTATAATAATTAAAAAGGGTAAATTTTCTAAAGAAAATTTACCCTTTTTAATTATTACTTCAACATTTCAATCAATTCAGGCACAATTTCATAAACATCGCCGACAATTCCGATATCCGCAATCTGAAAAATCGGTGCTTTAGGGTCTTTGTTTATCGCAATAATCTTCTCTGAACTGTTCATTCCCACCGTATGTTGGATTGCGCCTGAAATAGCACAAGCAATATATAATTTTGGCATAACCGTTTTACCTGTCTGCCCGACCTGTATTGAATGATCAGCCCAACCTGCGTCAACTGCCGCACGGCTTGCACCTACAGCGCCGCCCAAAACATTTGCAAGTTCTTCAAGTAATTTCAACCCGTCAGCCGATTTAAGCCCCTTACCTCCGGCAACAATAATTTCCGACTCATCAATTCTCTTGCCTGTTGAAGGAATATTTTTGATAAACTCAACCAACTCAACTTTTTTTTCAACATTATCAATCTCAGGTTTAATTTCTATAAATTGAGTGTCTTTTTCAATCGGAAATGTCGATTTTTTAAGCACTTTAGGTCTTACGGAAGCCATTTGAGGAAAATTTTTGCACAGAATTGTTGCCATTAAATTTCCGCCAAAAGTAGGACGAGTTGCCGCCAGCATACCTTTTTCGTTGATATCCAAACTCGTACAATCCGCAGTTAATCCTGTGTTGAGGCTTGAAGAAATTCTAGGTGCCAAATCCCGTCCTTGTGTTGTCGCACCAATCAAAACAATCTCAGGTTTAATTTCATTTATTAAATCAATCACAATTTTTGAATAAAATTCGGTTGAATAAATCGCCAACCGCTCATCCTGCACGATATAGACTTTGTCAAATCCATTAGATTTTAAATCCGATTTAACGTGTTCAATGTCACCTGCGTTTGTCACCACAAGTGCAGAAACCTCTTGTCCGCCAAGCTTAGCCGCCAAATCTTGAGCCGAATTCGCCAACTCCAAAACCACAGGTGCTAAATCACCTTCTCGTGTTACTTCCGCATATATTAATATCCCTTGGTTTGTCATGGTACCTACTTTACGTCGGTGCGGTTAAATCCGCACCCTACTCTACTATTTTTCTAAATAATTTTAAATTCTTCCAATTTTTCCTTCAAAATTTTTGCGCCCTCTTTTGCGTCATTAGGCACAATAACTTCGCCGCCCTGTTTTTGCTCTGGTCTGAACGCCTTACTGACATAAGTCGGCGAACCTTTCATCCCAACTTCTTCGGGCAAAAGATTAACATCCTCCATCGAATAAGATTTCACATTTGCATTATGAGCCTTAATAAAACCTTCAATTAAAGGTCTGCGAGGTTCATAATCACATTTGAGCATACATAAAACCGCAGGAAGTTGGACTTTTACAATCTCAACGCCGTCTTCAACCTCTCGTTTTACAGTTAAAACTCCGTCTTTATACCCCGTAATCTCTTTTACATAAGTAACTTGAGGGAAATTTAAATGTTGAGCAATACTCGGACCTGTTTGGGCTGTATCGCCGTCAGTTGCGAATTGACCGCAAATAATTAAATCAACATCTTTAATTTTTTCACTTATAGCTGCAGCAAGAGTTTTTGAAGTCGCAATCGTGTCTGCACCGGCAAATTTTCTATCAGAAACCAAAAAACCATCATCAACTCCCATTGATATTGCCTTTTTAAGTATTTCTTGAGCCTGAGGAGGTCCCATCGAAAGTACGGTTATGTGAACATCCTTAATCTTTTCTTTTAAGCGAACAGCCGTTTCTATTGCATAAGTATCAAAAGGATTAATTACACTTTCCACGCCCTCTCGCTGGATTGTGTTATTTTCTGTCCATTTTATATCCGCCGTATCTGGCACCTGTTTTATACATAAAGCTATTTGCATATTTACCACCTATACTTGGTTGAAAAGTTTAAAAGTCGAAGAGTCGAAAAGTTTTCCGTGGCTACATTTCTTTTTACTCTTTCCTTTTTTCCCCTTTTTACTTTTTACGTTGCTTTGCTTGAACTTCCAGCGCCGCATTGTGTGCCACAACATGCATTGAGCACATTTTATAATTTTTAATATACCAAGCACATCTTTCTTGGCTACAAAGAACTTCGATGGTATGTCCTGCGCTCATAAGCGGACAACAAAGTATTTTTTTATCAGACATTGACTACTCCTTTACTACTTGTTTTAGTAAATTACAATTTTCATCGCGATGTTTTTCCTGCTCTTTATAAATCCTTGTTCTATTGATAACTTCGTCAAAATCAATTTTATGCGCGTCAAAATCAGGTCCGTCAACACAGGCAAATTTAACCTCACCACCTACCGTTACTCGACAAGCCCCGCACATGCCAGTACCATCAACCATAATAGGGTTCATGCTCGCTTCTGTATAAATGCCCTTATCGCGTGTTAAATTGGCAACAGCTCTCATCATAGGCATAGGTCCGACAGCAATTGCGTAATTAACCTTTTCTTTCGCCATAATTTCTTCTAAAACTTGTGTTCCAAATCCTTTTATCCCTAAAGAGCCGTCATCTGTAGTTATAAACAACTCAGTACAGGCATTTTTCATTTTATCTTGCCAGAAAATTAAATCTTTATTTCTTGCGCCCATAATCATGTAAACTTTATTCCCTGCGTCTTTAAAAGCTTTTGCGATTAAGTAGCATGGTGCAGCGCCATAGCCTCCGGCTAAGCAAGCAACTGTTCCGTAGTTTTTAATATGTGTCGGTTGACCTAAAGGTCCTACCAAATCGACAATTTCATCACCAATTTCAAGATTAGCAAGCTTTTTTGTCGAATAACCAACCGCCATATAAACAATTGTCAATTCACCTTTTTTTTCATCAATATCAGCTATAGTTAAAGGAACTCTTTCGCCCTCTTCATCAACTCTTAAAATAACAAACTGCCCTGCTTTTGCATTTCTAACCACATACGGTGCATCAATTACAAGCTCATACTGGTTTGGACAAAGCTCTTTCTTTGATAAAATTTTATACCCCATTTTGCCTTCTTTCTCCGATAGTAAAAACACCATCCTGCGAAATCTTCTCAGATTCGCCCCTCATATATTTACAATAATAATTATACAATAAAAATGTAATTCAGTGCAAGAAATTTACGTTTCAAAACATCCCTCAAAAATTTCTTTTATCAGTTGATAAGCAAGCACCGTTTTTTTGTATTTACCCCTAAGGAAAAAAATACTTCCGTAAATAATAGCAGTTTTCAAAACTTTCAAAGAATATTCTTGACGTTTTTCTTGAATAAGCTCCTTTATCCTAATCAGACAAGTTGAAAAATCAACCAAAAATAAACGTAAATTTAATAAATCAACTCTTAATTTATCCCGATGTTCCAAAATCATACTATTATATTTATTTACAAACCTGTTAAATTGATATATTTTTGAAATTACGGCAATAACTACAATTAATTCAGCCAAAAAAAATGTTGCAAAAAATATTTTTATCATATTTTACCTTTTTGTATTAACATTATAATTATAATGTAATTTTTTAAATTTTAAATACACCTTGAGGACTATAAATTGGGCAAAATAAAGTTTTACTTGTCAATAATAAGCGCAAAAGTACTGGCAACAGCAATAGCAATGATGCACCGTTCTGCCGGAACTTCTTTTGTCGGGCTGGTTGTCCTAAAAGTCTGCCCCAAATTTTTATCCTACTGTTCAAAGTATGTCAAAAAAGGCATAATTACAATCAGTGGTACCAACGGAAAAACAACCACTGCGGGGCTAATTGCCAATATTTTTGAAGCTAATGAGCAAAAGGTTATTCATAACGAAAAGGGCGCAAACATGCTGACAGGGATTGCAAATGTACTTGCGTTGAATATTTTACCGTTTAAAAGGTTTGACTATTACGTTTTGGAATCGGATGAAGCTTATCTGACAAAATTATACGATTATCTTCCGTCAGATTATTTGCTCGTAACAAATTTATTCCGTGACCAGCTTGACAGGTACGGAGAATTGGATATTACAGCAAGGAAAATTCAAGAAGCAATAGATAAAAACCCGAATCTTAAGCTCATTTTAAACGCCGATGACCCCATGGTCACAAAATTAGGGGATAATAGAGATAAAGTTTATTTTGGTTTTGACAAAGTTGATATTGTTTCCAGTTCGATAGCCTCTCATGCGCCTGCAGAAACGGCAAACTGCCCGATTTGCAAGGAGTCTTTAAAATATGCTCAAAGATTTTTTGCCCAACAGGGTCATTATTATTGTGATTGCGGATATAAACGTCCTCAGTGCGATTACTCCGGCGATGTCAAGATATTTGAGGATTATTCCATTCTTAAAATATCTTCTGTTAATGGTGAATTTGAGTTTAATGTAAAGCTGATTGGATTGTATAATGCTTATAACGCACTGGCTGCAATTTCTTTGGGGCTTGAACTCGGATATACCCAAAACCAAATCCAAAATGCGCTTAATACTTATCAATCAATTTTTGGCAGAGCCGAAAGATTAATCCTCCGAGGTCATCAGGTACTTGTCCAGCTTATCAAGAATCCGACAGGAGCAAGTGAAGTGCTTAAAACTGTTGATTTATCGTCTAATATTTTAATAATGATAAACGACAATTACGCTGACGGACGCGATGTTTCTTGGCTTTGGGATTCTGATTTTGAATTTTTGCAAAACACCAAAAACCCTATTGTTGTATCGGGAAATAGGGCAAAAGATATGGCAGTAAGGCTTAAATATGCAGGGATTGATGCTTCAAAAATAATCGTAATTCCAAAAATAAGACATGCAATTGAACATTTGTTAACATCTTTGGATATTAATGAAAAAATCACTATTTTGCCTACCTACACCGCTCTTTTAAAAATGCAAACGATTAGAAAAAAATTCCTTTAATTAATTGATTTACATTTGAAAAAATAGTGTAAACTTATAATCATGGATTATGATATTTTATTAAAAAAAGCTCAAGAAGCTTCTAAAAATGCCTACGCAAAATATTCTAACTTTTTTGTCGGAGCATGTGTTTTGGCAGAAAGCGGCAAAACTTACGTTGGTTGCAATGTTGAAAATGCAAGCTATGGTCTGGCGATTTGTGCAGAGCGAAACGCAATTGCAAATGCAATTGCCAACGGAGAAAAATCAATTCTTGCCGTTGCAATATATTCTCCCAATATTGACAATTGCACTCCTTGTGGAGCCTGCAGGCAGATGATTTTTGAATTTCAAAAGGATGAAGAAATCAAAATTATAACTAAAACTCAAGATGGATGCAAAATTTACTCGATTAATGAACTTTTGCCTTTTGGGTTTGAATTATAATATGTATTTTATAGAATTTATTATAAAAAAAATTAAGAAAAGGAACGAAAAACCAGTTTACAATCTTAATCCAAATGATGAAAATCAGGATTATGAACGTTGTGAGCATTTATTCATGCCAATTGATAGTACGGCTGAAATTTTATCTTGCACAAAATGTGGCACTCTTATAAGACGGAGCGAGTTAAAGAATAAAAATTTCTTTGTTAAAAATTAGTCTAATAAAGAATGGAAATGAACAATATAATTATTAGCTATTGCTTTTACCGATTCATCTGTATTTTGTGACGCGACAGCTGAAGCAGAAGCATTAAGAACTCCGATTAAAATTGACAAAGTATCACGGTTAACATCATTTTCAGAGACTCTATCATATTTGAGATGAAGCATTGAAATTAACGAATTAGCCAAAGTAAATATATTTTCAGTATCGTTCGCATTAACAGCAGCAGATAAATCAGAGTAAGTTAGAGAAGATAAAGCACTTTCAACCTCAGAGGCAGACTTCCCAACGTAAGTCAACGCATTTGAGCCGGCAGTTTCTGTTTTGCTGTAAGGAATGACGTCATTCAATATTGCCGGATTTAAGCTTGGTGAGCTTAAATTAACCGATTGATACTTAACGCTAGATTTTGTCATATCAGCGAGTTTATTTTTTTGATTGTTATATATTGTAAAGACCGCAAAGGAAATGGGAACAATAATACATAATAACAATGCGAACTCTAAAACGCTTTGGGCTTTTTTCATAAATTTTCTCCTCAGATTGTAACTCTTATTAAATAATACCATTTTTCCATCCTTTTGTAACATAATTTGAAATAAATTTTACATTGAGCATTATAAGCGTTTTACATAGCATCATTTCCCCCAATATTTAACTTTCATTAATTTTCTTTAAAAATAATCACCTTAACTATTCACAAATGCTTAGAATTTTAGTATGATTATATTTATGAATGTTGAACAATTGTATTCTGATATACCACCGACAAAGTTAAGAAACCAAGACGAGGAGTTTAAACCGGCTAAAACTACACCTTTTTGGCTATGGGTTGGCAATCAATTTTTCTACGGCATGTTGGAAAATAGATTTTTTGCTCTTCGTTATAAAGGTGAAGATAATTTTTTAAACAGAGATAAAAACATTCCGACAATAGCTTTTGCACCACATACAAACTGGTGGGACGGAATTGTCGGATATAATATTACAAAAAGAATTTTTGACAAAGAAATTAGATTGATGGTAGAGGAACTCAATAGATTTCCGCTATTAAGGCGTGCCGGAGCGTTTCCTGTTAACAAAAAATCGCCGCAAGCTTCTATGACAGCACTCAAGTATTCAATAGATGTTATTGAAGATTTAAACAATATTTTGTATATTTTCCCGCAGGGCATAATTAAACCGCCAAATTTCAGACCGATTGAATTTCAAACAGGACTTGCCTATATTACCCAAAAAGCAGCTAAAAAGTATGGAAAAGTTAATTTGCTGCCGATTGGAGTTAATTATTTCTTCCTACGGGCAGATAAACCCGAAGTCATGGTCGAAATCGGCAAGGTCATAACCGTAGAAAATGCGACTATGGATAGAAAAGAATTTTCTGAATTTTTGGCAAAAACACTTGAAGATACTTGTGACAAGCAAAATTCTGACATTGCCGCAGGCAATTTAAAAGGGTACAAGACTCTTTTCCAGCAAAAATTAAAATGGTATCGCAAAATCGAACAACGGCTTAAGCAAATTGAGATAAAAGGGTCGGGAGTTTAATTTTTAGTTCATTTATTTACATTAAACTTTATTTATTATAAAATCGGAATAAATGATAGTATTATGGTGCAATTCGTGTACCGATTTATTAATTTATAAAGGAATTAAAAATGCAAGTATCTTTAAATTGGTTAAATGAGTTTGTTGATTTAAGCGGGCTTAATGAAAAACAAATAGCGCACGAGCTTACTATGAGTGGGCTTGAAGTAGATGCGATTGAATATATTAAGCCACAATTTAAAAATATAATTACCGCAAAAATAGTAAAAATCGACCAACATCCAAACGCTGACAAGTTGCATTTAGTAACTGTCGATACAGGTTTAGAAACTAGAACAGTTGTTTGTGGAGCTCAAAATATTGAAGAAGGGCAGATAATTCCTTATGCTTCAGTAGGTTCAGAAGTATTTTCCAGAAAAACCGGTGAAATGTTTATCCTTACTCCGGCGGAAATTCGTGGCGTGGTTTCTCAGGGCATGCTCTGTTCGGCTGACGAACTCGGTTTAACGGAAAGAAATTACCAAAGCGAAGACGGCATTTTAGTTTTAAACCGTTTGTTTAAAGATATTGCGCTGGGGAAGCCGTTGGAAGATGTTTTAGGGCTTGAAGAAGATATAATCCTTGATGTTGCACCCACTGCGAACAGAGGCGACCAAATGTCTGTAATTGGCATTGCAAGAGAGCTTTGCGCAATTTTTGATAAGGAACTGAAATTTTCACCGCTAACAAGCACTACTGATTTAAGCACTGATAAATTTCAAGTGGAAATCATTGACAACGATGTTTGTAAATATTATTCTTTAGGTGTTTTAAAAGATATAAAAATCAAGCCATCACCGGCATGGATGCAAAAGAGACTAATTGCTTCCGGAATTCGCTCAATCAGCAATGTTGTTGACATCACGAATTACGTATTATTGGAATACGGAATTCCCCTGCATGCTTTTGATTTAAACAAATTAGACGGGTACTTATGTGTAAGACGCGCATATGACGGCGAAAAAATTACTACGCTTGACGGGGTGGAAAGAAGTTTAACCAATGACAGTGTTTTAATTGCAACAAAAGATGAGGGCGTTTGCTTAGCGGGCGTTTTCGGCGGTCAAAACTCTGAAATAGATACAGAAACGACTGCAATTGCACTTGAAGCGGCTTATTTTGTGCCGTCAAGCAATAGAAAAAGTTCAAGAAGTGTGGGGTATCGCTCAGATGCCTGTGCAAGATTTGAACGAGGCGTAGATATCGAAGCGGTTAAGCCTGCTCTAATGCGCGCAATGCAGCTTTTGGCGGAACTAGCTGAGGCAAAAGTTGTTGCGATAGTCGAAGATGGTGAAAACGAACTTGAAAACTCAGAAATAACTTTAAGATTTCCGCAGGTAAAAAGAGTTTTGGGTTGTGGGATAGAAAATTCAAAATGCGTTTCAATCCTTGGAAAGTTGGGGTTTAAATTGCTCGGGAAAAATGAGAATGCAGCGAAATTTGAAGTGCCGTCGTTCAGAATAAACGATGTAACAAGGGAAATAGATTTAATTGAAGAAATTGCAAGAATTAACGGATATGACAAAATAGCACCGAGTTTGCCAAGCAAAAATCAGTCTCCGGTAATTTCGCTTGAAGAACAGACTTTAAATAAAATAAATTCAACACTCTTAGCTGCAGGGCTGAACGAAATTATAACTACATCTTTAATCGGTGAATCGTTGCTAAAACAATTTGCACTCAATTATAACGAAGAAAAAGCAGTAAAAGTGGAAAATGCGCAAAGCGAAGAATATACAATGCTTAGGCAGACTTTAATCGCAAACGTTTTACATTGTATGAAATATAATTATGATAACGCCCAAAAATCTTTCTGGGCCTACGAAATTGGAAAAGTTTATTTTAAAAATACTCCTGCGAATGAAAAAAACAGCGGAGTGGACGAAATTAAGATGCTTTCCGGCGTAGTTACCGGAAATATCGAACACTCAAAATGGCAGGCGACAGACAAATGTACAGATTTTTATACTTTAAAAGGGATTTTTGAAAATTTATTTGAGGAGCTTAATCTTTCAAATAGAATTCAATTTAAACCTTGTGAAAATATCGACTCGCTTCATCCTTATCGAAGCGCAAAAATAGTTATGCTTGGTAAAAACCTTATAGAATTGGGATATATTGGGCAACTTCATCCTATTTTAAAGAATAAACTAAAATTAAATCAAGAAGCGTTTTTGTTTGAAGTGAACTTGGATGAAATTATAAAAGCGATAAACCCAACCACAGTAAGATACAAAAAATTGCCTCAATTCCCTGAAGTTCAAAGAGATTTGGCGTTTATTGTCCCAGAGAATGTGAGTTATGAACAGCTCGAAAAAGTTATAAAAAAAGCTGTTAAATCAAGTCTTTTCAAAGGCTGCGAGGTTTTTGACGTTTATAAAGGCGAAAATATTGAAGAAGGATTTAAAAGTATTGCTTTTAGAGTAAAAATGCAGGATGAGCAAGCAACATTGACGGACGAAATAGTTGACGCTCAAATGAAATCGGTTCAGGATAATTTACAAAAAGAGTTTGAGCACATTGCTCTCAGAACTTAAAGTTGGAAGGGGGATTATGAAAAAAATCTTAGTTATTTTAGCTTTTGGATTGGGGCTTATACTGCCTGTTCACGCTGATGTTATGCCTTATTATGTAAATAATATAAACACAAATTCTATCGGAGTTTATCAAGCATCAAATCAAATCAAAATTTATAAAGAGCCTAACGAAAATTCGCAATTACTGTTGAATATTCTTTGGGATAACAAGACTTATAACTGTCCTGATATTTCCGCAAGTAATCTTTTTGCAGTGTTTTTACCCAAAAAAGACCTTGCATTTCTTACAGTGACTGATGAAAATAACAACGAGGATTGGGTTGAGGTTGTTTATAATTCAAACGGCGGACGAAAAGGTTGGGTTAAAAAAGACGATGAATACAGATTTATGAACTGGCGCACGTTTTTTAATATTTATGGACGAAAATACGGGCTTTATTATATGAAAGATGCGCCCGAAGAAACTAAAACCATTTACAGCTCAAATTCCGAGGACTCGCAAACAATCGGTAAAATTACACTGCCTCAAAATGTAAAACTAACCTCAGTTAAAGGCAATTGGCTTTTGATAATAGCATTTGACATAGATAAACTTCAAAAAATCGGTTGGATAAAGTGGCGAAATATATCGGGAGAAATTTATCTGTTTCCGGATATTAAATAATTGTTTTTTGGGGTAAAATATTAGGGTAAAGATAAAAAGGGAATTAATTATGTGGGATTATACAAAAGAAGTTATGGAACACTACAGAAACCCCAAAAATGTTGGGAAAATTGACGATGCAGAAGCAATCGGCGAAGCAGGTTCTTTGGTTTGTGGTGATGCTTTAAAAATATATCTAAAAATAAAGGATAATATGGTAGTCGATGCTAAATTTCAAACTTTTGGCTGCGGTTCTGCCGTAGCAAGTTCAAGCGTTCTTACCGAAATGATTATAGGTAAACCTCTTGATGAAGTAAAAAAGATTACCAATAAGGATATTGCAGATAGATTGGGCGGACTTCCACCTGAGAAAATGCACTGTTCGGTTATGGGGCATGAAGCGCTGGAAAATGCACTAAGCAAGTATTTTAAGGAAGATGTTGCGCCTCATGAAAAAGACAAAATGGTTTGCACATGTTTCAGTGTTACCGAAAAACAGATTTTAAACGCTATTAAAGACAATAATCTTAAAACGCTTGAAGAAGTTACCAACTACACAAAAGCAGGCGGTGCTTGCGGAAATTGTAAAGCGGATATTCAGGCTATTTTGGATAAATATTATGGCTCCGAAATTTCTAAGGCAAAACCTATACTGACAAAAACCCAAAGAATTATTAAAATTAATGACATAATAGAAAATCAAATAGCGACAGAATTAAGAAAAGATGGCGGAGATATTGATTTGATTGATATTGACGACAATAAGGTTTATGTGGAATTAAAAGGCTGCTGTTCAAAATGCAAAAATTCGACAATGACTCTCAAAAATTTTGTCGAAGCCACTTTGAGAGAAATGCTTGACGAAAAAATCGAAGTAATCGAAGTGGAAAAGTAAAAAGGAAACGGTAAGAAGTAGGTCGGGCATTCCTGCCCGACAACAAAAAATCACAAAAAGTAGAAAAGTAGTTTGGGTTTGCTAACCCAACAATATTAAGGAAATATAAAAAAATATGAAAGAAAAATGCTTAATTTACTTAGATAACAACGCGACGACAAGAGTTGACGGACAAGTCTTGGATGCAATGTTACCTTTCTTGGGAGAGAATTATGCAAATCCATCAAGCATATATAGTTTTGGCGGTGTGGCTCAAAAAGCTGTAGCGAAAGCTCGCGAACAGATTAGAGATTTTATCAACGCAAAAAGCGATAAGGAAATTTTCTTTACCGCATCCGGTTCTGAAAGTGCGAATACGGCGATAAGAGGGGTTTTAGAATCAAATAAACCCAAAAAACACATTATAACAACAAAAGTTGAACATCCTTGCGTTTTGAACCTCTATAAAACCCTTGAAAAACAGGGTTATAAGGTTGATTACATTGGCGTTGATTCAAACGGAGACTTGAATTTAGACACTTTAGCGGAGACCGTCAATGCAAATACAGCACTTGTTTCTTGCATGTGGGCGAATAATGAAACAGGAATAATCTTTCCGATTGAAAAAATTTCTCAAATTATCAAATCGAAAAATCAAGACACAAAGCTTTTCGTTGACGCGGTACAGGCGGCGGGTAAAATTCCGATTGATGTACAGGCTGCAAATATTGATTTGCTAAGTATTTCAGGGCATAAATTCCATGCTCCCAAGGGCGTTGGGGCTCTGTATGTTAAATCAGGAACCTTATTCTCACCTCTAATCATCGGGGGGCATCAGGAACGTGGGAAACGTGCAGGGACAGAGAATGTTCCTTATATTGTTGCAATAGGAGAGGCTGCAAGACTTGCAAAAGAAGGTCTTGAATATGAAGCCACAGAAGTTAAACGTTTACGGGACAAACTTGAAAGTACAATTTTAAAAACTGTTTTTAACGCACGGTTAAACAGCGGGTTTAACAATAGGGTTCCAAACACCACGAATATCGGCTTTGAATACATTGAGGGCGAATTAATATTGCTTCATTTGAGCGATTTTGGCATTTGCGCGAGCTCAGGAAGTGCTTGTACGTCCGGCTCATTAGAACCAAGTCATGTTCTAAGAGCAATGGGTGTGCCATTTACAGCCCTTCATGGAAGCATAAGATTTAGTTTGAGCAGATTTACAACAGAAAAAGAAGTCGATTCTGTAATATCGATAATGCCGAGAGTTATTGAAAAATTGGTAAAACTCTCCCCGTTCCAGAACGAATTGGAAGAGTTGAGAAGACTTAGGGGATAAATTATTATTTAAAATTCATAACTTCAAGAATTGCAAGATGAAATAAATCAACTGATAAATACCACCTGTGTAGGTCAAAAAAAAGTTTGTTTATGTTAATTTAGTAGCATGAAAAAAGTTTTATATTCGGCATTAGTAATAATTTTTATTTTATTTGCATTAAAACTCTTTATTAATGCGGATATTCCTGAGATTGAAACCGTAAAAATTCAAAAAACAGAAATTTTAGCGCCTGTAAAATTCCCGCCAACCCCAAAAACAGTTACAATAAATGGGGTTGATTATATGCAAAGTCAATCTCCTATAGGAAACTTTGGCGGTGCGTTGGTCGCTTCAACAATTGGTGAAGGACCTAAAACCTTCAACCCTTTCAATACAAAAGACGCAACCTCGGCGACTATGGCAGACACCATGTTTGACGGACTTGTCACAACAAGAGCTGACGACGGCGAAGTTATTCCAAAACTTGCAAAATCTTTTGAAATATCACCTGATGGAAAAACTTATACATTCAAATTAAGACAAGGGATAAAATGGTCTGATAATAAGCCGATTACGGCGGACGATGTTGTTTTTACGTGGAACAAAATTATTTTGACAGGGCTTGGAAACACCTCAACACGTGATTCTGTTTTGATTGACGGTCAGCTGCCAAAGGTTGAAAAAGTCGATGATTTTACCGTAAAATTTGTAACAATAAAACCTTTTGCACCTTTTTTGCGGATTTTATCCGCACCGATTGCGCCAAAGCATGTTTTTGAGCCTGTGGTTAAAAAAGGCGAAAAATATTTTCAATCTTTTTGGTCTACGACAACACCACCGAAAAATTTTGTTATAAGCGGTGCTTTCAAGCTTAAAGAGTATGTGCCGGCGCAAAGAATAGTGTTTGAAAGAAATCCTGATTATTATGAAATAAATCTGAACGGAAAGAAATTGCCATATCTTGATAAGATTATTTACTTGATTGTCGGAGATTTAAACAACGAAATTTTGAAATTTGAAGCAAAAGAACTTGATACGATTTCGCTACGAGGTTCAAATGTCGGCAGATATAAAAAAAGAGAGGCAAAATCGGATTTTGTAATCTATAATATTGGTCCCGACACAGGCACTATGTTTGTAGCAATAAATATGAACAAACGGAAAAACGAGCAGGGCAAATATTATGTAACCCCCAAAAAGCAGGCATGGTTCGGCGATAAAAATTTCCGATACGCTATCGACTGGGCAATAGACAGACAAAACATGGTTAATAATATTGCAAACGGCTTGGCTTCACCTCTGTTTACCGCAGAAAGCCTAAATTCGATTTATTTAAACAAAAATTTAGCAAACGGACACACGAAAGATTTAAAAACGGCAAAAGCTTACCTTGAAAAATCAGGATTTTACTGGAAAAAAGGCATTTTATACGATAAGCGGAATAATAAAGTTGAATTTGATCTTTACACAAACGCAGGAAACACAGAACGCGAAGCAATCGGCGTCATGGTTAAGCAGGATTTGGAAGATTTGGGGATGAAGGTCAATTTCAAACCCGTAGAATTCAATTCACTCGTCAATAAATTAGTAAATTCACTTGACTGGGATTTGGTTATAATGGGACTTACGGGAACTCCGTTAGAACCTCATAACGGTAAAAATGTCTGGTATTCAACGGGGTCTTTGCACCTTTTTAACCAAAGACCAGACGGAAAAGCGACGGATAGGTTCGATTGGGAAATCAAGCTTGATAAAATAATTGACGAAGCGTCATTAAAAATTACTTTTAACGACCGAAAAAAACTCTACGATGAATATCAGCAGATAATCTACGATGAAAAGCCGATAATTTATCTGTATTCACCCATCAGAGTAATCGCAATACGCAAAAAATTCGGCAATATATTCCCATCGCCTTTATCGGGGGTTACGTACAATTTAGATGAAATTTATATTAAGCGTTAGAAATTAAATATTACTACTATAAGGAAGGGATTTTATATAATTTTCCATGAATTCCCAATCAGGTTCCCCCTGTTCTGTAATAGGGAGTTTTATTTTGGATTGTTTTAATTTTGTTTGACTACATTTTCGTCCATAATTATATTTATATTGTTCTTTGTTAATTACTGTGGCTAAAAATATAGCAATATATTTATTGCAATTAAACTTAGGGATTAGTTTCTCAACATGATCAGATGCGGAAAAAGATTTTTCTTGATATGAACAGAAGCCCAAAACAGCGGAATCAACAGTAAAAACATTTCCTTCTTCTGTGTAATAATCAAAGTAATTTTCAACACCATTATTGATTGCTTGCGTTGTAACATAAGGATAATTACCAATGCCATAATCTTCAAGTAATAATTTTGGAGTAGTTTTTGAACCTTTAATATCAAATATATCAGAATAATAAAACCATTTCCAGTTTTCTGTATTTAATTGATATGTTGCATTAATTACAGTTTTTTTACTAAATGGGCAAATTGTTTTTTTATTTTTAACATAATCAGGTAGTTCATCTACTGAAGGAACTTTTATATTTTTTAAAGTTTTATTCGCTTGTCGTCCGTAATTATACCTGTATTTATTTTGTTCAATAACGTAACAGTAATATAGCATTTCTTCTTTTGAAAGGTCTATTTTAGGTTTGACAATATAAACATCTCTTCCGCTATAATATTCATAATCATGATAAAAAGTAGTCAAAACACTCCCTGACCCAGCAATACTTAAACTATGAGCAGGATTTGGATTTATGTTTATAGGTTTTACATAACCTGCTACACCATTATTTGCAGATTGTCTAGAAACAAAAGGAATACCATTTTGAATTTCTTCACAATTTATAAATTCAAGATTTACTCCATACCATATATCAAAAATTTCATCTAATTTTTTCATTATTCAATACCATTTAAAAATTTAAATGCAATATAATCATTCATTTTTCTTATAAAATCAGCCTCACAAAGTGTGGAATAATCCGTTTCCATATAAGCTTCAGCACACCACTCATCTTCTGCCTCCACTTCTTGTTTAACAGATAATCCTTCAATCTCATCAAGGTTATTATACGACGTTAACCATTTTTCGTGTATTGTTGAAAATTTATTTCTTGCATCAATTCTACCCTGATATTTTCTTTTCTCAAATCCATCGTCTTTAAAATAACCAAACCAAGTTTTTCTACCCTTATTAGATTTATTAGCCTCAAATATCATAATACAAGTTACAACACCAACAGGATAAAATAAATCGTCAGGCATTGAAAGAACTGCTTTTAGATGATGTTTTTCAAGTAAACGTTTTTTTACAGCAATTAAATCTTTTTCATTTTTTATTCCACAACTCATTTGAACAATGGCAATGACTCTGCCATTTTGTTTGCTTACAACATCCAAAGAATGCTCAATGAACTTCATTTGCTCCGCTGTTCCAACGTCATACGGAGGATTTAAGAAAGATACTGTTGGTTTATGAAATTCAACCGCACCCTTTGTTTGAAAACAATCCCCACAGTAAATATTTGATTTACCATCACCGCGTAACATCATGTTTGAACAAGCATAAGTATACATTGCAGGTCTCATTTCGACCCCAATTAATTGTTCATTTTTAATCTTAATTTTTAAATCAGAATCATTTCCTGCCAATTCAAATAATCGCTTCATTCCTGATACCAAAAAACCTGCCGTTCCACAACAAGGGTCATAAATAACATCATTTATATTGAGATGAGCCAAATCACAAAATAAATCAGTTATATGAGACGGTGTCAATACTAAGCCCTGTTTCTGTTCACTTCCTGCATATCTAATAAATTCGGTGTAAAAACGGCCCAAAATATCAAATCCTGCATCTTCCATACTCAACAATGGATAAACATTTTTATGTAAATACGCAACCATTTCTTTGATTACTTCAATAGATTTTTTTGCATTTTTTTCTTTTTTATTTTTAATTTTTTCTTGGTTAAAAATAGGTTGATTTAATAATTTACTGAATTCTCCAACCATCGCATTTTTATTTTTAACACCATTTATATCTAATGTAACCTCTACAGCTTTTATCATCGCTTCGCCCAAGCTTTTTGTTGTCGGTTCTTTTGAATATCCCTCTCTAAAAGGGGCATGAAGTAAAGATAAAAGAATTGCACTTACCATTGTATTTCTGTCTTGCTCTGGAATTGAATAATTATTATAATCTTCGTTTAGCTTTATAGCTTTTGATGTTATATTAATATTTCTTAAATTATCAGCAAATTGTTCATTTTCAAATAATTTCAAGTAGTTATTTATTGACAATAGGGTTTTGTCAGAAATATTTTCATTATGTGTTTTTGCACCTTTTTTCCATAAAAAGTGGGAAACACATAGTTCTGCTTGGGTCTCCCCACTTACAGCAATTGCCAAAACGGTATAATCACTAGAAAGAGCTTTTGCATAATGTAAAACTCCATCAACAGCATATTCGATTGGTTTATTTCGTTCTTTACTTTCATGCCCATTTGGATTAGGTTTACATTCAACTACAATCAAATAATTGCTATCCATAGGAAACGTAACAATAAATTCAGGATAGCCACTCCCAGAGCCTTTACCCTTAGATTGCCCTTTTAATAATTCACAAATACGCTTGCTATTAGATTTTTGTTCTTCCCATTTTATTGATGTAAATAAAGCATCACTTTTAAAATGATCCCTGACTATACCTTCTGTAATTCTTTCATTCACCATAAAATTAAACCATTCATCTTCTTCAAGAATAATTGTATCATAAAGAAAAAATATTAGATTTTTGTAACAAATCCTACAATATTTTACATCCGATTGTATAGCTTTAATTTTTACTTTTTCATGGTAATTTAAGAATAAAGGTAAAAAACAATGAACATACTAATTTACATACTAAAAAGAATACTTCAAACGATACCGCTGTTGATTGTGGTATCATTGATAAGCTTTTTTATAATAAGATTAAGTCCGGTAGACCCGCTTGCGGAGCTGAAATTAAACCCGTCAATCTCAAAAGAAACTCTACAAAAAGAAACAGAAAGATTAGGTTTGAACAAACCAATTTATGTGCAGTACTTCCTCTGGGCAAAGGCATTTGTAAAAGGTGATTTGGGTGTTTGTTCCACGGGGGAAAGCGTTGCTGCAAAGTTAAAAGAAAGAATTCCAAATACTTTACTTTTGACGGCACTCGTAATCTTTTTGACTTGGATTGTCGGTGTTCCTCTGGGGATTTTGGCAGCGATAAGCTGGAAGACTCCTCTGGATAGAATGTTAACGGTTTTAACCAGTATCGGAATGGCAATTCCGTCATTTTTCTTCGCAATTTTATTGTTGATTTTTGCTGTAAAAACAGGTTGGTTTCCTGTCGGTGGACTTACGAGTTACAACTTTAATGAGATGAATTTTCTCGGGAAAATTTGGGATATTACTCATCATTTAATCCTCCCGACTACAGTTTTGTTTACGATTTCGCTTGCGGGGCTTCAACGACAGATGAGGGCAAATTTGTTGGATGTTTTGGAAAGTGATTACGTGAAATTCGCTAGGGCTAAAGGTTTGAGTGAATTTAAGGTTTTGTACAAACACGCACTGAGAAATGCTATTAATCCTATGATAACACTTTTGGGATTCGAGTTTGCTTCACTTTTGAGTGGTGCTGCTTTAACCGAATACGTGTTTCAATATCCGGGGCTTGGTCGATTGGTTCTGGAGGCAGTATTAAAGTCGGACATAAATCTCGTTATGGCATCTTTAATGATGGGGGCTATAATGCTGATTTTAGGTAATTTAATTGCGGATATTTTATTAATATTCACTGATCCGAGAATAAGGGTTAAGGCGTGAGAGGTAAAAAGTGAAAAGTGAAAAGAACGTAACATTTAAAAATACTTCTGTTTTTAGGCAGCTAATGCGAGATAAGTTCACATTAATCGCTTTTATCATATTGTTTGTGATTTATTTCTCATTGCTTTTCGCAGATTTTATAGCACCTTATTCTAAGGACTTTTCAGATAGAAACATGTCTTACGCTCCGCCCTCCAAAATTTTTACAATAAATGAAAATGGTAAGTTCTCTTTGCCTTACACTTATACTTATAAGCGAGAATTTGACCCCGAGGCTATGCAAGTAGATTATAAATTGGACAGAAGCCAAAAATATTATGTCAAATTATTTGTGCGTGGCGAAAAATATAAATTTTTAGGATTAATCCCTTGTTCCAGACATTTGATAGGAGTAACGCCCGAAGGGCGCTTATACCTACTTGGTACCGACATAAACGGGCGAGATGTCTTTTCTCGAATACTTTTTGGCGGACGAATCTCAATGACAATAGGGTTTTTAGCACTTTTCGTACTTTTCCCTATTGGACTTTTGTACGGCGGAGTTTCAGGGTATTTCGGCGGTAAAGTTGATATGTTAATGATGAGATTTGCGGAGGCGGTTATGTCAATCCCAAGTTTTTATCTTTTGATAATTCTTGCCGCAATTTTACCGTCTAATATGACTAGCATCCAAAGGTTTATATTGATTATCATAATTTTAGCACTTATTGGCTGGGCAGGATTTGCTCGTGTCGTAAGGGGCATGGTCTTGTCAATAAAAACGCAGGAATTCGTTCAGTCGGCGCAGGCGATTGGGGCTTCAAGGCTAAGGATTATCATAAAACATATTTTACCGCAGACGACAAGTTACGTAATAGTTGCTATGACTCTCAGTGTCCCTTCTTATATCCTTGCGGAATCTGGACTAAGCTTTTTGGGGCTTGGGATTCAGCAACCTGACGCAAGTTGGGGGAATATGTTAAAAGAGGCACAGGAATACATTAATATACTATATCGCCCGTGGCTTTTGATGCCGGGATTTTTAATTTTCATTGCGGTATTGTCGTTTAATCTCGTAGGCGATACAATACGTGATGTTTTGGATCCCAAAAGCAAAGTAAGGTAAAAACTAGCCATTTAATCTAATCAGTGATATAATAATAAAAAAGATATAATTAAGAGTAATTAGGAGTGATGTATGCACGATTTGGCATTTAACTTATTGCTTTTAACCCGTATAGCAGCCTCAATTGTTTTTGGGTTTGGAATAGGGCTTGAAAGAGAATTGACAAACAAATATGCAGGACTTAGAACCCATATTTTGGTTTCCTTAGGGTCAAGTATTTTTACCATTCTTTCAATATACGCATTCCCTATGGCAGTAGATCAAACTCACCCCCAAGCATACGGAGACCCTGCTAGAGTGGCGGCACAAGTACTCACAGGCATCGGGTTTATCGGTGGTGGAACTGTATTGAGGCATGGTTCTTCTGTTTATGGGCTTACAACGGCTGCAACTTTGTGGGTAGCGGCGAGCATTGGCATGGCTTGTGGTGCAGGTATGATTGATGTTGCATTCGTTGCGACATTTTTTAGTGTTGTCGTTCTCGTTCTTGTTCGATTATTTGAACAAAAAGTTTTGGTTAAAAGTACCAAAAACATAAGACGCTTAAAGATAACGATATTATGTACCCCTGAAAATATAAATAATGTGCATACTTATATTGTAGAAAATTTTGACCATATGCATGAAATTTCGAAAAAACAAAATGATAAAAATACTAATTTGACAAAAATTATTGCGATAATAGATGTTAACGGAAAAAAACCAATCCAAGCTATACACAAAAAATTCCACAAATTAGAAGGTATGGAGTCGATATCAATACAGGAAGATAATGAATAGAAGAACTTTTTTTGAATATTTAAGAACGTTTGCAATAACAATCATTGCAATTTTTGTTATTGTTTTCTCCATTCTTTGCCTAGTTCGGCATCAAGTTTATGAGGAGCAAGATCGAATTAAGCAACAAAAGCAGGATGATGCAATAGATTATTACCTAATAGGTGTTTTGATTGAAAAAAATAAATATTTGGAAGAACAACAGCCTGGAAATTATAAAATTAATATGAGATTAGCATTTTTAAATGAAGCCAAAAGAGATTACCAAAATGCTGAAATTGAATATAAGAAAGCCATAAATAAAGCACCCTATATGGAATTTGCTCCGGTATATAAGCTTGCAATTTTATATACTCGCATGAACCGCCTTGATAGTGCCCAGCAATTAATGGATAATTTGGATGAAAAACCTGATAAAGAATTGATTGAATATAAAGCCGATATTTATAATAAATTAGGGACCATATATTATAATCGAGCTGATTATAATATGGCTGCTTTAAAATATCAAAAATCCTTAGTTTACTATCAAATAACTAAATATAAGCATATTCAATCGATTAAAAATAGTTTAGCATCATCATATGTTTATTTTGCAGAAGAAAAAGTTCGCAATATGCAAATAGAAGAAGCAATAAATTCACTAAAGATGGCACTAACTATTGTTAATGCCCCGATTATTAGGTATAAATTGGCGTTGCTTTTAATGAAAGACAATCCGGATTTGGCTTATGAATATTTCGAAGAAGTCTTTAAAGAAACTCCCGAGATAATAAATTATGAAGAGTACAAAAAGTTTCTGTCTCATTTAGCTGCAAGCGAAGCTGCACGTGGAAATATAGCACAATCTGAATTATATCAGTACAAAATAAAAAAAATAGATAAATATTTCAATACAAATATACTTTCTATTGAAGACCTTAAAATTGAAGAAATTCAAGGGAAATTTGTATCGAATAATTGGACCTGCAAAGACAATATTTATTTAAATATCAGATTGAAAAATCTTTCTAAATATAATATTGACTCATTGTATTTGAAAGTGATTTTTAAAGACAGGGATTTAATATTAGGGGAATCTTTTGAACAGGTGGTAGACAAACAATCAGTGCTTAAACCGGAAGCGTATAGTTCTACTATTGCAATTAAAATATTGAAAATTCCAATAAATAAAGATGATAAACCTAAAAAAATAACAGCGGAAATTTATGCCTCTAAAACCGATAGTTCCTACAAGCTACTTCTCGGTGTATTTGATATTAAAGAAAAAACTAAGGAAAATAAAACATATAAAATCCTTAAGAAAGTTTATAAAAAAATAGTCTCAAAACTTCCTGCCTTTTTATTCTAATATTTCTCCGATTACGGGGGTAATTTCAAGAATATTCACTTTTTGAATGGTATTTTTAACCTGATTAAAATCAATTTTGGGCTTGATTAAAATATTTATATAATTCCGACTAATGCCTTTAATCATGCCTGTTTTTTTATCCAAGTTTTTTTCAATTAAAACCTCTTGAATAGTTCCCAAGTTTTTCTCTAAAAATTCTTTATGTTTTTGAGCCGAAATCTCTTTGATAATTTTAGCCCTTTCTTCTTTTGATTTTATATCAATATGACCTTCAAATTTTTCGGCTAAAGTCCCTTTTCTAAGTGAATACGGGAATGTGTGTATTTGAGTTAATTGGGATTTTTTCAAATTTTCAACAGTCGTTCCAAAATCATCTTCATCTTCGCCCGCAAATCCTGCAATAATATCACTCCCGATGAATGGTAGTTCAAAAGATTTATTTATTTTTTCAATCAAATCAAGCGCTTGAGCTACCGAATAATGTCTATTCATTGATTTTAGAGTTTTATCACACATTGACTGAAGGGAAAGATGGAAATGAGGACAAAATTTCTCCGAATTTCGCAAAAATTCAAGCATTTCGTCATTAATTTCAAGCGGATTTAAAGACCCCAAACGAAAGCGATTTATATCAGTTTGCGTTTCAATATTTTGTAATAAGTGCAGGAAATTTTCTCCATTCTGCAAATCCAATCCCCATTGCCCGATATGAATTCCTGTCAACATAATTTCTTTAAACCCTATATTTTCATAAATTTTTATTTGTTCTAAAATAAAATCCGAATCAGCACTCCTATTTTTACCCCTAGCAAAAGGGATTATGCAATATGAGCAACGATTATCACATCCATCCTGAATTTTCAGACTGGCACGAGTCTTTTTAGTATCTTGTAAAAAAACATTATGAAAAGAATTTAAGTTTTCGATTTTGCAAACTGAACAAGATAGACCTAAATGCCTGAACATATCCAATTTTTCATCATTACCTAAAACAATGTCAATGTTGGGATTGTTCAGCAAGTTGTCCTTTTCAATTTGCGCGATGCAACCGGTTAAAACGGTTTTTATGCTTGGATTATTTTGTTTTGCCTTTTGGAGGATATAAAATGCCTCGTTATCACTTTTGTGAGTGACAGTACAGGAATTTAAAATAAAAATATTAGCATCTGCTATTTTTTCAGCCTTTGCAAGTCCGTTTTTAATCAAATTTTCTTCAATCAAAGCTCCCTCAAGTTGATTTGATTTACACCCCATTGTTTTAATAAAAAATCTTTCCATAAATACATTTTAGTTGGAAAATAAAAACTTGTAAAGAATTATTAATATAAATTATCGAACTAGCAACTATATTTACTTTTCGGTTTTACTATATTATAATGCAGTGTGTGTATGGATGTGTATAAGTGAGGTGGTTTCAATGCAAGTGCAATCGATTGGGAATTCAGAATCAAATGTCGGTTTCAAATCAAGAAACAAAATGGAACAAGCCGAGGTTATTGTTAATCTTAACGATTCTCAAGTAAGATCTCTTGCGTATGCCAAATCTGTTGATAAAAATAAAGAGAAAAAAAATAAGCGTACGCTCTTTGGACTATTTTTAGCAATGCCCGTCGTAGATACCGTTGCAAATGGTATTTTGGCAGAAACCGGCAAGCCTTTAAGTAAAAGCGTTACTTTAAGCAAGCGGCTTGGCGCCATGGGTGGAGCTGCAATCACTTGGGGAATTATTATGTCGGTTATTGCGGGTTATCGTGCATTGAAAAAATCTGACCCTATAGAATGGCAAAAAGCTAGAAAGAAACATCCTGTAGCATCTGCTTTCGGTGATGTTGCTGTGATAGTTGGTGGAACACTTTTTGCTTCTTTGGGCTTAGTTAAGATTGCTCAAAAGTTTGCAGAAAAGAACCCTGAAGCACTTGTAGATGCTGAAAGCAGTATCGCAAAACTGGCAAAAAATATAAACCAAAGTAAATATAACACAAAATATTTACCCAAAATAACTAAAGGATTTGAGAAATTTGCAAACAAGGCCCCTTTAACTGCAAAGGCAACAGGATTTGCACTTAGAAATTCTTTATGGATACTCTTGGGGGTTTCGTTATACAAGTCTATAAATTATGTCTATGACAGAAACAAAAAAATCAGTGCGAATTATCATGAAATGAAAAATGAGCAAGTTAATGCGGCAAAATATTTGATTAATAAATCAAATGTAGAAAGAGATATTTTAAAGCAAAATCAACTTGAACTGGCTAATGATTTAGGAATAGTCTTGGAACAAGTAAGAGATACCAGGCAATTACTTAATGAGTATCAAGAGCTTGCAACCGAATGTTGTGATGAAAGATTGAACAATTGCGAGAGTTGTTGCGAGCCTGCGCTGCAAGAAAGACCAGTGTCAAAAAGCTCTAGTGTTGAAACAACAGAGATTGTCAGGGAAAAGAAATCGACAGAAGAGATTGCGTGAATTGGGAGATAAAATATCTGATTGACAAACAAATTTGTTTCAGGTAAGATTAATTTTGCGCAAAGAGATTGTTAGCACTTGGCTCCAAGGTGTACGCTTTAAAGTATGAGCATCTTACGCTAAGATGAATGTAGGTTTGGCGGGTTTAATTAATCCAGCTGGGCTAAACAAAAAAAAGAATTGAAAATTAAATATTGGTGCGGGCGTTTAGCTCAGTTGGTAGAGCGCTTCCCTTACAAGGAAGATGTCGGGAGTTCGAGCCTCTCAACGCCCACCATTATAAACACTAAGTCTTAGGGCTTAGTGTTTTTTTAATTTTAAACCCTGTGTGTCGTGTGTCAGTGAGTTTGATATTTTTGTATCAAGGTTTGACATCGAAAGTCGGAAGTTTTTATTTTTTAATCTCAGTAACTTTGCCTTTTATAAACCATTTTGGCAAAGGTCCAAAAAATCTACTATCAAAAGATAAATCTCTATCATCACCCATTACAAAATAAGAGTACTTTTTTATAATTACTGGTTTCATTTGAATTGCCTTAGGATGAGCAGAAAGCTCTTTTTTCTTGATTTTATATGGTTCATTTAATAATTTATCATTTAAGTAGACTTCTGTAATCCCCAGATAATTTCGTTTAATTTCTATTTTATCATCAGGAACAGCTATTATTCGTTGAAAATATTCACCCTTATCGAAAGGTAATTTGTAGAGAATAATATCTCCTCTCTCAATTTTTTTTATTCTTTTATTTACTTTGAAAATATTTCCCTTTTGAATCGAAGGTGCCATTCCATTCCCTTTTGCAATATGCGAAGAAATAGGTAAAATACTTTTAGCTAACGAAAATAAAAGAAAAATTGCTAATATTATTATAGCTATTTTTATAATAAGTTTTTTCATGAAATAATTTTAACATATTTTCATGAAATAATTTTAACATAAAGATGTGTTGGAATGATACGAAAGGAAATAAATTTAATAAAAAACTTGCAAATGTAGTGATAGAGAGCCATAGTGTTAATGTGAATTAAATAAATTATGTCGGGAGTCCGAGCCTCTCAACAGTGCACCCAAAACACAGGCGGTCGGAACTCACTTCAAATGTCCGAACAAGACCCCAGTGTTGGCGTGTGTCAGGGAGTTTGACATAAATCTATCAAGGTTTGACATGAAAAGTCGGAAGTTTTTAGCAAATTTTTTAAAAATATTTATCTACCGCAAAATTAAACTGTTCTATAAATAATTCTTTAAAATAAGTTACGCTATTATTTTCATAAAAAATTATAACCGCCTTTTTATATTCTGCCTCATCAACACTTCTATACGAAAGCGGGCAATAATTGATTGCAAGCAAAATTGCATTTGCTAAAATTCTTCCGGTTCGTTTGTTGCCATCTTCAAACGGCTGAATATATGAAATCATAATTACCGTAAAAAGTGCTTGTTCAACAGGATTTTTCATTTGATTAATTATTTTAACCAATTTTTCAACAGCTTCTTTTATTTGATGCTGATTATCAAGCGGTTTATAATTCGTTCCAACAATTCCGACCGGAGTTTTTCTTAAACCTTTTTCAACGCCTAAATCTTTCGTCAAAATTGCGTGTAATTCTTCGATTTTTGCTCTTGTAAGAATTTTAAAATAAGCTCTATTTTTAAAAATATATTCCAAAGCATTTTTGTGATTCAAAATCATAATCGCTTCTTCTTTTTTATGACCTTTAGCCTCAATATTATCTTTAATCAAGACTTCAGTATCAAGTAATGAATAGGTATTACCCTCAATTTGAGAGGATTTCCAGCTAAGTTCAATCATTAACCTCTCAAACTCTTTTTTTAGGGCTATTGGAGTTAATTTCTTAATTTTTTCAACAAAAATTTTGTTTGTTTGTTTAAGTTCTTCTAGCTCTGCTTCAGAAAAAACATCTTTGAAATTTGTAAAAATGTTGAAATTAAAGCTTTGATACTTTATTTTTCTTTTGTCAGTTTCAATTGAAAAATATTCTTCTACGTTATATTTTCGGAGAAGTTCATTATCGCTAATAGGGAAATAAGTTATGCTACGAGCTTGCCCCGATTTTTTGATAAGTTTTTCTTTTAATAACGCATCTAAATCTCTTATTACAGTAATTTTCGAAACATTTTCATCTAAGGATTGAATATATTTTTCAATATCCAGTCTTTTAACAGATTGGTTTTCTTGGATATAATCAAATATTTTATATTGTCTTTTGGTAAGTGTCATAAATGCTTCCCGATTATCGTATCATTCTTCACACATTATCGTAACATATTGATACGATAAATTCAAGATATTTATGTTGAAATGATACGAAAGGAAATAAATTTGATAAAAAACTTGCAAATCCAGTGATAGAGAGCCATAGTGTTAATGTAAAAACAAATAAAAGGGTCGCAGGTTCGAAACCTCGCGACAGAGAACCTAAAACACAGGCGGTCGAAACTCACTTCAAATGTCCGGAAAAGACCCCATTGACATAAGTGTATCAAGGTTTGACATTGAAAGTCGGAAGTTTTTGACCTTCAACTCTAACAACTTTATACGAAATTTTATTTTGTATTGAAAATTCACCCCAGCCGATTTGGTCTTCGCTTAATTTCTCATTTTTTCGTTTTACTTCTACAAAAATCATTTCTTTTTTATTCCAAACAATATAATCAGGAGTCCCAACCGTATTATTTTTTCTATCCTGCAAAATCTTATTTACTACTTTATAAAAAGTTTTATTATTAATTCTTATCAAAAGTTCCTGTACAATTGGTGATTTGAAATATTCAGTCGGATTCTTGTAACTTTCAACTTCCCACTCATCAAGGTCTCTTATATATGCACCAGCTTCATGTTTTTTAATTTGTGAATTTATAAATTCTTTTAAATCAGTATTTTTTATATAGGCACATTTTTTTATCAAATCCTCTTCTTGAGTTTTATAAAGTGCCATATCATGAAAGACGCCTGTTTTGCCATAAGATGTATAGTGATTTGCAGGGTAAAGTTCATCTAAAAAAGTGAGTATAAACATTCCTTTCCAGAACGCATACTCCGCACGCATAACAGAATAGTCCTTATTTTTATAATATTCTCTGACAACTTGTTCAGTTGAACATTTATTACCATTCTGACAATAAAAATAAGTTTTGCCGACTTCTCCTGTTGTTGGGGCATAAATCGTTTGGGTGTGTCTTTGGATATCCGCAGGCAAAATTTGTTGTGCCATAACATTTTGAGCAATAAAAATATTCAAGAATAAAATTATTAAAAATTTAAACTTCATGATATCATTATAATCAAAACATATTTCAAACTTTGTAAAATAATTTTTTATAAAAAGGGGTACATGGAATTTTAATTTATTTGGATTGGATCATGATATAATAATTTTGTTCAGCGTGGGGCGGGTATGCATATCCGTGAATTAAGTTAAAAATAATGAGAATAAATAATGAATAATGATAATTTAGTTATATTAACATTTTTTGCCACTTTATTAATTTTAGTTGGAATAATAACTTTTATTTGTTTTTTTAAACCACTATCTAAAGTTTCAATTTTTTTAATAAACCGTTACTATAAATGTTTATATTATATTTATTTTGGGATAGCTAAATTTAAGAGGTTTTTGCTTAAGTATAAAATGCCAGTCCTTTTCTTTTTAATAGGATTAGTTTTATTAAAATATTCTTGGATTCTGATTTTTATAAAAAAATCATTATTCTTTATTAATTTCTATATTTTGAATGAGATTTTCTTATTAAACTTAACAAAAGTTGAACAATTTATAAGCCATAATTTGATTGCATTAGGAACTATAGCAGGGCTTGTGTGGGCATATATTAAATTTTGGGAAGAGCAAAGATTTAAATTAAACAAAAACATTGAGGAAAGTTTTTTAGCATTAACAAAAAAAATAGATGAAAATAATATAGAAGCTAAATGCTGTGCTATTAAAGCTCTTAATTCCTTTGTTAAATATAATGAGATAAATACAAATAAAAAATATTTAGATGAAAAAGATTTTATTGACCAGTTCTATAAGCAAAATGCCTGTGCAAAAAACTCTATTAATCTTATTTTTACAATATTAATAAACAATACTGATAAAACAGTAAAGAGAATTTGCAAAGAAACTTTAGGAGAACTAAACCATGAATACGACAATCTTAATAATAAGATTAAACTAAAAACAACGCGACGTTCAAATGCAGTGTATAAATCTACAGTTTATAAAGAAATTGAAAATAAAAAGGAAAATGAACTTAGAGAAACTTCAAACTATAAAGAGAATTTGATGTCACTTAAAGTTGCTTTTTTACCTTTGTACAGGAAATGGTTTTTTATAAATGATTACTATGTAAGCCCCATACAAATACATAATAAAGATTTAAGTGAGGCTAAAGATTTAGGTGAAATAAATTTAAGAGGGGCAGGTTTTATATCTTCAAATTTACAGGGGCTTAATTTTTGCAAATGCTTATTAGAAGATGCAAGGCTTAGAAGTTCAGATTTAACAAATGCAAATTTTGAAAGAGCAATCTTGACAAATGCAGAATTTTTTGACGCAATTTTAAATAAAACTAATTTTAAAGATGCCGTCTTGATAAATATTTGCCTTAGAAGAATTGAAAAATTAGCAAATTCTAATTTTGAAGGAGCAATAATTGATTACATAACTTTTACAGAATTTTTCAACAATAACAATCCGAAATTTTATAAAGACGTTAAAAAACCTAATGGTGAAACTAAGTATAAATTTCGTGCATTTGAAACTATTGAAGAAATAGAAAAAATGAAATATTCTTTTTGGATTGAAACTTATATTAAAGAATACTGGAAAACAGCTAAAAAAAATCTTGGAAGAATGGTTTCAAATGAAGATTGGGGAAATAACAGGTACAATTATTAATTGACGGCTAAATTTGCCAAGTGATGATTAGGTTACTTTTTATACTCTTTCAAGTTTTTAACTGATTTATATATAAATTCAACTTCTTCCGGGGATGCGGATTTTAAGAATTCTAAAATGGTTATAATGAGTTTTTCTTTGGGCTGATGATGCTCATAGTCAAAGAGGTCTTTTACCTCTACGTTCAGGGCTTTCGCAATTTTTTCAATATTTTCAGGGGTCATAAAGCGCTTGCCGTTTTCAATGTTACTAAGATTTGGAATATCCATGTCTATTTTTTCGGCAATAGCTTCTTGCGTTAAGCCTAAACTTTTTCTCAATTTTTGTAATCTTTGCCCAAATTTTTCTTTTAATGATTTCATAAAAACACCTCATTATCATGATATAAGGTATTCCTGTCGTAAGTCATGGAGTTTGACATAAATGTATCAAGGTGGGACAAAATCCTATAGATTTGTCAGTTTTAGCCAAAATAATGTTTAATCAGAAATTTCGGTCTTCATTTTTATAAACGTATATGCGTTAAAATCCATGGAGCCGTAAATCAGCTTAATTCTCCGTTCGTTATAGGGAAGTATTTTTACAAAATTAAGCGCAGTTTCATCAAAATCACTGTTAGTCTCTATTGCAGGAGCTTTTGCCACAAGGGTGTAAGACTGATAAAAATTTAAATACACTTTATCGTTAATTTTTTCCCCTACGATTTTGTAATGTCCGACAGGAATTTCAGCACCGTCATCATTTATCAAGGAAACAGGAACACCCAAAAGAAGATTTTTTTGTGCTGTTTCATCCAAGTACCCGCCGTCATTTTCTTCGTTTACATCTTTACCCGCAAAAGGTTTGGCTTTTCCCCCTCTTTTTTGCTTGCCTCTTACTTCAGATAAAGCTTTTTGAAACTCCTCATCCGTAATTTTTTTTTGTCCTAAAAATGCATTATCAACCGAATTGGTATATTGCATGGTATCTTCAATCCCACCACTGCCTGTGACATCTTCAGCCAAAATCGGCAAAGTCGGGACAAAAAATAAAAATATAAGAACAATAAAAATCTTCTTCATATCATCTATATTAATATATTTTTATGAAATGTAAAGAGGGAATTATAATTAAAAATAATAAAGGGTTTATTTTTGTATGATTATAGTATATAATATAGAAATATCGTTATCAAGAAAGGTCCGCCATGAGTGATTTTATTTTTCTGTTTTTTATCGTTTTTGTTATAGCCGGACTAATCTATTTCATGTACACATTAATGATTGTTTCAGAAAAAGGCAATAAAGATAGTGAACTTCAAATAACTTCTGACGAACTTGTGGAGCAAATACGTCTTTTGCATAAACAGAAGAAATATAACATAGTTGAAAATTTAGCAAAAAACTATTTAGAACAGAAAAGCAGTGATGATGGGGTCAGAATTATTTTGACAAAATCACTTTACAATTCAGGAAAAATTTATGATGCAATAGAACAGGCTAAAATTATAATCGGACATCAACCCACTAATTTTGAAATGCAAGTATTTATTGCTAATTGTTATATGGAAATCGATAAACCAATGAAAGCCATAACCTTATTGAACAACATTTTGGACGAAGATGCAAATAATGTAATAGTAATAAAGGAACTTGCCCAAATTTATTTTAAAACCAACCAAAAAAGATCAGCAATAAAAATGTATGAAACGCTTGAAGATTTTCTTGACAGTAATCAAGAAAAAGTAAAAAACAAAATTATACGTGCCGAAATACATTCCGAATTCGGAGAATTCGATTTAGCAATAAAAGAATATGAACAAACTTTAGAAATTTATCCTGAAGAGATCAGTGTCAAGAAACGATTGATTGGGCTATATAAATCGATTTCGGAGTATGCTTCTTTGATTAAGCTGGCAAATGAAATAGCTGAAACACATTTTGCTGATGAAAATGGTTTATGGGCTATGAAGACCCTTATGGAAATCTATTCTGGCATGAAAAATTATGAGTTCGCTTTAGAATATGCCAATTTAATAAAAGCACATCCCTTAGCTGATTCTACTTACGCCGGAGAAAATATCACTCAAATTTTGCTTGATGAGGGTAGGATTGATGAGGGGATAGAGTTATTAAATGAACTAATTAAAGGGGATTCTAAAAATATTAGGTTTAAAAAAATGCTTGCTAGAGCTTACGAAATGAAGCAAAATTTTAAAGCTGTTATCCTTTTATATAATGAAATTCTTGATATTGCTAAAGCCGACGATATTAAACAAATCCATTTTGAACTGAGCAATATATATTCCAACTGGGCTATGCATTTATTCTCGCAAAATGATAGTGAAACCTGTTTTAAACATTTTACGACCGCATTAAAATATTACAACCAAAATCCTTATATTTATTATCTTTTAGGAACGGTCAATAAACTAATAAAAAACTTTAATGAAGCAATACTGCAATATAAAAAAGCAATTGAATTGAACCCGCAAACTTCTGAATATTACTATGCAATATCCGAATGTTACGAGGAAATTGACAGTATTTATGAGCAACAGAAGGCTCTTGTTGAATGTTTGAGATATAACCCCAGTAATGCACATGCCCACTATAAATTAGGTGTTCTATACGAAGTACAAAAGGATCAAAATAATGCGATGCTGCATATTGAAAAAGCAGTCAAGGCAGATGTTAATTTTCTTGATGCAAAACGAAAGTTAGCTCTTATGCTTGAACATACAGGGGATAAAGAAGGTGCTATCAAGCTTTATGAAGATATTTTATGCATTGACCCTCAAAACGAAGAAATATTGAATAATTTAAAAATGCTCGCTTGATAAATGTTTTCTAAATTAACTTTTCAATTTCTCTTTTGTATAATTAATCAACCCGCCGATGTCGATTAATTCTTTAATCGAACCTGTATAAGCAGTTGTTTCATATTCTTTTCCTGTGGATAAATTTTTGATTGTACCGTTTTCAATATCGACTTCTATCTCATCACCCTTTCTTATTTCATCAGGCAATTCACTGTTTTTGAGTATCACAAGCCCTATATTTATTGCGTTTCTAAAAAAAATCCGCGCAAAACTCTTTGCAATGACCACCTTAACTCCAGATGCCTTAATTGCAATCGGAGCATGCTCTCTGGAAGAACCGCAGCCAAAATTTTCACCTGCTACAATGACATCGCCCTCTTTAACTTCTTTCGCAAAATTTTTGTCAATGTCTTCCATGCAAAATTTCGCCAATTCACTCGGTTCAGATGTATTTAAATATCTTGCCGGAATTATGACGTCAGTATCGACATTATCACCATAAATCCAAGTGTTTGATGCGTTTTTCATTGTAGCTCCTTTTTTAGTTGAATGGTTGATGGGTTTAAACGAAGTAAACGGTAAACAGTAAACGGTAAACGGTTTTGTCGTTCTTGCTTCCTTTTTCCTTTTTACTTCTTTGGGGTTTATTGTCGGTGGGTTAGGGAACCCACCCTACTTTAACGACCTAGGGCTTCTTGCCGCCGTTTACCGTTTACCGTTCACCCAAGCCCTATCTCTATCCTTCCATACCTCTGTTCCCCTTTTTTCCTTACAAAATCCCTTTTGTCGAAGGAATTACGTCTTTGTTATTCTCATTAATCGCGCAAGAAATGTTCAAAGCCCTTGCAAAGGATTTAAAAACCGCTTCGATTATGTGGTGAGTGTCACTACCATCAAGCATTTTTATGTGGATTGTCGACTGGCTAGCCTGCGCAAAACTGTTGAAGAAATGTGGAAGCAAAATCGTTTCAAAATCAGATGTTTTTTCGTCCTTAATGTTAATATCCACCTTGGAAAATACCCGTCCGCTCAAATCAATTACCGCAAGCGAAAGCGCCTCATCCATTGGTAAAATAAAACTTCCGTAACGATTTATCCCTTTTTTATCCCCCAAAGCATCTTTGAAAGCTTCGCCAAGTGTAAGCGCAACATCTTCGACAACGTGGTGGTTGTCTTTATCATGTGATTGCACATTGATTTTTAAATCAAATCCGCCGTGTGCGGCGAATTGTTCCAACATGTGCGTAAAAAATTTTATTGGGGTTTCAATCTCTCGTTTGCCGGTTCCATCAAGATTTAATTCAATCTTAACTTCAGTTTCGAGTGTCTTTCTAATCTTTTCACTTTTTCGCATAGCCATCCTCTAGTTCTTCTAAAAATTTTCCTAAATCAGTTGCCTGTTCTAATACTACCATGGCATTTTTAGATTTCAACAGATTTTTCAAATCGTCTGATTTATCCTGTGGAGGTAATATCCCTATTCCTAATACATTTGCAGTTATAGCACAAGTCATATCATCAACCGTATCACCCAAGTAATAAATCTTATCGGTAATGATTTTTGCTTTAATAATTTCGAGTCCCAAGCAATCAGGTTTTTGGCGATGAAGCCCGACTTCATCCATGGTAATTATCGGATAAAAATATTTCGTAAAATTGTGTTTATCAAGAGTGAAAAATGCTTCCCGTCTTAAACGCCCTGTAAATACGGATAAATTATAATTTTTTGCCAACTTTTCAAAAAATTCGCAATCAACAAGAGGTTCTTCTATTTCTGCCAGCTTTGTGTAGTAAGCTTGAAAAATCTCGACAATCTCATCTTTATTTATTTCATACCCATATTTTTTCAACAAAAATTCGGTTAAATCCCAGTCATTATTAAGTCCACCGTGTTTTTTCGCCGCAGAAAGCTCCTCTGATGAAACATCTTTATTGGAAAAATGGTTAAAAGTCTTTTGCACAGCCACTCTATAAGATTTTGAAGCATCCATTAAAACCCCGTCCACATCAAAAATAATAGTTGGTTTTGTTTTTAACGTTTCCAATATTTTTAAGGTGTTTTCAAGTCTGGGAACGGTAATTCTGAAACAGTTTTCAAGCATTTCTCTTTTTCGATAATATTTAACTTTGATTTTGTTGTCTAATAATTTTTTGTAAATAAAATCTGCTTTTTCACCAAAATCAACGCATATAAAATTTGTTTTTGACTGATAAATTTTTGCGCCTAATTTTTCCAACCCATCTGATAAAACTTTTTTTGATTTTTCCATCTCGCTTTTAACATCTTCAAAATATTGAATATCATCAAGTGCCGCAATTCCTGCTTTAACAGTCAAATTAGAAACATTGTAAGGGCTGAGATATTTTCTTAGGTTTTTAATATTTTGTTCTGCTGAAACAATATAGCCGAGCCTTAGCCCCGCAAGCGCAAAATCTTTGGAAAAGGAACGTACGATAAAAACGTTTTCGTTTGTTTTTGTCAACTCCAGATTGGTTATACCCGAATAATTTGCGTAAGTTTCATCAATCAATACGGCTTTATCGCCAGATTTATCAATAATTTGTGCGATAACATCCTGTGAAATCACCTCTCCTGTAGGTGAATTTGGGGTTGTAATGTGTATAAAATCTGCATTATCAATATTTTGTATAAATTTTTTGCTAGGGAATTGCCATTTATCCTCATAAGGAATTTCCAGATATTTAAGCCCATTAATTTTTGAATAAATTTTGGGCATAACAAAAGAAGGAGTGACGGTTAGAACGGTTTGTCCCGCTTCCAAAAAAGTACCGAGAATTGAGCTTATTGCCTCATCGGCACCTGCCGTAAGAATTATATTTTCAATATTTACCCCATGAAAATTCGCTAATTTTTTTAATAATTCGCCATAAAACGGGTAATACCGGACATCACACGGTTCAACGTGGCGCAGAGTATCAAGAACTTTTGGCGAAGGTCCGAAATCACTTTCGTTGCTGTCTATTTTTAAATAACCTTCTTCATCAAAAAGTGAAACAGGATATGCGCTTAATTCTTGAATTGTTTTTTTTGCTTTCATAGTGTAATTATACAATAAAAATAATTAGGGCATTTTTACAAGTCTAATCATAAGACCACTGCACAAGTATAGAAAATTTGTTTTGACTGCTTTCTCCGAAATCTTTGATTTCGAGAGAAATGTCCCTATGCTGGTTCTTAATTGTGCATTAGTCTCATCATACGGAGCTTATTTGTGTTGATGTTTAAGTAAAATTATTAATTTTTCCTTAAATTTGTATTTTATTAGAATTTTTTGAGGTATAAATAAAGTAGTAGGTCGGGCATTCTTGCCCGACATCAAAATAAAAAGTATAGTAAGAAAAGAAGGAGTGAACAAGCATGGCAATCAGACCACTGGCAGACAGAATTGTTATTAAGGTAATTGAAGACACAGAACAAACTTCAGGCGGAATTTTTATTCCGGATAGCGCAAAAGAAAAATCACAAAAAGGCGAAATCGTTGCGATTGGTGCAGGAAAAACACTTGATAGCGGCGAAAGAGAGCCGATGGATGTTAAAGTCGGTGAAATAGTTTTGTTCGCAAAATATTCAGGAACAGACGTAAAAGAAGACAATAAAACTTTAAAAATCCTTTCAATCAAGGATGTTTTAGGAGTAATCGAGTAAACGGCAAACGGCAAACGGCGGCAACAAGCCCGAGGTTCCGCAAGCACAGGAGATGCGAGCGAGTTTCAATTAAAAAGGGAGACGGAGCAAAAATCAGCGAGTGCATAAATGCTGGTAAGCCGTCATCTTGAAAAAGTAAAGTAGAATATAGAAAAAACGAATAAAGGCGCGAATACGGAATGTTTCGTGTTGAAGTGTAAAAAAAGGAGAAAATTAAAATGGCAAAACGCATAGTATTTCAGGAAGAAGCTCGCAAAAGTCTTTTAAAAGGGATTGACGCAGTAGCAGACGCTGTAAAAGTAACGTTAGGACCAAAAGGCCGCAACGTGATATTGGAAAAAAAATTCGGCGCACCGCAAATCGTTAATGACGGTGTTACCATTGCAAAAGAAATCGAACTTAAAGACGGGCTTGAAAATGCAGGGGCTCAATTGTTGAAAGAAGTTTCTTCTAAAACTAATGATGTTGCAGGTGATGGTACAACAACAGCAAGTGTCTTGGCTCAAGCAATTGTTAAAGAAGGCTTAAAAAATCTTACTGCAGGCGCAAATCCAATGTGCATGAAACGTGGGATTGACAAAGCGGTTGAACTTTCAATCCAAAAAATTAAAGCTATGTCAAAATCGGTTAGTACAAAAGAAGAAACTGCACAAGTCGCAACAATTTCGGCAGGAAATAATAAAGAAATCGGTGAATTAATTGCCGAAGCAATGGACAAAGTCGGGCATGATGGTGTTATTACGGTTGAAGAATCAAAATCTTTCGGAACTAATTTAAAAGTTGTGGAGGGTATGCAATTCGACAAGGGTTATATTTCACCTTATTTTGTGACGGATGCTGAAAGAATGGAATCTGTTTTAGAAGATGCTTACGTTTTTTGTGTAAACAAAAAAATTAACTTAATCGCTGATTTGGTACCTGTTTTGGAGCAGGTTGCAAGAGACGGACGCTCATTATTATTAATAGCAGAAGACGTTGAGGGCGAAGCGTTGGCAACTCTTGTTGTTAACACAATGAGGAAGGTTTTAAGAGCAGTTGCGGTTAAGGCACCTGGTTTTGGCGACAGAAGAAAAGCTATGCTTGAAGACATTGCTATTTTAACAGGCGGTGAAATGTTTACCGAAGAATTAGGCATTAAGCTTGAAAACGTTACAACTCAAATGATGGGACTTGCAAAGCGTGTTACGGTTACAAAAGATGAAACAACCATTGTTGTCGGAAACGAAACAAAACAAGCAGTACAAGACAGAGTTAAATTGATTAGAAAACAAATTGAAGCTTCTGATTCGGATTATGATAAAGAAAAACTTCAAGAACGTGTCGCTAAACTTTCAGGCGGAGTTGCTGTAATTGAAGTCGGTGCTGCTTCTGAAGTTGAATTAAAAGAAAGAAAGTTAAGAATAGAAGATGCGCTTAATGCAACTCGCGCGGCTAACGAAGAAGGTATTGTTGCAGGCGGCGGGGTTGCACTTGTAAGAGTTCAACAAGAGCTTGAAAGTAAAATATCGTCTGTAGAATTCACGACTGATGATGAAAAAATCGGATTCAAAATTTTAACCTTTGCACTTGATGTTCCTTTGAGACTAATCGCAGGTAACGCAGGCGCAAAAAGCGACGTTGTAATAGACAAAGTTAGAGCTGAAAAAGGTTCTTTCGGTTATGATGCTTTAAAAAATGAGTTCACAGATATGATTAAGGCAGGGATTGTTGATCCGGCGAAAGTTACCCGTTCTGCGCTTGAAAACGCGGCATCCGTCGCTTCTATGTTATTAACAACAGAAGCTGCAGTTGTTGAAATAGCAGAAGATAAATCTTCACCTGATATGTCCGCTATGGCAGGCATGGGTGGTATGGGAGGAATGGGCGGCATGATGTAGCCTAAATCTTCGCGGTGATATTACTATCTCACCGATAGACAGTTTAAAAGTAGGGCGTGGATTTAACCATACCCTACTTTTTTATATTTTTTTAAAAATCACTAAATTTCGTTCATGAATTTCCTCTAAAGGTAAAACATACTCAATTATATCAACCATTTTCGCTTTGAGTAATTTTGCGGTTCTCTCAGCATCTTTTATTTCAGTCAAAGCTTTTTTTGATTTGTAGGCAATAAAATGTCCGCCGACTTTTAAATTCGGAATCGCATATTTTAAAATAGTTTCAAGCGGTGCAACAGCACGCGTTGTAACATAATCGTAAGATTTTCTGTTGTTTTTTAATTGTAAATTTTCCACCCTGTCACATATTGGAAACAAATTATCTAATTCCAAATCCGATTTAAATTCTTCGATTATATTAATTTTTTTTCTGATACTGTCAATTGCAAAAACATTTATATTTTCATAAAAAATCGCAATCGGTACTGATGGGAATCCGCCTCCTGTACCTATATCCAGCAACCTTCCCAGTGTTTTGCCATGTCTGTCTTTTAAGAACAAATTAATCGCGAGCGAATCAAAAATATGTTTTTCAAACAATAATTTTTCATCGTTCTTTGAAATAAGATTAGTATGGGCATTTTTTTGAAGAAAAAAATCCTCATATTTACTGTAAATTTTTATTTTAGCCTCGGACAAATCAAATTCCAGCTTTTGTTTTAATATTTGGACTTGGGTTTCATTCATGTTCTTGCTCGGTTTCTTGTCTTATAATTTCGATTACTTTCTCAAAGTTTTCAACACCCATTCTAAACTTTATGTCGTTAATTCTTATATTAATTTTGTTTATATTGTCCACACTAAAATCATTTTGCGCTAAATCAAGGGCTTGAATATAATATTTTAATGCAATTTCGTTTTGTTTTCGGTCATAGTAATAATCTCCGATTGCCAGAGAAGCCGATACAATATAAAAAACATCATTCATTAACGTCGCGCAATCCAAAGCCGTATTAAAATATTTAATCGCTTCTTGCGGTTGTTTTCTTTGCAATACGGAGGCCAATTTTGAAGACGAATAGTATAGTCCCTCTACATTATTGCCTTGCTTATCGATTTCATAGGCTTTTATGTAATTTTTTACGGCATTTTCTATATCATTTTTTTCTAAATATAACGTTGCTATATTTGAATAGGTCGGCGAAAGAAATTTGTTGATATTTAAATCATCGCTTAAATTAATACATTTTGTATAAAACTCTATCGCCGTTTTGGTGTCATTTTTATCATCCATTATGAGTGCATATTTAAAATAAAGTTCAGATAATACTTCTATGTTAGTTACTTCTTTAGAATGTGCAATCGCACATTTGTAATACTCAAAGGCATTTTGGAGCTTAGATAACCCTTCTTCAATATTGGCAAGCAAAAGAAAGCATTTTAGCGCCAAAATTTCCGGCGTATCCTCTGATTTGGTAATTGTGAGTAATATTTCCTTTGCATTATCTATTTTGTAAGTTTCATAAAAGATTTTTGCGATATTGAATTTTATATAATTAACTTTGACAAAATCATTTGTATTTTCATAAATTTGGCGTGCTAATTCATAATATTTGAGGGCATTTTCATAATCTGACATTTTTTTGTAGGCATAAGCTATTTTGGTGTGAATTAAAGACAGGTAAGACTGATAATGTTTGTCATCTTTTAGTAAAAGTGCTTTTTGGTACAAATCAACGGCGTTTAAATAATCATAATCCAGTTCAGCTTCCTTTGCCTCTTCAATAATTTCTTTTAGGGTAAGATTCTTGATTGTATGTGGAATTTCATTATTAAAGTCGGCTAAGTCAGATTTTTTTTCATTTTGTTGATAAGGTAAATTTTCTGGATTAATTTTTATATTTCTTTTTTGCGGGAACTCACTTTGAGGGTAAACCGTTTTTTTTTTGCTTTTCCTCTTGAACTTCGTCCGCTTTTGATTTGACATCAACATCAAAAATCGTTGCGTAGGATAAATAATTAATATCAATAGCTGTATTTGGAATAGTTTTTGGTTTTTTAGGCAGGAAAAGTTTGTGGTATTCAATTTCTTTTCGCATGGTTTGCCTTGAGATACAAATATTTCGTTCCAGAGGTTTTAAAGGCAATTGTGTCAGATATAAATCGATTATGTATTGTCGAATCCTTTGTAAAATATGCGAAGAAATTACGTCCCCAATTTCCTCTTTAAGATAATCCCGAATATAAATTTGAGAATCATCCCTGATAATAAGAAGGTTATCAATCAAAAGTTCAAATTTTTCCTCATCAAAAAAGTTAAGTTTTTTAAGCAAATCTATACTAATCGGATGTCTGATTGTGGACAAGAACCAAAACAAATTTCTTTCTGTTGCCGGTATTAAGGTTAGAGCTTGTTTTTCTAAAAATTTATGAAAAGGAAGGTAACTGTTAGTGAATTTGGTTAAAAACTCTATTAGTGATAAGTTCTGGTTTTTCATCAGAATTAGAGAAAGAGCGGTGAAAAAGTAGTATCCGCGAGTATGCTTATAAAATTCGTCTAAAGTAACATTTGAGACCTTAATTTTCTCTGATTTAAGATATTTTTCAAAAAACCGTCTCTCAAGAGCCGATACAGTAACCCTTTCGAATGGTATATCTTTAAAATATTTATTTTCAAAAATTCTGCCGATTACGATAGTTTTAATTTTCTGCATAGAATTCAGATGAAAAATAAAATCGAGGATTTCTTGGCGATTTTCTTCCAAAACGGACTCGAACGAATCTAAAATTATCACAAAAGGTTTTTCTATTTGAGAAAAATAGGAATTCACTTTTTGTGTAAAATTTTCTGTCCTAACCTGTGGTTCTGAAATAATATTTTGTGATGATAATTTTTTAAATTCACTAAAAAACGAAAGCAAAATATCATCCAGCACCGTAGAATTAAAGCAGTTATATTTCAGCAAAATTGCTTCTGAAGATAAAAACGCGGTCGAATAATTAATGATTTTTACTTTTCCTGTGCCTGAAAAACCATTAACAAAAAGCAAATTTATGTCACTTTTAAAGAAATTATAAATTTTTTCAATTTGAGAAGAATTATTTTCAAGCAAAAAAGGATTTATGTCTGTTTTTGCCTGCATCAATAATTCTTTTGGGTCTAAAAAAATATTTAAAAATTTATATTGCATGCACTTATTTTATACGATTTTGTTTTTTTTTGCAATTTTGTAAATATACGCTGAGGCGAAATTGTCCATAAACGTGTGTTTGTTGTATAATATAAAATAGTTGGGTCACAGTTTTTTACCCTATATGCTGAATTACATATAAAAAAATACAAAGTGAGGATTATTTGAAAAGTTCAAAACTTACAACTATGATATTTTTAGCCTTAATACTGGGGCTAATTGTCGGATGGCTTGCACCTGATTTTGCACAAAGACTTCATCCTTTAGCAGTTGTTTTCTTGAGAATGGTAAAAATGATTGTCGCGCCTTTGTTGTTTTCAACTCTTGTTATCGGAATAGCAGGTCACGGCGATGTAAAAAGTATCGGTAAAGTCGGCTTAAAAACTCTTATTTATTTTGAAATAGTAACAACTCTTGCACTCATTATCGGTCTTTCTGTTGGCAATATATTTCAACCCGGGGCGGGTTTCGGTGTAGTCGTAAATCCGGCTAATATACAAGCTGCTAATCAAATGGCGACAGTTCAAACACATCATTCACTTTCAGGGATGCTTATTGATATTTTCCCGACAAGCGTAATCCAATCAATGGCAGAAGGGAATTTACTGCAAATTGTTGTCTTTTCTATATTTATGGCTCTTGCAATTTGTGCGGTGGGACAAAAAGCGAAGCCTGTTTTGGATATTTTAACTTCACTCTCTGAAATAATGTTTAAATTTACCGAATACGTTATGTACTTTGCACCGATAGGGATTTTTGGCGCAATAGCTGCTACTGTAGGTGAAAATGGGATTGGAATTTTAGCGGGATATGCAAAAGTTATTTTTTCACTTTATTTTGCTCTTGCTTTATTTGTTACTATCGTTTTGTTTATTGCGTGCAAGATTGTTAAAATCTCTTTCAGAAATCTATTGAAGGCAATTAAAGAACCTGCTATTCTTGCTTTTTCAACGGCGAGTTCGGAAGCAGCGTTGCCTAAGGCAATGGAAGTAATGGAAAAATTCGGTGTTCCTAAAAATATTGTCGGGTTTGTTATGCCAACGGGATACACATTTAATTTAGACGGAAGTACTTTATATTTGGCTTTGGGTGTGCTTTTTGCGACTCAAATCGCAGGGATACATCTATCTTTTGAGCAGCAAATTGTAATTATGCTTGCCTTAATGCTTACCAGTAAAGGAGTTGCGGCAGTACCGAGGGTTTCTCTTATAGTTTTGGCGGGAACTTTGGCAAGTTTCAACATCCCTCTAATCGGGGTTGCAATTTTGCTTGGAATCGACCAAATCCTTGATATGGGAAGAACTACGGTGAACTTGATTGGCAACTGCGTTGCAACGGTTGTAATTGCGAGATGGGAAAACGAATTTGATTATGGTAAAATGCACGAATTTGTTAGGGAGCATAAACTAAAAAAACTTGAAGGGGCAATGGTGCTTGAATCTGTTCAGGAAAATGAGTTTATTAACAGATAATAAAAAAAAACAAAAAGTAGCTTGGGCTTGCCTGTCCAACAATATAAAGGGAAAATGATGCAAAAAGAAACAATCGAATACAAGGATACATTAAATTTACCGCAGACAACGCTTGCGATGAGAGCAAATGCGGCAATGAGAGAAATTGAAATCCAAAAATTTTGGGAAGACAATTGTATTTACGAAAAAAATATTGAACAGAGGGAAAAAAATCGTTCTTTTATTTTGCACGACGGTCCGCCCTATCTAAGTTCAGATAAAATCCACATTGGAACGGCTTTGAATAAAATCTTAAAAGATATTTTGATTAAATATAAATCTCAAGCGGGATTTTATGCGCCTTATGTGCCGGGTTATGATGGACATGGACTGCCTATCGAAAATGCGGTTGTAAAAAACATTAAAGGCGGGCGTGAGGCGATTACTCCTGTTGAACTTCGTCAAAAATGCAGAGAATTTGCTCATAAGAACTTAAAAGGTCAAGAAAGCGAGTTTAAACGTTTAGGGGTTTTAGGAAACTGGGAAAACCCTTATTTGACAATTGATTCTACGTATGAAGCCGAGCAGGTGAGAGTTTTTGGACAAATGTATAAAAACGGATATGTCGAAAAAGGGCTAAAACCTGTTTACTGGTGTGCATCTTGCGAAACTGCACTGGCTGAAGCCGAAGTAGAATATGCGGACCATACTTCGACTTCGATTTATGTAAGATTTAAATTTGATGAAGACTCAAGTAAAAAAATTATTGAATTAATAAATAATTCAACATTACAACCATCTAAACTTCCAAACATCTATTCCGTGATTTGGACTACAACGCCTTGGACAATCCCGTCTAATATGGCGATTTGTTTGCATCCGAGATTAGAATATACGTTCATTCAAAAAGACGGCGATATTTATGTTGTAGCGCAGGAACTTTTAGGTAATTTCTTGCAGGGCGTTGCTTGGGAAGAGAGTGAAATACAAGTTTTAGGTACAACGAAAGGTGGAAATCTTGAGTTGTTGAAAACAAAACATCCATTATACGACAGAGCATCTGTATTGATTTTGGGTGAACATGTTACGACAGAAGCAGGAACCGGCGCTGTTCACACAGCACCCGGACACGGACTTGAAGATTATGAGGTCGGGGTAAAATATGGGCTTGATATTTTTTCTCCACTTGATGCGAAAGGTGTTTGGACAGAATCCGTTGCTGATTTAACCGGAATTCCTTACTATAAAGGTAACGCGGTTGTCATTGAGAATTTAGAAAAAGTCGGTGCGTTACTTGCAAAATATGATATTCAACACAGTTATCCGCACTGTTGGCGCTGTAAAAGACCCGTAATTTACCGTGCTACGCCTCAGTGGTTTGTTAAAGTTGACAAGTTCAGACAAGAAACTTTGGAAGAAATAAAAAAAGTTAAATGGTTCCCTGCAAGTGGCGAAACTAGAATTTCTAATATGGTTGAAAGCCGTTCTGACTGGTGTATTTCTCGTCAAAGAGCTTGGGGTGTTCCCATTCCTGTTTTTTACTGCAAAGATTGTGGCGAAGTTATTGTTAACGACGAAACAATCAAACATGTAGCTAATCTTTTTGATAAAGAAAGTTCCGATGCTTGGGTTAAATATTCTGAAGAAGAACTTTTACCTAATAATTTTAAATGCCCGGAATGTAAAGGTATAAATTTCCAAAAAGAAAAAGACATTATGGATGTTTGGTTTGATTCAGGCGTAAGCTGGCGCGCTGTTGTCGAGAAACGTTGTGAAGAGTTGGGTAAAATTCCTGTCGATATGTACTTAGAGGGTTCTGACCAACATAGAGGTTGGTTCCAGTCTTCACTTTTGACCGCGATGGCGACTGAGGGGATTGCTCCTTACAAGGAGGTTTTAACCCACGGGTTTGTGCTTGACGGAGACGGCAGAAAAATGTCAAAATCGTTGGGCAACGTCGTTGCTCCGCAAGAAATAATCAAAGTTTACGGTGCTGATTTATTAAGACTTTGGGCCGCTTCTGTGGATTATCGAAACGATATTAAAATCGGTGAAAATTCAATAAAACAACTTGTCGAAATATTCAAAAAAACAAGAAATACAGTAAGATTTTTACTCGGCAACCTTTATGATTTTGACCCTGAAAAAGATTATGTTCAATACAGTGAGCTTAAAAACTTGGATAAGTTTGCGCTGCATAAATTAAATCAACTGGTAAATCAGGTCACAGAGGCGTTTGAAAATTATGAATTTTATAAATATTTTCAACATCTTCAAAACTTTGCAGCGGTTGATTTGAGCGCATTTTATCTGGATATTGTCAAAGACAGACTGTACACCGCGGGTAAGCAATCGCTTTCTCGTCGTGCATGTCAAACTGTTTTGTTTGAAATATCACAGGCATTGATAAGAATTTTAGCTCCTGTTATGCCACATCAGGCGGAGGATATTTGGCAGAATGTTCTTGACTGCCAAAAGCAGGGGCTGGAGAGTATTTTACTTTCAAATTGGCCATTGGTTAATCCCAGATGGGAGAATACGCTTTTGGAAGCCGAATTTGCAAAAATTCTGAAGGCAAGAGAAATCGTAACCAAGGCGATTGAACCATTAAGAGCCGAAAAACAGGTCGGAAGTTCACTTGAGGTGGCTGTTTATATAAAGACTTCAGATGACACTTTGAGCGTTTTGCAGGCAAACGAAGATGAATTATGCAATATTTTTATAACGTCTCAAGCAGTTTTGTGTGAAGATAAACCTTTGGATGCTTTGAACGAATATTCGGAAGATGAATTTAGCGTTTGGGTTACAAAATCTCACGGTAAAAAATGTGAAAGATGTTGGAAATACAGACCTTTAGGTGAACACACAGGGCATGAAACTATTTGTTCTGAGTGCTTCGAGGCGATTGTAGGTTAAAATATTTATTATTTAACCTTGCTAAGAATTTTTAAACGTTTGGCAAAGCGTTCTGCCACCTGCTCAACAGCTTTTTCTAGTGTTGTTGTAGGGGTATCATTTAAAATAGTAATTATTTTGGGGAATCTAACAATACCCCAATTCTTTGCTTGAGCCTCTGGTATTTGTTGAACAATCCTAGCAATTTGTCGGGTTTCCCTAAATTCACCTTCTTTAAGCGACACGCCTAGCCTATATCCGCTTTCTGCTTCATGGTGTTTTTTCGGGAAACGTATTCCGAAAACAGAAATTTTATCTGAAAGATCTCGGAAATTAGAAGTTTCTACTCCTGGGAATTTAGACTGATACTTGTTTACCGCATCTATCCATTGAGTTCTAGTCGGAGCTGCCAACTTGAACGAATAACTCACATTTTCACCATCATAAATTATTTGATACACATCCCCTGTAAAACTTGGGGATTTTTGTAAAGCCTGTTTTCTTTGAACAGGAGCGTTTTGAATTCTTACAATCTGCATTTTTATTTACCTCTTATATTCTGTTATGCTTGCTTAAAACCTTGTGATTTTTTTTTGTTGCTAGCCTTGGTTAAAAAACGTTACATTTCTTAGTATCTGCAAAGCTTAAAAGCACATTTTGCAAAGCCGATTTTTTCGCCGTGGAGAGTTAGAATATCTGTTTTGTTTTGTGATTTTATTAAATCGTGTTTAAGCATGCTCGCATCAAGCCATTTCATTTGTTTGAGTGCCTCAATAAGGCAAATAGCACGAGCTTTCATATCACAATCCATGATTTTAATGATTAATCCCTCTTTTTCCTTGAGGTTAACGACAATGCAAAGTCCTCCCGCACCAACTTTTGCTATCAAATCTTTATTTGCGCTCATAATCGCCGTATCAAGCCTGTCTTCGCCTCCTATTAAATAAGGGTTTTCGATAAAGGCATTGCTTATTTTTGAGTATTTTTTATCAAAAAACAAATTCAGATACCCACGCAACATATTTTCTAAAGGCATGGCATAAATCGGAACCCCACAGCCGTCTTTTGTAACAGCATAATTATTGTAAACTTCACAAAGGTCATATATTTTATTTTTAATCGCAACTTGAAGCGGATGGTTTTTTTTATCATAAGTTTCCAACTCCCATCCATTTTTTTTACAAATTGCAAGCATCATAGCGTGCTTACCCGAACAATTATTCTGTAAAACAGTTTCATTTACTCCGGATAAGAGCATTTTGTTTTGTTCAGTTTTGCTCAATGGTTTATGCAATCCACATTTTAGTAAATTTTCATCAATTTGGGCTTTGTTCAAAAGTTTTCGGATCGTTTGAACATGGCATGCTTCACCAGTGTGAGAAGCGCAACAAATTGCAATTTCATCGCTTGTCATTTGATAAAATTCATCCAACTGAAAATCAACCAAAAGAGCCGCTTGCAAAGGTTTTGCACAAGAGCGCAAGTAAAACGGATAATCTTTATCGCTGCCCAGCTTAAAAACCTTTTTGTCCTTAGCCATTTTAACAATAATGCCGAAATGTTCCTGTTCCACTAGTCCGTCTCTTATGTATTCAACCAATTTGGAAGGGAAATAATTAATCATTTTTTCTTAACAAGTGCCAAAATCTTGCTTAATTGAGCCTTTAGCAAGTTATTTTGTTCGGTTAATTTGTCTATTTCCGCTTGATGATTTTTCAAATGTTGAATTTCTCCGGTTATTGTTTTAGGGATAATTGCAGAATCCAAGATAAATCTTTTTTTGGCTTCTTCTTTTATTGTTAGCAATGAAGAAGTATCTTTTTCAGTTATAAAACCTAGGCTAATCATTATTTCAGCCATTTTATGCGGAGTTTTTTTTGCAGCGTATTCGTTTTGTTTTATAATTGTTTGCTCTAATTGATCAACGTTAATTTTCCCTATTCGCTTAAAATATTCTCCTGTTCGCAGCGTTCCTGCCATAAATCCAGCCATTGAGTAAATATATATGGATTCGGGAGCTTTAATATAATTCTGTTCTAAGCAGAAAATGTAACATTTTGCAACTTCTTCCATCGTCCAAAAATTGTTCATTGATATTTCCAACATATTTAAGCCTTCCGAGGCATTAGCTAAAAAATTATAAATGTGAATGTCCAATCCGTTTTTTCTATCATTCAATTCAGTTCTTCCGGCAAAAGACAAAACAGGTACATCCAAATGGAAAAGATTTTCTTCTTTCGTATGAATAAAATCTTCGCTCAGGGATAGAGACAAATTTCTATATAAGCGTAAATATATAATTTGTTTAACCCACAAAGGAAATTCTAATAATCTATCTAAAAATAATTCTAAAATATTTTTTACCAAAATAAGTCTCTCTCTATTCACTTTTTACTAATTATATATTATAATACCAATATAGTCAATTTATAAACAAAGTTTAAGATGGAGTGGCATGGGTTTAGATGGATTTTCAATGGGTAATCTTGGTTTGAATATCGACATGACATCTGCACAGATGGCAAATCAAGCTGAACAACTAGCAAAAAAGGGTTCTGAATTCAAAATAAAAAATGTTAGCGAATTATTAAAAGAAAATGGGGTAAAAGAGAAAGAAGAGCAAAAACAAAATAAAAATCAATTTAATGATGGTTTTAAAGAAAGAAAAAATGATGATAATAATAATGAAGAACAAAGATTATTAAATGAAAAAAGTTTTGAAAATAAAAATCCGAAAGAATTTTCAGTAAGAATCAATTCTGAAACAGAGTTGATAGAGCTTTTTAACAACAAGGATGAAAAAGTCCTTGAAACAATCAGTGCACAAGATTTGATGGAACTGGTCTCAAAAATGGATAGTGCATCCGGGATTTTGGTTAATAGAAAAATATAGAGATAGATAAATAACTAAAGAAAGAAGATAAAATTATGCAAGCGGTGAACCCTTACTTAAAGCAATATAAAAAAAATCAGATGGAAACGGCAACTCCTGAACAAATATTGATACTGTTATATGATGGGGCAATTCAATACTTAAATCAAGCTAAAATTGCACTTGATGCTCAAGATAACGAACAATTTCAAAGCAATATGCTAGGGTGTGAAAAAATAATTATTGAATTTATGAATACACTTAAAATAGAACAAGGCGGAAAGTTAGCAGAAACACTTTATAGGCTTTATGAATATTTAAACAAAACCCTTGTTGCTGCAGCCGTTACCAGAGAAATTGAAAAAATAGACGAAGTGTTAGGTCACTTGATGCGACTAAGAGAAACTTGGCAAAAGGCAATAGAAATAGCCAATGCGGAAAAAGATGTAGAATTAATCGACAAACACGAAGAAGCAGAAGAAAATAATTATGCTTATGACTATGAAGACGACGATGACGAAAGTGAAGATGAAGATGCTTATGACAGCAGTGAGGATCAAGAATGACTCAGTTTAAGCAGTTTGAGTTAGTCTACAATCAATTAAAGAACTTGACAGAAGAGATTAATGCATTAATAGCAAAAGAAGAATACGATTCTGCCGCAGAAGAAGTGGTTCATAAAGACAGGCTTATACAACAACTTTTAAATATAAAAAAAACAATCAAGTTTACTGCCGAAGAAAGAGAAACATTACTGTTAATGGAACAGGAAATGCAAGAAAATAAATATGCAAATATTGAGGTATTAAAAAAAATACATCATGAAATTGGAGAAGAAATAAAGAGAACCAAGAAAAAGGTCAAAGTAAATTCTGCATATGATGAGTATGTCCCTGAACAACAAGGGATTTTCGTTGATATGTCAGACTAAGAAGGAATAATTTTGGATAAAATAACAGTTAAAGAGAAAAAAATTGCGGCAATGGTATCAATAATATCGAATTTATCATTGATAATATTGAAATTCATTGCGGGGATTATATCGGGAAGTATAGGGATTATATCAGAGGCAATTCATTCAGGTTCAGATTTGTTGGCGTCAATAATAACCTTTTTTTCGGTTTCGGAATCTTTAAAACCTGCTGATGATGACCATCAATTCGGGCATGGTAAGTATGAGGATTTTGCAAGTTTCATTGAAGGAAGCCTGATAGTCTTAGCGGCATTTTATATAATTTATGAAGCCTTAAAAAAATTATTATTTCATTCCGATTTAAAGTTGGACATCAATGTCGGACTTGCGGTCATGTTTATTTCTATAGTCGCAAATTTATTTGTCAGTACGTATTTATTCAGAACCGCAAAAAAAACCGGTTCCACTGCTTTATATGCAGATGGAGAACATCTTAGAACCGATATTTACTCATCATTGGGAGTGTTTTTAGGGCTTATTTTAGTAAAAATAACAGGTGATACCATATACGACCCGATTGTTGCGATTATTGTTGCAATAATGATTTTTATAGCAGGATATAAAATTTGTGAAGCCTCTAAAAAAAGCTTATTGGATACATCATTAAGCGAAGAAGAAAATCTGCAAATTAAAAAAATAATAGGGAACTACCTAGAAAATGATGTAATATTTCTGAAAAAATTAAGGACGAGAAAAGCAGGGCTTAAAAAAAATATAGAAATAACTCTTGTGGTAGAAAAAACAATGCCTATAAGTACTTCACACGAATTATGTGATAGAATTGAAGCCGAAATTGAGGCGGATTTAAAAAATACAGATATTTCAATCCATTTGGAGCCTAATATTTGATTTTTTTTTATTAGTGAATATAATTGAATTGTAATTGGAGTGCGTAATGACAAACAAAATTATAACTAAGGAACTAACAGGCTCCCAAGTTTTCTTGGAATGTTTGAAGAATGAGGGAGTGGACACGATATTTGGCTACCCCGGTGGAGTTATTTTAGGGATTTACGAAGCGTTTTACCACGAAAAAAAAATCAAACATTACCTTGTAAGACATGAACAAGCCGCAATCCATGCAGCAGAAGGATATGCAAGAGTTACCGGCAAATGTGGTGTTGCAATTGTAACTTCAGGCCCAGGTGCTACAAATACGATTACAGGAATAGCAAATGCCTACTTGGACGGACATCCGCTTGTCGTATTTACAGGGCAGGTCAGCGCAAGCCTAATAGGAAATGATGCTTTTCAAGAAGCTGACATTGTTGGAATTACTCGCTCTTGCTCAAAACATAATTATCTTGTAAAAGACATAAAAGACCTTGCCAGAGTGATAAAAGAAGCTTTTTATATTGCAAATACAGGTAAAAAAGGTCCGGTCGTAATAGATTTGGCAAAAAATGTTTTGGATGCAAAAATTGAATTTGAATATCCCAAAGAAGTTGACCTTGAAGGTTACAATCCGACTTACAAAGGAAACCCCAAGCAAATCTCAAAAGCACTTCAATTGTTATGCAACGCTAAACGTCCTGCTATTATTTCAGGTGGCGGAGTTCTTTCTTCTGAAGCTTCAGAGGAATTAACAGAACTTGCAAAATTGTTGAATGTTCCTGTAGCAACAACTCTTATGGGTATCGGAACTTATCCGATGAACGACCAGATGGCACTTGGCATGCTTGGTATGCATGGGAATTATTGGGCAAATTACGCAATAAGTAACTGTGATGTTTTATTTTCAATAGGAACTAGATTTAATGACAGAATTACCGGTCCTTCCAAAGAATTCGCTAAAAACGCGCAGATTATTCACATTGACATTGATCCTTGTTCTATTTCAAAAAATGTTACGGCAAATATTCCGATAGTCGGCGATGCGAAAATTGTATTGCAGGCTATGTTAGAAGAATTTAAGGCTAAGAATTATGAAATCAATAAAGAAAATAAAAGAGAATGGTTTGAACAGATTGAAGAATGGAAAAAACAAAGAGTTATTCCTGAAATTCAATCGGAAAAACTACATGTTCATACTGTTTTAGAACAAATTTATGAATATACAAAAGAATATGAACCGATAGTCGCGACGGAAGTCGGTCAACATCAAATGTGGACGGCTCAGGCTTTCAATTTCACAAAACCCAGAAAACTTTTAACTTCAGGTGGATTAGGCACTATGGGGTTTGGTTTTCCTGCGGCAATGGGGGCTTGCTTGGCAGATAAAAACAGACTTGTTTTGAATATCGCAGGTGACGGTTCAATCCAAATGAACATTCAAGAACTCGCAACGTGCGTAGAGTACAATTTGCCTGTAAAGGTAATGATAATGAATAATGGTTATCTTGGAATGGTTCGCCAGTGGCAAGAAAAACTTTTTGACCGGCATTATTCGGAAACAAAAATTTCAGGGCCTGATTTTGTAAAAGTTGCAGAAGCTTATGGTGCTAAAGGGATTAGAATCAAGAAAAAAGAAGAAATTATTCCTGCACTAAAAGAGGCGATTGAATATCAAGGTCCGGTATTCTTGGATTTTATTGTAGAGCCTTTCGAGATGGTATATCCGTGGGTTTTGGCTGGAACTCCGATAGATAAAGTGATTTTGTCAAGAAAAGAATAATAGTTAAGGATAGGTAAGATGCAACACACAATTTCTGTTTTAGTTAAAAACGAAGCTGGAGCTTTGTCTCGTATGACAAATCTTTTTTCAGCCAGAGGCTACAATATCGAAAGTTTGACGGTATCCACCACTTTGGATACAAAATATGCCAGAGCAACTATTGTTGTAACTCATTGTGATGATTCGGTGATTGAACAAATTCTAAAACAGTTGCATAAACTTATTCCTGTAATAAAAGTTTGTGATTTGACCCCTGAAAATTCTACCACACTTGAACTTGTGTTTATAAAAGTGGATTCAAAAAACGAAGTAGGCGAATTACTGAAAATAGCGGAGGCTTTTGGTGTTAAAGTCATAGATGTTTCGCCTAAAACTTATACTTTACAAGCAGTTTGCAACGAAAAACAGCTGAAATCACTTGTTGAACTTCTTCGTCCGATTGGAATTAAGGATATTGTGCGTTCGGGTGCAGTTTCTATAAATGTAAAAAGCGAATAAAAAAAGTAAGCTCCCCCACTATTGCAAGAGCATTAAAATCATTTTATCCTTGTCGTCATTGCGAGACGAAGGTTTCTTAAATTGATTTTTTTTGACGGAACGAAGCAATCTTGTTTAAATTTTGCAATAATATTCAACATTGTTTTATGGTTAAAATGTACTCAAGATTACTTCGGTGGACACTTTTTGTTACATTCGATATTTTATTTCTCGCAATGACTGCGAAATCTTTTTTATTATTGTGGATTTTAATACTCTTGCCTCCCCTCCCTTTTTACCGTTTACTCTATCACCCTAAAGTATAAAATAATCCGACTGCTTTTAGTCGTTAAGTATAATGCTTTTTATAAAAAAACATTGTAACGTGTATGCAATGGCAGAATTTGAATAAAATTTGAGCCACAAAGAAGGAGGCGTATTATGAGAAGCGACTTAATGCTAAGAGAACCTGAATTAAGTTTTGATAGTATTCATCAAGAACTCAATAATTTTTTAAGAGATACATTTATGGAAAGTGTTTTTTCTCATCCGCTAAATCTTAAAAAGATATCGACATGGCGTCCCGCCATAGAACTTAAACAAAATGAGAAAGAATACAAAGTAAAAGTACAATTGCCGGGTGTAAACAAAGAAGATATTCACATCGATTTGAATAACGATTACATGACTATTTCGGCTGAAGTTAAGGAAGAAAAAGCCGAAAAAAGCGAAGATGAAAAAGTTCACACAAGCGAGTTCCGTTACGGAAAGTATGTTCGTACGATTTCGTTTGAAAACCCTATAAAAACTGAAGAAAGTAAGGCTGAATACCAAAACGGTGTTCTGAATATTGTTATGCCAAAACAAAAAATAGAAACGACCAAAACAAAACGTTTAGATATAAAATAGTTTTTTATTTTATACACATATGTAAATGAGCTTGAAGCCTCGAAATATTTTTCGGGGCTTTGGGTTTTTTGTTAAAATGTTGAATGTTTGTATTTTACTATTGCTCTGTATTTTAAATATTGTATAAAAAAAAGAACCCGTTAAAGGTTCTTCTTTTTTAAAATGGTGCGCTTGTTGGGATTCGGACCCAAGACCTATCCCTTAAAAGGGGAGTGCTCTACCAACTGAGCTACAAGCGCAAATATTATTCAATTTTCATCTTTTTGCTTTAATCCTCAGTTGGCAGAGCTTTAATCTAACTGACGTAAGCATGGGCTTACTGGGCAACTGAGCTACAAGCGCAGGTTGTTTTTTAAATTTTATTGTTGGACTGGAAAACCCAACCTACTATTTCATAAAAAATTTCAGCCTGTAGAACTAGCGTATCAAGAACATGCTTTTTCGTCAACTATTTTTTTTATTAATTTAAAACTTATTTTGTATAATTTTCCACAATTTTCATAGGAGCGCGAGCGACAGCGAGCGCTTTATTAACTATATCTTTTGTTATAACCGTTCCTGCGCCTACATTCGCGCGCTCACCGATTTCAACGGGAGCCACAAGAACCGAATTTGAGCCGATACTCGCTCCGTTCTTAATCACTGTTTTACTTTTAACCTTTGTAAAGTGGTTGTAATTAGCCGTAATAGTTCCTGCTCCGACATTTACACCGCTTCCTATTTCACTGTCTCCGATATATGTTAAATGGCATGCGTTTGTATCTGAGGCGATTTTTGATTGTTTAACTTCTACAAAATTTCCTATTTTAACGTTATCTCCAAGCTCAACCCCGCCTCGAATGTGTGCAAAAGGTCCGATTTTACAATTTTTGCCGATTGTATTTTTGCCTGTTATGTAAACGCTCGGATAAATCACCGTATCTGCGCCGATTTCAGTATCAATACTAATCCATGTCGAATCAGGGTCAACAATTGTAACCCCGTTTTCTAAATGTCTGTTAATTATTCTTTGATTTAACATTTTTGTCGCCTGCGCCAAATGTACTTTTGAGTTTATTCCAAAAATTTCCTCATTATTTTCAAGGGTATAAGCGTTAATGTTTAGCCCCTGCTTGCCTCCCCAAGAAATTATATCGGTTAAATAGTATTCTCCTTGGGCGTTATTGCTTGTTAATTGTGAAAACGCAGGTTTAATTTTCTGCCAATTCAGGCAATAAATCCCCGCATTAACTTCTTTTATTTTCTTTTGCTCTGCGTTTGCATCTTTTTCTTCAACAATTGAATTCAACTTGTCCCCGTTTTTTACAATTCGTCCATAATTCGTCGGATCTTCAAAAATCGCGCTCATAACAGTTAAATCAGAGTTTTGAGCTCTATGGTATTCAATAAATTTCGTTAAAGTTTCTTCTTGAACTAAAGGTGTATCGCCGCACAGAATAATGACTTCGCCGACAAAATCTTCAAGTTGAGAACAAACCATGCTTACGGCATGCCCTGTTCCAAGTTGTGGCATTTGTAAGGCAGTTGAAGCGTTATCATAGTTTTTTTTAACGAAGCTTTCAACGTTTTCTGCCTGATGACCGACAATTACGTAGGATTTTGCTATCAAATTAGTTTTATTCACTGCGTCAAGCACATATCCTAAAAGAGTTTTGTCAAAAATTTTGTGCAAAACTTTTGGCGATTCTGATTTCATTCTTGTACCTTTTCCTGCAGCCAAGATTATTGCGTTTATGTTTTTTTTCATTAATTCTAACTCCGCTTTCTTACTCAAGTATTATATCAAAAATAATCCCAAAGTACATTGTTAATAAAAAATATTGGTATTATAATAGGGCTTGTAAAAGAGGTCTTATGAATTATAAAATTTTGTTTGTTATTGACAAACTCGAACTCAAATATTTTGAATTTAATAAACTTGTAACTAATTTTTGGTTAATTAAAGAATTTCTACAACGCGATTGCGATATTTGTGTAACCACAATCGATAAATTAGGTATCAGCGGGGCAAAAGCATATTGCAGATGCTTCAAAGCCTACCTTAAGGATGAAAATATTTATCTGCAAAATCATTTTGAAACCATAGAAATCGAAGATTTCAGATTGGTTATCTTCAGACCTGACCCGCCTGTTGATTTGGATTATATAAATGCGACTTATGTATTTGATTTTGTAGACAGAGACAAAACCCTTATTCTAAACGATACAAAGTCCATAAGAGATTTTAACGAAAAATTACATGCAAATTTATTTAGTAAGCTCATGCCTGAAAATATTGTCACTTCCAATCAAGTAGAAATAGAAAAGTTTTTGGAAAAAAATGAAGAAATTGTCCTAAAACCGCTTAATTTGTGTTTTGGTTCAGGTGTTATGTATTTAAAAATCGGCGATAAAAATATTCGTAGCATAATAAATTCAATGACAAATAATCAATCAACCTTGATTATGGTGCAAAAATACATTTCAAACGCTCAATTTGGGGACAAAAGAATTCTTATTGTAGGTGATGAGGTTTTGGAAGAATGTGTCACAAAACTTCCGAGCAAAGATGATTTTAAGTTTAATAATCATAGCGATGAATTTATTAAAAAAGCCCTATTGACTGACAGTGAAAGAATTAAATTTAAAAAAGTTGCCAAAAAACTCAATTCAATGGGGATATTTATGGCCGGATTGGACGTAATTGATGAAAAAATAATTGAAATTAACGTTACAAGCCCTTGTTATTTTATCAGAGAAATTAATAATTACTTCTCTATAAATTTGGAAGAAAAAATAGCCGATAGTATCTTTAATATCCTTAAATCTGAAAAAATTAAAGAGGGTTCTTGCTAAAAGTCCATGAAATACACTCATTACTTAATTTTCAAGATGCTTAAAGCTCCAATCTTGCGCCTTGAAAAGCAGTCAATTCAGGATAACGCGAGGTTAGATTTTTTGTTTTTTGTTGTCGGGCAGGAATGCCCGACCTACTGCCTGAAAAAATTAAAGAGTTTCGATTGCGCTAAAAATTTTATTTGTAATAACTTCTATATAATCAATCTCTACAAGTCCGTTGATGATAATATCAGATATCTTCATAGCGGGACGAATGTGTTCCTGCGCAGTATTGTTCACATCCATAAACTGCAAATCAGCAGCTAAACCGACTTTTCCGCGAGAAGAAGCGCGCTTGTACCATCTGTCTTTTAATATATCTAAAGGGGTAAATACATAAACTTTAACATCCATGATATCTCTTAAATCATTGTTAAGCACATACAATCCTTCGTTTAAAATCACTCTGGCAGGTTTTTTTATCTCACCTTCAGTCGAAGAAACACAAGTTACAAAATCATATTGAGGCGAAACAATTGTTTTCCCATGTTTTAAGTCAAGAAGATGTTCTTTCATCAATTCTAAATTAACAACATTAGGGGTATCAAAACTGAATCCTGTTTTGAATAGTTGTTCGTAATTCCCTGCTTCTTGCAACTCTTTTGAAGTATCTTTAAAATAATCATCACAACGAATTACGGTGTAAATACCCTCAATATGTTCTTTGACGCAAGCCTTAACAGTATTGTCAACAAAAGTAGTTTTTCCTGAAGCGGATTCTCCCGCAATCCCTATGAGCAGACTTTTTTTCTTCTCTTGTACGACTTTTCTTGCAATGTTCATAATAAAACTATCGCTTGCCTTTATAAATAAAGGCTGTTTCTCCTGTTTATCTTCTTCCCTGATTTGCTTTAAAGATTCAACAATAGTAGTTATTAATTCCATTTCATGTCTTTTTGAGTAAAAGTCATAATTACTCAGTTCAAAACTATTTTGCAACATTTTATTTCCAATATTCTAGTAACAAGTCCACACTTAATATATTACTTTAAAAAGTTTTAAATTTCTCATATTGTAAAATTAGATATTAAATTTTGTAACATATTTATTGTTAAAATTTAAAGTTTTCGCCTAAATCTGACGATAACAATAATAAGGGAAATAAAATTGGGATTAAAAGGTCGAGAAAATTTTTAAAACTTAAGGAAAGGGAACTAAAAAATGGGAATGGCTGCGTCACAAGCTAGACTTTTGTTGTTAACTGCACGTCAAGATGATGTTGAAAGCCAGTTAATGAGTGTTGCAAATCAAAAGCTTTCTCTATCTCGTAAAACCGCAGCACTTTCTGCGGACTACAGAAAGGCTTTAAATGCGACAAGTTTAACTTGGTCTACTGACCAAGGAAATGTAGCCTTAACTTATGACTTATTAATGAGACCAAATACCACGGCTGATGCGGGGCAATATATATTGACTAATGCATCTACGGGTAAAGTTATCTTGGATGCTAATTATATTGGGGAGTTAGGCCTAGCTAAAGCAGGTAATCCGGGGGATATTGCCAATATAAGTTATATTTCCGGTGGTGTAACCTATACAGGAGAAAAAGCTTTTGTCATGCAATTAGTGGGTTGTAATTCAGACAACGCCGATTATTATATTCAACAAAGTAATTCTACCAAAGGCATTTCAATTTTTGAAACCAATTACTCGGACACTGATATCATTGCTAATTCTATTGGCTTAGGTGATTATCCGGGCATTACAAAATTAGGTGAAGATTCTAGCAGTCATTTGTTTGGAGGTTCTAGCAGCTCGGTAGATCCTAATGTTGTTCTCCACAACTTTGACCTCTTGCTTAAAGACAATTATGCAGCTGCCATAGGTTCCTCATTAAACAATTATCTTTTAAGTTATCTTGGAGCTGATTACTCAGATGAAGTGAAAAAAGCTTTAGATTATGCGTATCAAGCAACATTTAATAAGTTTGTTTATAATGTAAATGATGCGGATAGTAAAGATGGAGTACAATTAGGTACAGCTATAAGCTTTGCAAATGGAGATGCTGATAACACAAACAGAATAGCATCCAAAACTGTAACTGACGGTGGCTGGTTTGGAATAGGACTTATAGATACAAGTAGTACAACTACGGTAACAGTTGACAACAGCCAACTGGCAGATACTTTTATGAGCTACTTTGATCAGTATTGTGCTCAGCATTATGGTGGGGTCAACAGCAGTACTGTCGGCCCATCTACAACAATAAGAGGTCCTCAAGGCGGGACCGGTCAACAAACCGATAACATGAGTTATCATAGTGAACTACAAGCCGGCGATTCTGATATAAATAGAAATAAAGTTAATGATGCCTATGAGGCAAGTTTCTACATTAATTTATATAATGCCTTATATTCTTACGGTTGGCAGGCAAAGGAAAATGCCGATGATAAGAAATATCTTCAAAATGAAATATTATACGGCAACATAGCTATCAAACAAAGAGCTACCGATGGTACTTGGCAGAATCTTTCAACAAATGATTCCGGCAGCCCACTACGTAGCGAACGGGACCAAGAGGCAATTTCGAAGGCTGAAGCCGATTATAGCGCAGCAAAGGATATGTTGACTACAAAAGAAGTTGGTTTGGACTTAGTAACCGAGAATTTAGACAGTGAACGTACCGCGATAACTACAGAAATAGAATCTGTTAAAAGCATGCTGAAGAAAAATATTGAGATGTCATTTAAAATATTTGATGCTTAAAACTCTTTAGAGCAGAGTATTTACCCCTACCGAGTAGTTACCTTTAAAAGCCGAATTATTAACAAAAGTTAATAATTCGGCTTTTAGTATCAATTTTTCTTCCCAATATTTCTTTATATAAGAGTAAGGTTATGGTTATTTAAATTTTGGGGTAGAAAAATGGCGATTAATCCAACAATAGGTGCATACGCTCACAATTATATGATGTTCACTTTCGGTGACTGGACTACTGATTTTGCTCGTCTTATGGCAAATAAAGAGGACGGTGCGTTAAGAACCCTTAAAGGCAGTAATCTTTTTGATAAGTCAAAGTATGCTTGGGGTGAATGCAAAACTGCATACAGCCTTTCTCAAGAAACATCCATGATGAACAACGGTATTAACGCAACTGACTCATGGGGAAAATACGCAACAGGTATGATGAAAAGTTGGGGCGCAGAAATAGCAGAAAGTGCAAAGATAGCTAAAACTGCAGGCAAAACCTCAATATTTGGCGGCGCAAAAGGATTTTTTAAAGGAGCAGCCAAAAGAATGCCATTAATAGGTACCCTTTTTATGTTAGGAATGGCAATCCCTAATATATGGAATGCTTTTACCAGTCCTAAAGGTGGTATCGGCACAGGTCTGTTAGAAACGGGCAAAACAGGGCTCAAACTTGGTGCATACGCAGGCGGTGCCGCACTTGGTGCAACAATTGGAACATTATTATTCCCAGGAGTAGGAACATTAGTCGGTGGTATTATCGGCTTTGTTGCTTCTGCAGGTTTTGGTATGGCTGCTGAAGGAGCTATCACTAAAGTGGTTGGCGAATCTTTCACTGAAAAGCAGGAAGCCGAAAAGGAAAAACTGACTCAAGCAACTCCTCAACAGGATTTGAACCCTGCGGCTCAAGCACAAACAGCAACAACTCAAAATGCAATTGCGCCCGCAAGTAACAATAATTTAGCTTATAATAACTCTTCTAATCCTTTTGCCTCCCAGAATTACATGGACAGAGATATTATGGCAATGAGTGCCGGTTTGGGCTAAGTTACTCGCTGAGGATGCGGAAAAATTAGGATTTTTCCGCATCCTCAATTTAAAAATCGCTCGGTTTCTTGTCTTGAAGCCATTTTTTGAGAACGTGTTGTTCATAACTTAAAGCAAAATTATAAAGAGCGTTCGTCAAAGTTCTTCCGCTTTCAGATTTTGCCACGAGTAAGTAATCTCCCACCTTATTTTTAGCAAGGGTTATTTCTTTATGAATAATCTTTTCGATATTAGATTTCGGCTTTTTCTCAAGCACTGATTTAATCCATGCTCCAAGCAGGCTCGTGCAGGATTTTTTTTTGATTATTTCTTGTTCGTTATTTTGCAAGAATTTTGCAAATTCCGCTAATATCATAAAAGTGCCTCCCCACCAGAAAAAGGCGTTGTTGTTGCGAAACAAGTAATTTCACTTAACCCGTTTTTTGTGAGTTCTATAATTATATTTTCAAAAGTTGCACCGGTGGTACAAATATCATCAAGCAGAAGAATTTTGCCGTTCAAAAGCTTATGTTTATTTATTTTAAAAGCGTTTGCTAGATTGTCCATTCTTTGGGATTTATTTAATTTATATTGAGGCTTTGTGTCTTTTATTCTCTCTACCAATTCTAAATTCATCTCATAGCCTGTTAATTTACAAAATTCTTCGCAAACTAGTGTCATGTGATTGTATTTTCGGCTTTTTTCTCTTGCTTTAAAAAGCGGGATAGGCACAACCTGATAAAAATCTTTTTTATTTAAGATTTTTTGCCAGTATTCATACATGAATTTTGCCTGAAAATAGGCTAAATCTTTTTGGTTGTGGTATTTTAGTCCTCTGATAAGTTTTTGCAGATTTTGGCTGTAAACTCCTGCGCAATAGACATTCGCACCTAAAATTTCTCTATCTTTACCAATTTGCAGATAATCCATTTCGTCATAACAGTTTGAGCACATTTTTACACATTCTTTTGAACTGCCGCAAAAATAACACTTCTTTTTGTATATCCAGTCTAAAAGGTTGGTTAAAAACTTTTTCATACGATTTATTATACAATGGATATTTGTATGGTAAAATACTATTACGAGGAATAAAGGAGAAAAAATGTCAATTATTATAATGTTATTACTATTAAGTGTTTTAGTTTTGGTCCACGAGGCAGGGCATTTTTTGGCGGCAAGGTTTTTTAAAATAAAAGTCGAAAAATTCGGATTTGGACTACCTATCGGACCTACTTTGTACGAAACTCAATGGGGTGATACGAAAATTTTAATCCACGCATTTTTATTAGGTGGCTATGTTGCTTTCCCTGATGACGAAAAAGATTGTGAGTTGGACAAAGATTCTCCCGAAAGATTTTCAAACAGACCCGTTTATCAAAGGGCTATTGTTGTATCGGCGGGTGTATTTGCGAATATTGTTTGTGCATTTGTTTTTGTTTTCTTAACTGCATTTTTATGGGGAAGTATGCCCTCCGGCAAGTATGATATTTATGTAAATGATATTATTGCGCCTAAAACTGAAAACATTTGGCAAAGCGGAATTCAGGAAAAAGATAAAATCGTTAAAATAAACGGTTCAAAGATTGATAATACATATTCTTTATTAAATTTTATTCAATTGAGTAAAACAGATGACGGAAAAATTGATGAAAGTGCCGCGCTTAATAATTTTATTGAATTGAAAAATTTTAATCCTGCACTTTTAAAAGATGAAGTTGTACCAAAAGACGTTGCTGTGCAATTGCCACAACAGAAATTGGAAGAACCTGTCAAAATTGAAGACAAAGTTTTAAAGGGGATGAAAAAATATAAAAACTCATGGGCATCTTTGACAAAATCTCAAGAAAAACTTCGTGACGAGTTAAAGGGTAAATCTGTTTATGTTTCTGATGGTAAATACACATTAAATGATATCGCTTATGCTCTCTCTGACAATTCCAGACCTGTCAATATCCAAGTAGAAAGAAATGGTGAAATTATCAATTTATTACCTATTCTAACTAATAAAAAAGGGCTAATAGGAATTAAGCTTGAGGCAAAAGAAATGTTAATTCCAACCAAAACTCCTAAATCTATTTTAACTACCGGCACAAAATATCTTTATGATAATACTTATATGATGGTATACGGTCTATATCAAATTTTTACGGGACAAATTCCGCTCAAGGATTTACACGGAATTATTGCCATAACTAAAGTTGGTGGCGACATTATTGATAATAACGGAATCTTTTTGGGATTACTGCTAATTGCAATTATTTCAATGGATTTGGCTATTGTCAATTTCTTGCCGATTCCTGCACTTGATGGCGGTCATATTATGTTTTTACTTATTGAAAAGCTTCGCGGCAAGCCTATTAATGAAGCTATTATTGAAAAAATAGGTAATGCAGGATTTCTATTTTTAATTTTACTTATGTTCTTTGTCATTTTTAACGATGTGTTTGGATTAATTACAAAGAAATTTTAAAAAGAGGGTTGGCTTTTACTGTGCTGGGAAGGGGGTAATTTCCCAGCAGCCTCAAGCATAATCGCATTGTCATCATGCTCTTATGCTACTTTTTACTCTTTTTTAATTCTACTTAAGGTCTAAACAAATAGCCCAAGAAGATAACCTTTTTTGGCAATGTTTCCTATTGTTATTAGATAGCATAATTACTGTACAAGTTTGGTTTTTTAAAACTTTAGGAGGTTTGTTTTGGTATGGGCCTCGAGTAAACACAAGGAGGTAAAAATGACGATTAAAAAACTTACTGTGGCAGCTGCAATTGCCGTTGGAATAGCAACGTGTTCATTCAATAACGCAATGGCAGCCTGCCCGATTTCCGGTTGTAACAGTGGACAAATGGTGAGTACACCTGCAGTTACAGCCTGCCCGATTTGCGGGCAAAACAGTTCGACTTGCGGATGTCAAGCGAAGACCCCAAGCGGATGTAATGCTCAACCGGCATGCAATTGTGCATCTGCACCGGCATGTGGTTGTCCGGTTCCTTGCGCACCGCAAGTTCCGGCATGTGCAACTTGTCCTGATACCAGTTGCGCAGATTTGGATATGAAGCAAGTTTATGCTTATCCAAACGCTGTTTATGGTGACAATAATTACGTTGGGGAACAGACGAATGCGATTTACTCAACAGAAACTGCTTGGATGCTTGATTGTTGTGATAGCTTGGCTGCATCCCGAGTTGGTATGCCTGTAGCAATGGGTTATGGCGGTTATGGCTACAACACAGGTGCAGCGGCACCGTTGGGCCTTGGTTGCGGATGTAATCCAACACCTTGCGGATGTGCAATCGGCGGCGTTCCTGTTGCAAGAGGCTGTGCTCCAAAATGCAATTCTTGCGGAAGCGGATGCGGAAGCAATACGGGATTTGCGGCACCTTGCGACCCTTGCTGTCTTCCGGTGATTAATGCACCTTGCGGATCTATGACTGGTGCGGCTGCACCATGCGGATGTGATGCGGGTTGTGCTACCACAATCCAAACTCCAAATTCATTAAGAGCGATAGAAAGATCATTCATCCCTTTTAATGCTCCTGCGACTGTATCTTGTCCGTCATGTGCAACAGGTGCGGCTACGCCCCTAGCTCAGGCTTTCCCTGATGTTCCTGACAGTTATTGGGCTGCTTGTCCGATAGACAAACTTGCAATTAATGATATTGTTGTAGGTTATCCTGATAGATTCTTTAGACCGAGCAGGGATATATCACGTGCGGAGTTTGCAACAATGATGGTTAAAGGTTACAATTTAAATTGTTCAGGATTATCTTCTAAGAGCATATTTAAAGATGTGCCTAGAAGCCATTGGGCTAATCCTTTAATCGCAAAAGCGGTTGAAGAGGGTATTATGTGCGGATATCCGGGGAATAAATTTAAACCTAAACAGCCGGTATCTCGTGTAGAAGCTCTAACCGCAATGTCTCATGGCATCAACTGTGACATAGATTCTTGTAAGGCAAAAGAAATCCTAAGTCAGTACTGTGATGGTAATGCAGTTCCTACTTGGGCAGAAATCCCTGTTGCAAAGGCACTTCAATCAGGTGCTTTAAAAACCAGTCCGAATTGTAACACAATAAAACCTTGCGAGGAAGCTTCAAGAGCAGAGATTGCCGATATGCTTCAAAATACACGCGTAGCAATGGGTTATGATACAAACCCTGCGACTGCATGTGATTGTCCTAAACCGGCAGACCCATGCTGTCCAAAAGCAGCCTTCATGGAAAATGAAGAAATAGTAAATATTCCGACTTTGAAAGTAAAATTCTTAGACGAAATCAACGCTAAATCTTCCCATGTCGGACAACAATTTGCTGCAACAACTACCGAAGAATTAACTATCAACGGAAAATGTTACCCTTGTGGTTCAAGAGTTAACGGTAAAATTGTTGAAGTTATAAGACCTTCAGGATGCGACAAAGGTGCCTTGAAAGTAGCGTTCACAAATATCCAAGACTGTGACAACTGCAAAATGGACTTACCAAGACAAATCTTATCAGCTAAAATTAACTGCGATAAAAAACAAAATATCGTTGCCAGATTGGTTGCAATGCCGTTCACTTTACTTGGTGGATTGGTTGGTACAACAAGCAGAACTGTCGGCGGTATGATTTCAAACGCGGGTAACGCATTTGAAGATGTCTCCGGTGGTGTTGGTATTGCTTCAAGCGAAGTATTCCAAGGTCAATTCCGTGCTGCGGGAAGAAGCTTACAAGATGCTACCAAATCAGCCATCATAGCTCCTGTTGACTTTGCTAGAACTGCTTTAAGCGGTGCTACAGGCTTATTCCAAACAACAGGCGACGAAGTTGCTTATCTTGTTGACCCTAGCGGCAGCAAAATCTCAGCAATTAATCCGAAAGAAGAAGTTACAATTGCTTTTGGATGCCACGAATAAAAAAAATATACATTTATCCTTATGAAAGAGTCGATTATTCTAATCGGCTCTTTTTATTTTCCTGAGTTTTTTTAACAAAATCAATAATAACATTATACTCAAAGAAAAAATAGAAACTGTCAGCCCTATCCAAAACCCGTACAAATACATATTATATTTAAACGCAAGGATAAATCCCAATGGAAGACCGACTAACCAGTAAGCGACTAAATTACCAAACATTACTATGTTTGTTGCCTTAAGCCCTTTGAAAACGCCGCCCAGAGACACCTGAAGCCCGTCAAAAATTTGAAATAACCCCATCAGTAGTAGAATTGGGACACAAATTTTTACCAGAGTAGGATCTTGTGTGAAAATATTTACAAAAAATCTTGGGAAAAATATAAATCCCCCCGCACATATTGCCATAAATCCTACAGAAACCCCGACCCCTGCAATAGAATATCTTTTTACATCCTTATAATTACACGCACCGTTTGCGAAACCGACTTTTACCGCAATCGCGTTAGAAATAGCCATCGGAATCATGAATGTTGCTGTTGATAGTGTTATTAAAATATTTTGGCTCGCTGCATATACACCCGAAACTCTGCCGATAAAGATGGTAATTAGATTAAAAGCCAAAACCTCCAACAAAATAGCAGTCGCAATTGGGAACCCCAGCTTTAAAAGCTTTACAAAATATTCTAAATCCTTATATTTTCTAATCCGAATTAATTTTAAACAGTAAAAAAGAAGTATTAATCCAAATAATGTTCTGGATAAAAGGGTTGCAATCGCTAATCCTACAGCCCCCATTGCAGGCAATCCAAACCAACCGAAAACAAATACAAAATCCAAAAATAAATGAACAAATACACCGATAATATTTAAAAAATTCGGGAAAAGAACAATTTCAAATGCCTGCAAGTACTCTTTTAAAGCCATCTGTAAGTACGCACCGAAAGTCGAAAAAGCACAAATAAACATATATTTTTTAATTGCGGGAATTAAAATCGGGTCAAATCCGAGATTGCAAAGTAAAGGGATAAATAACAGGATTAAAATTGACGACAAAAACGCCAAAACAATAGCAAAACTTATCGTCGGCAAAAAATATTTTTTTATATTGTTTCTGGAACCTCTAAAATTAGACAAAAGCGGCGAAATACTTGCCAACAAACCTATTCCAAACAGAAAAATGCAGGTTAAAATAGAATTCGCTATACTAATTGAAGCAAGAGTGTTGCTAGAATGTCTTGCGGCGACAAAAACATCCCCTGCTCCAATCAATATTATTCCCAAACTTCCCATAATCATTGGTGAGGCAAGCTTGAATAATTCTTTCATGTATTTAGGATAAGCCTTTACATTAGTCATAATCACTTTCCTATGCAAAAATTATCAAAAATATTGTTTAAAATATCGTCAGTAATTACTTCGCCGGTAATTTCATCTAAATATAAAAGTGCAGATTTAACATCAATTGAAATTAAGTCTTGTAATTCTTTGATTTGTGCAGCTAAAAGAGCTTGTTGTAAGCTTTCACGTGACTTAATAAGGCAATCTTGTTGACGGTTATTCGTAATAAATTCCGTATCTTCAATTGATTTTTCACCTACGAATTTTTTAATTGATTGTTTTAAGTCACCAAATCCTAGTTTTGTGAGGGTAGACAAATATATGCACCCCTCACTCAACCCATCTTCCACGAGTGATGAGTGGGTATATATGTCCCTTACATTCTTTTGCAAATCAGCTTTATTTGCGATTTTTATGTGATTTTTCCCCCTGATTAAGTCCAAAATAATTTCATCATCCTCGTTCATACCTGTGGATGCATCGTGTAAAAACAGTATTAAGTCAGCTTCTTGCGCAGACTGTTTGGAAAACTCAATCCCAATTTCTTCGACTTTTCCAACTTGAGAACTCTCCCTAATCCCCGCAGTATCTATTAAAGTAATCGGAATTCCCTCAAAATCAAGAGTTTCCGTCAAAATATCCCTTGTTGTTCCTGCAACATCGGTTACTATCGCGCGATTTAGACTTAAAAGCGCATTAAAAAGTGAAGATTTTCCAACATTCGGCTTACCTAAAATAGCAATTTTTATTCCCTGTCTTAGGACATTTGAGGATTTTGCACAGAGTAAAATCTCGTCAATTTTTTTGATTGAGTTTTTGAATTCGTTTTGTAAATAATCATAGTCGGGTTCTTTTACATCATCAGGGAAGTCAATTCCTGCAATAATTCTGGATAAAACTTCAAAAATATCTTTTTTAATTTCGCTAACTTTTTTGGCTAAAACTCCTGACAGATTTTTTGTGGATTGAATTGCAAAATTCTGCGTTTTGGCATGAATTAAATCACATACTGCCTCAGCTTGAGAAAGGTCGAGTTTGTGGTTTAAAAACGCTCGCTTGGTGAATTCTCCGCGCTCGGCAAGCCTCGCGCCGTTTTTCAACACCAAATCAAGAATATTTCTGACAACATTTATTCCACCGTGGCATTGAATTTCAATAACATCTTCACCGGTGTAGCTATTTGGTGTTTTAAAAGGTAAGACGATTACTTCATCAATGTTGTTGCCATTATCTTTTATCCATCCGTGGTGTATTTTTCCTGCGATTAGTTTTTGAACGAAAATTTTTTGAACAATGTCAAAACTTTTTTCGCCCGAAATTCTTATAACCCCGACTCCACCGGTTCCTATTGGGGTTGCAATTGCGCTGATTGTATCAAATTCTTGAATTATGTTCATTTTAACCTCTCATAGCATTATATTACAAAAAGAGGCAGTTGCATAATTTTAAAACAGGCGTTTATTGTTGTGCGTCAATGAACTCTTAACATTTCTTTTGAAATCTATTGCAATTAAATCTTTTTATTATAATATTAATATATAGTTTTGTCAGAAGGAACTAAATATATTTCCAAAAGGGGCGATAGGGCAAGCCTGAACGTTCCATAATAGCGGGTTGTGTGAAAAAAAATCATGCGGCTTTTGTATTGGAATATTTAGGGTCAGAATAAAAATCAAAATCAAATTAGTATTACTCATAAGAAAGGTAAATTACAGTGGAAAAAAAAATCGTAGAAGAAAAAGTTGAAGCAATAAGTGAAACCGCTTTTGATTCAAGAAAAAACAAATCAAGAAAAAAAAGAATTGAAACTCAAGAAGAAAAACCGCAATCAGAATGGACTGAGCGTGTTGTTCAAATAAGAAGAGTTACAAAGGTCGTAAAAGGTGGTAAAAAACTTAGTTTTAGAGCCATCGTTATCGTAGGGAATCAAAAAGGTCAAGTCGGCGTAGGTTGTGCAAAAGCTGCAGAAGTTATTATTGCTATTCAAAAAGCAGTTGCTGACGGTAGAAAAAACCTTATCACGGTGCCGATTTTCAAAACAACAATTCCTCACCCTATCGTTGGGCGTTCAGGCGCTGGCAGCGTAATGCTAAGACCTGCATCTCAAGGTACTGGGATTATCGCAGGTGGTGCGGTTCGTTCAGTATTAGAACTTGCAGGGATTGAAAATATCTTGTGTAAATCACTCGGGTCAAAGTCTCCTCTTAACGCAACTAATGCCGCTTTAGAGGCATTGAAGAGTTTGACGCCGTTTAAAGATATTGCTAAAAAACGCGGCAAAACAATCGCAGAAATATTAAATTGACGAAGTGAACAAAAGATAAAACTAGAACAAACAAGGAGCAAACAAACAATGGCTAAAACAGCATTAAAAAAAATAAAAATTAAGCTTAAAAAAAGTTTAATCGGCTCATCTGAATCTCAACGCAGAGTTGCGACAGGTTTAGGTTTGAGCAAAATCAACCAAGTAGTGGAACATTTCAACAGCCCGACAATTTTGGGTATGGTGAATAAAATTTCTCACTTATTGGAAGTTATAGAATAAGTGAAAATAAAATTACATTAGAAAGGATTTATAAAAATGATAAAATTAGAAGATTTAAAACCCGCTGAAGGTTCGACACATAAAATTAAACGTGTTGGTCGCGGTCGTGCATCAGGACACGGTAAAACAAGTTGTCACGGACACAACGGTGAAGGACAACGTTCAGGCTGTTCAGCGAAGGTAGGATTCGAAGGTGGACAAATGCCTGCTTACAGAAGATTGCCGAAGTTAAAAGGGTTCAAAATTATTAACCAACGTAACTACGCAGAAATGAATATAAGCGCGTTAGAAAGACTTGATATCACAGAAATTTCTTTAGTAATTTTGAAAGAAATGAGAAAAGCTCACCCTTCAACAGACGGGTTGAGAATTCTTGGAAACGGTGAGATTTCTAAAGCAATTACGGTTAAAGCAAGTTATGTTACGCCTCAAGCAAAAGAAAAAATTGAAAAAGCAGGCGGAAAGGTTGAGATAGTATAATGCAGCAAAAAGTTAAAATGCCAACCACATCAGACTTAATGTCAATGTGGCATGCTTCAGGGTTAAAAGAAAAGATAATCTTTACTTTTATAATGATTGCGGCCTTTAGATTTGGAGTTCAAATGCCTGTATTTGGTATTAATAATGAGATTTTTTCCAATATGGCTGCTCAAAATAATATCATAGGGTTTTTGGATTTATTTTCAGGCGGAGCGTTAGGAAAAGTTTCTATTTTCGCGCTTGGGATTGGACCTTTCATCACTTCATCAATTATTGTTCAATTGGTGTCGGTTGTAATTCCATCGTTAGAAAAGCTTCAAAAAGAAGAAGGTGAAGCCGGCAGAAGAAAGCTTGCTCAGTATACCAGAGTGTTTACAGTTCTATTGGCAGTGTTCCAGTCCATAATTTTTATGATTTTTATGACAAAATTACCGGGTGCCATTTTGCCCAATATCAATCACGGATTGTTTTTCATAAGCTCAGTTGCGGTTTTGACGGCTGGCGCTATGCTTGTGATGTGGATTTCTGAACTGATAACAGAAAAAGGAATCGGAAACGGCGGGTCTTTGATTATCTTTGTGGGTATTCTTTCGGGAATTCCTATCTATGCTCAAAGGACGGCGCAGATGGTTGCGAGAGATTCAAGCCTGCAATTAGGCTTGGTGTTCTTGTTGGCGATTTTCTTTGCGACAATGGTTTTTATCGTCGTAATGCAAGAAGCGACAAGAAAAGTTGTTATCGTTAACCCGAAAAGACAGGTAGGAAACAAGGTTTACGGCGGAGTAAGTACGTTTATTCCATTCAAATTGAACCCTGGTGGGGTTATGCCTATTATCTTTGCGATTGCAATTTTATTGTTTCCAACAACGGTTTTGAGCGTAGTTGGGCAGGCGAATATACATAATCCTGCGCTTAAAACATTTATTATGTACTTGAATCAATGGTTAAGCCCAACAGGGATAGTGTATTATGTGCTGTATTTCTTGCTGATTGTTACTTTAACGTTCTTTTACGCATCGATTATGCCTAATATGCAGCCAAAAGAAATTGCGACTAATTTAAAAAAACACGGCTCTTCAATTCCGGGGATTAAACCGGGGAAGCCGACTTCAGAAGCACTTGATAAGATTTTGAGTAAGACGACTTTTATCGGAGCGTTAGGGCTTGGAATTATTGCACTTGTGCCATCTTTTACCAGTTACATAACAAACATCAAAACATTGCAGGGGATTGGGGCAACATCTTTAATCATCATGGTCGGGGTTGCGCTTGATTTGATAAATCAGGTCCGAACTCACCTACTTGCAAGAAATTACGAAAGTTTTTTGAAAGAGTAAAGGATTTGTAAAGTTAAAAGGGATAAATAATGAAAGTTAATACTCTTAATACCCAGTCGAATTCACCATCTTTTGGCAGTAAGATATTGATTAATTTAAAGTATTTACCTAAAGAAAAAGCATCAGGCATAAGAAATGCTGTTCTAGAAGAAATTGGATACGGAATCGGGAAATATCCTTATAAAAAATATACCTATATAGATGAAAATCAAGGATTTAAAGATGTAGAATATTATCAAGATGTTTTTGTTGGAAATAGAATAAAGCAACAAAAAGGTGAAAATGATATTATGATAGCGACAGGTTCTGAAAACATATTTTTGGAAGAATTAGGTTATGTTGCCGGCTGGAAACATGCTGAAGCAAAACTTCAACAAATAGATAATCTTATTATACAAAAAGTCAAAGTAATATTAAACCGTTTTGTTTCATTCATTGATAATGAAATGATTATTCATAATGTCGATTTTGATAGAAAAGGTATTTCGGAACGGTTTGGGATGATTAATAAATCTACAAATGGTTCTGTAGAAATTGTAGACGTTGTTGCTGGGCATCGTTATTCTGAATTTTTCAAAAAGCAAGCGGACGGCACATATCTTCAAGTTAGCCAGTAGAGTGGGCTAAAGCCCACCCTACTATCTACGAAAGTTTTTTGAAAGAGTAAATATGCTTTAAAATAAACTAAAAAGCGAAAGAAATCAGTTTGATTTCTTTCGCTTTTTTAAAAATCCCAACCCAAAATGTTAAACTTAGTTTTCGCCTAATATCTCGTCTGAAATATCGAAATTTGAATACACGTTTTGGACGTCATCATGTTCTTCGATTTTATCTAAGAGTTTTAAAATTTGGCTTGCCGTTTTTGAATCCGTTATCTCAACGCTGTTTTCAGGTAATCTTGTCAATTCTGCGTTTACATTTTTAAACCCCTCTGTTTCAAGCCCCTCAAACACTGCTTGAAAGTTCTCAACCGAAGTCACAACCTTGTATTCTTCATCATCTTCCTGAATATCATCAGCGCCAAGTTCTACCGCCGTTTCAAATAATTTTTCAAAATCTACTGATTTGTTAAAACTTACAAGTCCAACCGGTTTAAACATCCAACTCACACAACCGTTCTCGCCCAAATTGCCGTTGTATTTGGTAAAATAACTTCTTATATCTCCAGCGGTTCTGTTTCTATTATCGGTCATTGCCTCAATAAAAACAGCAACACCGCCGGCGGCATACCCCTCATAAGTAAGCTCCTCAAAGTTGTCGCCACTTCCCATGCCCGCACCTTTTTCAATGGCACGTTTAATATTGTCCGCAGGCAGTCCTGCAGATTTTGCCCTATCAACAGCCGTTCTCAATCTAAAATTTGACGCCAAATCAGCTCCGCCCAATCTTGCTGAAACCATTAATTCTCTTGAATATCTTTGAAATACAACCGCTCGCGCCGAATCTATTTTCGCTTTTTTACGTTTTATCGTCGCCCATTTTGAATGCCCCGACATTTTTTACACCTCAACACCTAATTGTTTTATTGCCGCCTTTATTAATCTTTTCGAATTACTACTGATTTTTTTCGTTTTATCGGCTTACTAGTTTTATTGCACTCGGGCATTGTTTCGTTAGCCCTCAATTGCTGTGCTTTAACCCTCGCATCTCTTTTTACACCTCAACACCTAATTGTCTAAATTCCGCATTTATTAATCTTTTCGAATTACTACTGATTTTTCCGTTTTATCGGCTTACTGGTTTTATTGCACTCGGGCATTATTTCATTAGCCTTCAATTATTGTGCTTTACCCCTCGCATCTCTTTTTACAGCTCAACACCTAATTGTCTAAATTCCGCCTTTATTAATCTTCTTGAATTACTACTGATTTTTTTCGTTTTATCGGCTTACTAGTTTTATTGCACCTTGGGCTTTTTGTTGGTGGGCAGGTATGCCCGACCTACTTTAACGCTCTTGGGCTTGTTGCTTGTTTCCAGTTAAAAAGTCGAACAGTTTTGCGGTTCGCGCTTACTTTTTAATTTTCACTTTTTACTTCTTTTCGGGCTTATTGACGGTGCGGTTAAATCCGCACCCTACTTACTACTTTAACGCTCTTGGGCTTGTTGCTTGTTTCCAGTTAAAAAATCGAAAAGTCGAACAGTTTTGCCACCGTTTACCGCTTACCGCTTACCGCTTACTTTTCCCTTTTTACTCTCGCCTAGCCTTCGACGTATTCTCTAAGCCTTTTGCTACGGTTCGGGTGTCTGAGTTTTCTCAAAGCTTTTGCCTCGATTTGTCTGATACGTTCACGAGTTACGCCGAACAATTGTCCGACTTCCTCTAAAGTACGTTGACGACCGTCGTCCATACCGAAACGCAATCTCAAAACATCACGTTCTCTAGGTGAAAGCGTACATAAAACTTCGGCAAGATCTTCTCTTAAAAGTTCTGAAGCTACTGTTTTAACAGGTGCATCCGCTTCTTTATCTTCAATAAAATCACCAAGTCTTGAGTCTTCTTCTTTTCCGATAGGAGTTTCTAAAGACAAAGGTTCTTGGGCGATTTTAATGATTTCTCTAAGCTTTGGTATGCTAACGTTCATTTCGATAGCTAATTCGTCTTCTGTCGGTTTTCTTGAAAGCTCTTGAGCAAGTCTTCTTGTAATTTTTTTAAGCTTGTTAATTGTTTCAACCATATGAACCGGAATTCTGATAGTACGAGCCTGATCCGCAATCGCTCTTGTAATCGCTTGCCTAATCCACCAAGTTGCATATGTTGAGAACTTAAACCCTCTTTCGTGGTCAAACTTCTCTGCTGCTCTGATTAGCCCCAAGTTTCCCTCTTGGATAAGGTCTAAGAATAACATTCCGCGCCCTACGTATTTTTTTGCAATACTTACAACGAGTCTCAAGTTTGCTTGGACAAGTTTTCTTTTTGCAATCGCACCAGGGGTTCCGCCTTGAATAATCTTTCTGGCTAATTCGATTTCCTCATTAGCTGAAAGGAGTTTAATTCTACCGATTTCTCTTAAATATAATCTAACAGGGTCATCAACGGCTATGCCTTTAGGAATTTCAAAATCAGAAGTGTGGGAATCATGCTCATGGGTATCAAGCATAAATATATCTTCCATATTTCTGCCGATTTTAGCCGAGGAAACAATATCCTCTATATTATCGGTGCCTATTTCCATATGCATGTAAGGAGTATGTACATCCTGTACAATATCATCTTCATCGCCTTTGTCTTCTGAATCTAATAAATTTGTTTCGTCCTCTTCAATTATACTTACGACAGAATTACAGGGTTGTCTTTTTTTGTTCATTAATTATCTCCAGTCAGTCTACTATTTATCTTATCTCTAAGCTGCATTTGTATTTTCAGTGCTTCATTTTCATCATCATTCACATTTTTGTATAAATTTCTCATTTCGGTTTTTTCAACATCTAAAAAACAATTATTAATTTTATTGATATTTTCATCAATAATTGATTTAAAGTCTTTGCGGGATAATTTATTAAATGTTTCTGATATGCATATTAAATCCGTTATAATTACCTTTATTTCTTCGTCTTGAGCAAAATTAGTGTATAATTCCTCAATTAATGCTTTTACATTATTTACGCTACATATTAATTTGTCAATTGTAGTTTTAACAATTATTAATTTTTCATTACTAAAATCGACATCCTTAATCATTTCTTTTAGTTCTTTAAATGAGAAAGGGGTTTCATATACTAAATAAAGGCTCAATAAATTTTTTTGCGTTTTTTCGAGGATATTTGAAGATTTTGTTACAATTGGGTTAATATTATGACTTGAAACCTGATATTCCGAATCGATTTGTTTAATTTCTGACATCATAGCATTTTCGTCTATATTTAGCGCCGCGGCAACCATTTTAACGTACTCGGACAAAATAATTTTATTTTGGATTTCAGCCAATATAGGGATAATTTCTTTAACCAATTTTAGTTTTTCATTAGGCGTTTTCGCTTCATTCTTATGTTTTAGTACTTCGTTTATCTGGAAATCTATTAACAACGGGGCATGTTCAAGGTGCTTAAAATAAGCCTCGGCACCGACATTACGAATGAATTCGTCAGGGTCTTTGCCTTCGGGCGGAGTTATTACACGAATTTCGCATGCGTATTTGTCGTTGTTCGAACTTGTATAGCTTTCATCGAACTGTTTAATGTTTCCAAGACCGGTAAAAGCTTCTTTGATAATTTCGGCACCTCTTTGGGTCGCTCTAATCCCTGCTGAATCTGTGTCAAACCCCAGATATATTTTTCTTGATTTTGAATATCTGGAAATTAATTTTATATGTTCAGAAGTCAGTGAAGTTCCGCAAGAAGCAACGCAGTTTTCGATTCCGTGTGCTTGGGCTGAAATTACGTCAAAATAACCTTCCATAATAATTATGCTGTCGGATTGCTTAATACTGTCTTTTGCAAAATAAAGCCCGTATAAAAGCTTACTTTTGTTGTAAATTAATGAATCGGATGAATTTAAATATTTCGGGTTTTGTCCTTCCTCAATAGCTCTAGCTCCGAACGCCACGATATCGCCGTTTTCGTCGTGGATTGGGATTATAATCCTGTTTCTGAATCTATCAATAAAATCGCCTTTTTGTGTTTTTAGAATTAAGCCTGCTTTTTCCAGAATATCGTTAGGGAATTTATCTTTGAGTGAGATATAAAGATGGTTTGGTTCTTTACCTGCAAACCCGAGGAGGTATCGCTTGATAATTTTTTCATCAATCCCGCGATTATTCAAATAAGACAGAGCATTGGCGCCATTTGAGGAGGCGAATAACAAGTGTTGATAATATTCAGCGGCTTTTGAACATGCCTTAATCATTTGTTCTCTTACGTCTTTATTTTTAACGCCCGAAAATGTATTTGGCAATTCCAGTCCAAACTCGCTTGCAAGGTCTTTGATAAGTTCTTTAAAAGTAGTCCCGCGAGTTTTAAGCAGGTAAGTTAAAGCGTCTCCGCCCTCGCCACAACCAAAACATTTATAAATCCCTTTCGCAGGATTGACTGAAAATGACGGTGTTTTTTCTTTATGAAACGGGCATAATCCCCAATAATTTCCACCATTTTTCTTTAAGATAACGTCTTTTGAGACGACATCTAAAACATCCAGCTTATCCTTGATTTGGGAAACAACATCTTCAAATGTTACATTACTCATCCAAAATTACCCCTATTTTAATATTGTATCATCAAAAAAAGTTTTTCTGTAGAGGCTGCGGAAAAAATTTACCTGTTTTGACTTATTCTGAATAATCATTAATATAAATTCGTAGGATAATCATACATTTGGATGTGTAAAAAAGTGGTTTAAAGTTACATAATAATTGTGTGAAAGTGTAGTTTAACCATGCCATTTGTCTATCGATTACAGAAAATACTTGATTTTAGAATTCGAAAGAAGGAAGAACAGCTTTTAGCAGTGCAACACGCACAACACGAACTTGCCATCGCTGAACAAAATATCAGGCAAAATACCGGCGAAATTGAATTGACAAAACATAATCAAAGACAGGCTGATGGGCTGATGCTGGAATCTTACGACAAATACTTACATCATCTTTGGGAAAAAGGAAAAACGCTTGAAGTAATAAAGCAAGAAAAAGTTATAAAGCTTCAAGAAGAAATCCAAAAACTGGTTGAACTTGAAAAAGCCGTAAAAGTCCTAGAAAAACACAAGGAAAAGAACAAAGAAGCATATCTGGACGAAGAAAAAAAGGTAGAACTGAAAACCCTTTCCGAAATAGGCGTACAAAGACATTTTCGAAGTACTCAGGAAAAAATTGCAGACGAAGAAATCTTAAGACAGATTGACCCAATAGAATTTAGAATTATGGAAGGTGAAACTTTAGATGAATATTGAATCAACAACAATACCTGCAGCAGCAAAAACAACGGCGGAAACTTCAACATCTGCGACTGCCGGTACTGTCACAAAAGACGGTACTAAAACCTTTAAAGACGAATTAGCAACTGTTGCGACCCAAGAAAATCAAAATCCTCAGGCTAATGACGTCAATAAAACCCAAATTGCAGAAACAAATGTGAAAAATAATAATGCCCAACCAATTGAGGAAGATAAATTAGCAATCGAGCAGGATAAAGTAGCCAAAAATCTTCAAATTGCTAAATTTTCAGATCCTTTAAGCGAATTGAATTTAAAAATAGCATCTCTAAACGAGGTTAAAAATGGTTTTAATCAAAAACCTCAAGCTATCGATTCCGGCTCTAAAACGGACTCGAAAACCAAAACAAACAACGATTACAGTCAAGCAATTAAAATGGATAATAATGATACAGTCTTTTTTCTGAACTTGGTGCAAAATCAACAAATGTCGGCTCAAGCTAATCAGACGGCTAATTCAGGTGTCGGGAGCAATACTTTTACAGATATTAAATCAGAAGCCACACAATCAACCGTACAGGTTTCCGCGACCTTATTGAATGCACTAAACGACTCAGTCAAAACAGGTAAATCATTCAGAATAGATTTTGATAATGACATAGCCGTTATTATGAAAGTAGACAAAGAAGGAACGTTAAGTGCAAACTTTATTCCTGGAAGCGCTGCTGTTGAGCAGTATTTGAAAAATAATATTGCAGGCTTAAGACAAAGTTTTAATGAGCAAAACTTACCGTACAATGAATTATCGTACCGCAATCAGCCAAAACAAGAACAAAAACAACAACAAAATAATAAAAATAAGGAGAATGAAAATGAATGATTCGTTTATAACTGCTTTGAATACTCAAAAGGCAACTGTTAATTGGATGGATGTTTTGGCCGAAAACCTTGGTAATATTTATACACCGGGCTTCAAGGAAAATCAAGTTAATTTTCAAACCTTCTTAGGCGGAGCTATAATGGATAATCCAAACAAAAAAATAGCTCAAGGTAAATCAATGCCGGGGACTTCAACTTCTAATCTATTTTTAGAAGGTCAAGGATATTTCGTAGTAAAAAATCCTGATGGAAAGAACATTTACACTCGTCATGGCGAATTTACATTTGATAAAGAAGGCGTTTATAAAAATAAAGACGGAAATACTGTTCAGGGATATATTTTGAACGACAAAGGCGAAATAATGCAAGGTACAAGCTCGCTTAACGCTGATCTTTACCAACAAACATCTTTAAATGGCGGTGCAATGAATATTCCAACCACAAATATTAAGATGTGGATTGATCCTAATAACGGAAAATATTTAGGGAAGTATGATGATTACGAAATAAAAGGTGACGGCGTACTCTACGGTAAGGCTGATAAAGGGCAAAAAGTAGTTCCGTTATATAAAGTAGCAAATATGAATTTCCACAACCCCGCAGGGCTATATGAAATTAAGAACGGCCAATTTATCGCAACTGAGGACTCGGGCAGTCCTGTAATGGGAAGAGGCGAAATACGTTCAGGATTGCTTGAGTTATCCAATGTTGATTTTAAGGGTAATATTGCGTATTTTCAACAGGCAAAGGTTCAGATGGAATTAACAAACAAGCTTATTTCATCAAACAAACAGCTATTAGAAGAAGCATTAAAATTGGTCGGTTCATAACATAGAAAGAGAATAATTAGAGACTTTTCACTCACAAACTCCATTTTTAAAGGACTAGGGGGACGATTGCCGTCCCTTTTTTATTTTCAATTGAATAATAGACTTTTTTGGCGTATTATTCTAAATGAAATTAAAAGGATTAGGAAGATTATCTGTGCCACATTTTTTTATTAGTTCAAATAATTTAAGCAATAATATTGTAACTATTGCAGATAAAGAGAATTATAATCATATCGCAAAATCTCTGCGCGCAAAAATCGGCGAAAATATATTACTGATTGACGAAAACCAAGTCCAATACGAATGTGAAATCGAAAAAATAACTTCAAATTCGATGGAGGTCAAAATTATTAAAAGTTACAAATCCACTCGCAATCTTGATTTTAAGCTTTACTTAGCGCAATCACCTTTAAGAAGCGATGCTCAGGCATTGATAATAGAAAAGGCGACAGAACTCGGTGTTGATGGTGTGTATCCGATTTTTACCGATAACTGCGCTTTAAAAAAAAGTGTTATTGAACAAAAAATTTCCAAATGGCAAAAAATCATGTTTGAAGCCTCAAAACAATGCGAAAGAGCCTCTATCCCGACTTGTTTTAAGCTTTATGCAATAAAAGAATTAATTTCTGACGAAAAATTTGACAGAATTTTAGCGCTTACTGAAAGAAGTGCAGATTTTAAAATGAAAACTTATTTAAGAGAAAATCCCATTTCTAAAAACGAAAAAATTCTCGTTATAATAGGTCCCGAGGGTGGGTTCTCAAGCAAAGAATTTGATTTTTTTGTTGAAAATAACATTACAACCCTATCTCTCGGCGATTTGATACTCAAGGCAGAAACAGCTGTTATTACAGCGATTGGAAACATTGTGTATGAATATGAGTAATATTGTTGAAAAAATTAAGAACGATGCAATTGTTAGTTTAATCAAAACGCATGCCAATAATGCTGAAATTTACCTTGTAGGCGGTATTTTAAGAGATTTTTATCTGGGTAAAGAAAATTTTGATAAAGATATGATTGTGGATAAAGTAAACGCCGAGGAATTCGCTAAAAGTCTTGCCAAGGCTATTAATGCGACATTTATCCCGCTTAATGAGGAAAATAAAATTTATAGATTAATAATGAAAGATAAAATTAATTGTATAGACATAGCAGCTCTTTCAGGGGATTCAATTGAAGATGATTTGAAACGCAGAGATTTAACAATAAACGCCATTGCCTTGAACCTTAAAACGCTTGAACTTATTGACATTACCGGTGGCATTAACGATTTGAAATCAAAAAAAATTCGCCATATTTCTGAACAGAATTTTATTGATGACCCGCTTAGATTGCTTCGAATTTATAGATTTCAAGCCGCTCTCGGATTTGAATTGGATAACGATTTAATAAAAATAATAACAAGGCATGCCGCAAAAATTAAAGAGCCCGCCGTTGAAAGGGTTAATTACGAACTCTTGAAACTTTTTGCAGGAGACTTTAGTGCAAAGACTCTTATTAATATGGACGAAACAGGCTTGTTGAGCGAAATTTTGCCGATATCGCAGGAATTAAAAAAAGTTCCGCCCAATTTGCACCATCATCTTGACCTTTTTTCACATTCGGTTGAAACGGTAAAACAAATTCAGGATATTTATGAAAAAAGTTCGCCTGAAGTTCGCAGTCATCTTGAAAAAAAAGATTTTGGCGGGGCAACCAGACTCGCCCATCTCAAGCTTGCGGGATTTTTACATGACATAGGAAAGCCAAGCACTTGGACTATTGAGGAAGATACCGGTAAGCACAGATTTATAAAACATGACGATGTCGGTTCAAAAATGGGCTTAAAAATCTTAAAAACAGCAAAATTTTCCAAAAAACAGAACGATTATATTTCCAAAATGATAAAATTTCATATCTACCCCTCGCATGTTCTCGGTGCCCCTGAAATAACCGACAAAATTTATATGCGATTTATAAGAAAAATGGGAAACGAAGTCATTGATGTAATAACTTTAGCAATGGCTGACAGGCTTTCAGCTCAAGGCGTTGAGATTACTCCAAAGATAGTTGAAAAAAATATTAATAATTTAAAATCTCTTTTGAATTATTATTTGGAGGTTAAAGAATCTCTAAAACCGCTTCCTAAATTGATTTCAGGTGAAGAAATAATGGAATTATTAAACATAAAACCTTCAAAAGAGCTTGGAAATATAATAAAATCACTTAAAGATGCGCAATTATCGGGGGAAATTACGACAAAAGAGGAAGCTATCGCTTTTCTCTCCGGCTCGAATTAATAATGTACATAATACACTAATTATTAATTATGCAAGATTTAGGATAAAACGACCCACTCTTTTGATAGAGTGGGTCGTTTTCTGCATCCTAATGGTCTCTTTTTAGTGTTTATATTTAGGAGTTTATATTTTCGGGGTTAATGATTTCTTGTTTGCTATTTAGTGTTTCAGCTACACTTAAATCTACTTTTTTATTATGACACAACTTTTTGATTTGTCAAGCCCTTCTTTATGCTTTTAAAAGTTTTTATAAGGGGAAGCTGTTCGTTTGTTTATGTCAGTGTTTTTGGCTGGTTTGCGTGATTACAAAACTTAACACTTTTTGTACCTTCACCGAAAATATGTTAAAATATCGTTAAAGGTTGGTTTTGGATGATTGGTGAAAAGGGTGAAAATTTAATATCGGATTTAAAATCTCAGGCAAAAAAAGTGTTAAATTCGACTAATTTATATCAATACAAGGGTTCTGTATCGAAATTATTGGGGTTGACTGTTGAGGTTAAGCTACCGGGGTTAAAAATCGGTGATTTGTGTTATATTGAGACCCAAAACGGGGAGAAAAAAGCTGCGGAGGTTGTTGCGTTTAAGGGTGATGCGGCGCAATTATTGTTGTTGTATGACGGAGCAGGGATAGGTCAAGGGAGCTTGGTGCAGAGCATGGGCAAGCAGATAACAATTCCTGTGGGGGATTTTCTGCTCGGACGGCTTATAAATCCTATGGGCGAACCGATTGACGGGCGTCCGCTTGATACAATGGGCGCAAAATGGGTTTCGATTGAGGGGAGCCCGCCGGATGCTTTTGATCGACCTATTATTAATACTATGTTTTCAACAGGGGTAAGGGCGATTGATTCGTGCTTAACTTTGGGGGCCGGTCAGCGTATGGGGCTTTTTGCAGGTTCGGGAGTCGGCAAGAGTACTATGCTTGGGATGATTGCAAGAAATTCTGATGCTGATGTAAACGTCATGGCTTTAATCGGAGAACGTGGTCGTGAAGTAAAGGAATTTATTGAGAATTCTCTCGGGACTGAGGGGATGAAAAAATCTGTGTTGGTTTGTTCAACCGGGGATCAACCGCCTTTAATCAGGCAAAAGTGTTTGCTTACGGCGACTGCTGTGTGTGAGTATTTTAGGGACCAAGGTAAAAAAGTTTTTTTAATGACTGATACGATAACCCGTTGTGCGATGGCTGGGCGTGAGGTTGGGTTGTCCATCGGCGAACCGCCGACAATGAAAGGTTATCCGCCTTCTATTTTTTCTTGGTTGCAAAAGGCACTTGAAAGAACTGGGAACAGTAAAAAAGGCTCTATAACGGCTCTTTATACTGTTTTAATGGAGGGGGACGACATTAATGACCCTGTTGTTGATACTGTTCGTGGGATTGTTGACGGGCATATTTTTTTATCGAGAAAAGTTGCGGAGATGAATCATTATCCTGCGATTGATGTTTTGGGAAGTATTTCGAGATTGGCAACCGAAATCACGACCGATGAACAAAAAGACGCCGCAGCTAAAATGCGTAAAATTCTTGCTATTTATCGAGAGAACAAGGATTTGATTGATGTTGGGATGTATCAACAGGGAACAAACCCGAGACTTGATACGGCAATAGAAATGATGCCGCAAATTAATGCTTTTTTACAGCAAAAAACGGCTGATAGCGTAAATATGGATTCTACAATCGCTACGTTAATTTCTATGATGGCGAATGTGGATATTTGATATTATTTATTTTACGTAAGTATATCCCTTACAATTTCCCTTTAAATCAAATAGAATCAACTTATTTCCTTTTTTAACAATGTATCCTTTTGGCGTGTCTTTTGTGGAATAAAAAATCAACGCTTTTGGGTTATAAAGTGAATTATTGTAATTATGCGGTGAATTATCCCAGTTATAGTCGGCATAAATATAATTATTAAAATCCACAGCCAAAACCTTGCCTGATAAAATTATCAAAATTAAAATCGGAATAATCTTTTTCACTTAAACTCTTTTCTATATGTAGAACACATTTACAATAAATTAGCATTAATATTCTATATATGCAACACTTTAAAAGCAAAAATGAAGAATTACTAAGAGCAATAGCAACTGTAATTAAACAATTAAGACAGGAAAAAGGCTTATCGCTAAATATTTTTGCTTATGAAAATGACTTGCAAAAATCTTTAATTAGTCGCCTAGAAAACGGGAAGAATGAGCCTGCATTTTTGTCAATGTGGAGAGTGGCAGAAGCTTTAGGGATTAAACCTTCAGAACTTATTAAGAAAATCGAAGAAAAACTGCCAGAAAATTGGACTATTTTGGAAGAATAATTTTTAACGATAAAAAACTTAAATTTCTTTTCACTGACTGGTTTAAGACTTTTGTATCAACTTTTTTAAATAAAAAAAAGCTATGTCCTTTTAAGGGTGGTTCATAGCTGTTGATTAGGGATATGTGTATCATTGTCTCTAAGGAGTATAGTGCTATATTAGCAACATCTTTTTTAAATTAAATCATACGTTTTTATGATTTAATCGAACTTGCTTTTTTTATTGTTTTTGAGGTATAATCTTGTAAGATATAAGAATGAAGGGTGAAAAATATGAAAGTTAATTTAGAAAAAGAACCTAACAATGTTGTTAAATTAGAAATTGAAGTATCTGCAAAGGATGCACTAACCGAGTATAACAAAGCGGTTAAGAAGGTGTCCGAATATGTAAATATTCCCGGATTTAGAAAAGGGAAGGCTCCAAGAAATATGGTAGAACAGCATGTTGGGATAGAAAGAATTAAGCAAGAAACCTTGGAAAGATTATTGCCTAATATTTTTAAAGAAACTATTATAGAAAATAAATTAGATGTAATTGCGCAACCATATGTTGAATCGTATGATTTTGAAATAGGTCAAAATATAAAAATAGTTGCAAAGGTAGAACTTCGCCCAGAAGTAAAACTTGGAGAATACAAAAACTTAACCGTGGAAGTAGAAGAATATGTAACGCCTAAAGACGCTTTTGATAAGGCTTTAGATGGTTTATTGCAACGTAATGCGACTTTTAGCTTGGTTGTTGACAGACCGACAAAAGAAAATGACGTTGTTGTAATTGATTTCGATGGGTCTGTAAAAGGTGAAAAAATACAAGGTGGAGCTGCTCAAAATTATTCGCTTGATTTGGCAAATTCCAATTTTATTCCGGGCTTTGCAGAGCAATTAGTCGGTAAAAAATTGGAGGAAGAATTTGACATCAAAGTCGAGTTTCCTAAAAATTATCAGGACGAAAAGCTTGCAGGACAACCGGCAATTTTTAAAATAAAACTCAAAGAAATTAAAGAAAAAGTTTTGCCTGAGCTTAATGATGAACTTGCTCAAAAAGCCGGCAATTTTAAGACTGTTGAAGATTTAAAAGCCGATATACAAAAATTTCTTGACGCGACAAAGGAAAAAGAAGATAGAAAAAATTCGGATAATATGATTTTTGAAAAAGTCCTTAGCGGTGTAAAAATTGATATTCAAGACTCAATGATTGAAAGAGAATCTCAATCTTTGCTTGAGGAATATAAGCAAAGACTCGCGATGCAGGGTTATAAGTGGGAAGATGTCATCAAAAACCAAGGTCAGGACAATATTTTAACTGAGTTGAAAGGTGAAGCCGCGATAAGAATTAAAAATTCACTTGTCATTGATAAAATCGCTCAAGAAGAAAATCTTAAAATTGAGCCTGCTGATTTGGAAAGCAAGTTAAAAGAGCTTGAAACCACTTATCATATGGACAGAATGGAAATAATTAAGCAATTAAACCAAAATCAGGAAATGTTTAATGCTTTGTCTCAACAGGCTTTGAACGAAAAGGTAGTTAAGTTCTTGGCTGAAAATAACAAAGTAAGAATGGTAAACGGTAAACGGTAAACGGTAAACGGTAAACGGTAAACGGTAAACGGTAAACGGTAAACGGTGAATGGTGAATGAGAGATACAAAACTTTTCGACTTTTCAACTATTCAACTTAGTCTAAAATATGTTATAATGTAATCAGATAAAGAAAGGGAATAAAAATGAGTTTTGTACCTGTAGTAATAGAGCAATCAAGTAGAGGCGAACGTTCTTTTGATATTTTTTCAAGATTATTGCGAGAAAGAATTATTTTTTTAGGCACTCCTGTTGATGATATGGTAGCAAATTTAATTGTTGCACAAATGTTGTTATTAGATAGTGAAAACCCTGAAAAAGATATTATGTTATATATAAATAGCCCTGGAGGCAGCGTTACGGCTGGGTTCGCTATTTATGATACTATGCAGCACATAAGAGCTGATGTAAGCACAATTTGCTTAGGTCAAGCGGCGAGCATGGGTGCATTTTTACTTGCGGCAGGAGCAAAGGGCAAAAGAATGGCATTACCTCATTCCCGTGTTTTAATCCACCAACCTTTGGGCGGGGCGCAAGGTCAAGCTACCGATATCGAAATTCAGGCAGCTGAAATTGTTAGAATTAAAAAATCTTTAAACGAAATTTTGGCTACGAACACAGGTCAATCACTTAAGAAAATTGAAAAAGATACCGACAGAGATTATATAATGACTCCGATAGAAGCACTTGAATATGGTATGATTGATAAAGTTGTTTCAAGAGAAGAAACCTTAAGAGAATCCAGCCAGAAATAATTTAATTAGGAGAAAACCATGTCAAAACATGATGACAGTAGATTGAAATGTTCTTTTTGCGGAAAAACACAGGACCAAGTAAAAAAATTGATTGCGGGTCCCGAGGTTTATATTTGTGATGAGTGCGTGGAACTTTGTAACGAAATTTTGGACGAGGAGTTTTTCGAGGGTAAGGAAAAAGACCCTAAATCAGCAAAACCTGATGCTCCTGCTGAAAAACCTATCCCAAAACCTTCTGAAATCAAAGCGCACCTTGACGAACATATAGTGGGTCAGGATGATGCTAAAAAGGTTCTCTCTGTTGCTGTGTATAATCATTATAAACGATTGAAGCATAACAAATCGGAAAATAAAAAAATTGATATTGAAATTCAAAAATCAAATATTTTGCTTGTAGGGCCTACAGGAAGCGGGAAGACTTTACTGGCTCAAACGCTTGCTAAAATGTTGGATGTTCCTTTTGCGGTCGCAGATGCAACGACTTTAACCGAAGCAGGTTACGTTGGGGACGATGTTGAAAATATTTTACTTAGATTACTTCAAAGTTCCGATTATGATGCTTCTAAAGCTGAGCGTGGGATAATTTATATTGATGAAATCGATAAAATTGCCCGTAAATCTGAAAATACGTCAATTACAAGAGACGTTTCAGGTGAAGGCGTTCAACAGGCACTCTTAAAAATGATTGAAGGAACAGTTGCAAATGTCCCGCCCCAAGGTGGAAGAAAACATCCTCATCAAGAATTTATCCAAATTGATACAAGCAATATTTTGTTTATTGTTGGTGGTGCGTTTGTCGGGCTTGAAAAAATCGTTGAAAGACGCGCAGGTGACAGTTCTTCTATTGGATTTGGCTCAAAAGCTCCTTCAACTCAAGCAGAAAAGGAAGCTATTTCTTCAAAAATGTTGAAAAAACTTCAACCTGAGGATTTATTAAAATTTGGTTTAATCCCGGAATTTATAGGTCGTGTGCCTATTTACGCTGTGCTTGAGGCATTGGATGAAAAAACTTTGAAAATGATTTTAACAGAACCAAAAAATGCCGTTCTAAAGCAATACAAATGTCTTTTGGGCATGGATGGGGTTGATTTGGAATTCGAACCGGAGGCAGTGGATTTAATTGCAGCGGATGCAATTAAGCGAAAAACCGGTGCGAGAGCTTTGCGTTCAATCGTTGAAGAAATTATGCTTGATATAATGTATGACGTTCCGTCTAAGGAAAATTTGACCCATTATACGGTTACTGCAGATATAGTAAAGAACAGAAATAACGCGGAATTAATTCAGTTACCTACAAAAAAAGAGTTATCTAACGAAGAAATAGCTTAGGCTAGCGATTTGATTGACGAAACGAGAGGAATTCCTGAAATAATTTTAGATGCCAATAAAGAAACGGCGATTACGATTCCAATGTTGGAAGGTCAAAGAAGTTTGAACTTGTCAAATTCTGTTGCAATAGTAGTTTATGAGGCGATAAGACAAAATGGGGGGTAAATGGATAAACATTTTGACGAAAAATATGTTAAAACTCTTTTGCCCAAACGCCTAGAAAATTCTCATAAGGGAACTTTTGGGCATGTGTTAAATATTGCGGGTTCGGAGTTTTATACAGGAGCTGCTTATTTTTCGAGTGTCGCACCGTTAAAAGTCGGCTGTGGGTTAAGCACATTGGCGGCTCCTGATTTTGTACTTAAAACCGTTTCAGCCTTAACCCCTGATGTGATTTTAAGCTCTTTAAAGATGGTAAAAGCAAGTATAAAATTGAATCATTATGATGTTGTTTCGATTGGTTGTGGACTTTCTGTGAATAGAAATACGATTAAATTTTTTGATGAATTAATTAAAGTTTTGAATAAATTAAATATGCCTGTATTAATAGATGCTGATGGGTTGAATATTTTGAGTTTGTTAAAAATATCTAAATTGCCTATTAATACTATCTTGACACCTCATCCGAAAGAACTTTCAAGGTTAATGAGCGTATGTGTAGAGGATATTTTATCTCAGCCTGAATTTTGGGTAAAGAAATGCTGTGAAAAGTATAATTGCACAACTATTTTAAAACTCCATAGGACGCTTGTTGCGGATAATGGTAAAAATTTTTATGTAAACAACACAGGGAATTCGTCATTGTCACATGGCGGAAGTGGAGATGTCTTGACCGGAATGATAAGCGGATTTTTAGCACAGGGGGTTGGTTGTTTTAAGGCTGGTGTTTTGGGGGTTTACCTGCACGGAAAAACCGCTGAAATCGCAGCTGAAAAGCTCAGCGAATATTCAGTTTTAGCGTCTGATTTATTGAAATATATTCCCAAATCTATAAAAACAATTTTGTAAGCTTGATTTAAAAAGTTTATTTGATAAACTGGTTTAGTGGGTTGGGTTTTCTCATCCAATAACAAAAAATAATACAATATGCGCCCGTGGCTCAGCTGGCCTGTTGGAGCTTTTTCGGAGAAAAAGTTCAGCAAAAGTTAGATAAGCTCTATACAGCTGAGGGGCAAATGACAATTTAATACAATAATATGCGCCCGTGGCTCAGCTGGCCTGTTGGAGCTTTTTCGGAGAAAAAGTTCAGCAAAAGTTAGATAAGCTCTATACAGCTGAGGGGCAAATGACAATTTAATACAATAATATGCGCCCGT
>CAIPUE010000014.1 GCA_903868125.1 uncultured bacterium | reverse complement strand
TCACCCGCACCATCAGGGCCGGCCGTAGAATCCCATTCGGATAAGAAAAGATTACCGAATTTTAACTCTTGATACAACCATTCGGTATCATTCATATTACTGTTACTTATGACATTATATCCGCTAGCGGCAATTTCATTAAATACATTTGTATAATAAGCTACTGCGCCATCATCCGGCGGAGTACCGGCAAAAGTAGCCAAAAATGAACCTAATCCACCGCCATAAGCTGAAGCTACATTTTGGCTGACAACAACTCTACCGGAAAAATCTTTTAAAAATCTTTGTTTATCTAAAGTTGATACTGCGTTATAAGTTGTTAAATTATGAGCAGTTGCATCTATGTATTTTAAAGTATCTGAAGATATAACTGTTAATTTTTCTTTATCAAGGGCATCTAAGTAAGCTTTAGAAGCTTGCTCTGACTGATCTGCTAACCGAATTTTACTGTTTGAAATATTTTGAGCAGATAATTCTAAATCTGACAGCCTTGCAGTTAGAGATAATAATCTTGATTGTGATGCTGACATTCCCATTATTGTGAATTCTCCTTAAGTTTAAACCGTTTCGGTTTATTCGTAACGCCCTTGTTTCCCTTATGTTACTCATGTCGACAAATAACTAAATATCTTTAATTCTTGCCCTATTCATGTTAACAAAATGTTACATTGTTCGCCCAAGAACATTGCTAATCAAAGGAAATTAGTAAAGTTCAAATTCTTTAGCAATAGGCGTTTGCCCATTTTTTGATTACTCACCACCCGTCGCTTGAATGGCTTTTTATTTATGTTATACTTAGACTTACGGACAAATGGAGAGGAATTTTTATAAATTATGTTGAAATTTTTACTGAAGTTATTGGGAGACCCCAACGAGAAAAAAGTTAAAAATATAATAGGGGTTATTGAGCATATAAACGCCTTGGAACCTGAATTTGAAAAAATGACAGATGTTCAATTGAAAGAAAAAACCACGGAATTTAAAGCGATTTTAGCAAGTAGAAAAACTTCTGAAGATTTTTTACAAGATAGAATATTAGAAAAAGATGCTTTGGACAAAATTCTTCCTGAAGCCTTTGCTACTGTGCGCGAAGCTGGTAAAAGAGTTTTAAATATGCGTCATTTTGATGTGCAATTGGTTGGTGGATATTTTTTACATAACGCTCACATCGCCGAAATGAGAACAGGTGAGGGGAAAACCCTTGTTGCAACATTGCCTGCGTATTTAAATGCACTTACGAATAAAGGCGTTCATGTAATTACAGTCAACGACTATTTGGCAAAGCGTGATAGTGAATGGATGGGACAGATTTTTAAATTTTTGGGGCTGACTGTTGGTGTAGTACTATCAGGTTCGCGTGGAGATAACGAGTTTGAAGAAAAAAAAGCGGCTTACGCTTGCGATATAACTTATGGGACAAATAATGAATTTGGGTTTGATTATCTGCGTGATAATATGGCCGGAAGTCTCGAAATGCTTGTTCAGCGACCTTATAATTACGCGATAATAGATGAAGTTGACAGTATTTTAATTGATGAAGCCAGAACACCTTTGATTATAAGCGGAAGGCTTGAAAAATCGGCAGAAACTTATCGTATAATGTCAAAAATTGCGCCTCAGCTTAAAAAAGATATTGACTACGAGATAGACGAAAAAAATAAAAATATAATTTTAACTGAAGACGGGATTGATAGAGCGCAAGAACTTCTCAAGGTGGAAGATTTGTTTGATATTTCAAATCAGTACGCGCATCATTTGCTGCAAGCTCTTAAGGCGAAAGAATTATTTACACGTGATACGGATTATGTTGTAAAAAATAACGAAGTAGTTATTGTTGATGAATTTACAGGTCGCTTAATGGACGGTAGACGCTGGTCTGATGGGCTTCATCAAGCGGTTGAGGCAAAAGAAAATGTTAAAATTCAGGACGAAACACAAACTCTTGCAAGTATAACTTTTCAAAATCTGTTTCGACTTTATCCGAAATTATCTGGGATGACAGGTACGGCGATGACTGAAGAAGCTGAATTCGGGAAAATTTATAACCTTGAGGTTACATCTATTCCTACAAATAAGGATGACGTAAGAATAAATTATCATGATGTTATATATAAGACAGAAAAACAAAAATACTTGTCGGTTGTTGATGACATAATCGAGATGAATAAAATAGGTAGACCTGTTTTGGTAGGAACAATCAGTATCGAAAAATCTGAACATATCTCTGAATTACTCAAAAAACGCGGGGTGAAACATAATGTTTTAAACGCGAAACATCATGAAAAAGAAGCTTATATTATAGCACAGGCAGGACGTTTCGGGGCAGTTACGATTGCAACGAATATGGCTGGTCGCGGAACAGATATTCTTTTGGGCGGTAATGCCGAATATTTGGCGAAAGAGGAACTTGAAAATCAGGGGATTACCCACGAAACAACTAATTACGAACAAAAGAAAAATGAAATTCTTGAACAATCAAGAAGATTAACCGAGCTTGAGCATGAAAAGGTTGTTAAGGCGGGCGGATTACACGTTATTGGGACGGAAAGACACGAATCGAGACGGATTGATAACCAGCTTCGAGGTCGTGCCGCGAGACAGGGAGATCCGGGGTCTACGAGATTTTTCTTGTCTTTGGAAGATAATTTGATGAGAATTTTTGGCGGAGAAAAAATTGTTTCACTGATGAATGCGCTTAATGTTGAAGAAGATATGGCAATTGAAAACCCTGTTATTTCAAGACAAATTCAGTCTGCACAAAAGAAAGTCGAAACTTATCATTTTGATATAAGAAAAAGCGTCCTTGAATACGATGATGTTATGAATGTTCAAAGAGAAAAATTCTATGCGCAAAGAAGAAAAGTACTGAAAAACGAAAAGCTTAACGAAAATATTTTATACATGCTTGAACAAGAAATTGACAGGCTTTTGAAAAGCTTTATTTCGCCTGAAATGCAACCTGAAGAGTATATTTATGAAGATTTGCAGATTATGATAAAAGAGCTTCATTCAATAATTCCGCAATTGTCTAATGTCGGTGTTTCCGATATTCAAGGACTTAAATACAATGCAATTTATGAAAAAATTAAAGAGCTTGCGCTTCATGCATACCACGACCATGAAAGAGAGATTGTAAAATTCTACAACGAAGTTATCGCCAAATATGAAGATAATCCTGTTGCGCAAGAGGTTTTTGCGAGTGCAAATGTTATGAGAAACATAGAAAAAGATGTTTTGCTCAGGGTAATTGATAATAAATGGATTGATCATTTGCATAATATTGATATGCTTAGAGACGGCATAGGATTAAGAGCTTACGGACAAAAAGACCCATTGATTGAATACAAAAAAGAGGCTTATGATTTGTTCAACAAAATGATGTTTGAAATACAGGGTGAAGCAGTTAAGCATATATTTAGAACAAAATTCGGGGTTCAGATTGTTAATATGCAGGAGGAAAGTGTTATTGAAACAGACTTGGCTCGTGCGGCGGAACAATTTCATCCGAATGAAGAAGTCGAAGAAGCGATAAGACAACCGGAAAGACATGACAAAGTTGGTAGAAACGACCCATGCCCGTGCGGAAGCGGTAAAAAATATAAACACTGCTGTGGTGCGTAAAAGTGAGTGGTGAGTGGGAACGAGTAAACAGATGGCAACAAGTCTGAAAGCGTACAGTAGGTCGGGCATTCCTGCCCGACAACAAAAGTTAAAGTAGGGTGGGTTCCCTAACCCACCGACAAAAAGGCAAAGGCATGGAGGAAAAAGGGAAAAGTTATTATGAGTAAACGGTAAACGGTGAACGGTAGGGCGGGATTGCCATGCCCGACAACAAAAAGTAATAAAGTAGGGTGCGGATTTAACCGCACCGACAAAAAGCGAACAAGCAAAAGCGAACAAGCAAAGGAGATGCGAGCGAATTTCGGCAAGAGTGAGAGAAGCGAAACTCGTCCCTGTGAGGGAAATCACACTTTCCCGAACTGCCGATAATTCAAGACAGCGGGCAAGTCTCACTTAAAATGAGGGACGGAGCAAAAAACAGCGAGTGCAATAAGGCTAGTAAGCCGATATTTCGAAAAAGTAAAGTAGAATTTAGATAGAGTTAGTAAAGGCGCCAACAAACAAGTAGGTGCTACAAAACAAAAGCTCCCAAGCAAAGGAGATGCGAGGGTACAGCGAGACAATCGAGGGGCAACGCAACAAGACCCGATTGCAATAAGGCTAGTAAGCCGATATTTCGGAAAAGTAAAGTAGAATTTAGAAAAAGTTAGTAAAGGCGAAATGTAAACCATTTCGTGTTGAGGTAAAAAAAATGTTAAAAGCTGGAATAGTAGGACTACCGAATGTAGGAAAATCAACGTTGTTTAATGCGTTGACGTCCGCGCAGAACGCTCAGAGTGCGAATTATCCGTTCTGTACAATAGAACCGAATGTGGGGGTTGTGAATGTGCCTGATGAGAGGCTTTATATATTGCAGAACCTCGTGAAGACAACTGTTGTAATTCCTACGGCGATTGAGTTTGTTGATATCGCAGGGCTTGTAAAAGGTGCGAGTAAAGGTGAGGGGTTGGGCAACCAATTTTTGCATACTATTAGAGAGGTCGACGCGATAATTCAGGTTGTGAGATGCTTTGACGATGAAAACACCATCCATGTTGCGGGAAAAGTCAATCCGATTGATGATATTGAGATAATTAATATGGAACTTGCGCTTGCTGATTTATCCACAATCGAAAAGCGACAAGCGAGAATTCAAAAACAGGTTAAGGCTGGGGATAAGGAAGCGGCTTTAGAGGATAAGGTTTTGAAAAAACTTGTTGAATTACTTGCCGAGGGTAAATTTATCAACGTGAAAGAACATTTTGAGGGTGACGAATTAGAGGTTATAAGAGGCTTGCATTTGATGTCGACAAAGCCTGCTATTTACTGCGCTAACGTTACGGAGTTCGATTTGAAAGACGGAAACGCTTATACAAGACAAGTTGAGGAGTATGCGAAGACCCATAACGCTGAGGTTGTAGTGGTTTCGGCTAAAATCGAATCAGAATTGGCGGAGTTGGATAAAGAAGAAGCGCAAGAATACTTGAAAGAGCTTGGGATAGAAGATTCAGGAATTAACAGGATGATAAAATCAGTTTATCATTTGCTTGATTTGAGAACTTATATCACGGCTGGCGAAATCGAGGTTCGTGCATGGACAATCCCTGCCGGAGCGAAAGCACCTCAAGCAGCGGGCGTTATTCATACGGATTTTGAAAAAGGATTTATCAGGGCGGAAGTTACGGCTTATAAGGACTTTATCGCCTGCGGGTCTTACGCTGCGTGTAAAGAAAAAGGCGTTACCCGACTTGAGGGTAAAGACTATGAAGTCCAAGACGGCGACATTGTGCATTTCAGGTTTGCTAATTAAAATTTATGGTCATTGCTTGCTTGATCTAAGCGTTAGTTGGTATCGTGTAATTAATTTGTCTACCATTTTTCTTATCTTTGGTAATATATCGGAAGGATATTCTACCCATAGGGAAGAATATCCGTTGTTGGTGAGTTTTACATTCGATAATTGTTTTTTAAATATTTTTTTTGCCAAAGCTATACGTGCAACCTCTACGTCTGAACCTGTTAAAATGTAAGATCCTTTAAACCTAGGCGTGCTTTGTCTATTCTTTTGATTAAAACTAATCGGGTTTACTGATAACATGATAATTTTTCCTTTCTTTTACAATCGATGGACAAATACACTAGAAGATTAAAACTCGTAAACAGATTTAATCTTCTAGTGGCGAAAACATATTTTTTATTACAGCGGCTTCCACAGTTGTAAAACTTTCTGATTGTGGTTTTACGTAGGACATTTGGAATTTATTAGCCAGCTTTTTGAATAGAGATGAGAATAATTGGTCATAGTCATCAGGACACTTTACAAACACTTTATTTGGCTCTACTCGTCCATGGCTAAAGTAGTTACCAAATGTTTGTTCCAATGATAGGATAAGTGTATCCAAATCAGATAACGCAGTGCTAATAACATGAGTATCTTGATGAGTTAAAGTGTGTTTCATCTTAAAACTCGGATTACTTTGTTTATTCTTTTGATTAAAACTAATAGGGTTTACTGATAACATGATAATTTACCTTTCTTTTTTAACTGGTGCATAAAAATACAAACATATTAAAACTTGCTAATGCTTTCTAATGCTTTCTAAAGCTACATCTCCAATATTTTGAGCTATATCATGGCATATCTTATAGACATCTGTATCTAATGTATCATTACATCTAAAAGTAAAGCGGCCAAGTGAATTGTCTAGAATTTCAAACCCCTTAACGTTTGGTTGAATGGTTGGATGAGAGAAAATTCTTTCAGAAGCTAAATGGGCATTCTTACCAATTAGACCAAAAGTTCCTTTAAAATTCGGCGTATTTTGTCTGTTGTTCTGATTAAAACTAATCGGGCTTACTGATAACATAATAATTTTACCTTTCTTTTTTTAATTTATTAACTTAATTTTGGATTACAAAGTCGAATAAGGTTTTGTTATAGCGCTTAATTTTGCACTTAACCTTAGACCACTAGATTGAAATTGTTCAGCCAACTGTAACATTATTCCGCTCACAGTTGGGTATTCAGAAGGCTCGCATTTTATACTAAAAGTATTTTTCGCTGTTGCAAGCTTTATTTTGCTTATTAAAGCTATGTCATTTGCATATTCTTTAGTGAATATTCTTCCTGCATTTTCGGCAGTTGTACCAGTTAAGGTATAAGTACCTCCTTTAAAGCTTGGCTTATTTTGTTTGGTTTTTTGGTTAATTCCGATAGAATTTACTGATAACATGATATTTCCCTTTCTTTTTTACACTTTATTTTATTATAAAACTCCTAAAAAAATCTTTTGCTAGTGCGGTTTTATTTTTGTTGTAAATCTTTACAATTTATAACATTACATTATCGATTGATTGTTGTACAATTCAAGTATGGAAAAGAACATTGGTATAGTTCAAACAGAATATTTAGAAGTAAAAGAAGAGTTAATTTTACAAAGCGGAAAAACTTTACCCGAGTACACCGTAGCTTATGAAACGTACGGAGAATTGAGTGAAGCGAAAGACAACGCCATTTTGGTCTCGCATGCTCTTACAGGAGATGCTCATGCCGCAGGTAAGAATGCTGAAGCAGATGCAAAGTTCGGCTGGTGGAATGAGATGATTGGTCCTGATAAAGCGTTTGATACAAATAAATATTTTGTAATCTCCTCAAATATTCTTGGCGGATGCTCAGGCACCACAGGTCCGAGTTCGTTTAAGCCAAATTCAAATGAAAGATATGGGCTGGATTTTCCCGTAATAACGATAGAAGACACTATTGAAGTCCAAAAGAAATTGTTGGATTATTTGGGCGTAAAAAAAGTTATCGTTGCAGGTGGCTCTATGGGCGGTATGCAGGCTTTGGAATGGTCAATAAAATATCCGGACATTGTTTGTGCTTGTATCGTAATAGCTTCTACAAGCAAATTGTCGGCTCAAAGTATAGCGTTCAACGCGGTTGGTAGAAACGCGATTTTATCAGATCCGAATTTTAACAATGGAAATTATTATGATTCCCAAAAACAGCCTGAGCGCGGGTTGGCTATTGCAAGAATGGTCGGGCATATCACATATTTGTGCGAAGATGCGATGCAGAATAAATTTGCGCGGAGATTTCAGAACAAAGACAAACCCGATTTTGACTTTAATGTCGATTTTCAGGTGGAAAGTTATCTGGAGCATCAAGGGCAGGTTTTTGTAGACAGATTTGATGCAAATTCTTATCTGTATATAACAAAAGCGGTAGATTTATACGATGCGGCTCAAGGTGTTTCTTCTTTGGATGAAACATTCAAAAAAACAAAGGCAAAATTTTTGGTAATGTCGTTCACCACCGATTGGCTTTTTCCGACGGCACAATCGAAAGAAATCGTAAACGCACTTATTAAAGCGCAAAAGGATGTTTCTTTTTGTGAAATTGAAAGTCCTTGCGGGCATGATGCATTTTTGCTTGAGTTTGAAACCCAGACGAAAATTATCAAGAGTTTTTTGGGGGAACATGGATAAATACGGACAATCAAACGGTTTAAGGCTAAATTACTCAATCATTACGGATATAATCGATGAGGGGGCTAAAGTTCTCGATTTAGGCTGTGGCGACGGGACTTTGTTGGCAAAATTGGTTAAGGAAAAATTGGTCAAAGGAATTGGGGTCGAAATTAATCAGGATTCGGTTATTGCGTCTTTGGAAAAAGGGCTTTCTATTATTCAGGGCGATATTGATGCCGGATTAAAAGAATTTGGAGACAGAGAATATGACTGGGTGCTACTTAATCAGACCCTTCAAACAACAGAAAAATCCGATTATGTAATTGACGAAATGCTTCGGGTCGGGAAAAAAGTCGTTGTCTCATTTCCAAATTTTGCCTACTGGAAAATTAGATTTCATTTGTTTTTTATGGGGAAAATGCCAAAGTCTAAAGTTCTGCCGTTTTCTTGGTACGACACGCCAAATATTCACCTTTTGACAGTGAATGATTTTTATGACTTTTGTAAAAAACGTGAGATAAAAATTTTAAAATCTGTTTTTATGACAAAAGCAAATGTTAAAACGAACTTTGTAACCCGTTTTTTCTCAAACTTTTTCGCGGAAGAAGTTATTTTTGTGATATCGAAATAGGTTAATGAATGACAGGAATCTTGCAAAGCTTGAAAAGCATTGTTAATAAGCCACTTTATGCAAGCGATATCTCCTAAATAGGCATGGATATTGACTTTATTTTTACAAAAAATTACAATTCGGCGTCGTATTTTGTCCTCCCCTTGAGGGAGGACCGAAATCTTTGATTTCGAGGAGGGGGCAAAAGCGTTGATTTTATTGCATTTACCCCCCACCCTAGCCCTCACCCCTCTCACTCGCTCCTGCGGAGCTGCGCCGACAGGGTTACTCGCCTCGTACCTCGGCGGTTCCCTTTGTCAAGGGGGGGAGGGAACGCTCTCACCAATTTTCTTTCGCAAAGTTTTTTAAAAATCATTTATCATTTAAAGTCAATATTAATAGCTATTTTAGACTATGTACTGCAAGATTCCTGTGAATGAAAAGTTATTTTAATTGAAAGATTTAAAGGCTTGTTTAGGGCGGAATGTTAATTCCGCCCTACCTTTCACATTACTTCCTTTACTCTTTGCCTGTTTTTTGCTATTATCAAATTATGTATACGACAGTTTTAAAAATAGAAAAATTGGCTCATAATAAATATTTGCCTGAATATCAAACGGATGGTGCGGCGGGCATGGATTTGTGCGCGGCGATTGATGAGGCGGTTACACTCAAACCGCTTGAACGCAAATTAATCCCGACGGGGATAAAAATTGAACTTGAAAAAGGATTTGAAGCACAAGTCAGACCGCGTTCGGGGATTTCGATTAAGCATGGAATTACGCTTGTAAACTGCGTTGGAACGATTGACGAAGATTACAGGGGCGAAGTTTGCGTGCCTGTTATAAATTTATCGAATGAAACATATTCAATTCAACCAAACGAAAGAATCGCGCAAATGATAATAGCCAGAGTTGAAAAAGCAAAAATAGATGTCGTTCAATCATTGTCACAGACCGCTCGTGCAGCTGGTGGCTTCGGCTCTACGGGAAAACGCTAATAAGTGAGATGTGTTTTGGTTGAAGAGTTGAAAAGTCGAATAGTTGAATAGTTCCTGCCTGCCGTTTACCGTTTACTGTTTACCCGTCCTCTCACTTCTCACCCCTCACTTTTTAAGCCGCTTGAAAATTATCCGATAAGAAAAGTTTAACTTTGCCGGCTTCAGGATTCATTAACTCAATAATTATCTGATTAATCCCATCTCTTAGACATTTTGCACCCTGTAAAATTAAAGTGCCCTCTTGACCCAATCTGAAACCAATCGGATTTTCTTCGCTGACCGCCTCGGCTGGTATTTCCGAACCTTGCGTAAGAAATTTTACTTTATCTGCTTCAAAAATTGCATCATTAATTTTAACGAAACTAAATCCGCTGATAAATCCGGGACCTAAAACATTTTTTAAATCAAAACATACTCCGTCTTCGGTCTGTTTTAAAGACCCTTTTTTGTAGACGCGTTTCATCAAAAACTCGGGGATAATGCTCATGAAATGCTCCAAAATACGTGAATAACTCGGGGGCTTAGTACAACTGGTGAATTCTTTCATCACCCACTTGTATTATAACATGTTTCATTTCAAATTTAAAGTCCCATGGCTGTTTTATGTTAGATTCTTTCTCCCAAATAATTATGTCTAGGGTATTTTGAGGTTTTAGAAATGTGTTAATTAAGTAAAATTTTTCTTGGAGTGTTTGATTTTTATTGTTTTTCAAGTACCGCCCAATCTTAACTCCATTTAAAAAAATCGTTGCCCTATCATAAGGAAAGTTTTCCAAAGATAAATATTTTGAAAAAACAATATTGTCTTTAAATTCGACATTAAAAGTAGTCGAAAGTTTTGTCAGATAAGGGTTTTCGCTTTCTCTGAAATCACCTCGTTCGATTGAAAATTTTTCTTGAACATAAAAATCAATCTTGGAATTCGGCTTAACACTAAATTCAACAAGCCCTCGAGGGTGGTTGGTGTCACCTGAAAAACCTTTATCAAACCCCAAATTTTGCACTAAAATTGTCAATTCGTTTTGTGCTTTGTTTAAAATTGTTTTATCCAAGGGGATTGAAATGGTTTCTTCAATCTGCTGAAGCTTCTCATATTTGTAGCTATTTCTGTTCAAAACCTCTTTCCCATTGATATAAACCGCAAAAAGATGTCGGGCACTTAGTGTTATTTCTTCCAAAAAGTTTGGTATTTTGGCTTTGTACCAAATAAATTCGCTATATTTCCCCACAGACAGACTGTCGAGTGCCCCTGATGCTCTTTCCCAATTAGAATAATCGTAATACGTGTCGATTTCAGGCGCGCAGAAAGTCATTTCAAAATTCTTTAAGTCCAATGTTTCAGAATGTTCTTGAAATTTAAAGTATTTTTTTGAAAACCCGTTTACAAGGTCAAAGTAGGCGATTTCCGTTGTTTTGCTCAGTGCAATTCTTCCGTTTGAATACACAAAATCCGCGTTGAAAATAACTTTATTGTTTAAAACCCAAGTTTTATCTGCGAGTTTGGGGGAGATAAACAAAAATTGGGTTGTTTTGCCGTCTTTTTCATATTTTATGTTGTCGTAATCATTTTTAGCCCCTGAAATCACAATCTTTTTGCCCTCGGATGTTGAGTTTTCCAACCCAATATCCTCCAAATAAATATTCGCATTTTCATCCGCAATCATGAATAAAACTTCGTCTTTTTCATTTTTAAGTCTTGCAAAAATTTCTACATCTGAAAACTCTATCTTACAGGCATTTAGTTGAAGATTTTCTGTCATAATTTTCATATCAAATGGCTGAAGAATGAATTTTGAGGCGTGAAAAGCAGACTGGTTCATGTTTCTTACAAAGAGCCAACTGCAGTCGTTTTCGTAATCTTTACGCCTGACTGCATAAATATTTTCTTGCTTAAATTCTATATTTTCTCTCTCGCCTGTATTTTCCAGTCCGAAAGATTGCAAAAAATAATTAATGGCTTTTGCCCTGTAAAAATTCGGTTGAAGATTGCCGAATTCATCAATTCCTGAACAAAAATCGTAACTCGTATAAACCTCATCACACGCCAAGTCGTCCCACGAAGTCCCACCAATTGCCATATAATGGTTAAACATACTAACTCCCTGAGATATAGCAGTTTTGGTCATTATGTTAATATGCTCATCGCCCAAGGCTTTTCGCATTTTTTTATAGCCGATTCCGTCCCATTTATCAAACCACCCGCCTTGCATTTCCGCAATAAAAATCGGAGCATCTTCTTTAAAACTGCGAACATTGTCTTCAATATTATCGAGTGTATCAAAACAAAAATGATCCTGTTTCCAGTTTTGGTTAGGGTTTATGTACGGATAAACATCACAAGCATAAATGTCAACTAAATCAGCCCAAAGTCCGGCGTTATAAGCGTCATTATGAAAAATCGGACAAGTTATCCCTCGTTCACGAGCCATTTGATAAAGCTCATGCATATAACCCTCATCCATGTCATCAGTTGCATATTCGTTTTCTATCTGAAACGCAATTACATTGTCAAAATTATTTATAATCGGAATAATTTGGTCGTACCATTCACTTACAAATTCCATATATTCTTGTGAATAATGATATTCAGATCCAATTTTGTTTCTTGGGATAACGTTTTTGTTCTTCAAAAGCCAAAACGGTAACCCGCCTGCGTTGACTTCCGCGTTAATAAACGGTCCAGGTCGTGCAATTACGTATAGACCGATTTCTTTTGCAGCTTCAAGAATTTTCCTGACATCTTTTATTCCAGAAAAATCGTATTCGCCTTGCGCTTTGCTATGATAATTCGCATTGAAATAAATATCTACAGTGTTGTAACCTGCTGCTTTGAGTTTCATAAACCTGTCGTTCGCCAATTCCGCACCTGGGGTTCTGAAATAATGAAACGCCCCGCTTGTTATAAACACTCTTTTACCGTCAATTATTAATGAATTTTTATCGAAAGTTACCTGCATTAATCTATTTTGCAACATTTTTCCAATTTTGGCAAATTTGTTTACAAAATAGAAACAAAAAAGATTTTATTTTACTTTTTGCCAAACAGTTGCAAATTGTTGTTTCTCGGTAAACCAATCTACATCAAGTACCACATTGGAATATTCTAATGGTTTAAATCTTCCGTCTTTCTCAAGTGCGATTTGTATAGGTGATTTCCGACAAATTTTTATTTCCCCTACTCTTCTAAGTTCTTTACCACATTGAAATTTTTCAAAAATTGGTTCTAATGTTGTTAAAAACTTCCTAAAAATAGATTGATTTGCCTGATAAGCAGGCAAGTCTCTTAACTTCATTATATTTTGTGGGTCAGTAAATTCATCTGCGAGTATAAAGTGTTCTTTAGGATGATCTCCTAGTATAAAGGCTCCATTTGGGTCAAGTTTTTCGTACACTTTGTTAATTCTGTTATTTGCAATTATTTGCCTGTTTATATTTTGGGGTATTAAAACGGTTTCGCCTCTAATTACAGGGGTGATGTGATTATCAAGAACGTGATAAAAGACATTTCTACATAAAACTGCACATACCGGTTCATCATTTGTATTAAATTGGTCAATATCTTTTATATCTCCTTGGGAAAATTGGATTTTGTCTTTGAACTCATCTCGAACTTTGAAAAATTCCTCTTGAAAGCCAAGTAAATTAGACTTATTGGTATAATTTGGAGAATTATTAATGACAAAGTCTGGTTTTGTTGTAGGTTGAAAAACATTAAGAAAAAGTCTTTTAAGTTCGGTGTAAGGCTCTGATAAAGAACGGTCCGATTTTATCAGAAAAGAATCAGGAAAACCTGTAAAAATAGTATAAACTCCATTTTTGGCGAGCTCAATCGGGTCTTTACTGACATCAAACCCCAAAAATCTGTATTTATCTGGATTTTCAATAAGAGAAACTAGAGATAAAAGCTCTTCGCCATCGGAACATGCCCCACCTAGAACCACTCCGCCATTTGGGAAGAACTTTTGCAATATTTGTTTTGTTCTGTTTAAGGCTCCTACATCGCGATAAAAAAAACTATCTATAGGCTTTAGTGTATTACCCCCTACGATTCTAGACAGGCTTTTAAAAGCAATAGGTTGGGAAAAATTTGTTTGCCTTTGACTTTGATATTGAGGGGTAGGTATTTGAATAGGATTATTTTTGATTATCATATGAGTCCTTAAAAAAACATTGATATTGTTATAATGCCAATCAAAAAAAATATTGCTATATTTTCTTTGGAATGTAAAATATATTTACATTTTGGGCTGGATATATGATTCATTTTAAAAATATCTTGTTCTTGATATAATTAAGCAAGAACATTGAAACTATTTCAAGGGGGCGAATGAAATTCAGTTTAGAAGAAATTTTAGAGGCGACAAGCGCCAAAATATTAAAAAATGAAGGAGTTGAGGATTTAACATTCACTTTTTCAACCGATACCCGCACGATTAAAGAGGGTGAGATATATTTACCGCTCAAAGGTGAGAATTTTGATGGGGAAAAGTTTATTAATAAAGCTCTTGAATCTGGGGCGGTCGGGTTTTTCATAACACAAAATTACCCCCAAAAGCCAACCTTTCAACCCAAGTTTGTTTTACAAGTTGAAAATACCCTCACCGCCTATCTTCAATTGGCTAATTTTTACAGAAAAAAAATTAACCCGATTACCGTTGCCGTGACAGGGAGCAGTGGGAAAACCACAACAAAAGAGATGGCTTTTTGTGTTGCAGGCGAAAAATTTAAAACCCATAAATCTGAACTTAATTTCAATAATGAAATAGGAATTTGTAAAACCATTTTATCAATGCCCGAGGGCACTGAAGTTTTAATTTTAGAGATGGGCATGAGAGGTTTGGGCGAAATTGAATTGCTTTCTAAATACTCAGAGCCCGATATTGCAATAATCGCAAACGTAGGAACCGCACATATAGGACGTTTGGGTTCAAAAGAAAATATCGCGAAAGCTAAATGCGAAATCGTTAAATACATGAAAGAAAACGGAACTTTAATTGCGCATGAAGATGAATTAATAAAAAAGGAAAAAGGAAAAAGGAAAAAGGAAGAAATAATCTATTTTTCCTTAGATAAAGTAAATATTTTAAACCGTTCAATCGGTTATTCAAAGTTTGAGTACAAAAACTACGAATATGAACTTAATATCGAGGGCGATTACAATATCCAAAACTCGCTTGCCGTAATTGAAATGGGCTTAAAGCTCGGGATGGATGAAAATGATATTGCATCAGGGTTAAGAAAATATTCGCCCATTGAAAAACGTTGGGAAGTCCAAGAAATAAAAGGGCTTAAAATAATCAATGATAGTTACAATGCGAACCCTGAGTCGATGGAAGCGGCGATTAAAACTGTTCTTGATGTTTATACTTCACCGTTATTATTGGTTTTGGGGGACATGGGAGAGCTTGGAAAAAACGAGGTTGATTATCATAAAAAAATCGGCGAGTTTTTAGCTAAGAATATTAAACAAAATGTTAATGTAATTACCGTCGGAAAGCTCGCGAATGAAATAACCAAAGTACTTAATAAAAACGGGATTTTTTCAAAAAATTTCGAAAATAATTTGCAAACCTCGCTTTACATTCTTGATAATGTAAAAATTGGTACTACAATAATTCTGAAGGCTTCTCGCTCGATGAAGTTTGAAGAAATAATTGAACGAGTGAACGGTGAAAAGTAAGCGAGATGTGCAAAACTGTTCGACTTTTCAACTATTCAACCAACAGCGAGTGCAATAAAGCTAGTAAGCCGGTATAATCAAAGAGTTAGTAGTTAAAATTGAAATAAGTAAAGGCGCGTAAACGGAATGTTTCGTGTTATGGTGAAAAAATGATAATGATAACAGTTGCATTTTTGTTAGGACTAATTTTATGTTTGTTGCTTGGCGTACCTTACGTCGATTTGGTGAGGAAACGTCTTTTTAACCAATATATAAAGGATGTGGTGCCCGAAGGTCACCTGCAAAAAAGTGGAACCCCAACAACGGGTGGGGTTTTTATTGTCGGAGCAATTATTATATCGTCCATTATTACGCTGATGTTGGCGCAAAAGCTTAATACTACTGCGTTTATAATATTAATTACACTTTTTTTCTATACGCTTGCGGGATTTCAGGACGATTTTTTAAAAATTAAAGGCAAAGCCAACAAAGGACTTTCTGCCAAAGGTAAATTTTTAAGACAGGTTGCAATAGCTCTGTTGCCTGCTTTATTTGTTACATTGGGTCATTATACAAGTGTTACAATTGGTTATCATTCTTATGAACTGGGATGGTTTTATCCTATTTTGGCGGTGTTCATTATTACAGGGGCGTCGAACGCTTATAATCTTACGGACGGATTGGATGGATTAGCTGCTTCGACGGGAATTCCAACTTTTTTAGGTTGTACAATAATTGCCGAATTGCTAGGCGCACACGAAATTGCAATAATCTCAGCAACTGTTGCAGGTGCATTGTTAGGATTTTTAAAATATAATAAATCTAAAGCTCAGATATTCATGGGTGATACAGGTTCTTTGGCTATAGGAAGTTTGCTTGGGACGCTTGCCGTAATCGGTAAATTTGAATTTTCCCTTATAGTTCTTGCGGGGATTTTCGTAATTGAGACAATGTCTGTTATTATTCAGGTTATAAGCTTTAAAACGACGGGAAAAAGAGTTTTTAAGATGTCGCCAATTCATCATCATTTTGAACTGGAAGGCTGGAGCGAAAATCAAATAGTGGTAAGATTTGCATTACTTTCATTGTTTTTTTCAGCCATAGCTTTACTTTCATTCATGGCTTTTCATTACGGTTGGGTATAGTTTAAATAATTAATTAAAAGGAAGGTAATTTAGTGGGCGTTTCATGGTTTGAGAGAAAAGTATTAATTCTTGGTTTATCAAAGAGTGGCATTTCCGCGGCGAAATATCTTAACAGACATGGCGCGGAGGTTTTTGTCACTGAGCTTAGAGAAGAAAAAGACGGAGATAGAGCAAGCATTCAAGAATTAAACTCGCTTGGGATAAAAGTCGAAATGGGCGGTCATTCAGAGGAGTTTATTAAAGATTCTTATATTGCAATCACAAGTCCGGGGATTCCTCCACACAGCAAAATTTTTGCCGAACTTAAAGAAAAAACTATTTCTGTGATTTCAGAAGTCGAACTCGCTTATCGTGAGAGCCGAAAACCTTTTATTGCTATCACCGGAACAAACGGAAAAACTACCACTACTGCTCTCACGGCGCATATCTTAAGCTCTGAGTATAAAGCCCCCGCTTGTGGAAATATAGGCAATCCGCCTTGTGATTTTTTGGACGAAGAAATTGACTATTTTATATGCGAAATGAGTTCTTATCAGATTGCGACAAGTAATTCCTTTCAGGCTCAAATAGCTTGCTGGCTTAATTTTACTCCTGATCATCTTGACTGGCATGGCGGATTAGAAAATTACTTTGAAGCTAAAGCAAAATTGTTTAAAGCTCCGCAAAACCCAGCATTTGCAATATTTAACGGTGCAGACGAAAAACTTTTGGAATTTTCTAAGACTTGCCCAAGTGAGGTTTTTCTTTTTGCAAAAGAGGTTGAAGATAATTGTTGCTATGTGAAAAATGAGGCAGGCATTAATGCAATTTATTTTAAACGCAATAACAAAGAAGAACAGATTATCGATTTGAAGGATTGTCCGCTTGTGGGTGAACACAACTATCAAAATATAATGTGTGCAGTGATAATAGCCAAACTGGTGGGATTAGAAAACGAAAAAATTCAATCGGCTATACAAACTTTCAAGTCGCCTGAGCACAGGTTAGAATATGTCAAAAAATACCAAGGTATTACATTTTATAACGATTCAAAAGCCACTAACCCCGAGGCTGCGATAGTTGCGATAAAATCGTTTAATAACGCTAATACTATTTTGATTGCCGGAGGGCGTGATAAGAATACAGATTTGACGGAATTTTGTCAAGAAATTAAAAATCATATTAAAACAGTTATTTTAATCGGCGAGGCTGCGCAACGTTTTGAAGAAAACTTGAAGAAAAACGGTTTTGATAATATACTTTTTGAAGAAACACTTGAAAGTGCGATTGATAAATCTATAGAACTAAATCCGCAGGTTGTGCTTTTATCGCCTGCTTGTGCGAGCTTTGATATGTTTAAAAGTTATGAAGAAAGAGGGAAAGTTTTTAAAGATTATGTCCTATCCAAGAACTAGCAGAAGACCTGCAAATTATGAACCTCAAATGAGTGTTATAATATCTTCTCCCGACAGAACTTTGTTGGTGGTTGTAGCTTTTTTGGTTATATTGGGAATAATGGCGATTTTTTCTGCAAGTGCGCCTAAAAGTATGGAAATGGGCTTAAATCCTGCAAAATTTGTTTTTAACCAGATAGTTTTTTTGGCGATTGGTTTTTTGGGGATGAAATTTTTAACGAATTATGATTACAAAAACCTCGTGGTATGGACAATGCCTTTTATGATTGCGGTTGTGGTACTTTTGGCATTGGTAAATTATACTCCGTTGGGAGTTACGGTAAACGAAGCTAAAAGATGGATTGATTTGGGATTTTTCCAGTTTCAACCTTCTGAATTTGCCAAACCTGCCGTTGTAATGCTTTTAGCGAGTGCTTTTTATAAAAATTGCAATATTTTTGATAGCAATAAAATGATTTACTTTGTGCCGATTTTGTTAATGATATTTATGGTTTTCAAACAGCCGAACTTAAGTATGGTCATCTTGTTACTTTTGACTTCATTGGTGATGTATCTAAGCGCGGGCGGACCGCTAAAATTATTATGGATAGGAATGGGGGCGGGCTTTTTTACGGCGTTTACCGCGGGTGCAACGCATATTATAAAACCTTACCAAATGTCTAGAATTACAACTTGGTTTAATCCCGAGGCTGATCCTCTAGGTGCAGGGTATAATATCATTCAATCCCTTGTTGCATTTGCCACAGGCGGTTTTTGGGGTGTGGGATATGGGAGTTCAAAACAAAAATTAGCTTGGCTTCCTGAGGCGCATACCGACTTTATTTTTGCAGTAATAGGCGAGGAATTGGGCTTTATTGGATGTCTTTTGGTTATCGGGTTATTTTGGACTTTTATTCATAGAGGCCTTTTGATTGCTTCTCGATGCCCTGATATGTACGGAAAACTTTTGGCTGTGGGGATTACTTTTTCAATCGGGTTTCAGGCGTTTTTGAACATGAGTGTCGCAAGCTCGTTTCTGCCAGCAACAGGGGTTCCGCTACCTTTTATTAGTTACGGTGGTTCTTCGTTGATGGTTTCAATGTGGATGGTGGGAATTTTGTTGAATATTTCCAAAAAAAGAGTTAAAAAGATTAGGGTTCAATCAAATGTCAGATACTTATAGCAATCATAAAAAATATACTTATTTTATAACTGGCGGCGGTACCGGAGGACATATTTATCCTGCAGTTGCGATTTGTGATGAACTTAAAAAAGATTCTGAAACAAAAGAAATTTATTATGTGGGAAACGCGGATAATTTGGAATTTGAAATCACAAAAAAATTGGGTTACAAATTTTTGTCTTTAAAGGTTTCTGGCATGCCCAGAAAATTTGGATTCGGCTTGATAAAATGGTTTTTTGAACTCCAAATCGCTATTTTAAAGGCACTTTATTACGTGAATAAATATAAACCTAATGCAATTTTTGGCACAGGCGGTTATGTTTCCGCTCCTGCACTGTTCGCGGGTGGGTTGAATAACGTGCCTTTTATGATACACGATTGCGATGCTAAACCGGGGATTGTTTCTCGATATCTTGCGCCTAATGCAAAATGCGTTTCGCTTGCATTTGAAGCTTCAAAAAAGTTCATTAAATCCACCAATATTCACATAAACGGCAATCCTATCAGACATGAATTCAAAACGGTTACAAAATGGGAGGCTAGAAAACAGTTAGGCTTGGAGAATAAAACTACTCTGTGTATCATGGGCGGTTCTCAAGGTGCAAAATCAGTAAACGCCGCTTCTGTTGAAATATTAAAACAACTTTCTTTGGAATACAATTTACAGATAATTTTTCAGACGGGAAAGAAAAATTATGAGAAAGTGTTTTTCAGTCTAAAAAAAGCTTATCCCGAATTTGAAAAGGATAAAAATATAATTTTAAAGCCTTATTTTGATGATATGGTAACTGTCTTAAAATCAAGCGATATTGCGGTTTCGCGTGCAGGTTCATTGAGTATTTCAGAACTTTGTGCATGTTCGGTTGCGTCTATTTTAATTCCTTATCCGCACGCTGCGGCTGATCATCAGAGAAAAAATGCACAATATATGGTAGAAAAGCGCGCCGCACTTTACTTGGAAGATGCGGATACTACAAAAGATACACTTTTGATTGCAATTGAACAGCTTTTGGATAACGAAGAGAAATTAAAAACGATTCAGCACAACGCATTTAAGCTTGCAAAACTCGATGCGACAAAAGAGATTGCAACACAGTTAAAGAGCATTATAAATTAGGGAAATAGAGCTGGATTAAAATCCCGCAAACATAAAGCGTTTATTAAAATGTTAAAATTGATTATAAAGATTTACAATAGCGGTTTGTAATGTTGAGGCTATTTGTTGAGCAGATAAATCTTCAATTCCAAAACCACCATTAAAAGAATTTCCTTTATTTAACTGCCTCACTACATATTTAACCATTCCACCAAGGTCAGAAGTTCCATGTATTGTAACATCATAAAATTGACTTATTCGAGAGATCTCAGACTTTAATCCCGGTGCTGCCGGAGTTAAAGCTATCTCTACGCCTTGTTTAACGTTTCTACCTGCATTTTCTAAACTTTGCCAGTCAACATCTAATTTTTCAAACGCGGGGCGGTAGCTTGGTCTATTTTGTGTTCTTTGTACTTGCATAATTTTTTCCTTTTTTTCTTACGATTGCTTGAAACCTCGTGAAGGAAAAAATTTGCGGGTTTTCATTCAAATGGTTACATTTTTTAACAATTCGGCTCGAAAAATTAAGGGATATTATTTAGCCAAACTATCAAATAACAATTGGAGTTCTTTTTTTAATTCTGCGGCAAATTCTTTCGGGGTTTCAAAATCGAGAGCAAATAATGTTTTTTGGAGGATTCCACCATTTCTATCTACCTTAAGAGTAACTCCTCTTACTGCCGATCCTTGTCTGTGTGCCTTTACAGCTCCAAGCCCACTTGGGCTTACAAAACCAAGCCCTTTAGTATTTATAAAAACATTCGAATCTAAAGCCAGTTCGTCGGGGAGAGATAATAATTTTTTTTTCTCTGGAGTAAGCAAACGCTGGACCGCATTAGCTGTTTTTCCTCTCATTTTGTTTATGGCTACTTCGTCAACGTATAATTGTTGAAATGTGAGGTGATAATTTTGTGTTTTTTGTGTTTGCATTTTTTTCCCATTTTCTAACTTGTTTATTTGAAAACTCGTGAAAGAAATAAATTGTCAATCTTATAAGATTAATTACATTTTTTAACAATTGCAAGTTAAATGCGTTCGATTTATAGTGTATTATGTAAGATTATTTTATTGAGGATTGGGTTTTGGACAAAGGACAGTTGATTATATATAAAAGCGAAGACGGTAGTATCAAACTGACTACTCGGTTTGAGGATGATTCTATTTGGCTTACACAGCAAATGATAGTCGATTTGTTTCAATCAAGCAAAGCTAATATTAGTGAGCATATTAAAAATATCTTTAAAGAAGAAGAATTGAAAGAAAATTCAGTTGTTCGGGATTTCCGAACAACTGCCTCTGACGGTAAAAATTACAGCACAAAACACTATAATCTCGACATGATTATCTCTGTCGGGTATCGAGTCAAATCAAAAATAGCAACTCAATTTCGTATTTGGGCGACAAATACTTTAAAAGAGTACTTTACAAAAGGCTATGCACTCAATGAACAACGATTAAAAGAGAAACAAGAACAATTAGAAGTATTAAAATCAGCCATCGCAATTGTCGAAAGAGGTATGTACAATCAGATTGAAGATTTAACACAAGCAAAACAACTAAACGCTTTTTTGTCCGATTTTGCAATGGGATTAGATTTACTTGATGATTATGACCATAAAACACTTGATACAAAAGGAAAAACAGATAAACAGGTACAAAAAGTCAGCACAAAAGAATTTTTAAAAGTTGTACTAGAGATGAAATCCAAATTTGCAAGTGATGTTTTTGCTGTTCAAAAAGACGAGAGTTTTGATAGTTCGGTTAATCAAATTTATCAAACATTTGACGGTCAGGATTGTTATCCGACATTGGAAGAAAAAGCTTCTATGTTACTTTATTTGATTGTAAAAAATCATTCATTTACTGATGGGAACAAGCGTATTGCGGCATCATGTTTTTTGTATTTTTTAAATAAAAATAATATTTTGTATAATATAAATGGTAAAAAAATCATCAGCAATGACGCATTGTTTGCTCTTACACTTTTTATTGCAGAGAGTAAATCAAATGAAATGGAAACTGTTAAACAAGTTCTCATAAGTGTTTTAAACAGGGCGACATAGGGTTTTAAATAAAGATGAATAAAGATTTGAAATTAGACATTTACCAATATTCAACAGATATTTTGACCTCTCAGGGGAGGTTCCATATAAGCCTTGGACTTGAGAGAATTCGAGAAATTATTGGGGTTTTGAACGAACAACGTTGTCGGGCAGGAATGCCCAACCTACTATCGCAATTGAAATTCATCCACGTAGCAGGAACGAACGGCAAAGGCTCTGTTTGTGCGATGTTGAGCGCGATTCTCACAAAAAATGCTACAGTAGGTCGGGCTTTTCAGCCCAACGACAAAAAGTTAAAAGTCGGTCTTTTCACCAGTCCGCATGTGTTTGAATACACGGAGCGGATTAAAATTAATGATGTGGAAATCGACAAAACAATTTTTGCTCAAAAAATAATTAAAATTACGGAATTAGCACAAAAACATAATATTTATTTGACCGAGTTTGAAATTCTAACCGTTGTCGCGTTTGAATACTTCGCAGAAAACAACGTTGATGTTGTAATCTTAGAAACAGGTTTGGGCGGCAGGCTTGATTCGACAAATGTCATTGAAGAACATATTTGTTCAATAATTACTCACATTGATTTTGACCATACGGAGCGTTTAGGCGATACGATAGAAAAAATAGCGTTTGAAAAAGCGGGAATTGTTAAAAAAAATTGCCCTGTTGTGATTAGTGAAAATAACGCAGGGTTTGAAACCATAAAAAAAATTGCGAAAGAAAAAAAATCACCCGTCGTTCTTCCTCCCCCCCCGCGGGAGAGGACTGAGGTGAGGGGGTTCAATGTCGCCGAATATTGCGTTTGTCATTCTTTTAACAATAAGCTTGATGACAAAGGGTTTACCCTCCAAGGCACTTATCAATCACAAAATTTGGCACTCGTATTAAAAGCGGTGGAAATCTTAAACCAAAACGGATTTAATATTTCGCAGGAAAATATCGAACAGGGATTAAAAAACGTCAAACATCCTTGCAGATTTGAATTTTTTGAGGATGAGAATATTTTAGTCGACGGGGCGCATAACCCTAACGGAACAAAGGTTTTGAGAGAAAGTCTTGACGTTTATTTCCCAAATCAAAGGGTTAATTTTGTTTTTGGGTGCCTAAAAAATAAAAATTATCCTGAAATGATGAAAAATTTATTTACATCAAATGATGATATTTACTTTTTTCATTTTGATAGCCCGAATGCCTGTAGTTATGAGGAATTGGCAGAAGCTTGCGAATTCACTTCAAAACCTTTTAGCGCATATAAAAAAGATAAAAGCATATTAACCGTTATTTGCGGTTCGTTTTATATGATAAAGGAAGTATCAAGATTTGTTAAGATTTTTGGTTGACACTAGCAACTTTTTTTATTACGATTTTTCTATAAGCAGCACACATAAAAAAGAGAAGGAGATATTATGCTGACAATTAACAACAATAATAATGGGAATAAACAAAGCTTCACCAGTACTTTTAGACTTAAAAATCCAAATAAATATACCAAAGAATTTATTGATGGGGTTTTAAAAGAAGGAGAAAAAATAACTGAAGGGACTTTCTTTAATTCAGCAAGGTCACTCTTCGGAAAGACTGATGAAGCAACAAGCCTTTCCTGTCAAGAAATTACAAGAGGTGAGTTTAAAGCAAAGCGAGATGTTTTTTATACCAAAACAGAGCGACCGTTCGAACATATAGAAACACCATCAGCATCTCAAAGACAAATGCCAAGTCAGGAGGAAATGAACCAGCTATATAGGACAGCATCTCCTACTTCAAAAGAAATAAACTACAACAGCACGTTACCTTATGATAAAGTAACTGTTTCTGTTCCTGATGAAAAAGATTCTGTGATTAAACAACTTCTTGACTCAGTAGGTATAAAATATACTGCCAAAAAATTACCAAGCGAAAAAAGTGTCAAATATGTCCTTATTAATTCTGATGAACTTACGAAAAAAGGTGGTGGCTTGTGGAAAGTTAAGATAATTAATCATTTTAGAGAATTTCAACAAGGGGAAATCATAACAGATTTTTTAGATGGTGTAGCACAGCCTTTTAGGATTTTAATGGCAAGAGCCGGTAAGGGTGAATCCGGAAAAAATCAAGTGAGCGAATTAGAATTAAGAGTACCTAAGAGGTTAATGCCTGAGCTTAGAGCTTACTTAAAAAAAGAAGGACTTGTTGCAACGATTTCAGACAATCCTAAATATTTAAACTATGCATAATCTAATAAGGAGTTGCATTCTAAGCCATATATTTATGTATCTTAATTTTTCCCTACAACTCCGACAAGCGGTGAAGATGCGCTCGCTATTTCTTTTACAGGGATTCTTCCCGCTTCAAATGCAGCGCGTCCGGCTTTTATACCAAGATTGAAGCCCATAGCCATTTTTTCGGGGTCTTGAGCAAGTGCGACAGCTGTATTCAACAAACACGCAGAAGCACCGTTCTCCATCGCAATGGCTGCGTCTGATGGTGTTCCCAACCCTGCATCCACAATTACAGGAACATTTGATTGCTCAACAATAATTTTTATATTATCAAGATTTCTTACACCTTGACCTGAACCGATAGGTGAAGCCAACGGCATAACCGTTGCACACCCTATTTCTTCTAGCCTTTTAGCCAGTATCGGATCAGCATTTATGTAAGGCAAAACGACAAATCCTTCTTCAACAAGAATTTTTGCCGCCTCAAAAGTTGCGATAGGGTCGGGTAATAAAAATTTAGGATCGGGGATGACTTCAAGTTTAATCCAGTTATTAATACCCATTGCCCTACTCAAATGAGCGATTCTGATAGCTTCTTCCGCTGTTGCACAGCCGGCGGTATTTGGTAAAATCCAATATTTGTTCAAATTGATATGCTCCATTAATCCGACATGTCCGGGTGCTCCTATGTCAACCCTTCTTATTGCCACTGTAACAATTTCTGCACCACTTGCGCTGTGGGCTTTTTCCATTGTTTCAAAATCAGGATATTTTCCTGTACCAATCATAAATCTTGATGAAAATTCTTTGTCTGCAATTTTCCATGTCATAACAAATCCTCCTTGTTTAATATATAAAACTATTATACTCTCAAACAAAATGAAAAAAAACTGTTTTAATAAAGTTTTTTTATGCTACAATAAAAAAGTAACTTTGGAGAAATGGCCGAGTTGGCTTAAGGCGGCACCCTGCTAAGGTGTTATACGATTAACTTCGTATCGAGGGTTCGAATCCCTCTTTCTCCTTTTTTTTGTGCAAAAAATACATTGTAATTTAAGGGATTCGAACTATTTAACATGTTTCGGGCTATTTTCTCACGAAAATTACGCCCAAAACGTCCCTCTTTCTCCTTTTTTTTGTGTAAAAAATATATTGTAATGTAAGGGATTCGAACTATACCCTCACAGTGCAAGCAACCAAGTTACAAAAACCATAATGACGAAAAAATCGCTATATAACGAATCTCAATGCATGGTCCGACAACGATAAGTTCAACAAAAATTGAACCAATAAAAAATATAGATAATAATAAACAAAAAATCACTTTAATTATAATTTTTAACTTGGGTTACCAGTCTCTGATAATTTCATGGCTACATTTACCTTTTTCTGTAATCCATTCATAACCTTGTTCCCTGCAAGTTCTTGACTTAATAGCCATATCGCATTCTTTTCTTTTATCATCCCATTTTTTGCCTTCTTTAAGACAATACTCCTTAGACATTACATCATTTCCGAATTTCAACCCTTCAGAACATAAACCAGTGTCAAGGCAAGTATCTTCAGCTATAGCAGACATGACCGAATGCAATAAAAATGTAGAGAAAAACCATATGGGGAATAAAATGATAAAAAGCAGTTTTATTTTATCAGGTGTTTTGAAAAATGAATTTATCCAAGCTCCAAGAATTAAAAAGATACCAAATCCTATATAGAATATTATTTGCCAATCTAAATGCTTAATATCAGCAATTCCCAATGTTCCAATTAAGGCAACCCAATAACCTATAAATATTGTAAATATAGTACATAAAATTAATTTCACCAATATAATTAGAAATTTTTTTAAGATTAAAAATAAATTTGTTAAAAACGTATCCATACGGAAATTGTAGCACAAAATATATTGTTAAAAACCAGGTGGCATTCCATCAGGTTTTTTAATTATAACTTCAGGAGGTTCATTAGGATGCTCTTTTCCTAATTTTCTGCCCGCCTCGTTAACTTCTAAATCATGAATCATATCTTCAAATGTTTTTTGTAAAGTATAACCATAAAATATAAATTCTTTTATAAAATCAAGATATTCTCTTAAATAACCAAGCATTTCAGCAACTTCAGCCCCAACATCACCTAATTGGGCTGCTTCACAGTTTGCTTTTGTATGGTAATACTCAGCAGACAGGTCTAAATAGTGATGCAATTCTATTTTTAATCTCTTTAATTCAGAAAGGTTATACCAAAATATTTGAATGGTTTTAATTATTTGTTCTATTGCATCCTGTAATTTATCAAGAGTATCATCTTTAAGTTGATTTATTTCGTCTTGTAATTCTTGAAGTTCTGCTATTTTCTCTGCTGCATAGCTTTGAATTTGACTTCCGATTGACTGTAATTCCTCTAAAGCATTATCCCCTTCATCTGAGGATTCTTCGTATTCATTGCAGGCTTCTTCACATTCAGCAAGCCATTCTAAAACAGTGTCATAGCAATCACAAGGTTCATCTCCGCCATCACCGTCTTCATCGTCTTTAATTGCAACTTCTTCAATATAGCAGTTGCAATTCGGATGAGGCTTGTCAGGAATCTCATCGGCACTTTTAAATTCAGTGCCATCTAAATCCTCGCAAAGTTCGCAAGGATTATCGCCATTCGCATGCCAAACATACTTAATATTACTTATATAGCCTTTTAATACTTTATCTTCCGACATTAGTTTCCTCCTTAGATAAATTTTTACAGATATTTAAAACTTTTTTATCTGTATCAATTCTGTGGTCATTTTTTGTATCAAAAACAGCGTTATTAACAGCACCTCGCGTTATGTATTTTCTTAAAACAATTGGAGGATAATACTTACAAACATTTTCAAGGCAAGAATAAGTTTGATTACCTAAAACCCCATCTTCCTCAATTGGGCGTTTTGCTTCAATCGGAGATTTTTTATTATATTTGTTTAGAATATTTAAGCCTCTTTGAAAATCTTTTACGGCTTGTTCCGTTCCGACTTTTCTTATGTGTTTTTGCAAAAAGTCTAAAACTTCTTGAATATTATTATCAGTATTTAAAGTGGTATTAGTATTACTTTTTGCAATAGGTTCATTTACAAACTTGCCATTAAAATTATCAATTAATTTTTTGGATAATTGAATAATAACATTTACTTCAGCTTGTGCTTCTTTTACTAAACCTGCTTTCAAAAGTTCATTATATCTATAAACAGAATATTCCAACTCGTTCAAATCGTTATATAATGCCATTATTTTACTTTTTTGTTCTTGAGGTAAATTCATCAAAGTATCGTATTCACGGGTTATGGATGATTTTAACTGCTGTATAGAGCTTAAAGTGTTTTGAGCTGAAATACCTTGACTTGTACATATATTTAGCTCATTTGTAATTTTACTATTTATGGAATTTAAATCTATCATGTTTTCTCCCAAGTTGTTATCTTATAATAATAACAATTTTTCGAGAGCTCCAACAGTCCGTATTTTTACTTAATTTAAGAAATTGCTTTGTCTAAATTGTACAATCTCCATCTCAAAGACATTTTTATCTTGTTGTTAGTGTTTAATTATACGGGCTATTTTCTCACGAAAATTACGCCCAAAACGTCCCTCTTTCTCCTTTTTTTTTGTGCAAAAAATACATTGTAATGTAAGGGATTCGAACTATTTAACATGTTTCGGGCTATTTTCTCACGAAAATTACGCCCAAAACGTCCCTCTTTCTCCTTTTTTTTGTGCAAAAAATACATTGTAATTTAAGGGATTCGAACTAATTAACATGTTTCGGGCTATTTTCTCATGAAAATTACGCCCAAAACGTCCCTCTTTCTCCTTTTTTTTGTGTAAAAAATATATTGTAATGTACGGGATTCGAACTATTTAACATGTTTCGGGCTATTTTCTCACGAAAATTACGCCCAAAACGTCCCTCTTTCTCCTTTTTTTTTGTGCAAAAAATACATTGTAATGTAAGGGATTCGAACTATTTAACATGTTTCGGGCTATTTTCTCAC
>CAIPUE010000013.1 GCA_903868125.1 uncultured bacterium | reverse complement strand
GTCTCATAAGAAACTACTTTTGTGATAATTGTTTCTAATTTCTCATTTAAATTTTCAAAATCATATGAAAGTTTTTCTAACTGCTCTTCATTTTCAACTCTTACATCCTCCTTGATGATTGATGTTATGGAAAAATATGAACTATCAACTTGGTTTTTAATATCAACAATCATCTGCTTGAAGTCCATTTCAACAATTTTCTCAATCGATTCACTAATCGGAGACATACATGATACTATTTCATCCGTTTTATCAACTAAAGAATTCAGAATATCCGTGCTTGTAAGGCTTAACAGTCCTTTCAATATTTCAGTTTTTTCTTCCAATTCTTCAATAAATTGATTTATCTCACTGGAAGTAAAATTCTTATACATTTTTAAGTCATTAGAAATAACATCAAATTTAGCCTCTAAATTACTTGAAATCATTTTCAAAGACTCACTGTTTTTGATGGAAATTTTTTCTTCCAATTGTGTAATATTTTCTAAAACTTCCCCAAAATGTTCGCCTATGCCAGCCGTTAAATCGTTAAGCGTCGGATCTTCTCTCATCTCAAAAAGACTTTCTATTATAGATTGCACTTCTGTTTTTATTTCAGAAGTTGCTTTAAATGAAGTCTCTAATTTTAAATCGTTTTCCTGAGCTGATTGCTGAAGAAGTTGGAAATATTCAATAAGCTTATTTTGTAAACTAATTAATGCTGAATTGTGCCTTTCATTGTATTGAACCATCAAATTTTCAAAATTCTCAATACAGTCATTTATTTGGACTCCAACAACATCTCCAAGTTCTTGATTTGATTGATTTAAATCTTCTTTAAGCACATCCAATTTTGATTTTAATTCTGCAAATTCATACAAAACCTCACTCTTAAAAGGATTATCTTTCGTTATAATCCCCTTAATCAAGTTTTGTATTTTTTCACTCATATCTTCGATATTTTTGGAATTTTCTTCTATTAAAACTTTTTTTTCATTTTCAAAAACTGCTTGATTTTCCTTAATAGTTTCAGGCAAAACGGAAATAGCGTTTTGTATTCCTGCAAAGTTTGACCTAAAATCCTCACTAAAATCATTCTTTGCTTCACTGAATTTTTGATTTAAATTTTGTATATACAAAGAAAGGGTTTCGAAATTTACCTGAGTAGACTCGCTTAAAAACTGCTTATGAGCATGAAATTCATTGGACAAATCTTCAAAAAGCGATACAATTTTTAAAAGATTAGTTTGGCTTTTAACATCAAAATTGTCCTGCGCCGATTTTAATTCGAGAGAAAGTTCTTCAAGTCCTGATTTAAGTCCTGAATATCTTACGCTGGAAGTTTGATCCAAGCTTGTTCTCATTGATTGGAAAGTTCTATTTAATTCTTCAAGCAAACCCTTTATTTCGAATGTATTAAGATTTGAATCTTCTTTCAAGCCGTCTTGTAACGAAAAGAGTTTTTCCGATAAATTCTCAATAAAACCTTTAATCTCTCCGGAATTTTCTTGAGAAGATTGCTCTAAAGAAAATTTTAAACCGGAAATTTGCTGAGAAAAATCATCCACAATTGAAAGAATATTACTAAAATTTTCTTTAGAATTTTGATTTAATTCTTCTTTTATCTCCCCAATCCTTTTGGATATTTGACTAAATCCACCGCCGATATTTTTAAAACTTTGGGAAGCAGTTTCATCTAAATTTTCTTTTACCGTAGTGATTTCTTTGAAAACTTTTTCTACATTAGAAAGAATATTTTCCAGATTTTCCTGAGAATTTTGAACGATAAAATTATTTGAAGCAACCAAATCTTCTTTCAAATCTTGTAATTTATCGTCTATCGCCTCAGCAGTTTCGAGATTTTCTATATGCAAAGTGTTTTTGATTGAAAAAATATTATTGATGACGGATTGAATATGTTCTAATATGTTCGATAAATTTGATTTTGACCCCTCGCTCAATTCTTTTTTAACAGATTCTATTTTTTCGTTAACATCTGAAACGCCATCAATAATATCAATGCTTGTGAGGCTTTTATTTTTTTCGATTTCTTTGGAAATATCCCCCCAAAAAGCCCGCAATAGTACCCCTAATATTATTTTCAGATACTCTTGTAAGATCTACAAAACTCTCAAACGTATTTTTGATATCCATATCATCAAGCAAAGCAACCAAATCTTTTAAGCCTGAATTGGTTTCTGCCAAATCCGCCCTCATAAGGCTTGTGCTTTGAATAACTTCTTGAGCAAATTCTGAAAGTTCTTTTCTGAACCCGATAAATTCCTCTTCCGTAGAAATATTTAAGATTTTGGATTCCAAATTATCAAGTTGAGCCGTCAGCATTTGTTGATTTTGCTTGCCTGTTTCACTAAGCATATTTTTCAATGTGTTAATGACTACGACAGTACCATCAATTCGCTCCGTTAAAGTTTCAACCTGAACTTTTGTCGGAAGAGTATTAATATAATCAGTTATTTGAATGTTTTGTGTGATTAATTTAGCGACCTGCTCTCGCTCAAGCTTAAAATCATCTTTTGTAACAACATTTGTAATTACATCTTCAAGTTCTCTGTTTTTGCGGTCAATAACTTGCAAGGTTGATAAAACAGCGTTTGAAGATAAGAAAATACTTTCAATATCTTTTTTCATATTTCCTAAAGACTCACTGGAGTCTAAATTTATAAGAGTTTGAGAAAGGTCTTTAAATTTGTCGTTGAGCTTGAGAATAATCGACTCAAAACCGTTACTAAATTTTTCCAGATCAACTTTAAGTATAGAAATATTTCTTAAAATTTCTTTTTTAGGGCTATCATCTGCCTGCAATTCTTCAATTTTTAAGCCGATTTCTGAAATTAGCTCCTTTTGTGAAGAAAAATCTTGAGAAAAGACATTTAAATTGTTTGCAATTATCTCAAAAACCTCTTTTATTTCATGTTTTTGAATCTGGTCTTCAGAGTTGTGAACAAGTTCTTTAAATGATGTTTCAATCTCGTTGAACTTAGAAGACACAAAATTATGTCTTTCTTCCAAGCTTCTTTTCAGCTCAGCTAAAAAAACCTTTATTAAATCAGAATTTTCCTCATTGGATAAACTTTCCAAGCGAGTATTAATATTTAATAAAACCTTATCTACACCACCCGCATTCATAGCATTTTGTGCGCGCATAGAGTCCAAAATATCTGTAATATAATTAAAACCCTCTTTAATATCCTCAAAATTATTCATATCTGCCATTAATTTATCATTCCCCACAAATCTTATAGGTATATTTTACCAAAATTATTATAAAATGTATGGAATATTACAATTGTAAAGTTACAAAATTAACATAGAGGACACGGAATAATTCCCAAATATACAATTTTGACAAAGCGAACAGGCAAAGTACGAGCCTTGTGAGGCTGTCGGTGGAACAAAGTGAGTGAGAGAATTTTCCGCAGCCTCATAATATTTTCTCACAATATTTTTCAATCGGACAAATACTGCACCATGGTTTAATAGGTTTACAGACGTTTTGCCCATGCGTAACCAAAAGCGTATTTATCTCTATCCAAAAATTTTTGGGAAGCTTAGCGCGAAGTGCAAATTCAGTTTCTTCAGGAGTCTTGGTTTTAACATAACCAAGTCGGTTAAAAATCCTATGAACATGTATATCAACGCAAATCGCGGGTTTATGAAACCCTCTTGCAATAACCAAATTCGCCGTTTTTCGTCCGACTCCTTTAAATTTTATAAGTTCTTCAATTGTGTCCGGTGTTTTTGAATTATATTTCTCAACCAAAATCTTTGAAAGTTCAATAATCTGCTCGGCTTTATTTTTATAAAACCCGACAGGAAAAATCGCCTGTGCCAACTCGTCCACATCTGCTTTTGCAAATTCTTGCGGAGTTTTACAAAGTTCAAGCATGCGCAAAGTAGCAGGATAAGTAGTTTTATCATTCGTTCTCAGACTCAAAATACACGAAATCAGCACCAAATAAGGATCGTTAAAAGTGTCCATCAACTTGACAAAATCGCTTTGCGGTTGGTTTGCGTCTTTTAACATTTGTACGATTTTCTCAATATTCATTTTTTTACCCCAGCAAGGATTGCAAATCCAGCTTTGTTTTTAATTTCAAAGCGAATATTTTCAAATCCCCAAAATCTAAATTCATCAATTTCCCCGCATCTTTTTCAGTTGTGATAAGGATTTTTATCCCAAATTTGCGCATTTCTTCAACATCTGCTTGCGTATAATTGTGATGATCGTCAAAATCAACCGTTTTTACAACATTATAATCTTTCAAAAAATTATAAAATTGCCGAGGTTGCCCGATTGCACTGAACGCCAAAACTTGCGAACTCTGTGGCAATTTTTCCTCGACATTAAAAATATTATATACAAAATCAGGCTCCGTATAGCAAACAAAAGTTTCTTTTTTGAGTTTTTTACCCATAATTTTAGCATATTTTTCAGCTCTTGCGTGGTCTGTATTTTTGCTCACAACAACAAGCTTATCAATCCTCTTAAACGCCTCCATCCCTTCTCGTAAAGGTCCTGCCGGAAGTAAATTTTCATTACCAAATCCCATTTCACTGTCAATCAAGACAATATCCAAATCCCTATGAATTTTTCTGTGCTGAAATCCGTCATCTAAAATTATTTTCGTAATGCCAAAATTTTCTATCACATACTTGGCTGCCTTATACCTGTTTTTCGAGGTTATAACATAAGCTCCTTTAAGATTACTTCCGAGCCAAAAAGGTTCGTCGCCCGCCATCTCCGCATTGAAAAACATCTTTTCACCGTTGGATATTACATTTATATTTTTGTTGGAAAGTTTTGAGCCGTAACCGCGGGAGACAATGGCAACTTTTTCACCTTTTTCTATATAATATTGAGCGATTTGTGCAACAACCGGAGTTTTTCCGACCCCGCCGGTTGTTAAATTGCCAACCGAAACCACATAAGCAGCAACTTTTTGAGGCTCTAATACTCCTTTATCATAAAGGCGGTTTTTTAGCCCACTTCCGACGGCATAAAAATAAGAACAAAATTTGAGCAGGCTAAAAAACCGCCCCTTTGCATTTTTATCATAATGAATTTTTGAAATATTAGTTTTAAATCCCATGTTTGACTTTATTTTACCCCCCACCCCAACCCTCCCCCTCAGGTGGGGAGGGAGCAACGCTCCGTCGTTCGTTATTAAAACATCAATCTAAACAGTAAAAATCTTTTATTTAATTTTTCAGAAAATTTCTTTAAATTGCAAGTTGTAGCAGAAGTATCTTCAACAATTTGTTCAATTACCTTCTTCTCATCAGGAGTCATGCCATTTACAAGCTCTAGGGCACTTGAGATGTCGGTCATTGCATTATTTACGTTATTAACCGTTGTGTTCAACTGTTGTTTAAGTTTCTCATCTTTTGTCATCGTCGAAACATATGTGCTTATGTCATTCAAATTTTGTACAATCGCTTGCAAATCCGATGCCATCTTTTTTGCATCCGTATTATCCAAAACCTTATTCAAATTTTTAGATAATTTATCAATAGAGTTGGCCGTTGAGATTAAAGTCGGTTTAAATTTTTCATCCCCGATTATATTATTTATATTATCAGAAACTTTAATGAAATTTTTACTTACTTCATCAGTCATAGCTATTAATGCATCCAAATCAGCCTTCGATGAATTAATCAATTGTTCCGCTTTCGCAATCGTTGTAGTTGCTTGAGCCGTAAGGTCGTTTATATTCTTAACACTTTGTTTTAAATCAGCAATAACTTCATCAGACATTAGTTCGTTTACTTTCAAAGTAGTTTCTGTCAAGGATTCTGCCGCCTTATACTGCAAATCCATAAAATCGGCAATCCTCATCGGCTCAAGAACCGTATAAGGCGAGGTTTGATGCGGATAAGGCAAAATGGTATTATCCAGCATTGAAAGTTGTAATTTTTTTGTTCCATTTTTGCTGACAATGCATCCAATCATATAATCAGGTAAAATTAACCCCGGCAAATTTATTACATAATTGACTTTATAAGCGTACTTTGTTTTGATTTTTTCTTTCATCAAAGGAGGAACCATTTGAGCTGACATAACCTGAATATCTTTAACTTTACCCACTTCGTAAAATTGTTTGTCCAGTTTAATCTGAACCACATCACCCTTGTAAAGTAAATTGGCGTCATTGGATACTGAAATATATGTCGTCCTTGTTTTAGGAGGAGTAATTTCTAAAAATTGCTCACCGATAAGCCCCGATTGTTGAATTGAAAACACAGAAGCTTCAGGAATACTAATCCCCGGTTCAGTAATAACAAACTTAAGCTTAACAAAACTGCTATCCCCATTGATTACAGGAATAATTTCTTCGACTTGCCCTATTCTAAGCCCCATCATCTGCACACCTGAACCGGGACGCATACCGTTTACGTCTTTAAAACTAACCTCAATCCTTTCTCCACCGGAAAAAGAACGCCCCTTGACCCACAATATTGTGAACAAAAGGATAAAAAGTGCTATTAAAGTTAATATCCCTACTTTGAAAGATGATGAAAATCTCATTTACTATTCCTCATTAAACTATTGTATCAAAAAAACTTTATTCTGCCAACATTTGCATAGGCCCGTCCAAAGATGCAGACACGAATTGTCTTGCGTAATCATTACCGGAACTTAACATTTCTTTAGGAGTCCCCTTAAAAACAATTTGTCCCTGATAAAGCATAATTACTTTATCGGCAGTTCTTTGGATTGTTGACATTTGGTGTGTAACCACAATTGATGCGGCTTGAGTTTCCTCCTTAACCCGAACGATATAATCTTCAATCAAGGTGGAAGAAATAGGATCCAACCCCGATGTAGGCTCATCATAAAGGATTGTTTTAGGCTCTGTAACAATTGCTCGCGCAAAGCTTACCCGCTTTTGCATGCCACCTGAAAGCTCTGACGGGAATTTTCTTTCAATCCCCTCAAGTCCGACAAGTTTAAGCTTCTGCGCAACAATTTGTTCCAACTGTTCCTGATTAAACTTTTTTCTAAACTCTTTTCGCTCTTTCAAAGCAAAAGCAATGTTATCAAACACATTTAAAGAGTCGAATAGGGCAGAATATTGAAAAACCATAGCAACATCACCCAACGAAGTTTCAATTTCACCTCTGTCAAGATTGGTTAGATGGCAAATTAATTTTAAAATTGTACTTTTACCTGACCCGCTAAATCCTACAATTGCAAGCACTTCACCATCTTTTACGCTGAATGAAACGTCATCAATGACTTTTTTATCATCGAAGATTTTTACTAAATTTTTAACCGTTATACTCATTTTTACTACTCACCTCTCACTTAAAAAAAGAATGCCGCGGCGAAAAGCAAATCCCAGATTGCAATCGCAACGAATGACCAGACAACCGCCTTTGTCGTGGCAATCCCGACCCCTTTAGCACCTCCTTGTGCATGATATCCGCATGTACAACTAATAATAGCAATTGTGGCTCCAAAAAATATTGCTTTTACTAAACAAACTTGTATATCTTTCATATAAAGCCCATACCATACGGATTCAAAAAAAGCTCTATAACTTAATCCACTAACAATGTTTGAGGCAACTGCGCCTCCTAAAACTCCAACAACAGAAGCTACTATTACAACCAAAGGCATCATAATAATTCCCGAAACTACCCTCGGGACGAACAAATATTTAATAGGGTCAACTTTAAGTGCCTTCATCGCATCAATTTGTTCAGTAACTTTCATGGTGGCGATTTCTGCGGCAAGCGAGGAGCCTATCATAGAGATTATAGCGAACCCCGACATAATAACCCCGTCTTCGCGAACAATTAACATTGTAACCAACTGACCAACATAATTCCCCGCCCCCTGCTTGACCATTTCGCCAGCAACTTGCATAGAAACAATTATCGCAGACATGCCAACAATAGAAAGCGTTATCGGAAGTGAACTTACGCCAAACCTTGAGGATTGCTCAAGTACGGCTTTTCTGTCAATTTCAAATTTAAATATATAACTAAACACATCAGCCGTTTTCTTAGTGATGTCGCCTAAAGTCGTAAAAAAATCGTTCACTTGCCTTGTAAAAAGCAAATATAACTGATAAGTTGCTGACTGTTTAAAATATAATCTCAAATTCCCCATAAATTTATTATACAAAAAAAATCCCATTAGGCTAATTGTTTACAATTATTTCATACTCGATTGCACAACACAATTTCTTAATATTTCTTAATATTTTTTGATTTTTTAACAATTTTATTTTTTTTGTTGTTTAATATAAGTATGAAAATCGTGTTACAAGTGTACTATAAAATCAGAGGTGTAATATGTTAGTTAGTTTTAATCCAAGCTTAAGTATTCCGAATGTTAACAGAAAAAATCCAGATAAAACAAGTTTTCAGAAACGACTTCCTCAGGTTGAAATTGATAAAATAACTGCAAATTCCCATGCCGCAAGGTGCTTTACAACGAATGTTTTAAAGGGGGTTGTAACTCTTGCTAATGATGCAAAGGAACAATTAAGAGAAATGCTCGGTTCTTTAAAGCCTGATGTTGCAGTATATATAAAACAAGCACTATAATTAAATTATTTCTTGCATTTTTCCAGATAGTTTACTGCCCAAGACAGCACCAAATCCCATGCCTATCAATGAGCCGATTGCACCGCCATGTTTTGCCCCAAAAGCACCGCCATAACTTATTCCAGCGGTAACACTTGCAACATTCACTGCGGATTTTGCAGTTTGTTCAATAGTTTCATCCTTTCGTACCGCATCAATAATTTTGGGGATTTCAAGTAATGCTAAAGCAATTACGCCTAATTTTGTTGTACGTCTTAATGCTCTGCCTGTTAATTGTGCAAATTTTGAACCTTCATATTTGAACGCAAATTCCTCCATGCCAACAAAATTAGCTCTTTTTGCACTTACCATATTCTCTGACACATTAGCTTTCACCAAGTTTAACATTTTTTCACCAACATTAGTATTTGCAAGAGTCTTATCATTATCATACAACCAACTTGCCCATTTTTTGCCTTTTTGAATTTGTCCATGCAACCATTTTTCTATAGCAGTACCTCTGAAAAAAGAAAAGTCATGTTGATACTCTTTGTAATCATATTTCGGGTCAATACCTTTGAATTGGTTTACAGCACTTTTGACATCTCTAAAATCTTCGGGCAAATTGATGAGTGCAAGGCTTGCCATGCCAAGTGCGGATGTAATTTCTCCGTGTTGGATTTTGTCGGGGATAGATATTGCTCTTCTAACGGGTGGTATAGTTTCAAGCGCGCAAAAAAGACTGATATCTTCAGACTTGTCT
>CAIPUE010000012.1 GCA_903868125.1 uncultured bacterium | reverse complement strand
ATTTACAATCTTTATTATTACATCTGATTTCGGATAATTTTGACAAAAATTCTTTTCCTTTTGTAGGGGACATCTTTTTTTAAAACAAGGTTGGCAATGGAGGTTTGCCCCAATAGCAAAATATTTTTTATTATTTCCGTAAGGTCCAAATCGACATGGTGGTGTACACGTAAAAATTGCAATAACCGAGGGACTGCCGTTCGCCCACGCAAGATGGGTGCTTCCCGAATCAGGGCTGATAACAAGTTTTGTACGAGAAAATAGTTCTGTCAGGTCTTCTATATTGGTCTTGCCGACTAAATTAGTATAATGGATATTCCCGTTCGTTTTCTCTAAAATTCTTGCAATAAGTTCCTCATCCTTATTTGTACCTGTAAAAATTAAATTACATTTAGAATGAATGGAATTTATAACATCTGCCCAATTTTGCTCAGCCCAATGCTTATTTGCCCAAGTGGTAGCGGGTGCAATGACAACAATCGGTCTGGTTTTATCAAGATTTTTAAGCAAATCATCAATTTTATTTTTTACATTTTGAGAAGGTTCGGGCATGCAAAATTCTATTTTTTCAGGTTCAATCCCTAAATGCCTCGCAAAATCAAGATTTCTTTCTACTATATGGTAGTTAAAATCTCTAAAATTTACTTTCGGTTTTACAAATTCATTTCCGCCCAAAACGGATAATTCACGGGCATCCTTGAATGTTATTCTTCTTTTAGCTCCACAAAATCGAAATAAAAACAGGCTTTTGAACATTTGTTGACAATCCAATGCAATATCATATTTTTCTTTTCTAATTTCTTTTATTATTGTAAAAAATTCTTTAAAAGTTGCTAAAGACAACGGATTTTTTTTCCATTTTTCAAGCGGAACAAAATGACAGTTATCCACGCAAGGATTAGTTTTAATAATATCTATGCCCTTTTCAGCGACCAACCAACCGATTTTTGTGTTTTCACAATCATTTTTGAGCGTACATGCCAAAGGAATAGTAAAAATGACATCACCTAAAGAAGTTAATCGAATTATCAGTATTTTCTTCATAGCTCTCTCCTAGTCTGCACAAGATAATTTTATCATAAAATTATCTTGGTTGAAAAGTTGAAACGAAGTAAACGGTAAACGGTAAACGGCGGCAACAAGCCCGAGGTCGTCAAAGTAGGGTGGGATTGCTATCCCACCGTCAATAAGCCCCGAAAGGAAAGGAAAAGTAAGCGAAAACTGCAAACCCGTTTACTGTTTACCGTTTACCAAAAAGCCATACATCTATACCTCTTCTCCTCCGTACCTCTTTTTACTTTTCCCTTTTTACTTCCTGCCGTTCTGCTCAACTAAAAGAAATGACTTTTGAAAAAAAAACATTAAAAAGAAGTTGTAGAACTTGCAAACGCCATGGCTCGTATAATCAGATGATTTTTAGCTGAAATATTGATGGCTATGACAGATTTTACCGATACTTAAACTGAGAAGGTTAATTCAAGAGGGGAAAAAATGGCGTACAATACAATGTCACCGGTAAGACCAAGACCCTATCTGGTAAATAATAACAGAGGGTTTGCAAAGCAAAAAGAAGATAATGAATCTTCTCAATCTTCGCGCTCTTCCCAGCCCCAATCTCAGAGCTTGGTTAGCTCTCATCAGACTGAGGCAAATAACAATAAGAATAGTCAACAGCAAGTAATAGATTCTAAGGCATCACAACAATCAGCAATTGCATCTCGTGATGCAAATATTAAAAATGCAACCATTAATATTGCCCAAATTTTAAAAGATTTCAGAAGTACTGCAAAAGCAATAGGTGCATCCCCTGAATTAACGGAAGATGTAAATGCTTATTTATCCCTGATTGAGAAACAAGTTCTTAAAGAAAATCCCGATTCAAAATTAATAAAATCAAACTTAAAAAATGCATCCTCTTTACTTGATAACTATATTACAGAAACCCTTAACCGTCCTTCAAAAGTCGTGGAAAACTGGATTGATGCACTCTTTTTGCAACAAATAAATTACAAATTTAACGATGACGAAGTAAATCCCCACTTTCTTGTAAAATTTCCGAATCAAAATAAAGATGATGACGGAAATTCATCAAGCGAAGAAGAAAATGAAAATGATGACAAAGATGAAAATAACCAATCTAAAAAATCTTTGAATATTCCTACAGACGATAAATTAAAAGCACTTTTTATACAGGCAAAAAAATATGTTTATGCGAATAATTCCCAAAAGGCAATGGAATTGTTTAAAGAAGCCCTAGAACGTGCTGTTGAAGTCTCTGATAATGAAACAGAATCGAAAGTTCTTTATGAAATAGGAAAAATTTATGATAAAAATGATTATCTTGCGCAAGCTTTGACCAGCTACAATAAATCATTAAGTACGACAAAAGATATTAGTGTAAAGACAAAGGCTCATTATTCAATGGCGCAAATTTATGATGATATATCTCAGTTCGAACCGGCTATTAATCATTATATGAGTTCCATCTCTTACGCAGGAGAAAATGAGAATTTAATTGCTCAATCAACTTCTTTGACACGAATTGGAAATATTTATTCTGATGAATACAGAAAAGAAGCATTTGATTTTCTTTTAGAAGCTGAATTAATTGCATCTGAGACTAAAAATGCCAAGGCAAAAGGTTATGTATCAAGCAATATTGCTAGTGCGTATAATAAAATTAATGAGCCTCAATCTGCTCTCAAATATTATTCTACAGCGGTTAAAGAATATGAAGAAGCTCAATCTCCGCATAAGGTGGCAATAAATTACAAAAGGGCTGCCGAAATTATGCAGGATTTCAAAAACCCTAAAAAGGCAAAATCTTTATTTGAAAAAGCACTTGCAAAAGCAAGACAAACGGACGATGTTCAATTGATGACAGAAATCAATGAAGCTTTGAGTATGATTTAAATAATGTGGACTTTTATTGAATGGCAGGAACTACGAGCCTCTCTTGCTCGTTCACGTGAAATGTTCCTACGGACTTTCTTTTCATGCTGAGTTTCATTCAAAACTTGACTTTGATTTCATGTTTATGAATCTTTGTAAATATAAGTTTTAAATAGGTGAAACCATTTGATACCAGCAGACTTGGCATGGCTGGACTGTTTTGGCTTGTCAATTTCTATTGCCATTTTTTTTTATTACTTATATAGGGATATAGAGGAATTATGGATATTTGATAGGAGAATTAAATGGCAGATAAAGTCAATATAACATCTTATACAGTCATGCCAAAAGAGAATTTGTTTGGGATTGTTCGAAAAAAGTACCGTCTTGGCGATGAAGAAGCTATTAATAAAAAAGTGCATCAAATTCAGGCTAATAACCACCTTAATAAGTCAGGTACAATTTTTGTAGGGCAAATTCTTAAGTTGGATAATGACTTAGCTGTAACATCCAGTGCTTTATCGACTAAGCAATTGGCGAATTCCGACAAAGAACTTTATGTGGTAATGCAGAATGACAAAAGTTTATTTAATATTGTCCGCAAACGTTATCAAATTACCGATATCAAAGTCATTACCGCAAAAGTAAATAAAATTGTGTCTGATAACCATATTAAAAATTCAAGTAAAATTTTTGTTGGGCAGCATCTTAAATTGGATAAAAATATCACACAAATTTCCCCACCGCATAAAAATGAAATATCTGTCGCAAGTCGTACATCTAAAGATATTAGAACGCCGTATAAAGGGGTTATAATGCTTGATCCCGGACATGGAGGAAATGATTCAGGTGCGGTTGCACATGAATCAGGCAAAGTAATTGCGGAAAAAGATATCAATCTTAAATTGGCCCAAAAATTAGGTCTAATTCTCAAAAATAAGGGCTATAAAGTAGTTTATACAAGACTTGGAACCGAACGAAATATCGAAAAAGATTTAGCTGCTCAAGGTTATCAAATTCCCAGCTTGGTCGGTGAAAATGATACGCATAAAAGAGTAAGGGCTAAGGACACAATAAGACCTAATTTATTCTTGAGTATTCATTGTAATTCGGAAAATGGGACATCGACCCATGGGGTAGAAACTTACTTCTTTTCAAATAAAGATTTTGCAAGTTGGAAAAAAACACTTCCTCGAACAATTTCTGCGGATAAATTAAAAAATTATAATGATTTAATCAAAGATGAAAACACCCTAAATACTAATTCGAGATATAGAAATAACAAAAATTGGAGTACACAGTTAGCAATCAAAAATAAAATATTTGCTCAAAGACTTCAAGGAGAATTATTAGCGACTACGCATACAATAACTTCAAGTAAGGCAAAAAATAATAATGTTATTGAAAATAATTTTGCAGTAATAACAGATTCTAATGTTTTGGATAATATTTATGTTGCCTCTGCACTTGTAGAAACTGGTTATATGTCTAATCCGAAAGACAGAAAAAATCTTCTTAATCCTACATACCAAAGTAAAATAGCTCAAGGGCTTGCAAGCGGAATAATAAAATCGTTCAAATAAAATAAATTTTATGAGCATCTTTTGAGCCACATCATTGAATTTCTGACGATGGCAAGTGTTAAGTTTTTTTAAAAAAAGGCAATTTTTTATTGTGTATACCCTTTATATATATAAGCTATATTCTATGAGTAAGAGTATAAAGACAAGAGGATATTTAAAATGCCTAAAGAGACTATTAATCTTTCCTACAAGATTCAAATTGGCGATTGTGCATGGAAAGTTGCTAAAAGAAATTTATCACTGGATGGGCAAAAACCCACGAATGCTGATATTGTAAAAGAAATGGACAGATTAGCCCAAATAAATGGTTATGATTCAGTTTCAAAATTTAACAGTGCCAAATTTTCTAATCTTGGGAATTCAATAAAGACCAAAAGTGATTCCATTCAAGCAATCGAAGAAGCGCCCACTGATAACATGACAATATCTACCAATAATCTCAAACAAGTATTGCCCCAACCTTCCAAGCTAGTTAAAACATCTTTTGGAGGATTAGCAACGGAGCCAAAAGTTGCTAATTTGCGTCTACTTTCACAAGAAGTTCGGGATTATAATACTAAAAATAATGCCCCACAACCTATCATTACAATAAAAAATACTTCTAAATTAGCGAAAGCTGTCGTATCACAAGATAATCATTTAACGTATTTGTAAGATAAAGACGGTAAATTTTTGAAATCGTTTAAAAATGCAGTTGGCAAAGAAGAATCGCCCACTAATGCAGGCATAAGACAAATTACAGGAATAGAAGAATATCCATACAGCGGTGCTAACGGAACAAGACGGAAGGCCAATCCAGAAGCTTACGGATCTAAAGTGATTACAAATGTAATGGTTAACGCACAAACTGGTCAAAAAACTACCACCGGAGAGTTTTTTCATGGCACAAATATGTCAGGGTCTTTAAGTCGAAATGTGTCAGGCGGATGCATAAGGCATAGTAATGACAGTATAAATAATTTGGCAAATCATGTTCAATCAGGAGAATATATTTTAATTCTTCCGGCTGACTTTAAAAAACAAAGGCAGGCTTTTGAACCAACTCCCCTTAAGATAAAAACTAACAATAAAAATATGACTAGAGAAGGAGTTCAATTTGCAAATAGCCTTGTTTCAAATAAAGCTAAACTAATGAAAGATTTACAAATAGATAATAAAACTTATGACGAACTAGCGCGTTTATCACTCGGAATTGCAGGACAAGAAACTGAATATGGTGCAGGAATTAAATATAAGATTAAAGAAAATTGTAATTTGCTTGTTTCTGCCATTAAACTTATAAAAGGAGAAAAGCCCTCAAATTCTAGAGGTTTAACCCAAATTAAATTAAATAGTAATAATAAAGATCCCCAAGTCAACGCACTTTTAGCTAAATATAGTATCAATGCAGATAACTTATCAATCCCTGACAAATCAGCTATAGCAACCATGACCCTACTTAATAGTCTCTCCAAAAATGAACTCCCAGCTTTGAAAAATAAAATGCCTGATATGAGTGATACTGATGTGTTGTTATATCTTTGGAATAATCAAAGAAATAAAATATTAAGTAAAAAGGCAACTCCTAGTTCAAACACTTATCATAAAAGCGTTAAAAGCTATTCTAGCTTGTGGGAATTGACTCCTGCAAAAATTTCATAAGTCTATATTTACAAAGAATCAAACGCTTCTCTAAGCACGTATTCTTCAAAGGATTTTTTATCCGCTGATTTTGATTTTGAATCGTTTACCATTATACAAAATGCGTAACTTTTTCCGCTTTTTGTGGTTAAATATCCCGCAATAGAACTTATATTGGACAAAGTTCCTGTTTTTGCTCTTATTTTATCCTTAAAATACAACATTCTGTCAGTTAAAGTTCCTTCTCCGGGAGTTGCCATATGAATTTTAAAATCATCAAAATTCTTTTCTTGAGAGGCTTTTAAAAGCACTTCTGTCATAAAATCGGAGCTAATAAGATTGTTTTTCGAAACCCCGCTTCCGTCAACTATTCTTATGTTATCCGTATTAATTCCCTGTTTTTTGTAATAATCATTCAACATTTCAGTTGATGCCGATGCCGAACCAGTTTCGTTTGTGTATTTGCCGCCCGCAAGTTTAAAAACGGTTTCTGCCACCATGTTGTTACTCTTTTTAAGAATATCGTCCATTGCCAACGACAGTGGATGTTTAGTTTCTGCTATCATATAGGTATTTTTAGGTAGTTTTAGTCTATTAAAATCCCCGTAATACGCGACTTTCTGTTTTCTTAAAATATCTTCTAATCGGAGAATAAAATATCGTCTCGGATAATTTATCGGAATATCTATATTTAGTTCGTAAGATACTGTTCCGTCAGCATTGATTACATCAGGTGAAATATAGTTTTTTCGTTCTAACTTCACATCAGTTTTTTCTGCGGTAATAATATTATTAATAAACGCCGTTGGATAAAATACAGTGGTCGTAATCTCCGCAGGTGCACCGATTACGGCAGGACAAATGTTTACAGTAATAAGGTTTTTATCCATATTATAAGAGCCGAATTTGGGGGTTGATGGATTCAGGTCATCATCCCATTGCCATCCCTCGCCCCATTCATTGCTGTCAAGGATTGAATCGTCAATGTATATGGCTTTTGTCGTATATATTTTGTAATTGCTAAGATTTTTTATTAGGTCTTTTAAATCCCTTGTCGTAAAATAAGGGTCAGCACCCAGTTTTATATATAAATTATTTTCGCCATTTTTATAAAGTTGCGTTTTAAACTCATAATCTTTTCCCAACGTATCTAACGATGGTAGTAAAGTTACAATTTTTTGAATGGATGCGGGCGTCATAGGAGCAGTTGGATTTAATTCAAAAGCTTTTTTTCCTGTTGAAATTTCTTTGAATGACACAGAAATCAAGGCACTGTTGGAAATATCTGCTTTTTTAATCGCAGCTGCAATAGGATTTTCAAAAGGTCTTGCGCTTGCAACTCCCATAAATCCTACAAATATAACAAATACGATTAATAATTTTAACACTCTTTTCATGTTTTCAATTGTACCTCATAAGCATCATGAATATCAAGAAGAACTGAGCATTTTTTCCTGAATTCGTACATTTCTTCAAATTTAATCTCTGCAAACATAGCCCCCTCGCCGCTTTTTATCTCAGAAATTACTTCTCCGTTATAATCAATCATCCTAGAATGACCCAAATTATATTCTTCAGCCTCTATCAGACCTGATTGGGTCAATGCAACCATAAAAGTCTGATTCTCAATCGCTCGAGCTTTGCTCAATGCTTCCCAATGCCCCGCCCTTTTCATTGGCCACGCCGCCATATTAATAAGCAAATCGGCACCCGCTTTTCTATATGCACGATAAATTTCAGGGAATCTTATGTCATAACAAAGAGTTAATCCGATTTTTACCCCATCCAATTCTATCATCACTGGGTTTTGCCCCGCCTCAACGAATTTTCCCTCATCACAACCGTAATAAGAAAACAAATGCATCTTATCGTAAGTCGCAACTAGTTCTCCGTCTCTATCAATCACAACACAAGTGTTGAAAAGCTTCCGTTTACCGTTCACCGTTTGCCGTTTGCCAATAATTAAGCTTCCGCCGATTACGTTTGCGTCAAAAGCGATTGCTATTTCCGAGAGAAATTCGATTGTTTCGCTTTCTTCTATATCTTCTGCACAGTCGTTGAATATGTTGGGTTTCCAGCCAACATTCCAAACTTCAGGCAGAATTATAATATCCGTGCCTTTTTTTATATTCTTATGGATTAAATCCATAACTTTGTGGAAATTCGCCTCTTTATCCCCAAGAACAGAAGCCATTTGTATTGATAATATTTTTAAACTTTTTTCTTCCATAGTCTGAACTTATGCACTTCCTTATAAATTTCGGGAGCTTTTTTTTCAAGCTCGTTTAAAGAGTTTTGTAATTGAATTCTAATAGCTTCATCTTGCTCATCCGTATTATCAGGATTTACATAAATAGGCTCCCCATATAGGTTTAACAACCTTGTGTAGAAAAAAGGATATCTGAAACTATCCCAAGACGGAAGTTTTAAGAAACTAGGGTCTTCTGAATACCAATATAGCGGAACAATCGGCGCGCCTGACATTTTGGCGATTTTTACGACGCCGTTTTTCGCCTGATAAGCTGGGCCCGAAGGTCCATCCACCATCATCGCAACGCATTCGTCTTGTTTTAGCCTGTCTATAAGCTGCATTGTCGCTTCCACGCTGCCTTTTTTGCCTTTTGAGCCCCTAACGACCTTAAATCCCCATTTTACAACAGTTCTTGCAATGATTTCGCCATCAACAGAACGGCTGATAAGGACATTTAAATTTGTTTTGTCCTGAATCCCATGGATACAGCATTGATGAGCATGCCACATTGCGTAGATACAAGGCTTGATTTCAGGATTGTTTACTTCTTTAATCCTTGTAAACGGCTCTTGTATTCTAAACGCGATATAAACCAGCTTAGCTAAAAAATTTAGTTGTTTCTCTCCCGATATTTTCATAAGATAATTTTAGCACAAAAAACGAGGGGCTTAAACCCCTCGTTTTAAATATTTATAATACTTAATTATAACTTGCTTGCAACTAACAAAGTAGTTTCAGCTAAACGAGTTGAATAACCCATTTCGTTATCGTACCAAGATACGATTTTTACCATATTTTCGCCGATTACCATTGTTAACGCAGCATCAACTGTTGATGATTGAGAAGAACCGATGAAATCTGTAGAAACCAGTGGAGCTTCTTCAAATACAAGGATTTTTCCGTCAGCAGCAGCTTTCAAAGCTTCATTAACTGATTCTTTAGTTACAGGTTTTTCTGTTTCAAATACAACGTCAACAACTGAAACATCAGGAGTCGGAACTCTCATTGCAAAACCGTTCAATTTACCTTTTAGTTCAGGAAGAACCAAAGAAACAGCTGCCGCAGCCCCTGTAGTTGTAGGAACGATGTTTAACGCACCGGCTCTTGCTCTACGTGGATCAGAGTGTCCAGCGTCAAGAAGTCTTTGGTCGCCTGTGTATGAGTGAACTGTTGTCATCAAACCTTTAACAACCCCGAATTTTTCAAGAACAACTTTAGCAACAGGTGCCAAGCAGTTTGTTGTGCAAGATGCCATTGATATTACGTTGTGAACATTTGAATCATATTTTTCTTCATTTACACCTAAAACAATTGTGATATCTTCGTTTTTAGCAGGTGCAGAGATAATAACTTTTTTAGCCCCTGCTGTAATGTGAGCTTTTGCTTTTTCAGCGTCTGTGTAGAAACCGGTTGACTCGATTACAACATCAACGCCTAATTTTGCCCAAGGTAAAACCGCAGGATCCTTTTCAGCGAAAAACAAGATTTTTTTGCCATTGATTAGCAAACCGTCTTCAGCAACTTCAACTGTTCCGTCAAATCTACCCATTACTGAATCATATTTGAAAATATGTGCTGCATCTTTAAGTTTTAAGCCGGGGTCGTTAATTGCGACGTAGTCCACTTTATCGTAGATACCTTCTTTGATTGCTGCTCTTAGTGTGTTACGGCCAATTCTTCCAAAGCCGTTAATTGCTATTTTTTTCTTACTCATTCCGCGTACTCCTTCTATTTAAATTACGGTCTATAAACATGTAGTTTATACCTCAAACAAAAAAGACAATCAAGCTTTTTATTTGAAGAAAAGTTTAAAATTATTAGTTCTTTCCCTTTTTATCGCTGCGTTCCCTTAATGCAATTCTAATAGGGGTTCCAAAGAAACCGAAAGCTTCACGAAGCTTCTTTTCCATGTATCTCTTATAGTGGTCTTTCATTAAATCACCGTTATTTGTGAACATTACAAATGTCGGCGGTTGGGTATTTATTTGCGTTGTGTAAAGAATTTTAAGCCGCTTGTTTTTAACTGTTGAAGGCGGATTCATTGCATATGCATCATTGATAATTTTGTTCAAAAGTCCGGTTGAAACGCGCTTGATACACTGTTCATAAACTTCAATGGATTTGTCAAAAATTTGGTTAAGTCTTTGTTTTGTTACCGCACTTATATAAATTTTTGGCGAATATTCCAAAAACGGAACATCTTTTGAAATTTGTTTTTCAAATTGGTTCATGGTGTTGGTTTCTTTGTCAACTAAATCCCACTTGTTTACTGCGATAATAATACCTTTTCCAGCTTCTGTTATCAATGCGGAAATCTTTTTGTCCTGATCCGAAATTCCCTCAGTTGCATCAATCACCAAAACCGCCACATCACATTCTCTGATTGAGCGAATTGCCCTGTCAACCGCAAATTTTTCCACACCCCAGTCAACTCTGGCCCTTTTTCTTATCCCTGCCGTATCAACTATGACAAAATCTTTTTGTTTATAACTGATTTTTGAATCGATGCTGTCTCTTGTGGTGCCCGAAATATCTGAAACGATTACTCTTTCTTCGTTTAAAAGTGCGTTGATAATGGAGGATTTACCTGCATTTGGTCGTCCTACAATCGCTATTTTAATTGTATTTTCATCAGTTATCTCATCCTCTACTTCAAAATTTTCAGTCAAAATATCCAACAAATCGCCAACTCCGCCGCTTCCGTGCAAAGCTGAAATCGCCATAGGTTCTCCGATTGCAAGTGAATAAAAATCGGAAAGCATCGGCATTGCATGAATTGAATCAATTTTATTAACAACAAGGAAAATTTCTTTTTTTGATTTTCTTAAAATATTTGCAATATCTTCATCTACGGGATGAACTCCGTCTTTACCGTCAACAAGAAAAATTATTTTATCTGCTTCATCACAAGCGATTTGGGCTTGGTCAAAAATAGAAAGCATAATTTCATCTTCATCACCCGGAATTATTCCGCCTGTATCGATTACCGTGAAATATTTATGTTGCCATTCGATGTCAAAATAAATCCTGTCGCGGGTAACACCCGGCATATCGTCAACTATTGACTGTCTTGCACCCACTAAACGATTGACGAACGTGGATTTCCCCACATTCGGACGACCTACTATTGCTACGATTGGTTTTTTATTTTTCACACTTACTTTTTCCTTTTTCATTCTTTGGGCTTGTTGTCGGTGCGGTTAAATCCGCACCCTACCGTTTACTGTTTACTGTTTACTGTTTACTGTTTACCATTCACTATTTTTAGTGTATCATAAATATAGATTTCCAAGCAAAACAGATGCGAGGGTACAGCGAAACAATCGAGAGTCAGCGAAACCAAACCCGAGTGCAACAAGGCTAGTAAGCCGATAATTCGAAAAAGTAAAGTAGTAATTTAAAAAAATAAGTAAAGGCGAAACCTAAAAAATTTCGTGTTGAGGTTTCTCACTGTAGGAGAAATAATTAATAATAAGACAGCTTTTAGTTAAGTCGTGAGGCAATTTCTCACGTTTAGCCAGAGGCTCAACGGAGAAAGAAGGCAAACATGGAGCAATTAAGAATAGCAATTCCGAATAAAGGACGATTATCAGAAAAAATATACGCATTGTTAAGCGATGCGGGGCTTAATTTCCCGTCAAAAAGCGAAAGAACGCTTCAAGTTACCACACGTGACGGAAAATATTCCCTGATTTTTGTAAGGACTCAGGATATTCCAAAATTTGTTGAGGATGAAGTCGCCGATATTGGGTTTACTGGATTTGATATTGTTACAGAAACAAAAGCTGATGTCGATAAAATTATGGATTTGGATTTTGGACAATGTGATATGATTGTTGCAGTCAAGGAAGAAGATGACTTTAACTGCGCAAAAGATTTGCCCTCTGAAATCAAGGTCGCAACTTCTTTTCCTAATATTGCAAAAGATTATTTTAGCAGTATCGGTAAAAATGCAAAAATCATTGAAGTGTCAGGCGCAACTGAAATTACGCCCAGATTGGGGCTGTCAAACGTTGTTGTGGATATAACATCTTCAGGTTCGACTTTGAAATCTAACAAACTAAAAATTATCGACAAAATTTTTAGTTCTTCAGCCGTTGTCATAGCAAGAAAAAATTTATCAGAAATTAAAGCACAAAATACACAAAACCTTTTGAGAGCTTTAAATTCGGTCATTGATGCGCGTGAAAAAAAATATTTAATGGGTCATGTTCCAAAAGCGGCACTTGAGGATATCAAAGCATTCTTACCAGGGCTTTCTTCTCCAACCGTAATGACACTCATGGATGATGATGAACATGTTGTAATCCACGTTGTCGTTGATGCGGACAAGGTTTATGACAGTATCCGACATCTTAAATCTCTTGGCGGTCAGGGGATTTTAATAATGACCGTTGATCAAATGGTTAAGTAGGGTGAAGGGTAAACGGCAAGAAGTAAAAAGGGAAAAGAGGTATGGAATTGTGACAATTGATAATCAATCAAAAAAGCTATACATCCATACATCTAGCCTTCCATTCCTCCAAAAACCCGTTCACCGTTTACTGTTTACCGTTTACCCAAAATAAAAAGGTACAAACAATGACAACAAATCTTGAAAAATTAATTGAAATAGTAAAAATATTGCGTTCCGAAAACGGATGCCAATGGGACAGGGAGCAGACCCACAATTCATTGAAGCCTAATATGCTTGAAGAAGCTTACGAGGCTGTGGATGCGATTGACAGTGGCGATATGAAGCATCTGAAAGAAGAATTGGGCGATGTTTTATTGCAGGTCGTTCTCCATTCTCAAATCGCAGATGAAGAAAATGCTTTTAATATTGAAGATGTGGCACTTGAGATTAAAGAAAAATTAATTCGAAGACACCCGCATGTTTTTGCTGATGTTGAAGTCAATTCAACCCAAGATATTTTGGATAATTGGGACCAGATTAAACAGAAAGAAAAAAGTCACAGAACTTCTATTATGGACGGTATTTCGCGTAGCCAGTCGGCGTTGATGTCGGCACAAAAAATAAGCAAAAAGGCTGTTAAGGTCGGATTTGAATGGGACTGCGAAAAAACTTTGTATGATTGTGTTTTTTCCGAAATTGAAGAATTTCAAGAGGCTTGTAAAACTTCTAATTCTGAACATATTGAAGAAGAGATGGGTGACATTCTTTTTTCAATTGTGAACCTCGCTCGCTGGAACAAGCTTGATGCAGAACAGGCACTTCTAAAAGCCAACAAAAAATTTATTAAACGATTTAAACAGATGGAAAAATTGGCGACCAAGCCCTTGGAAGAATATTCTTTTAAAGAATTTGACGAATTATGGACTCAGGCAAAGAACCTCATTTTACAAAATGTTTAAGGCATCTTTAAATTATTAGGTTGTTCATCTGCGCTTTTATTTTTATTGAGTTTTTCGGTTATAAAAATATTTAACTTAGGGATAAATATACCGATTGTGCTCAAAGTAATAGCAAAACCGACTATTGTAGGAATAGTCTTTAAAAAAGCAGCCTGTTCAAGTACCTTATTGCCTGAATGGCTAAATGCCTCTTTAATAGATTGTTTCAACTCTTTATGGTTTGATAGTTCTTCCATAAATTTCGAATTATCTTCGCTGAAGTTAGCTAGTTTGTTTTTCATATCATTTCCCAATGAGGAATAGATTTTTTTCAAATTACCTTTACAGTCAACCAATCTTTTAGAAAAACCGTCAAATCCCGAAGCAAGTTTGTCGTCATATTTATACCAATCTTGTAATTGACTACTGCTTGCTACCTGTTTTGCTTCGGTAATAATAGCAAATCCTGTATGTTTTTGAATTTGTTTAGCCACCCAATTTTTGATGACAGGAACCCCCTGAACAGCTATAACAATCGTTGGAATATCTCTTGTAAGCGTTTCTCTTCGCTCGTTTTCATCTCTGGAGGTAACCAATCTACCACCAAGCAAAAATGCAAACGCATTAGCAATAAAAAGCCCTCTTGTGAAATTTCCGCTTCGTCCCAATTGAAAAAAATCTTTTATAATGCCTGATTTTCCTGAAAAAGTGACATTTTTTTTAGTTTTTGCCTGTTGATTGTTTATGATTGGAGTTGCATTATGAATTTTCATTTGCTCCTCCTTTCGCTGGATGTTCTGCTTCAGCCATTGCACGTTTAGCACTTTCCATAGCAGGTGAAATATTACCCTGTTGATAAAGCTTTGGTAAATATAGTAAAAATGCTCCGACTGCCAAGAAACCTGTAACTGCGGTTGCTAATTTAAGATTACTTCTAACCGCTTGAATTGCGTTTAAGAATATTTTTGCTTCTTCCTTAAAGTTATTTGTTCCATTTTGCGTAAAATTAAGCTTGGTAAGTTTTGTGAGTGCGTCCTTAGAGTAATTATGAAAATCCTCAAACAACTTTCTTGCACTTATACCATTTTTCACCAGATTAACACTTTTTGTATCAAGAGGTGCTTTTACTTTATTTGCATTATTAATGTTGATAATATGTTTTTCAAATTCAGCCGCAGCCCCTGCAAAAGAATCAGGTTCCTGCTTTAATCTCATCACCCTTTTAAACCACTGAACTACAGTCGATTTAGGCTCTGTTTTCACAGCTTTATTAAGTAATTCACTGAATGTGTTTTTTAAATCTTGTCTATTATCTAATTCAATCCCTTCAAAAGCTTGTTCAAATAATTTATTCGCAAGACTCTTATTCAAATGGTCTTTATTTCTAAGCAAATTAACATTATTAATCTCCTCAACAACCTGCTCCATATTATTTGTCAACGCACCTAACGCATCTTTTGACATGTGAGAAGCAGGGGCGTATTTCTGGTAAAAAGATAAAATCCCCATCGGAATCAAAAACATACTCGGACCCGATGCCAACTCCCGTCCTGCTTCTTCTATTCCTGATTTATAGTTGATTTCTCCTGTTTTTTCTTTATCTCTATTAAGCCCTATTAATACTCGAGGAAGAATCATACTAAAAAAATCTACCACTAAAAATTCAGCGAAAAACCCCTTGCTTTCAACAGCATCAAAAAAACGTGCAAGCCCTGATTTAAAAGAACCGAAAGAAACATTATGACCTGAAGCAGAATTTTTTGAACTTTCCTGCAATGCGGGTAACTTATTATTTTTAGGGTAATTTGTATTATAATTTGCTTTAAAAGCCGGAATTATTTTCATTTTACTTTACGTTTAACCTTCTCCACTGTTTTGTCTACAATATTTGAGTCAATTTACAACTAAGGACTCATTTAACACTTCATAACTATATAAAAGAAATTTAAAAATGATTAATTGCTATTTTTTTCATTTTCATTTACTAATTTTTACAATTGTAGCAAAAAATAACAAGTGTACTTAGTATACTTATTATTTTAATATTAATCAACCCTTTAGTTTCATTACTTAAATATTTGTTTACATTTGTTACTACCCATGGGGAGGAGGGAATGATAAATGAGAGTGTAATATATATTTTAGAATTATTTCACATCCTCTTTATTCAATTCATTCTTATAATTTTCATTTTTAGGGCAAACTTTTATATTCGGATTATCTTTAACATATTTTTTATTTATCAATTCATCGGGTAAAAATTGTTGATATTGCTCGGGATTAGCGTGCGAATAAACGTAATCGGTCCCGAAACCGTATTTTGAGGCATCTTTGTAATGAGAATCTCTTAAATGATTTGGTGGAGGATAATCCAAACCGTTTTGAATATCTGACAGTGCCGAATCAATCGCACAAATAGCGGCGTTTGATTTTGGAGCTTTGGCTATATAAATCACTGCCTGTGCAAGCGGGATTCTGCCTTCCGGCAAACCTAAGAGTTCAACTGCGTTATAGGCGTTTATTGCAACGCTAAGAGCGTTTGTGTCTGCGTTGCCGACATCTTCCGAGGCGGTTACGACAAGTCTTCTGGCAATAAATCTAGGGTCTTCGCCTGCTTCAATCATTTTTGCAAGGTAATAAATAGCGGCGTCTGAATCATTTCCTCTCAAACTTTTTTGAAAAGCGGAAGCGCAATCGTAATGCTCCTGTCTTGAGTATCTTGTATTTCTTTTTTGGGAAATATTTTCCAAAATTTCCAAACTCAATCTTCTTTGATTTTCCATTAAATCACTTGCAAAATAAGAATTTTCTACCAGATTTAAGGCGGTTCTTGCATCACCTCTGGCATGGTTTGTAATAAATTCGATAACATTTTCGTCAAATTCGATTTTCTGATAATTTTCTTGCAGGTAAGTAAATCCTTTTAGTGTAATATTTTTTATACTTTCGTCGTTTAATGCATTAAGCCTGATAACCTGAACGCGAGAAAGTAGTGCGGGAATTACCTGAAAAGAAGGGTTTTCGGTAGTTGAACCGACTAAAAAGATTGTTCCGTTCTCCAAATGCGGCAAAAGTGCGTCCTGCTGGATTTTTGAATACCTGTGAATTTCATCGATAAACAGAATGGTTTTCACTCCGCTTCTAAGAGCCATTTTTGCAGCTTCAACCGACTCTTTAATTTCTTTTACACCTGAAGTTACTGCGGAAATTTCAATAAAGTGGCTTTTGGATTGAAGTGCGATTAATCTTGCCAGCGTGGTCTTTCCGCATCCGGGGGTTCCCCATAGGATAAGTGAAAAAAGTCTGTTGGTTTTCAACAAATTCAGCAACGGACTATTTTTAGAAATAACATTGCTTTGTCCCAAAAAATCGTCCAAAGTTTTCGGACGCAGCAGCTCCGCAAGCGGAATTTGTTTATTTTGATTTTCTAACTCCGTAAATAAATTATTCATAATATAATTGTAACATGATGTTTGCTTGAGATTGTAAATATTAATTACAAAACATGAAAAAATCGGCAATTTTTAACCTTTACGAGGTTTTAGGACTTAGGTAGACAAGTGTGACGATAAAATGAAAATCAACCAACATATATTTAATAAATTTAAGATCCACGAATTTGACGACAAACAAAGCGGGGGGAAAGTCATTAAATGGTTTAATGATAATATTTCTTCGCCTGAAAACAGATTAATATTAGGAACTACCGCGCTTGCAACACAACCTTTTTTTGATTTATACAATAAAGAGGTAGATGAAAAAACCAGAAATATTTCCTGTGCTCGAACGGTTGCAAAAATCATAGCAGGAACTCTAACAGGAGTGGCAATTCGTGCAGGATATATCTATTTAACCAAAAATTTTTCTGCAGTAGGCAGATTAGATACTAAAACTCTTATAAATGTAGGAAGAGCGGGGCAGATAAAAACAAAAGAAGTTATTATTACAAAAGCTAAACAATTTTTTACTCCCTCGCAAGCAAAAGTAAATAACAGCCATGAATATAACCAATACCAAAACACTATAGGCACAGGGTTAGCTATAGTAACAATGGTATTTACAAATTTTATTATAGATGCCCCTTTAACAAAATTTTTAACAACTCGAATCCTTAAAAAAATTGAAACTCCGGAAAACAAAACCTCCCCCAAGCCAAAGGAGGTAGTGAATGGCTAATATTGGTAACATGTGGCAATCTTTAAAAAATAATATTTTTCAGAACTACAGCAAAGATGCAGGAAAAATGATTGTTCATGCCGGAGCTTTATCTTGGTTCCTTTCATCTTTAGCACAAATTTCTGTTATAGTTTTTAACGATAAAATTCCTCCTGAGCAAAAGAAATTTTTAATCCCGCAAGAAATTGCAGATGCTGTAGTTAATGTCGCCTCTTTTTATATTGTCACTAAAGCTCTGAAGGATATGGGTCAAAAATTTGTTTCAACAGGCAAATGGTCAAATAAAGCTATAAAAAACTTTATTCAAGGCAAAAATATAAAATTGGGTGATTACTCAGTTAATTTAGAAACAACGTTTGGAAAGAGTGAAGATTTTCACAAAGCTTATCAGCCCTTTAAAAATGGGGTGGCGATGATTACCACAACCATTGGTTCTATCATTTCAAGCAATATTCTAACTCCTATTGCACGAAATAAATTTGGTGCCAACCGTCAAAAAGCATACATTGCAAACGAAAAAGGTAAACTTGATGCAATGTCTCCTGCGCCAATCGTTTTACCGGCTCAAAACAGATTCGGGATGGACGATTATAAAAAGCAGGTAAGCCTAAATGCCACAAAAACAAGTACAAACGCTCAGATGAAAATTTAAGTATTTATAACCATGGTAAAATATTTTAATGATAAATATTACAGAAAAAATCGTCAGCAAAATCCCCAAGCGTGAGTTCAACGGTGGACGTGGCGAAAAATTTATTAACTGGTTCGGAAAAAATATTTCGACTCCGGAAAACAGGTTGATTATAGGGATTAGCGCACTTGCATCCCAGCCTTTTATTGACCTATATAACAAAGAAGTGGATGAAAAAACAAGAATAATTTCCTGTGCAAGAACACTGGGGAAAACCATTTCAGGAATAATCACAGGTGTTGCGGTTCGAGCAGGTTTTATCCACCTTACAAAGAAATACTCGGAACTTGAAAGTGTGGAAAATAGGCAACTTAAAAACTTTTTTACTCCCTCAAAAGCTCCGCCTAAAATGACTTACGCCTATAAGCAATACCAAAATGCAATGGGCATGTTGTTGGCAGTTTTTGGCTTAATTATAACAAATTTTGCTATTGATGCACCGCTCACAAACTTTTTAACTAACCATTTTACCAAAAAATTTGAGGGGGGAAGAAATGAAAAATCCTAGCACCCTCTGGAATAGTTTAAAAAATACCGTATACGAAAAATACGGTCAAGAATCGGGCAAAATGATTGTCCATGCAGGCGTTGTAACGTGGATTACTGCCTCCTTGTCTCAGGTTGCGGCAATCATGATTAACGACAAAATCCCATCCGACCAGAAAAAATTTCTAATCCCACAAGAAATCGCCGATGGGGCATTAAATGTTCTAACGTTTTATTTAATCACAAACTCATTGAAAAATATTTCAGGAAAACTCGTTTCAACGGGTAAATGGTCCACAAAAGCCATAAGGGATTTTGTTGCCACAAAAAGCATAAAAATGGGTGATATGTCCACAAATTTGGGTAAAACATTCAAAGAAGATAAACAATTCCACGATGTCTATGACCAATTCAAAGGAGGTATGGATATGATTGCTGCAAGTGTCGGCTCTGTCGTTTCTTGTAACGCGATTACGCCCATCATCAGAAACCACATCGGTGCCAATCAGCAAAAAAACAGCATTGCTCAAGAAAAAATACAAAAGAAGGCAACTTTAAATGCACACCTTATCTCAGGCATGGACTCTTATCTTGTAAACCGCGGTTTACTGAAAATTTAAGTATGTTTTGGAATTATTCCGTATCATCTATAGTAATTTACATTATTTAATATTTATGATTATTTAAGCACTTTTTTGCTTTTAGTTGTTTTTAATCAGATGAAAATTATAATAGGAGTTTAGTGAAATAATGAATGTGAGATTAAATTTTAATACAACTTCGACTATTTATTTTGGGAATCAAAGTCAAAGAGGACAATTAGCAAAGTCAATAATTCAGACTGAACTTGTATTATTAGAAAAGCAACTCCCTAATAAGTTCATAAATAAAGTCACCAGAGGGAAAAACGAATTGAACAAAATCCAAGAAACAAGATGGCAATCAGGTAATAAAAGATACCAAGGAAAAGATAGGAAAATAGACGCAGATAGGTACAACTAATCTGTCTAAATCTAATTTTTAACTGCTCATTATTTCTCAGAACACAAAATGCAATCGGGATTTCTTGCAAGGTTAATCGTTTTAAATTTCATATTTAATCCGTCATAGCTCAAAAACTTATTCTCAAGCCTTTCGCCTATATTTAAAATTACCTTGACCGCTTCCATCGTTTCGATTGAGGCAATTACAGAAACCGCAGGACTCAAGACCCCTTTAATAACATAAGCATCTTCTTGCGGCAAAATGCAGTTCAAGCAAGCAGTTTTGTGAGGAATAATCGTTGTAACCTGTCCGAAAAATTCTGTTACCCCGCCATGGATTAACGTTTTTCCGGTTTCTATCGCGATTTTATTTAACAAAAATTTTGATTTAAAGCTATCGAAACAATCCATAATCAAATCGTAATCTTTCACGATATCTTGATAATTATTTTCATCCAGCCTTATTTGATAAGTATTTACAACAATTTCAGGATTAAATTCGTTTATCCATTTTTTAGCACTTTCGACCTTGATTTTCCCTATGTTTTCAAATTTATGGATATATTGACGGTTCAAATTTGACAGTTCCAAGACATCATTATCAACAATCCCGATTGTGCCGATTCCGACACTTGCAAGAGATGTCAAAACTGTTGAGCCAAGCCCGCCCGCACCACAAACAAGCACTTTCGCCTGAGAAAGCTTTTTTTGCCCCTCCTCGCCGATTTGTTCAATAAGCATGTTTCGATTGTAACGTTGTAATTGGTGAGAGGTGAGAGGTGAGAGATGAGAGGACGGGTAAACGGTAAACGGTAAACGGTGAACGGCTTTGTGGGTTTTGTTTGCTTTTTGCTTTCCCCTTTTTACTTGCTCAATTGACGTCATCAATAATCCCTCCGCCGAGCAAAATATCATCCTGATAAAAAACTACAGATTGTCCCTTTGTTAAGGCTTTTTGCATATCGTCAAACTCAACTAAAATACTTCCGCCATCTGGTTTTAACGTTACATCTACAGGCGTTTGCGAGGAACGGACTTTTGCAGTTGCCTTTGTTTTTTTATCAAGTCCTGCGATTGAAACCCAATTTAAATCAACAGCCACAAGCGAACTTTTGAAAGTCTCATCGGCTTCGCCTACTACTACTTCGTTGAGGTCTTTGTTTAAATCAATTACGTATAAAGGGCTTGTATGAGCAATCCCCAGCCCTTTTCTCTGCCCGATTGTATAATTCCAAATTCCCTCGTGCTTACCTAAAATCTTTCCTGATTTGTCAACAATATTGCCAATTTGAGGTTTGACTTCCAAAAGCTCGTTGTAATCACCCGAGTAAAAATCCTGACTGTCTGGCTTGTCGTAAACTTCTAACTTGCCATTTTGAGCGATTTCTCTGATTTTCGTTTTTTCATATCCACCCAAAGGCATTAAAATATTTGCAAGCTGATTTTGTCTTAACTTATACAAAAAATAACTTTGGTCTTTTTTCGGGTTTATTCCTTTTTTAAGGATGTAGCGATTGTTTTGCCCGTCAAATTCGACTCTTGCGTAATGACCTGTTGCAAATTTATCAAACTTAAGTCCTGATTGTTTTGCCAAAAAAGGTAAAACGTCGAATTTTATTAGACTGTTACAGCGGACACAAGGGTTTGGGGTTCTTCCGGAGAGGTATTCCTCTTTGAAATTTTCCAAAACTATTTGTTCGTATTCTTTTGAGCAGTCAAAAACATGGAATGGAATCCCGATTTTTTCGGCTATTTTTCTCGCTTCCTCAATATCTTCTTTTTCGTTTGGACCGTAACATGCGTCTTTGCAGGAGTTTGTATTAACAGAAGGCGCAAGCCTTTCGTGTTTTTCTTCACTCCAAATAGACATGATTGCACCTATAACTTCATGACCTTGTTCTTTTAATAAAAGCGCCGCCACTGATGAATCGACACCGCCTGACATACCTACTAATATACGCATAATTATTATTTTAGCATAAATAAGTTTTGTGCTTAAAGAATATTAATAAAAAATAAAAATTTAATGATTTTTGAAAAAAGACCCTTAAAATAAAAGTGTGAGTGTAGTAATTTAAAAAAATAAGTAAAGGCGCGAATACGAAAAAATTCGTGTTGAGGCAAAATATGGATTTTAATAAATTTACAAATTATTCTCAAGAAATTTTGGCTTCTGCTCAAAATATTATGTCTTCATACAAGAATTTTGAGATGCAGCCTGAGCATATTCTTATGGCTATGATTAAAGATGTGGATGGCGTTGCAGGGGATTATTTAAAAGAACTGAAACTTTTAACTCAGGATTTTATTGATAAGGTTGTGGGGGAGATTAGGGATTTACCTACAATATCCGGACCTATAAATACTCAGCAAATGTATCTTTCACAAGCTACAAACGAACTTCTCGACATAGCTGATGTACAATCAAAAGAATTGAAAGATGATTTTATAAGTATTGAACATATTTTGCTTGCAATGACAAAAATAAATCACAATATACAAAAATTATTTTTGGATTTTAATGTTAATACAAATTCGGTTTTAAAAGCTATGAAGAAAATAAGAGGTAATAAAAAAGTGGATAATAAAGATGCAGAAGAAATGTACAAGGCGTTGGAAAAATATTCGACGGATTTGACCGATTTAGCCAAAAAAGGGAAGTTAGACCCCGTAATAGGTCGTGACGAGGAGGTTAGAAGAATTATTCAGGTTTTGAATAGAAGAACTAAAAACAACCCTTGTTTAATCGGCGAGCCGGGGGTGGGAAAGACCGCTATTGTTGAAGGCTTAGCACAAAGGATTGTCCGAGGGGATGTTCCAGAGAGCTTAAAGGAAGTGAGACTTATTGCGCTTGATATGGGGGCTTTGATTGCGGGGGCAAAATATCGTGGGGAATTTGAAGAACGATTAAAGGCGGTTTTAAAAGAGGTCGAAAATTCAAGCGGTCAGATTGTGATGTTTATTGATGAACTTCATACCGTTGTGGGTGCGGGGGCGACTGAGGGGTCGATGGATGCGGGGAATTTACTTAAACCGATGCTTGCGCGCGGCGTGCTTAGAACAATCGGCGCAACGACAATTAACGAGTACAGAAAATACATAGAAAAAGACCCTGCGCTTGAAAGACGATTCCAACCGGTTTTGATTAACGAGCCGAGTGTTGAGGACACGATAAGTATTTTGCGCGGGCTTAAAGAAAAATACGAGGTTCACCACGGAGTGAGAATTTTAGATTCGGCACTGATTCAGGCGGCAAAACTTTCTGACAGATATATTACGGACAGATTTTTGCCTGATAAGGCAATTGATTTAATTGATGAAGCGGCATCTTCGCTTAGAATTGAAATTGATTCTATGCCTGAAGAAATAGACACAATGCTTCGGCAAAAAATTCAGCTTGAAATCGAGCGCGAAGCACTTAAAAAGGAATCCGGCGAAGAAGTCGAAGAAAAAATTAAAAATATTTCAAACCAAATAAATGAGTTTGAAAAGAAGATTGATATTTTGAAAACTCAATGGACAAAGGAAAAAAGCGTTATCACCGAGGAAGCTTCGACAAAAGAAGAAATTGAACAGATTAAGCAAAAAATCGAGGAGGCTGAAAGAGCTACAGATTTGCAAACCGCCGCAGAACTAAAATACGGTAAACTTCTTGAGCTTGAAAAAAAGTTAACTCAGGCACAAAAAAAAGAAGGGGTAAATGAAAAAGAAAACCGCATGCTTAAAGAAGAAATTGACGAAGAAGACATTGCAAATGTTGTGAGTAAATGGACGGGAATTCCCGTAAATCGTTTAATAGAAAGTGAAATGCAAAAACTTTTACATATGGAGGATGTACTTCATAAACGTGTAATTGGTCAAGATGAAGCCGTGGAGGTAGTTTCCGATGCGATTAGGCGCGCTCGTTCCGGATTAAAAGACCCAAAACGACCTATCGGAACGTTTATTTTTTTGGGACCCACAGGCGTCGGAAAAACCGAACTTGCAAAAACTCTGGCAGAATTTTTGTTCAATGATGAAGATGCGCTTATTAGGATTGATATGACGGAATATATGGAAAAACATAACGTTGCAAGACTTGTTGGTGCGCCTCCGGGATATGTCGGGTATGAAGAAGGCGGACAGTTGACCGAAAAAGTCAGAAGAAAGCCTTATTCGGTTGTTCTTTTTGATGAAATCGAAAAAGCGCACCCTGATGTGTTTAATATTATGTTGCAAATCTTTGATGACGGGCGTTTGACCGATTCAAAGGGGCGCACGATTGATTTCAAAAATACCGTAATCATTATGACCTCAAACATTGCAAGCGATTTGATTTTAGAAAATACGCTCGTAGCGGGTTCAAATTTTGAGTCTGTCAAAGAAAATGTCATGGCTGCTTTGAGAGAAAGATTTAAGCCGGAATTTTTAAACAGAATTGATGAAACAATTTTCTTTAAGGGCTTGTCTTTGGCTCAATTATCTTCAATCGTGGACATTCAGGTCGAGGATTTGAGGGGGTTACTAAAAGAACATGAAATTTCATTGCAGATTACGGAAGAAGCGAGGGAGTTTCTTGCAACTCGTGGATTTAACCCGATTTACGGCGCAAGACCTCTCAAGCGTGTAATAAGACAATTGGTCGAAAATCCTTTATCTAAGTTGCTTTTGTCGCAGAAATTCACTCGCGGCGACAGTTTAATAGTCGATGTTGACGACGAAGAAATAAGGTTTATAAAAGAATAAAAAACATTCGGCAATCACGACAAAGATAAAACGGTTTTAATGCACTTATCCTGAAAATCTCCGCTTTTGCTATTGAATTTTTTTTCATATCACTTATAATCAACTTATGGAAAAAATAGTTATCATAGGCGGCGTTGCCGCAGGAGCAAAGGCAGCGGCAAAGTCAAGACGATTGAAGCCGGAGGCTGAGATTAATGTCTATACTGAGGACACTCATGTGTCTTATTCTGCTTGCGGGTTGCCGTTCTTTATCGAGGGGAATTTTGATGATTACAGAATGCTTTTTGCACGAGACCCCAAAGAGTTTGAAGAAAACAATATTCATATTCATCTTAAAAATAGGGTTACAAAAATTTTACCTGATACAAAACAGATTATTGTGCTTGATTTAGAAAAAAATCAGGAAACGAATGTTGATTACGATAAATTACTTATTGCAACAGGAGCAAGACCTTTCATTCCTCCGATTAAAAATATTGATTTAAAAAATGTTTTTACACTGAGAACAATCGAGGACGGAGTTAATATTAAGGAAAAAGTTTTAAAATCAAAGCATGCAGTAATTGTCGGTGGCGGATATATAGGGATTGAGCTTTTAGAGGCGTTTGTCAAGCAAGGATTAAAAGTTACGATGATTGAATTTGCCCCTAGAATAATGTCGATTTTTGATGACGATATTTCAGATTTAATAAAAGCCCATATACTTAAACGCGATAATGAAAACGTTGAAATAATTAATTCCGATTCTGTTGTTGAACTTTTGGGAGAAAATGAAGTAACAGGAGTTAAGACCCAAAACGGACTGGAGTTTAATGCCGATTTGGTTATTATCGCAACAGGAGTAAAGCCGAATGTCGAACTGGCTGTTGACGCAGGGATTGAGCTGGGAGAAACCGGTGCAATTAAAGTTAGCCCCAAAATGGAAACGAATATTCCTGATATTTATGCAGCAGGAGATTGCGTAGAAGAAATAAATCTGGTTTCAAAAACGCCGGTATGGGTTCCGCTTGGCTCGACTGCGGGCAAGGAAGGTCGCTGTGCGGCAATCAATATATGTGGAGGGGATGAATGTTTTGAGGGTGTCTTGGGTTCGGCGGTTACAAGATATTTCGGATTAACAATGTCAATAACCGGACTAACTGAAAAACAAGCCACAAAATTAGGGTTTGAGCCTATTTCTGTTATTGTAAACAAACTCGACAAGGTGGGTTATATGCCTGAAGCAAAAAATATTACGATAAAGCTTATTGCCGATGCAAAAAGCCGTATTCTGCTCGGAGCACAGGCAATAGGTTGCGGAGACGCCGATAAAAGGATTAATACGATTACTACAGGGTTACTTTGTCCGATGACGGTAGATGACTTTTTCTCAAACGATTTGACCTACGCACCTCCATATTCGCCGACAATAGACCCGCTTTTAACGGCAGCACAAAAATTAATCGAAAAATTAAATAAATTGGTTTCATAAAAATATATCAATATGTTTACATTGCAGTACTTTTTTACTATGATTACAATAAGGTATTGAAACGGAAATGAGGGTTTTAAATGTTCGCAATAATATTAGCAGGTGGCTCAGGAAGCAGACTTTGGCCATTATCAAGAGAATTGTATCCCAAGCAGCTCCTAAACCTTAATGCTGAAAAAAGCCTTTTGCAATCGACTTTTGAGCGATTGAATGGTTTTATTCCCGCTGAAAATATCGTGAGTATAACCAATATAAAACATACTTCAAATGTTAGATTACAACTTGAGCATATTTCAGATAAAATTAATGTTTTGTCTGAACCGTTATCAAAAAATACGGCGCCTGCGATTGCTCTTGCTACAAAATTTCTTCAACAAAAAGGTAAAGACCCTGTAATTTTGGTCGTGCCTTCGGATCATTTAATCGAAAATAACGAAAAATTTATTGATACAGTTAAGAAAGGTGAAAAACTTGCAGAAGCAGGATATATCGTAACTTTCGGGATTGAACCCAATTATCCTGAAACAGGATACGGCTACATAAATATCATCAATGAACCGATTTTAGATGGGTTTAAGGTGAAAGAATTTGTCGAAAAACCTGACAGTGAAACTGCTCAAAAATATATCGACGCTAAAACTTATTTTTGGAACAGCGGAATTTTTATGTTTAAAGCTTCAACGATGATTGATGAGATTAAAAAATTATCACCTGAAATATTTGCAGTTATGGAAGAATTTGATTTCTCCACATCTGAAAGAATAGAGTATAACTTGTTTGATAAAATGCCAAGTATTTCAATAGATTACGCAATTATGGAAAAATCTGATAAAATTGCGCTGATAAAATTAGAAAGTGATTGGAATGATTTGGGCTCTTGGCAATCGATTTACGACGTAAGCAAAAAGGATGCTCATAACAACGTAATGATAGGTCATGTTTTGGACGAAAATTCGAAAAATTCTTTTGTTTACGCTTCATCAAAATTGGTTGCGACAATAGGATTAGAGGATATTGTTTTGATTGAGACCGAAGATGCCATTTTAGCGTGCAAAAAAGACAAAACTCAAGATGTTAAGAAAATTTTTGATACTCTGAAAAAACAGAATGATGATACACATTTAATTCATAAAACTGTTTATCGTCCTTGGGGGTTTTATACTGTAATCGCGCAGGGTAAGGGGTTTTTGTCAAAAATTATCCATGTAAATACAGGTCAAAAACTCTCAGTTCAATCTCATAATCACAGAAGCGAACATTGGGTGGTGCTGTCAGGTATAGCCAAGGTTGTTTTAGAGGGCAAAGAACACCTTTTAACACCGGGACATAGCATTGACATTCCGCTCAAGGCGATACATTCTCTTCAAAACCCTTATGAAGAAGAACTTGAGATTATCGAAATTCAACTCGGAGATTTACTGATTGAAGACGACATAATCCGCTACGAGGACATGTACGGTCGGGAATGAATAGACTAAAGGGGAAAGAATAAAGAGATTGCGAAAACCGCAAAACTGTTCAACTATACTCCTTCTGAAATAAAAAGCAGATTTTAACTCCAAGACGGCGGGATAGCAATCCCGCCCTACAAGAGAATTTAAAGTAGGTCGGCATTGCCATGCCGACAACAAAAAATCTGCTTTTTATTTTGTGTGCAGTGGTCTTATAGTATATTCAACTTGAAACAACTCGTCACTTTTTAAACTTCAGTGGCAGTTTCGTATTTCGATAAATATTATAATATTCAAAATCTTCAGCTTTTGATTCTACAAGCCCTGTTATGCCTATCAATTCCAAGTTTTTTTCTTTTAAAAAATCTTTACTCATTGCACAACGTACCTTAAACGGGTAAGAAGCTTCTTTATTCTTTGAATTAAGTATATTAGGATTTTGTACATATATACAAGGAACAGGATTATATTTAGTTATAAAAATTTTCTTTTTAATTATCTTATAATCGTTTTTTCTTTGTTCATAGTCCTTTACGAAAGTTGCAGACTGGCCCTTATTTGTTGAAATGATTATATTGTACTTACTAAAATCTATTTTTTTAACGTCTTCCATTGTTCTAACATCAATTTTAAAGCCATCCAATTCCAAAGATTTAAGTAAATAAATACTATCAGAAGTACTTAAAAATGCCAAAATTTTCGTGTCCTTTGGAAAACTTTTTTGAATTCTATGCCTCAATGGACAGGTACCACTTGAGTATTGAGGTATTTTTTCATAAGTTTTACATTGAGCTACCTCCCTTAAATAAGTTATGGAAGGGTGTTCAATTAAGGTTCTTACTATTTTTACAAATGGTCTTGCCCAAAGGTGGGTTGATACTCCCATCAGATAAAATAAAGAAAACGCAATTATTATATATTTTAAAATATTTTTCTTTGACAAATATGAATAAACCAATATAGGAGAAGATATTAGCATAAAAGACATAACAAATCTGACACTAAACGACATATATGCAAGTAAATATGAAAGAATCAACATATTTACAATAAAAAGAACGGCAAATACAAAAAGAAACCAGCTCTTTTTAGATTTAGACCTGAATATAGGATTTAATATCGCCCGAATTACGCAAGGCAAATATACCAAAAACCCTAAAATTCCGGCACCCATAACAGGTTCTAACAATAAACGATTGACAACATACGGAGTTGTATATAAACCATCATTGATATAGCCCAAGTGTAAAAATTTCAAGATGGAATCTCTTAAAATTGTGAGGTTCGGACCTATATAGTCAGACCATCTAAAACCTGTAAAATCAAAAAACATGAATATATATTTTATAAAATTGGAAATTAATCCCTTAATCCCATAATAATTTTTTGAAACGACCATAAAACTGGTGCTACCCATAAAATTCGAAAACTGTATATAATTTAAGATGTAGTTGTAAGCTGAAAAAATCAGAAAATTTATGATACCAAACCCCAAAAATAAAGCAAGCGGCTTATATTTTTTGAAATAAAAACAAAGAGTCAACAAAAACAAACCAACGCCGGGGAGCGCAATCAAAGAAGTAGTTTTTGTACCTATTGCAAGCGCATATGCCAACGAAGACATAAACACAGGGATTTTTTTATCATGCTTAATAGCGTACCAAAACAGAAAAATACTTGACAAAATAAGTCCCGCGATAATGATATCGGTTTCAGTGCTTGAAACCTGTACGATTACAGAAGAAAACGAGGATATTATAAAAATAACCCAGAGCTTTTTTCTTGTAGAATAGCCCAATAACCCCAAAATATTGTAAATTGAAATAATTGAAAGAAAATATCCCGCAAAAGAGAAAAAGCCCAAAAGAGCATCTTTTTTGATAAATAAAAGTACCCAACTGTAAAGAATCTCTGAATTTATAGGCAAACACAAATTTCTTATATCAGCGACATCAAAGTGATTCAAACTTCCCTGTAATACCCAAAAAACGCTTCTTGCAACATGATAAGCCTGAGCATCGGAATTGGTTATCGGTAACACTAAGCACAAAACAAACGTAACAATTAAAAAAGCACAAAATCCGACATATAGCCACATCAAAGATTTATCCAGCTTAAAAGAATTTATAACCCGATTTCTGAAATTGCCACAATCTAAGCTCCAACAAGGTTTTGACTTTTTATGCCAAAAATACATACTTGATGTAAAAAACAAAACATTGAATATCAACACCCAAATTTGGTTTATTGCAGTGAATAACGACAAAACTTCAAATGTCAAAACAATCTGGGCAAAGGCTATTAAAACCAAGTAAATTAATCCTAAAATACTTTTTTTAGGTTCAAGAATACTCGTTAAAAAGTAAGATGATATAAAAATCAATAAAAAAGATATTATAAATAACAGCATGTTCTACACTTCCAGAATTTTTTTCAAACTTTCAACCATAACTTTTTCATAATGTTCGGCTTGTTCTTTTTCTTTAGCCTCAAAACGAAGAGTAAAAACAGGTTCAGTATTACTTTGACGAATCAATGCAAATCCACCGTCAAAGATTATTCTAAGCCCGTCAAGTGTCACAATTTCCCTAATTTTTTCCCCAAACAAATCAGGATTATCTTTAATAATTTTTTCAAATGATTGCAGAGTAGATTTTTTGAGTTCATTAATACACGGAAATCTAACTTCTTGAGAAGAGAAGACTTCATCAAATGGAGTTAAAAGTTGTTCTATTTTAAAATCAGCATTTTTTTTCTTCCAATTAGAAACAATTTCGATAATCCGACAACCGGCATAAACAGCGTCGTCGAACCCGTGATATCTGTCTTTAAAGAACGTATGTCCGCTCATCTCGCCCGCAAGGATTGCACCGGTTTCTTTCATTTTGACCTTGATAAAACCATGTCCTGTTTTGCACATAATCGCATGCCCGCCAAGTTCATTAATTTGGTCATAAAGCACTTGCGAACACTTAACTTCAGAAACAATAACAGGTTTTTTATGTGCATCTTGCAATTTTTCTATTAAATCTTGAGCATAAATCAAAAGCAATTTGTCTCCTGTCATGCTGCGCCCCATGGAGTCAATAACGCCAATTCTATCGGCATCGCCATCAAACGCAATTCCAAAATCGGCTTTTTCATCAATAACTGCTTTTTTAATATCCGTTAAAGTCTTTTCATCACTGGGATTTGGATGATGGTTAGGGAAATTTCCGTTAGGGTTTGAATACAATTCAATGACCTCGCAACCCAAAGCGCGATATAGGTTCGGTGCAACAACTCCGCCTGTTGCATTTGCACTGTCAACGACCAATTTCACACCTTTGCCTATTTTTCCAAAATCCTTTTTCATAACCTCTATATAATCAGGGATTAAATCATAAATATTCGTTTTCCCGACAACTTGAGAGGCTTCGGTATTATCAATTTCTTTAAAAGTAAAAGTTTTCAGTTCTTTGATTTGTTCTTCGTTTAAAGATTGACTGTTAAATGTCATCTTTAATCCGTTGTACTGGCTCGGATTGTGGCTTGCTGTAACAATCAAAGCTCCGATAATATCATTTCCGTCAGTGGCTCTCGGGTCAATACCAACGACCTCGGAATAATAACCGATAGGCGTCGGAGCAAGTCCCAAATCTACAACATTCGCCCCTGTCGAAGTTACACCTTTAATAAGTGCCTGAGAAAGAACCGGCGAATGGTTTCTCGCATCACGCGTGACCGTAATCCACATGTCTGTCGGGTCTTTTTTGCTGTGTTCAATTAAATACTTAACAAATCCCCGACCTGTATAATAAAACAAATCTTCTGTTATGTCTTGTCCGTAAATACCTCTAATATCGTTTTTACCGAATGCCGTGTCTAGTATTTTAGTGTTAGTCAATGTTTTTCTCCCTTTCCTCTTTCCTTATAGTATAATACAAACATGGGAAAATTTTTATCGGCTTTATCAAGCAATAAATCATTTATGGGCTGGGTTTTTATCTTGCCTGCACTGTTGGGAACTTTTATTTTTATTATAATTCCGGTGATTGTTTCATTCAGTTTAAGCTTTGTGGATTGGGATTTAATAAACAAGGCTCAATTTGTCGGGCTGAGAAATTATAAAGAAATTCTGACAGCTCCACTCTTCGGTAAAATTTTATTAAATACTTTTGTTTACGCAATTTCGACTTCAATTTTTGCAGTCATAATCCCGCTTGTGCTTGCCTGTATTTTAAATTCCAAAATAAGAGGTTCGGAATTTTTTAAAACGGTATACTTTTTACCTTTTGTTACTCCTATGATAGTTATAGCGATTGTTTGGCAGTGGATTTTTGACCCTAATATCGGGATTTTAAATTATGTTTTACATTTGCACATCAATTGGCTTTATGATGCGAATTTCGCAATGCCGGCAATTATAATCGTATCGGTGTGGAAACTTATCGGATACAATATGGTGATTTTTCTATCGGGATTAAGTGCGTTAAACCAATCTTTATTTGAAGCTTCCAAAATTGATGGTGCAAATCATTTTGAAACTTTCAGATTTGTAACCGTTCCGCTATTGTCGCCGACAATATTTTTTGTCGTGGTAATCACCTGCATAAGTTCATTTCAGATTTTTGATTTGATTTATTTAATGACTCAGGGCGGGCCTTTAGACAGCACTAATGTTTTGGTTTACGCGATTTACAAAAATGCTTTTGAATATTTCAAAGTCGGTCAGGCAAGTGCCCTAGCCTACATTTTATTTATAATAATCCTTGTATTAACGATGATTCAATGGCAGTTACGGAAAAAATTAGTTTATAACGAGTCGGACTAGCAAAACAACGGCGTTTGCTTCAATAGCAAGCAGTTCGCCTACCGCATCCATCTTTTCGTTTGTTTTTGCCTTGATTGAAATCAAATCTTCTTCAATCTTGAGCGTTTTTGCCAAAATTTTCTTCATCTCAGGGATATAAGTCATCATTTTGGGCTCTTGAGCTATTATATTTGAATCAATATTATTAATCTCATACCCTTTTTTTAAAACCAAATCATAAACTTTTTCAAGCAAAATTAAGCTTGAAATGTTTTTAAATTCCTCCTTGTTATCGGGGAAAAGCGTTCCGATATCTGAAAGTGCTAAAGCACCCAACAAGGCGTCAATTATAGCATGGATTAAAACATCTGCATCCGAGTGACCTAAAAGCCCCTTGTTGTGTGGGATTTTCACTCCACCTATAACTAAAGCTCGATTTTGGACTAATTGATGTATATCATAACCTGTTCCGATTCTAAAATTTTGCTTCATCATACCCCCGAATAAATTTTTCCACAGCTTTTACAAACCCATTATTGCATACAGTGTCTGTAACATAATCCGCAACTTCTTTTAATTCCTCGGTTGCGTTGCCCATCGCAACCTTTATTCCGCCTGCGGATAAAAGTTCAAGATCGTTGTTTTGGTCTCCGATTGTCATAATTTCTTCTCGTTTTAGTCCCCAGTGCTCTTTTAAGAAATTTACGGCATCGGATTTTTTTGCGTGTTGATGACAAATTTCGCAAAAATACGGTGTGGATTTTACGATATGCAAATCTTCATATTCAGTCGCAAGGTAATCCTGCCATCCGGTAACTTTTTTTTCATCTTCGAAATCTATTGCAAGAAGTTTATTTATTCTGCAAAGTTCAAGTTCTTCAAATGATTTTACTTTAAAACCCGCCAGACGTTCGCCGGTGTAGCGACGGATTATCGCATCATCTTTTTCGACATAAAGCCTGTCGTTCATATATAAATTAAGGTGAACCTTATTTTTCTTTGCCCATTTTATAATTTCTTTGGCATATTTCGGGTCAAGATTTTTCTCATACAGAATTTTATTTTCATGTTTGATTAACCCGCCCTGATATGAAACAATTGGCGTTTGCAGCCCTAACTCTTCGGCGATATAATCAGCTGCAGAATGCATTCTGCCTGTTACAAGCACAACTTTTATACCGTCATTTGTTAACTTTTTAATACAATCTTTGACTTCTTGGTTGAATTCAAAGTTATGTTTTAAAATGGTTCCATCAATATCTGTTGCTATTAGTTTTATCATAATTTAGACCTTTTGATTTTGTGGAAAACTTCCCAATAAAATTATAGCAAGAACCAACGGCTTTGCCATGTTGCAAATTGTAACGATATACGATTTTGCATAGCAAATTTTTTCTTGAGGGGTTTTAAAGCATGTGTAAAGATTATAAAATTTATTAAGAAACGAAAGGGAAATTTGAACGATGAAAATTATGCCAGTCATACCGACAGTCAACAATAAGAACAACCGCCCACAACGAGGCTGTGTAAAAACTTTAAAAACAAATCCTTTAAGGTCTCTCTCATTAAAATTAATAGAGTCAATGGCTTGACTATGCCATTGACTCTATTAATTTCTCTATTCCTATCTCTGTTATCGCCCTTTTCATGTTATACGCT
>CAIPUE010000011.1 GCA_903868125.1 uncultured bacterium | reverse complement strand
CTACACGACGCTCTTCCGATCTTACAAGAACAGAAAAAAACCATTCTTTCACCACAAGAGGTTAGGGACATTTTAAAAACAGATAACCGCGAAATTGTGAGACTTTGTAAAAAAGCTTCGATTATCCCAAGAAAAGACGACAAAGGTCAAACGTATTTTTCATATAACGAAGTACAAAATCTAAAGACTATTAAAGGAAGTTCCCCAAAAAATACAGCTTTAGCAAGACAGGATTCTCAAAAAGTTGTTGGCAGTCTGCTCTCTACTCTTGAAAGCATGGAAAAAAATATTACAGACTCTATGTCAAAACTTATTGATGAAAAACTTGATGGAATGGACGAAGTCGTTGTTGAATTAATTCGCTGCAAAACCGAAAACGAAACTTTAAGACAAAAACTTAACGAATTAAATAAAGAAAATTATCATTTAAAAAATACCGTAAAAAGTTATAAACCAATCGGATTGGGGCTTTATGTAAAAAAAGTCGACGATGATTTTTCGATTTAATAGACGAACAGTTGAAAGATTTTTAGGCAAAAAAGCCCAAGGTTCTTCTAGCAAAAGAGATGCGAGGGGTAAGTCAAAACAATTGAGGGACAGCGAAACAATGCCCGAGTGCAATAAGGCTAGTAAGCCGGTATTGCTAAGTAATAAAGTAGTAGAATGATAGAATGAATAAAGGCGGAATTTAGACAATTTCGTGTTGAGGTGAAAAAAGAAAATGGCAACTAAGGAAATATCAGCCCCTTCTAATTTAGAAGAAAAAAATAAAGCGTTAAAATTAGCGATTGAAAAAATCGAAAAAGATTTCGGTAAAGGTTCGATAATGAAGCTTGGCGACAGACCTTCGGTAAATGTAGAGGCTATTCCGACAGGAGCTTTGGCACTGGATGTTGCGTTGGGAATCGGTGGAATTCCAAGAGGCAGAATAATAGAAATTTACGGGCCTGAAAGTTCGGGTAAAACGACTTTGGCACAACATATTGTTGCTGAATGTCAAAAAAAAGGCGGAATTGCAGCATTCGTTGATGCCGAGCATGCCCTTGACCCTGAATATGCAAAAGCTTTAGGAGTGCAAATAGATGATTTACTTATTTCTCAACCAGATACGGGTGAGCAGGCACTTGATATAACAGAAGAGTTAGTCCGTTCGGGCGCAGTGGATATTATTGTTGTTGACTCAGTTGCGGCACTTGTTCCAAAAGCCGAAATAGAGGGTTCAATGGAAGATCAGCAAATGGGACTTCAAGCTCGTTTGATGAGTAAAGCTTTAAGAAAATTGACCGGAGTTATCGGAAAAACGAATACAACTGTAATTTTTATCAACCAATTGAGAATGAAAATCGGCGTAATGTACGGAAACCCTGAAACGACAACAGGCGGAAACGCACTTAAATATTACGCAAGTGTAAGATTGGAAATCAAAAGAACAGAAGGACTGAAAAAAGATGCCGAAGATATAGGAAATCACGTAAGAGTCCGTGTTTTGAAAAACAAAGTCGCGCCTCCGTTCAGACAGGCAGAATTTGATATTATTTTCGGCAAAGGAATTTGTAAAATCGGAAATATCCTCGATGTTGCGGTTTCGCTTGATATAGTTAAAAAAGCAGGTGCTTGGTTTAGTTATAACGAAGAAAAATTAGGTCAAGGCCGTGACAAATCAAAAGAAACCTTGGAAAGTAATCCGGCTTTACTTGCCGAAATCGAAAGACTTGTCCGAGAAAAACTTGCTCAATAGCTTTTGAGTAAAAAGCAAAAAGGAAAATGTAAAAAGCATTATCGAAGTTACTATGAAGCTGATGTTTAATGTTTTTTACAAAAAGGACTCTCATCTGTTTTCCTTTAGCTAATAAACCAATGTTCCTAAAGTTTTTTTGCATACTTTTTTTACAAAAAAAGTATGTTTGAAAAAAATTTCTTTTGGTGTATTATAGTTTTAAGCGAAGCATTATAAAAATGGAGAATTGAGGATTGAGCATGGAAACATTGAATAAAAACGAGGGTTTAATATCACAAATAATCGGACCGGTAATCGACGTTGAGTTTCAACAAGGCGAATTGCCCGAAATTTATAACGCATTAAAAATAACAAAAGATGACGGGACGATTGTAACAGCAGAAGTTCAACAAATGTTGGGTTCGAACAAGGTTAGAACAGTCGCAATGTCTTCTACTGACGGGCTTAGACGTGGGATGAAAGTTGTTGACACGCAAGATTCAATAAAAATTCCTGTCGGAAAACCTATTTTAGGCAGAATTTTAAACGTAATCGGCGAACCTGTTGATGAATTAGGACCTGTTGAAACTGAAGAGTACCTACCAATCCACAGAGACTCACCGAAATTGGTTGACCAAAACACAGATATAGAAATCCTTGAGACAGGGATTAAGGCAATCGACTTATTGCAACCATATCAAAAAGGCGGAAAAATCGGACTTTTTGGTGGTGCGGGAGTTGGTAAAACAGTTTTGATTATGGAATTAATCCATAATATCGCACTTGAACACTCGGGCGTTTCTGTTTTCGGCGGGGTTGGAGAAAGAACTCGTGAAGGAAACGACCTTTGGAACGAAATGAAAGAATCTGAAGTTCTTGATAAAGTTGCTCTTATTTATGGACAAATGAACGAGCCGCCGGGAGCGAGAATGAGAGTAGGACTTTCTGCCTTGACTGCGGCAGAATATTTCAGAGATTTTTCAAAACAGGACGTATTACTGTTTATTGATAACATTTTCAGATTTACTCAAGCCGGTTCAGAAGTATCGGCACTTTTAGGACGTATGCCTTCTGCGGTTGGATATCAGCCGACTTTGGCGACTGAAATGGGCGAATTACAAGAAAGAATCACCTCAACAAAAGACGGTTCAATCACTTCCGTTCAGGCGATTTACGTTCCTGCGGATGACTTAACCGATCCGGCTCCTGCAACAACATTCTCTCACCTTGATGCTTCAACTGTTCTTTCAAGACAGATTGCGTCTTTAGGTATTTATCCTGCGGTTGATCCTTTGGCTTCAAACTCCAGAGTGCTTGATCCAAATATTATCGGAGAAGAACATTACAGTGTAACACGACGTGTGCTTGAAGTACTTCAAAAATACAAAGAATTGCAAGATATTATCGCGATTTTGGGTATGGATGAATTATCTGAAGAAGACAAAGAAACAGTTAACAGAGCAAGAAAAATCCAAAGATTTTTATCTCAACCATTCTTTGTTGCAGAAAAATTCTCAGGGTTTGCCGGTAAATATGTTAAACTTGAAGATTCAATCAAAGGGTTTAAAGAAATTCTTGAAGGAAAGCACGACAGCTTACCTGAACAAGCGTTTTATATGGTCGGAACAATCGAAGAAGCTATAGAACAAGCTAAAGGACTTAGCTAATGTCTGGGGGTAAATGTGGATAAAAAATTACATTTAAAAATAACGACCCACGAAAAAGTTGTTTTTGATGCGGATGTCGATGAAATTTATACAAAAGGAACACAAGGCGAGTTTGGGATTTTACCCAACCACATTCCTTTTATGTCGGCACTTGATGTTGGAGTTACAAAGGTTATACTTGATGGAAAACCCGAATATTTTACGACAATGGGCGGCGTTTTTCAATTAAAAAATAACGAAGCTTTGATTTTAACCCAAACTGCGGAAAAAGGTTCAGATATCGACATAGAACGTGCCGAAGAAGCCAAAAAACGTGCAGAAGAACGGTTGGAAAACGAACCGGATACATCTGATGTCCAACGTGCAGAGGTAGCACTGTCAAGAGCTCTTGCGAGATTAAAGGCATCTAAACTTTGAAAAAGAAGAAGCAATCTTACTTGCTGTGCTTGTTAAAAATATGACAGCAAGTTTTGTATGTGTTGCTAAAACCCTTGTAGATTCCTCAAACGTATCAAAAGGAATGCTTTATTAATAATAGCTTTCATGCTTCCAATCATAAAATATTTGCCTTTCTCGTTTTGTCTGTATAGTGTTACAAAAGCCCCTAAAAAAATATTTGCCTATTTTTTATTTTTTCTTTACAAAACTTTTCACCAGAAATCTTAATATATTGCAAATACACTAATAACAAGCGTTTCCACCTCACCCCTTGCGGCAGCTCTTCTTCTTGGCGAGTTTGCGAGCCTTAGAAGGGAGGGTATCGGCTTGTCGATTAGAGGTCTGTTTTCGATTTGAGCAGCAGCCTGCGAAAATCAGAAAACAGGGTGAGGGGTTTAGTGTGTAGGCATGGGTGTTTTCACCCCTCACCTTATTTTTCCCTTGCGTAGGACAGGGTCACTCGCCTCATTCTTCGGCGGTTCCCTTTGTCTGACACTCATTCTTCGTGTCGAACACCTCTCACTGTTTCAAGCTTTTTGACGGTGCGGTTAAATCCGCACCCTACTACTCACCTCTCACTCAACTACCACCGTTCGTATGAGCCGACTAGGCGATAATATAAAGTATGTTCTTGGACTTCTTTAAGTACTTTAATGATTTTTTCATCGGAAACATGTCCGTCAAAATCTACAAAAAACGTATACTCTCCAAATTTGGTCTTAGACGGTCGAGAATCGATATAAGATAGATTTATTTCATAATCATGAAAAATTTGCAGAATTTCAAGTAATGCTCCTGATTTATTTTCTGTTGAAAAAGCCAATGCCGTATTATCTTGTTGCGTTTTTGGAGTATCAAAATCTCCTATGAGCGCAAATCTTGTTTTGTTGTCAGGGTCATCGTTAATATTATCTTTCAAAATATTTAAACTATAAATTTCTGCGGTCTTTTTACTCCCGATAGCAGCATAAGTCAAGTTATAATTCTGCAAGCTTTTTGCGGCTTCTGAGGTACTTGCAACTTGGATTATATTAAGATGACGCGGCATTTCATTGTGTATAAAATTCTGACATTGCGCAAGCGCCTGAGGATGAGAGATTATGTTACTTATACTATAAAGTTCCGTTGTTCTCGATAAAAGGCAATGTTTAATCGGCATTACAATTTCTGATAAAATTTTTATCTTCGGATTTTTGGTTCTGATAAGATTATCAATGGTTTCTCTGACCGCACCTTCAATCGAGTTTTCAATAGGCAAAACTGCGACACTGTTGGGTGTGGTATCAACAAACTCCAAAACCTTTTTGATTGTGGGTCGAGTTTCCCATTGGGCGTTTAGTTCATATCTTTCACAGAAGACATCTTTTGCCATCTCGGTATAAGACCCGCCCGGTCCCAGATAGGCAACTATTTGAGCCGAATTTAAAAAAGTCATTTGCGAAAGCTCCTTGTTCCTGATAATATTGTTATTATTATCTTACAAGAAGGTTAAAGTTATGGCAAGTATTAAGTTTGGAACAGATGGATGGCGCGCGGTTATTGGCGAGGACTTTACGTCTGAAAACGTAGCAATTGTTACAAATGCGATTGGCACATACGTTTTTGAAGAATTCGGAATTGATAAAAAAATTCTTATCGGGTACGACCCGAGAAATATGGCAAAAGAATTTGCTTCACAATGCGCAAATTTGCTTGCTCAAAGCGGATTTAAGGTGTTAATCAGTGAAATAGTTGTTCCGACACCTGTTTTAGCTTATAACGCACAATTGTTCAACGCATGCGCAATTATGTTCACGGCTTCGCACAATCCACCAAAATATTTGGGGATGAAATTTATTCCTGACTACGCGGGACCCGCAACGAGCCAAATAACAGATGAAATCGTTGCAAACTTCGGGCAAAGCGTTTCTAAAGGCATTGGAAAAGTAGAAGAATTTAACTTTAAAACGAATTATTTTGAACATTTAAAAACCTTAATTAATTTTGAAAAGATTAAAACTCTCAAAACCAATATAATTTTTGACGGACTTTATTCGGCTGCAATCGGATATTTTGACAAATTCTTGGATGAATTTTCAATTCCTTATAAATCGCTTCACATGGAGTTTGACCCAAACTTTGGTGGCGGCATGCCGGAACCCAAGCCAAAATATTTACGAGAATTGATGGAGAAAGTTAAATCCGAAAAAAATTCAATCGGACTTTCAAATGACGGCGACGGCGACAGATTTGGGATAATAAACGAAAACGGGGAGTGGGTTTCACCTAATGAAATTATTTCCATCCTGCTTTTGTACCTGAAAAACGATAGAAAAATGCAAGGAGAACTTGTCAAAACAGTTGGCGCAAGCCTGCTTTTGGATAAAGTTGCCGACAAAATAGGCGTTGAAGTCATTGAAACGGCAGTCGGTTTCAAGCACGTGGGCGAAGCTATGAGAATGTTTAATCCAATAATTGGCGGCGAAGAATCAGGCGGACTTAGTATTCAAGGACACATCCCCGAAAAAGACGGAATTTTAGCTAATTTACTGATTCTTGAGGCTATGGCGAGTAAAAATAAATCGCTTGTTGAACTGCAAAAAGAGCTTTATGATTTGGTCGGGGCGAAATTTTTTAACGAACGGGTCGATTTGAAGCTTGAGAGTTGTGAACAGATAAAAATTTCGCTTGAAAAAGCAAAAAATTTGAAAAATGTAGACGGATTTAAGGTTATAAAGACCGACCTTAAAGACGGTGTAAAGCTTTATCTTGAAGACAATTCAAGCTGGATTTTAGTTCGCCCGAGCGGAACCGAACCCCTTTTAAGGATTTATTTCGAAAGCGACAGTCTGGAAAAAATCGAGAGATTAAAAGAAATTGCTGTTAATCTTGGTTAAAAGATTTCCCTTTACGCCAAACCGCTGGCGTTTTATCCATTAATTTTCTGCCAAACAGATTGTAATTCTGCCCAAGGCTTCCCTATTTTATCAGATGGGGCTTTTTGCGCCATTAAGACCTTCCGCTCCTTTTCTTTGGCAAATGCTGCGTTTAATAAATTTAAGACATCACTGAATGTCCGAGGTTTTCCCTTTTTTGCTATAATTGCATCAAAATTAGTTAAACGTTTTGTTAAATCTAAATGCGGATTGGCTTTTAACATAGCAATGTCTTTGTCCGTCGGCGTTGTCAGGCGTAAATCACTTTTATAAAAAATATAGCCGCGCTTTTGCAAATATTCAGTAGCTTCAATCTGTACATGGCTCTTGCAATATTCTGCACGCATTTTTTCAAATATAGAACCTCTTCCCTTAGCTGAATTATGCAAAATAGAGTTAAATTCTACAAAAGCGTCCGCAATTATACCGGATGGTGCTTTTTGCTCTATTAATCGTTCAAGCTTTAGCCCTTTGGCTTCTGCTACTTTCACGAAATATGATACAGGCTTGGTAGTTTTATTAGTAATTCTCATCGTATATTATCCTCTCTTATGAAAAAAGCTGCAAGTCATCATTATTTAGCTTAGCAGGCTTCTTTTTTACAGCATTTCGCACAAATTCAAAACCTTCGGTTGTTAGATATTTAAAGCCTTCTCGGGCAGATTTTCCAACAATTGATAATGTTTTTGAAAACACGCTTTTACCAGAAGACATCCTTTCTGTACCATGATAAGTAACCCTATCAATATCAGGCAATTTCCTAGCCGTCATTGTAGGATGTGTGGTTTGGTTGTTTCTTTTTAATTCATTGGTAATTCTCATTATACATTTTCCCTTTCTTATGGGTTAAGTGACTACAGTAGTTTAAAAACCCTAAAAAATAAATTTGTCAGCTTAGACAAATTTATTTTACAATTGTTTACGTGAAAATTTATTGGTAAGAACGTAGATTGTTGTCGGTGGGTTAGGGAACCCACCCTACTTTAAAGTCCTTGGGCTTGTTGCCTTCTGTTCACTGTTTACTAACCCCTCACCCGTTACTCGTTCCCCAAAGCCGATTGCAATGCCTTTTCAAGCACTTTAATTTTTTCTTCCAAAACACTCACCTTAGAAGTATCTTCACCGGATTGAACAGAAATTTTTTCCAACTTTCTTTGATATTCTTTTAATTTTGCCTGAATCTGAGAATAAAACGCCGCCGCCCAGAAAATCCCTGCAAGTATGCCCGCAACAAAAGCCATTAATATTACCTGAACCAAATTAGCATGATAAATTGTTGCGCCGGCGTTCTTTGTTGCACCAAAAACAGTAAAATCAATCATCGTTTGAGTGTTCAAAGAAGCCAAAAAAATTACAGTAACCATTACCAATATTGACACAATATTAAAAGTTATTCTCATATAATATCTCCTATTTCTGATTCTCTAAATAAACTAAGACCCTTTTAATTTTTTCATCAGGTTCAATTTCAAGTTCAATTATATCACCTGAAAATGGTTTTGTAAATATTAATTTATAAGATTGGAGTACTTGTTCTTGAGTTTTTACTTTAAAATTTCCGCCCCCGTAAAGTGAATCATTTAAAATAGGATGTTTTAAATAACTTAAATGTACCCTGATTTGGTGGGTACGACCCGTTTTTAAATCAAGTTCCAAACAAGTCGCATTTTTAAACCGCTTCAATACCCTAAACTCTGTTATGCTCTCTTTTGAACCCTCAACTACTGCCATTTTAGGTTGCTTTGGATGTCTGCCTATCGGCAGATTGATTGTACCAAAATCATCTTTTATAAACCCTTTTACAATCGCCAAATATTTTTTTGTAGCAGTTCTTTCTTTAAGCTGATTAGCCAAAAACTCGTGCGCTTCATTGTTTTTAGCGACCATCAAAAGCCCCGAAGTATTTCTATCAAGCCTATGTAAAATCCCACGTCTTAAATATCCGTTAATATCTGATAAATTTTCCCCATACTTATACAAAAGCGCATTAACCAAAGTATTCTCACGCTCAACTGTCGTTGGATGAGTCAACATACCCGATGGTTTATTTATTACAAGCATGTTTTCATCCTCGTAAATGATATCAAGCGCAATGTTTTGGGGACTGAGAATATCCTCTTTGGTTTCGCTTAATTCAATTTCAACCCTATCTCCCAATTTAAGCTTATACGCCGATTTTTTTACCTGTCCGTTTACAAAAACATTTTCATTTTTAATCTCATCTTGTATTTTTGCACGTGAAATATCTGTAAATAAATCCGATAAATAATTATCAAGTCTTACATTTTCGTCATTTTCATCCGGTATAAAACAATATTTTTTCATAAATTTTTCATCGGTTTCTTTGTTAATAAAAGCAAAATTATTATACCAACAACGCCAATATTTATAAAGATATCTGAAATATTAAAAATTGGAAAATTTACAAATGCTAAATCAAAAAAATCTCTTACGTACCCGAAAAAAAGTCTTTCGTACAAATTTCCCAAAATCCCTGCAGTTAAAAACGACAAAAAGAAAATTTCTTTCATATAAATTACTTCTGCATATTTAATTACATAATAAAATAATCCCAAAAGTGCAATGATAGAGATAAATATCAAAAAATTGGTTGAATTTTGCAATATACTGAACGCCGCACCTGTGTTTTCAACGTAAATCATATTAAGCAGAGAATTTGAAAAATGCCAACCTTGGGCAAGTTTGTGAGAAAACAAATTTGAAAAATAAAAGTCAAAACATGTAAACAAAAAAAATATTACAAAAAAATATAAAAATTTACTCAGCTTTCTCATTTTTCGCAACCTTTATAAAATCATTTTTAGGAATAACATTTACTCTAGACATAACAAACCCAAGTCCGGTCACGTAAATTTTAATCTCCGTTCCGTTATTAATTTCCGCTTTAGTTATACCAAAAGAAGCTACGGCATACTCATTTATGTTTTTGTCATTAGAAACAAAAACCCTTTCCAAAAGACCCTCTTCCGGTAATTTTCTAAAAATTTCTTCCGCAACAGTTTGAGGAAAAGTTATATTTTCTCTCCCAATTGAGGCTATTATAATACTGTCTTTTGGCACTTCTATGTTCAAAGAGGAAGTGTATTGTGTATTTGCAGGTATTTGGCAAGGTGCAGTTAAATCAATTTGAATACTTTTTGCAGCACCGTATCTCAAAAATGTTTTTTCAAAAATTATATGATCAGAAGTTATCAGCCATTCATTATTAATTTTCTCCAGATAATACACGCCGTTGGAAATGCTTTCTAAAAGCCCTTTTTCATTAACCACACCTGATTTTGAGTTAGTTGTTGCCTCAGCACTTTCACTTACCTGTGCGACTGCCATATTACCGTTTATTTCAATATTTTTAATCTCCATTTTATATTTGATATCAGGATAACTAGTCCAAGTTTTTTTAATCAAATCAAAATAAAGGTCTTTATTTAACCCATCAGCATTTATAAATTTTTCCGAATATAAAGACTTCAATTTTTCAAAATTATAACCATTTGCATACTTCTGATGCGAATACAAAGTTCTTTTAACATCCTCACAAGAATTTACGGAGTTTATTTGAGGTTTTTCAAAAAACCCTTTTTGGGTTAAAAGCGCTATATTATTTATTTCCTCAGCATAACTTTGAGGACAAAAAATCAAAACAGCGGTTAATATTAAAAGTATTTTTTTCATAAAACCTCAATTATTATCTTTGTATATGAACCAGAGAGCCATATCAGCCAAAACCAGCAAGCCGTTTAGAATGTACAACCAAATTACGTAATCATAATTATATGTTAATTTGTGTATTACACCGAAAATATATCCGAGAAGCACCAAAAATAAAAACAAAAAACTTTTACCCTTGACCGATTTTGTTGTATAAGTTTTTATAAGTGCAATCGGCCAACTTACTCCAAAGCAAATTAGCATTAAAATCTCGTAGTAACTAAAATTCGGGTTATTGAATAAATGGAACATTCTTTATCTTTCTTAAGAGACTTATTCATCAATCTCTAGGCAAAATTATAACCCAAATATTACTATTAATTAATAGTGTAAAAAGACTAAATTTCTACCGAGTGATTATTTCACTTTGATACGCCCAAGCAGAATGATTGTGGATACTTTCAAATGCTTCACATTCGACTTCAAATGAATCGATAATTGTGTTTTCTCTTAAATTTAAAACCACATCCCGTAAAATATCTTCGACAAATTTAGGATTTTTGTAAGCTTTTTCTGTCACAAATTTTTCATCAGGTCTTTTCAAAAGCGGATAAATTTCGCATGAACCGCATTTTTCAATTATTTTTATTAAATCCTCTATCCAAATATGATTATTTTCATTATAAGAAATTTTGACAGAAACAATCGTCCTTTGATTATGTGCGCCATATTCTGAAATTTCTTTTGAACAAGGACAAAGGGTTGTAACAGGAACCTTTACACCCAAAATGAATTTGTATTCCTCATTGTCCTTACCCGGATTTGAAAGCTCGCCCTCAAAAGAACAGTCATAACTCATCGGTGAAGAAAGTCTTGTTACAGGTGATTTTTTGTCAATAAAATATTTAAATTTAAATTCCAATTCACCGCTTTTAGCATTCAATTTTTTTATTATTGTAGCCAAACATCCCTTGATATCGACGCCTAAAAGATTTTTGTTTTTCCACTCGCTCAAAACCTCGACAAATCGGGACATATGCGTCCCCTTATAATGTTTAGGCAGAAAAACATTAGCTCTTACTTTTGCGTTTACAACTTGATTGGAATCATTTTTTCTTTGAATTGTCAACGGAAGTTCAACATGTTTTATTCCAACTTTTTGAATATCTATCCCACGATTATCTTGTAAATTTTGTGTGTCTTTAAGATTAGTCATCATTTTTCTAATTTTAAATCCGTATTTTCAAAACTTTTTTCTTCAAGAGCAAGCAGTAACTTTAAAGCAGCCTTTCTTTGAATGTTTTTAGGAGCAACCCTTAAAAGTTCTATTGCTTTCATTACAACAGGGTCCTTGTCGTACCAACGGGAGCCTTTGCCCTCGTATTTACTCATAAGTTCATAAACATGTTCTATAACATCTCCTGCGACTTGTTCTTGCAACTGCAACATAAATTCAGCCGCAGAATTTTTTGTATCATCACATGATAATTGTAACAGTTCTAATGCTTCTTTTAAAATAGGATCTTTATCGTACCAACGTCTTTGTGCCATAATTACCTCATGTTTTCATTAACAACTTTATTTTATCATAAAAATTTTATGTTAAAATAAAAAACAAAAGACTGATGTAAAGAGGCAAAACATGAAAATAATAGTTATCAACGGTCCCAATTTAAATATGCTTGGAATCAGAGAGCCTGAAAAATACGGTTCCACAACTCTTATAGAAATAGAGAAAGAACTTTACGCCTATTCTTTTGAATTAGGCATTGATATTGAGACATTTCAAAGTAATTGTGAAGGTGAAATTATTGACAAAATTCAACAAGCTCTAAATAATGTTGACGGAATTTTAATCAACCCCGGAGGTTACACCCACACAAGTATTGCAATAAGAGATGCAATTTCTTCAGTCAATCTGCCATGTGTGGAAGTTCATATGACAAATATCCATGCCAGAGAAGAATTTAGACAAAAATCCCTCCTTGCACCTGTTTGCATCGGTCAAATAACAGGATTTGGAAAAAATAGCTATAAACTGGGACTAAAAGCATTAAGTGAATATGTAAAAGGTTAACTATAAAATAGTACCATTTTCAATTTTTACAATTTTAACATCTTGTAAAAAACTTTTATCAAATAAAAGCGTGTCAACACTGGTTATTATTGTTTGAGTAGTTTCATTGATTGTGGTTAAAAGATAATTTTGCCTGATGTCATCCAATTCTGCTAAAACATCGTCCAACAATAATATCGGCGGCTCACCTGTTTTATGAACAATAATATCCAATTCCGCCAATTTTAACGACAAAACAATCGTTCTTTGTTGTCCCTGAGAGGCAAATTTTGTTCCTTCTTCTCCATTGATATAAAAAATAATATCATCTCTGTGAGGTCCGACAAGAGCTTGCCCTCGTTGAATTTCTTCTTTTTTTCGTTCTTGAAGCTTTTGTTGAAATTTTTTCGAAATTTCTTCAATTTCTATTTCCTCTTCACCTAAAAAAGAACAATCATACGAAATCGTAAGCTTTTCATCTCCGCTAATGGTGGAATGTTTTTCTTGAGCGATTTTTTCAACCTCTTTTAAGAATTTTTTTCTCAGATAAATTATATTACTGCCTAAAATAGTCAATTGCTCATTGTAAACCTCAAATAAAATATCATTTTGACTATAATCTTTGAGAAAATTATTTTTTTGAATACGAATTTTATTATATTTTGACAATCTATCATCATATGCCGGATAAATTTGTGAAATCGCTACATCAAGCCAATCACGTCTATCTTGTGGAGTTCCGCGCAGTAAAAGCAAATCTTGAATTGAAAAAAGCACCGTTTTTAAAACATTTTTAAATTCCTTGGGTCTTGTTTTAAGCCTATTAACTTTAATTTCTCGTTTTTTTTCTCTATCATAAGAAAAATCCAATTCTATTTGAGTATTTTTCTCCACATTAGCTTTTATTTCAGTTTTAGTTTCATTAAAATTAATTAAATCTAAAAGATTTGTCGTTCTTTGACTTTTTAAAGTTGACAAAAAATAAATACTTTCAAGAATATTCGTTTTGCCTTGTGCATTTTTACCAATAATAAGAATTTTCTTTGAGTTTAAATCAATCTCAATATTCTTACAATTTCTATAATTTTTTAACTTTAAATCTAATATTTTCATTTAATAATTATTACCAATTTTTTGAACCATATTTAGCGTAACTTTCTATTGTTTTTTCAATTTTTTCTTTTAATTGTTCAATTTTTTCTTTTTGTTCCTCGTTTTCAGATTCTTCAAATAACAAATCTAATGTTAAAAGATTTTCCTTTTGTTTTCTTATTGATTGTTTTAATTCTTCTCTTTTTTGGAATAAAAATCCCTCAAATCCACATCCAACAGGAATTATTGCCCAAACAGAGGACGGAAATCTATTACATAAATCTTTTCGCTCATTATAAATCCCGCATAAATTATTATCCAAAATATATTTGCATTTATAAAAGGTCAAAGTTGTTTCATCAGTAGCGTCATAAGTTTTTATTAAATCTAAAATGTTCTTTACCGTTGTTTCATCAACTTTTTTAGCTGCATCTATTGTTTCGTAAGGTTCAAAAATGTCTAAAAAGTCTATTGCACCCTTATCACCCGATTCTGCTAACGTTTTAAGTTGTTCATAGGGTATTGTTGTTGTGGAAACTTTACAACATTTTCCGCACATGAGACAAAGACTTTGCGGTCTGGATTTAATAAAAATATCTTCTTGACTATCCATTTTACTCCCTTACCACTTAATACCTGCTAATTCTAATATTATATCAAAAAAATTTTACTTAATAGTGTAGAAAACTATGTCAACAAATGTAGAAAACTTTTAGATTATTGACATTTATTTTATATATTTATTTTTATCTACATTTTGAAAAATTATTGTAAACAATTACTTACATTTTTTCTACATGTTTTTTACTTATTATGATTGAATTTCAACCGCTTTTCTACAAATAATG
>CAIPUE010000010.1 GCA_903868125.1 uncultured bacterium | reverse complement strand
TATATATACTAAATAAATGATTTTTTTATAATCTCATCCAGTTTTTGTATAATTTCGTCTTCTGCAACTCGAGCTATAATCTCACCTTTTTGAAAAATATAACCTTCTTTAATTGCGCCTGCGATACCAAAATCAGCGTGTTTGGCTTCTCCGGGGCCGTTGACAGGACAGCCCATAGTTGCGATTGTTATAGGTTTATCCAAATCTTTAAACTTTTCTTCAACTTTTTTTGCCAAACTTATCAAATCGATTTGACACCTCCCGCATGTCGGGCAGGATATAAAATTAACGCCTTTTTGTCTTAAGCCGAGTGATTTAAGAATTTCAAACCCTGCAAACACTTCTTCCACAGGATTTTCCGTAAGAGAAACACGGATTGTATCACCAATTCCTTGAGATAAAAGACTTCCTAAGCCAACAGAAGATTTAACCAGCCCTGATTTAAGTGTGCCCGCCTCGGTCACTCCCAAATGCAAAGGGTAGTCAATTTTCTCGGCAATTAACCTGTAAGCCTCAATAGTAGTAAGTACGTCCGAGGATTTTAAGGAAACTTTTATTAAATCAAAATCCAAATTTTCAAGAATTTGAATGTGTTTGAGCGCACTTTTAACCATTTTTTCAGCTAAAGTTATGTCCAAATCCTGAAACTCTTTCTCCAAAGAGCCGGCATTAATGCCAATTCTAATCGGAATTTTTTGTTTGCTGGCTAAAGAAACTACTTTTTTGATATTTTCAATATTTCCGATATTCCCCGGATTTAATCGAAGTGCATTAATTCCATTATTTATACATTCAATCGCCAAGCGGTAATCAAAATGAATATCAGCTATTAGTGGTACGGTTGAACGTTTTACCAATTCTTTCATCGCCACCGCAGCTTCTTTATCAAGCACGGCAAGCCTAACCAGTTCGCAACCTGCGTCAGCAAGCTCGTTTATTTGATTAAGGGTTTTTTCGACATTGCGCGTATCTGTGTTGCACATGGATTGAACAGAAATCGGAGCATCTGCGCCGATTTTCACATTGCCTATGGTAATTTGTTTAGATTTTCTTCTTTTTATCATATAATTATTATAGCATGAACGGGTGAATGCTAAACGGCGAGGAAGTAAAAAGAAAAAAGTAAGTGAACGGTAGGGTGCGGATTTAACCGCACCGACAAAAAGCAAGCAAGAACCGCAAAACCCTTTACTGTTTACCGTTTACCATTTACTTTTCAACTAACATGAGGTATAAAAAATGAAAATAGCAATTATATCAGATATACACGGGAATATGCAGGCTCTTGAGACTGTTTTAGACGATATCAAAAAAGAAAGTTGTGACAAAATATTTTGTCTCGGTGATTTGGCAATGGCTGGACCTGAACCTGTAAAGGCAATTGAATTAATAAAAAAGATTTATGAAGAGGGTAAACTTGAACTTATCCAAGGCAACACCGATGAAATGATAGGGGGCTACGATTTGGTTAGCGAGCCGATGAAATCTAAGTTTCCGATATTGGCTAATGCACTTGAAAACGATTTGAAAATTATCCCCGAGAGCTTAAAAAAGTTTTTAAAAAATTTGTCTAAACAAAAAGAATTGGAAATTGAGGATGTAAAGATATTACTCGTGCATGGTTCGCCAAGAAAAAACGATGAAAATATTGCCCCTGATTTGCCAATCGAAAAAATTGAGGAAATCATTGCTGGCGTTGATGCAGATGTGATTTTTTGCGGGCATACACACATTCCGTGTGGATATCAGACGAACAAAAAGCAAACCGTAATAAATGTAGGCAGTGTCGGACGACCGTTCACTCCAAACCCACAGGCATGCTACGCTATAGCTGAATTTTCCGACGGTGCTTTTGATGTTTTGCACAAGTTCGTCGACTACGACAACCAAAAAGCAAGCGAAATATTGGCGAAAAGAGAGTTTATAGGTGCAGACAAATTGGCACAAATTCTTATCAAACCTGAATGTAGGCATATGTAATTTTTGGAATAAATGTAAAATTTTCTTAACAAATTCGTCATCCAACACAATTTTGTAAATTTATGAGTATTAGATAATTACAATCATTAATATATTAAACAATAATCAGGAGAATTGCATGAATTGTGGAAAAACATCTGCCGTTATTTCAAAGTTTAGACATATGTCATTACCCAAAAAAGTTGCCAAATCGGTTAAAATTACCGGTTTAAATGATAGTCCCATTGAACAGCTATTAAGAAACGAGGTTATAAGCTATAGCATACAAAACGGAGTTGAAACTGCACGTATTATTGATAAAAAAGGAATGGTAAGGGATTTAGATATATTTGAATTTCCAAATCATGTTTCTGTAATGAGTAAAGATGGCAAATTTTTTGGTCACGATTTTGGTATCATTGGAAAATTATTAAAAACAGCCTTAATTCTGCGCAAAGGTACTTACATTCATAGTCATACTAAAAATATGCCTTTATCTGGAACTGATATTATTTTTATGATAAGAGGACAAGTACAAAAAGTGGTAGCAATAACTCCAAATGGTAATTTTTCATCTATGGAAATGCCGAAACACCCTAAGATGTGGCTTAATCAAAAAAAATATTTAAAAGGTATAAATGAAATTCATGCATCTCAATCAGCAAAATTGCAAAAATTGGGCTTGGCTTATACTTCTGAAGAAGGTTATAAAAATGTTACCCCTGAAAACTTAGAAGAATATAGTAATTTATCTAATCAAATCTTACAAAACTTTGCAAACAAATTTGGATTTAATTTCCAAAAAGGTTAAACTATTTTCCCGCCTAGAATTGTTTTAAAAACCTAACATCGTTATTGAAAAACAATCTTATATCATCAATCGCATATTTCAGCATTGTCAGTCTTTCAACTCCCATCCCGAAAGCAAATCCGGTATAAACTTCAGGGTCAATGCCAGACATTTTTAAAACATTTACATCAACCATGCCCGCCCCCAAGATTTCTAGCCAGCCTGTGTTCGAGCAAGTTCTGCAACCTTTTCCGCCACACATTATGCACTGAACATCAATCTCTGCGCTAGGTTCTGTGAAAGGGAAAAAACTGCTTCTGAATCGGGTAACTCGGCTTGAACCGAAATAAAGCCTGATAAATTCGTTTAAAACACCTTTTAAATCAGCAAAAGTAATTTCTTTATCAACATAAAGCCCTTCAATTTGATGAAAAAAGTTGTTTTTTCTGGCGTTTACAGCTTCCGAACGATAAACACGCCCCGGTGCAATTACCCTCAAAGGCGGTTTGTTATTCTCCATTTCGCGCACCTGTGCGTTTGAGGTTTGGCTCCTTAGAATAACATTTGGCGCAACTTTTGTGTAAAAAGTATCCTGCATGTCTCTTGCAGGGTGGTCGGCGGGAAAATTCAGCATATCAAAATTGAAATGCTCAGTTTCAACCTCGGGCGAATTTTGGCTCTGCACAAGCGAAAACCCCAAAGATTGGAAAATTGCAACAATTTCGTTGGTGGTAGAAGTGAGCGGATGAACTTTTCCTTGAGGCGTGAATTTCCCTGTCAAGGTTATATCAAGTTTCTCTGTCTGCAACTTCTCGTCCAGTTCTTTTCTATAGATTAAATCAAATTTTTCCTTGATAGATTTTTCCAAGCTTTGCGCAACTTCATTTGCAAAAGCCCCGACAATTCTTTTATCTTCATCTGACAAATCTTTCAAATTCTTTTTTATCGAATTTAATTCGCCTTTTCTGCTCAAATATTTAAGCTTGATTTCTTCTATATCGTCGCTACTTAAAGCTTTTTCTATGTCTGCTGTCGCATCAGTCAGTATTTTGTTTAATTGTTGTTGCATAATTACACCTTTTGTTGTCGGGCAGGAATGCCCGACCTACTGTTTATAAAAATTTATTATTTATCTTTTCATGCCCTATTGTGGTTGAAGGACCATGACCTGCATAAACCTGAATATTGTCATCAAGCTTAAATAATCTTTCTTCAATACTTGATTTGATTTGACCAAAATGTCCGTCTGGTAAATCCGTTCTTCCGACAGATTCATAAAACAAAGTATCGCCGGAAAAAAGCTTATCGCCAATCAAGTAACATACGCCACCTTTTGTGTGTCCGGGGGTATGGATTACTTTGATTTCGTTTTCACCAAATTTTATTATTTGATTATCTTCAACGTATCCGTCAATTTCTTGGATTTGCGCTTCATTAATCCCGAAACTTTTAACAAATTCCTCAACCTTATCCATAAGCATTTTATCACCCCCATGAACCAAAACTTTGCAGTCAGGATATTTGTGCTTAAAACCATTTATGCCTAAAATATGGTCAAAATGCCCATGGGTAAGCAAAATGTATTTTAGGGTCGCATTATACTCTTTTAAAGTGTTTTCTATATCTTCACACTCTTGGGTACAGTCGATTAAAACAGCTTCTTTGGTTTTCTCATCGATTAAAAGATAATTATTATTTTCTAAAGATCCGATTGTGAACTGTTTTAAAATCATCTAACCACCTCAAAAATTTTCTTGCAAATATCAAATAAAGCCTCAGCATCTTTTAAGGCAATCATATTCGGTCCGTCGCAGAGTCCTTTGTCGGGATTAGGGTGAACTTCAAAAAATAACCCGTCTGCGCCTGCCGCTACAGCAGATTTGGCTAGGATAGGAACAAATCTTCTGTCTCCGCCTGAACACTCGCCGTTTAACCCCGGTAATTGTACGCTGTGGGTTGCATCAAAGATTACAGGATAACCCAAATTTCGCATAATCGGAATCGCTCTAAAATCTGACACCAAATTGTTATATCCGAAAGAAGTCCCCCTGTCGGTAAGTGTTATATTTGAATTTCCAGAGTCTTTAACCTTGTTAATTAAAGGTTTCATTTGCTCGGGAGCTAAAAATTGACCTTTTTTTATGTTGATAATTTTACCTGTTTTTGCCGCAGCAACAAGCAAATCTGTCTGTCTGCACAAAAATGCTGGAATTTGGAGTATGTCAGCGACCTCAGCCGCAATCGCCGCCTGTTCCGGAGCGTGGATGTCCGTTACAATCGGAACATCAAAATCTTTCTTGATTTTGGCAAGCATCTCAAGCCCTTTTTCAATTCCCGGTCCTCTGTAGGAATTGATGGAAGAGCGGTTTGCTTTGTCAAAAGAAGCTTTAAACACAAAATTTATACCCAATTTTTGTGTAATCTTTTTTAGTTCTTCAGCCGTCTGTTCAAGAATACTTTGGGTTTCAATAACACAAGGCCCCGCAAGGATTGTAAGTTTATTTCCACCTATTTCAAAATCTTTCAATTTTATTTTATTAATTTTTTCCATAGGTTTATTATATCAGGAAAATAAATTTATGATAAAATTAGGAAAAATAATTTTAAAATGGGTAGTTGGCGTGCCTTTTTGCTACTGAAAGTCAAAGACGTGGAATCAATGCGAAAATAAAGGGTTTTTTAATATTTTTGTCTTTATTTCTTAGTTTCAAGGAGGAAAGATGAAAAAGGAAATAATAAAAAAAGCCTTGCTAAGCATACAATAAAAAAACTTTGTGCTAAAATTATATTTGGAAAGTAACAGCAGAAGAATTAGGGCAATTAGGTGTGATTATGGAAACAAGAGAGAAATATGAAGTGGTAATCGGGCTTGAAGTGCATGCCCAACTGAAAACAAAGTCGAAAATTTTTGCACCGGATGGGACTGAATTCGGGAATGAACAAAATACTCAAATAAGCCCCATAACACTGGGTATGCCGGGTGTATTGCCTGTTTTGAACAAGCGCGTTGTTGATATGGCTATTTTAACAGGACTTGCTTTAGATTCCACAATCCCGAGCCGTTGTAAATTCGACAGAAAACAATATTTTTATCCTGATTTACCAAAAGGCTACCAGATTTCTCAGTATGACGAGCCGATTTGTGTCGGCGGACATTTAGATATTGCAGGCAAAAGAATAGGGATTACCCGTGCGCATTTGGAAGAAGACGCGGGGAAACTTGTTCATGCGGGTTCAAACGGGATTTCGGGCTCAAATTACTCGCTTGTTGATTTAAACCGTGCGGGAACTCCGCTTCTTGAAATAGTCTCTGAACCGGATATGCGTTCAAGCGATGAGGCAAAAGCTTATGTTGAGGAGTTAAGAAATATTTTAAGATATATCGGCGTTTGCGATGGGAATTTGGAAGAAGGTTCTCTGCGTTGCGATGCGAATATCTCTGTAATGCTAAAAGGTGCGACAGAATTTGGTACAAGGGCAGAAATTAAAAACGTAAACAGCTTCAGGTCATTACAAAGAGCGATTGAGTATGAAATAGAAAGACAAATCGAACTCGTTGAAGAGGGCGAAAGAGTTGTTCAAGAAACTCGCCTTTGGGACGATAATTTAGGCGAAACCCGCTCAATGAGAGGTAAAGAAGATGCACATGACTATAGATATTTTCCTGAACCTGACTTGATGCCGCTTGAGATTTCTCAAGAATGGATTGACACAATAAAAGCAACCATGCCTGAACTTCCTGCCGCGAAAAGAGCTCGCTACATGAGCCTTGGATTAAATGAATATGATGCAGGAATAATCGTTGAGCAGATGGAATTGGCGCTTTTCTTTGATAAGATTATCGAACTCGGTGCTAATGTGAAAACCAGCATAAATTTTTTAATGGGTGAAATTGCTGCCTATTTAAAAGACGAAAAACTTGGAATAAGCGAGACAAAGCTAACTCCTGAAAATTTGGTTGAATTAGTTAATCTGATTGAAAAAGGAACTATTTCGAATAATATAGGAAAACAAATTATATTTACAATGTTAAAAGATGGTACTAACGCATCTCAAATCGTTGAGAAACAAGGTTTAAGCCAGATTTCAGATGAAGGTGCGTTGAAAGAAATTGTACAAAAAATTGTCAGCTCAAATCCTGAACAGGTTAACGCTTACAAGTCGGGGAAAATCCAATTGTTTGGATTCTTTGTCGGTCAAGTGATGAAAGAATCCAAAGGTAGAGCAAATCCAAAAACAGTTAATGAATTGCTTAAAGAAATGTTAGATTGATTTATATTACTCAATATTTGTGAAAGAGTGTGTTATGGCAAACTTACAAATACAAAAAGTCGCAAGCAGTATGGAGGAGGAAATCCTTCAACAACCAAAAATTTTGGAGCTTATTTTAAAAAATTATGTTGCACCTGACGGGTACATAATTTTAAATGCGCCCACTAAAATTGATAAAATCGTACTTGTTGCAAGCGGTTCGTCTTATCATTGTGCAAGATTTTCTGCAGAAGTATTTGGATTGGTCGCTGAAATCGAAGCTCGTGCGATTTATTCAAGCGAATTTTTACTGAAAAAAATTGTCCCGCATGACAAAAATGTTTTATATATATTTATAACCCAATCAGGTGAAACAACAGACACATTGAGCGCTTTAAACAAGGCAAAACAATTGGGCATGAAAACAATGTGTATTACAAACAAGGAGAATTCAACCGCATGGCAAACGGCGGATTACAAAATCAACTGCCACGCAGGTGAAGAAAAAAGTATCGCATCTACAAAAGCACTCATCGCACAAATGCTTTGTTTGTATCTTTTGGCTCTGAAATACGCCAAAATGAAGAATTTAGATATATCAGAACGTTTAAATCAATTGAAAAACTTACCTGCGATTATAGAAGATACTTTAGAGTTGGCAGACAAAATTAAACCATTTGCAAGATTTCTGTCCAAATACAAAAATATAATAATTGCCGCGGATGGAATTTCTTACGCTTTGGCTAAAGAGGCGTGTCTAAAGATTAAGGAGACTTCTTACATAAATGTGATGTCTCCTATCTTGGGTGAATTTATGCATGGGCATCTTGCGGTTTTAAACGATAAAAAAACGGTCTTAATTTACGTTTCATCGGAAGAATTATCTTATTCAACGATTAAAAATTTGGAAAAAATCAAACGGGATTATAACCCTCCAATTTGCGTTATAGGAACCTCCAGCGACAGAATTAATTCAACCTTTAATATTGATTTAGAGGTCGAGGATGATATTTTAAAAATGTTTTCCAATGTTGTTATTTCACAAATTCTGGCATTAAAAATCGCCGAAAAATTAAACAGAAATGTGGACAAACCGAAAGGGTTAAAGAAAATAGTCACGGAAATTTGAAATAGTGAGAAGTGAGTGGTGAGAAGGGCGAGCGAACAGTAAACAGTTCAGTAGGTCGGGCTTGCGGATTGACTGCTTTTCAAGGCGAAGTATGAGCCGTAGAAAATCTCCAATGCGTGTAACCGCACCGACAACACGGAATCGGTTATGCTTTGAATGCAATTCGGTATTAGGTTATGAGGCAAAAAAATGGACGAAATGTAAAGTTTTTATAAGATTATCTAAAAACTTAGTAAGTTTATTTTTTACGAGTTTTATACTAGTGTGTAATTTAAACGAGAAAGGTAATTTTATTATGTTAACATTAAGTCCTATTGCTTTGAACCAAAAATATTCGGAAAAATCCAAATCAAATATTCAATTTAAAGCGAAATATTGCAAGCCAGAACATTTTTCCTCTTTAGAACAAATCATTAGAGAACTAGGTGTTGGCTTGAAAGTAAGAACAAGCATTGATGTTACTGATGGGTTTCTTGGGGATAAAAATAATGAATATCTTGAATTATTGGAAGCTAAGGGTATACGACAAAAAACAAATGGAAAAGCAATTGGCGATATTTTTTATAATACCAAAGAAATAAAACAAGTTGGCAAGATAGCTAAAGAATTAAAAAAATTGTATCTACGATACTGTAGTGTAGATGAAAATAGCTCTGAGTATACAAAACTTTTAGAAAGTTACAACTTAAAACAGTTAGAACTTTTTGAAATTGCCAAAGGGATTTTAGACAAAGACAAAGCCAAAGAAATTTCTCCAAAGACGATTCAAAATAGTTTGAGGCGATTGGAAGAAACTAAAAAGAATGTAACTCGAAATCTTTTTGATATAAAAAAATCGTCAAAATGAAAATAGCAAAAAAAAGGGGGGCGTTGTTGGGTAGGTTGTCTTGGATTATCGGCAACTCGGGAAAGCGTAGTTTCCCTCGTGAGGACGAGCTTGCTGCGCATCGCTCTTGCCGAAATCCGCATTCCCGACCTACTTTGTACATTTAGATTTTTTCTTTGCCCTATTCACGAAACTACTTCAAAGCCGAAGTCTTCACTCCAAGCCTGAAACCCTCCGTCAAGTTCCATTACAGGATAGCCGTTTTTTGCCAAATTTAACGCAGCGGCAGCAGCTAAATGACACTGTTGGTTATAACAACAGACGACATGCACATCCTCTTTTGAAAATTGTGTAAGTTTGTCTTTTAATTCATCTTTAGGAACAGATATTGACTCCGGAATATGACCTTCTTCAAAATCTTCTTTTTGCCTGACATCGATTAGTTTAACTTTTTTTTCGTCCATCATTTTTTTTAGCTCAACAGGTCCAAGTGTAAACGCCAGTTTCTCGGCAAAAAAATCCGTTGCAGCTTCTCTATCAAATCTAATTTTATCAATATATTCACTCATGATTTTTTCTCCTTTTTTAAAATCTTACGGCTTACAGAAGAAAAAACATTACCTTTTTGTTTAATTTGTAATTAGAATAGAATATCTTTTTGTTTAATTTGTAATTAGAATAGAATATCTTTTGTTTTTATATTGGATAAATTCACTATCGACTTTATCCAGTATTTGATAGGATATTCCTAAATTGCCACAAAGTTTTTTTTGTTCTTCATATTCTTCTGCCCCCTGATTAATAATGAATATTTTTCCGTTAGGATTGAGTGATTCATAAGCATGCTTGAGCATTTTTTCAGGTTGGAAATATTTGAGAGGTAAGCCCCATTTGACGAGAGGGGACTTTGTTATAAAAGGCAAAATCCATACGATGTAATCAAATTTTTCTTTTTGCGCCAAAAAATCACCCGCAATATATTCTGCACCAAAGAGGTTTTTTATGTGAAATTGAGCAACTTCTTTTCTCGTATAAAAATTTGTATACAAGCGATTTGCATCAATCTCAACCCCTTTTAAAGTTAAATTTTTGCTGAATTTTTTAAAGAAAAAGTATTCGCCTTTTGCATAAAACCAATTTTTGCATCCAATATCCAAAACATTTAAGTTTACTTTAAAATCAATTTTTAAATACTTATCCAACACATCCAATATATACAAGTTTTCCAGATAATTTTCTCTGCTTGAATTAAGCTTTAAAAACTCTAATTCGTATTTTTGGAATAAAAATTGTTCTCTTTCTTTCAAGTTTTTTGAATTAAATAGATTATCTTTATGTTCGTTCATAACAAAATAATTTTTTCTGGAAAAATCCAAATTTTTTCTTAGAAAAAAATCTATGTTATTTTTTAAATTCTGAAAAAAATAATTCATTCTTAAATTATAATATAAATTAAAACTATCATGATATAATAGATGTAGCTTAAGGGGCTTTTATGTACGAAAATAAAATCAAATTAATTGATGAATATAACCAACAAATTGACAGTTTTAGGCCATTGTCGACGGACACTCTTGCTCAATTAAAGGCTTATTATAAAGTTAGCTTAACTTATACCTCAAACGCCCTTGAGGGAAATTCTTTAACACTTACGGAAACAAAAATAATTATTGAGGACGGAATTACAATAGGCGGAAAACCTATGAAAGACCACTTGGAAGTTCTCGGTCATTCTGATGCTTACGATTTGTTGTACGATTTAGCAACAAATAAGGAGATAAAAGAAAAGGAAATTCTACAACTCCATCATCTTTTTTATAAAAGCATTAATGAAGAAAAAGCCGGAGCCTATAGAGATTGTAACGTAATTATTACAGGAAGCGAATTTGAACTACCTAAATACAAAGATGTTCCCAAGTTAATGAAAGAATTCGCCGGCAACCTCCCTAAGATGAAAGAACAATATCACCCTGTTGAATTCGCGGCAAGACTTCACGAGGGATTAGTGACCATTCATCCTTTTGTTGACGGTAACGGACGTGCTGCAAGGCTATTGATGAACTTAGCTTTACTTCAAGCAGGGTATAACATAACCATTATCCCTCTAGTTGTAAGAAATGACTATATTACGGCACTTCAAGAAGCCCAAATAAACAATAACAAAGAACCTTTTGTTAATTTTATATCTGAAATGGTTTTAGAATCACAAAAAGAATATTTAAAAATCATTGAAAGGCTAAATTAGCTATGGAGGATGCGGAAGAGAGTGGCTGAAAGGGTTACTCCGCTTGAACTTAAAGCTTCAAGCATCTCGAAAATTAAGTAATGAGTGTATTTCATGGATTTTTCGCAAGAACCGGCAAGAATGTTCGCCTTACTATAGATATTTTTTTGTAGTATAATTTCACTTGGGTATGTAGAGGAGAAATTTTAGAATTATGTCGATAATGTTGGAACAAAAGCAAGGATTAATAGCAGGCGACGGGCTTTTACCCGTAAAGATGGCTCAATACGCTAAAGAAAACGGTTTTGATGTCGTTGCGATTTCATTTTCATCAGATAATTGTAATCAATTGAAAAAATATTGCTCGAAAGTCTATTCATGCGCTCCGGGCGAGGTTTTGAAAATAGAAAAAATCTTAAAAGATGAGGAAATTAAGCAAATTACTTTTTTAGGAAAAGTTCATAAAGGATTGATTTTAAAACGTCCGAAATTCGATTCAAAAGCCTTGGAATTGGTTAAAAATGCGGTAAAATTAAACGATGATGAAGTCATGCTTACGTTAGTTCGAGAACTTGAAACAATAGGCGTAACGGCGTTGGACCAAACTATTTTTATCAAGAATTTAATGATTCCTGCAGGCGTTTTGGGGAAATTAAAACCTACGCCGAACCAGATGGAGGACGTGAATTGTGGTTTTGCACTGGCAAAAGAAATGGGGAAATTAGATGTTGGGCAATCAGTTGTCATAAAAGACAAAATGATTATGGCGGTTGAAGCAATCGAGGGTACCGACAAATGTATTATAAGAGGCGCAAAGCTTGCAAAAAACGGTGCTTCGGTCATAAAGGTCTCAAAACCTACTCAGGACAAACGTTTTGATATTCCGACAGTCGGCTTAAAAACGCTTCAAACAATGAAAAAATATAACGCAACCCTTTTGACGGTAGAAGCAAATGAAACAATAATTGTTGATCAGGAAAAGGTTATAAAATATGCCGACAAGCATAATATAACAATCATGGCAGTATAAAAGGAAAAATCCCAATGAAGATTTTTATTATAACAGGCGAACATTCCGGCGACATACACGCGAGCAAAGTCGTTGAAGAGTTAAAGAATAATTGTCCTGCTGATTTGGATTTGATAATTGAGGGAATCGGAGGCGAAAATCTTAAAAACGCCGGTGTGAAATTATTTTCAACCCAAGAAAAAATGGGAGCTATGGGAATTTCCTTTAAAATATTGATTAATCATCTTAATTTGGGTTCTCGGATTGTTAATTATTTAAACAATGAATTTAAGCCTGATTTAGTTTTGTTGATTGATTACGGAGCATTTAATCTAAATATCGCAAAGTTTTTGAAGCAGAATAATAAAAATATCAGAATTTTTTATTACATCCCACCACAAATTTGGGCAACTCGTAAATGGCGAATTAATGCAATAAAAAAATACGTAGACAAAGTTTTATGTATATTTCCGTTTGAAAAGAATATGTATGAAGACAAAGGGATAAAAACCCACTACTGCGGGCATCCTTTGACAGCCCAACTTCCGCAACCTGTAAATAGGGACGATTTCTTTGAGCGTCACAATCTGGACAAGAACAAAAAATTAGTCTCGATTTTCCCCGGCTCAAGAGTTTATGAGCTCAAAACTTTGATGAAAATTTTTGTTAAATCAGCACAACTCCTTAAAAAATTACATCCAGATGTGCAGTTTATTATTTCGCACGCTCCGAATTTAGCGGACGATGTTTTTAGTCAATATTTAAACCAATCAGAATTTAAAGTAATAAAAGGCGAAAATCATGCTATGTTAAGCGTTTCGGATGCTCTAATTTTAGCATCGGGAACAGTTGCACTGGAAGCTTCTTTGTATCAAACTCCGATGATAATATCTTATCGTGGGCCTTGGCTTTTCTACCTTATTTACTTGGCTGTAAGGTGTATAGACAAAGTTTCTTTGCCTAATATTATTGCGAACAAGAACATTGTACCTGAACTCATCCAAAGCAACGCCCGCCCTGATTTGATTGCTTACACCGTTGAAAAATTGCTTTATGATACTGAATATCGAGAAACGAATATAAAAGAATTGGGCGCGGTCAAAGAACTTTTATCAGACAAAGACTCGGCAAAAGAAGTGGCAAAAGAAATCTTGGCAATTGTAACAAAATCTTATTAAAACGTTCTTAAGTGTTAAAACTAAGACTGTTTGGGTTTTATATGAATAAAAGGTTTTGTGTGAATGATTAATCAATCAATTAACAGTGCTAATAAAAATGTGTTTGCGCCATTACAAGGTAATAGTGCACATTACGCTATTTCAAAACCTTTTACCGAGGAACAAAAAAATGAGTTTAAAACCAGAAAAGACAAACATTTTAGAGATCTTGGATTTAAAGTTGCAACAGGAGCTTTATTAACAGGCGTAATAGCCTTTGGATTATTAAATGGCTTACCCAAAGGCATGCAGTCAAAATTAAACGGTTTTTTTAGTTCTATAAAAAATAAAACGGCTAAAATGAAAGAAATGAAATATTTAACACATCTTCAAAAAGCCCAACTTTTCGTCTTTGAAAAAATAAACTTTTTCTCAGGCGTGGTATCTGTAAAAGATGTTTTCCTTCAAAAAATCTGGGATAAAACATCTTTTACCAAAAAACTCAGTGAGGATATTACTAATCTTTTTGAAAAAATTTCATTGAAAAAATATGATAATGCTTACGAAAAATCATTGGTGCGTTTTGATAAAATGCACGCCGATTATGCGCATTTGAACAACAAACTTAATCTTAACGATGCTAAAAGGGCAAATGGAATAATTGAAGGACTTAAAACAAATTATGACAGTGCTTTCAGTGCTTACGCAAGAAGCAATCGCTACAACACAACCCAAGAAGATTTAAGAGGACTTCATCATGAAGTTTGGAATTCAACCGCTGGAAATGCGAAAAGCTATCTGACAGATAAAAAAAGTTATCAAGGGTCTATAGCCGAAGAAAAAGCAGCACCTACAAAAATAAAACTTTCTAAGGAAGTCGCATCGTATAGAGATAAAATAGTTCCAAATATTGAGGAATTATTAACAATTTATAAAAAGCATTTGAGCGAAAAAGAATATTTGCAGATAGAAAAATCAAGTAAAAAATTAATCAAGTCGTTGGATGTGGCTATTGACACAGAAACAGACAAATTATTCGACAAAATCAGAGACCTTAAACTTGGCTCGGCACCTGCGGATGTTGCAAGTGTTTTAACCTCTATTGCGGCAGTTATTTACGGACTAGCCCAAGCCGAAAATAGTGATGAACGCGCCTCTGTTGCACTTAAAACAGGAATTCCGATAATGGGTGGGATGCTTATATCTTTGTATTGCACGGTAGCTCTTATAAGTTCTGGACCTTCGTTGTTTATCGGTGCCGTTTCGGGTCTTGCAATAAGTAAATTTGGGGAAATTCTTGATAAAATCAGAAAAGATAAGGGCAGTAATACTTTAAATATAGCCAAAATGGCTTTGCCGGAAGATTTATTGCCGACATTAAACGAAAAGACAAAATTAATTTAAGATAAATCTTCTTTCAAGCCAGCGAACAAAACGTGTCGCATAACCCTCATTTTCGGCATTAATTGAACCAACTAAAATAGTTTTAGCACCGAGTAATTTACCTGCCAAAATGTCGGTTAAAGGTCTGTCACCAACAATTACTACTTCTTGAGGACGAATATTTATTTTTGCCAACAGTGTCCTTATTGCCTTGGTCGAAGGCTTTTTTGCATTCCCGATAATTTGAAAATTTGAAACACTTTTGACTTTTGCCAGATAATCGGAATGTTTATTGTTTGTAATAACTGCTATAAAAAAGTCTTTATCAACTTCTTTAAGCCAATTTTCGGTTTTTTCATGGTACTCACCCGATTTAGAAACCATAATTGTACTGTCCAAATCGAAAAAAATTGCCCTTATGCCTTCTGTTTTTAACAAAGCTAAATCAATTTCGTATATGTTTTTTAGAATAAAATCAGGTTTTAACAACATTTTTTTTTACCTTTAATTTTTTTTACGTACACGTATGATTTTAACATAAATAATTTGTAAATAACTGTTAACATGGCATAACAAAATAGCACTTTTTTTATTTAGCATTTTTAATTTATATACTATGAATATTAAAAAGATAAACTATCATTTAATAATTTTTCAAGCAAGACTTGGTGGAGAGAGCTATCAAGGATACCAAAGGCATGATAATTATAATGGACAAATGCCAGATAGGTTCATTATGTCCAGAATAGCAATGCAAGATAAAAAACCACAAGACATGTTAGTTGTGGACTTGGGGGCAGGTCAGGGACGTAATACTATTCCGTTGGCAGAGAAGGGCTATAATATCCTTGCATATGAAATAAATCCATCAGGAATCGAGACTATTAAAAGAAAAGTTTTAGAAGCAAATGTTTCAGATAATGTGGTGATTAAATCCAAAAATATTTTAGATTATTTATATTCAACGAGTCTAAACGATGCTGATGTAGTTTTTATGTCTCACATATCCCAACATTTTAATCCTCAAGAACTCAATGAGGTTTTAAAAAATGCTTCGCGGTTGCTAAAACGAGGAGGGGAGTTCATTTTTGATGCCCTAGTCAGGCAAGATTCTACTTATCAAGAATATGATGTAATGCCTCCTGCTATGATTAAACGAGGGTGGAGGGATATTGAAGACTACGGAGCCGCAAGTTTTAAAAAGTCGGCATTAATAAACGGAGCCAAAATGGCAGGGTTTGAATCGATGTATCAAGCACCATTTTTAGAAAAAGGTTTAAAAAGAGCACATTATGAAAATCAAAATCTTTGGGGCGGTTTCAATATATTTGATTGTCTGAAAGGTATTCCTATCAAGCCTGTTAAATTAATGTGGTTTATGTTTAAAAAATAATCGTTTCAAATTCAAATCTTTATACTTTTGTTTTTTTGTTGATAAACAAAACCTCAGGAGTGCGAGCAAGAGCGTATTTATAATCTTTTGGTGGCTGCGCAAATCGTAAAAACGGCTCGTCATTTGTGTTCGCAAGTTCACAAGCACAACCGTCTTTATCTTTTATTTCGACAACTTTTGTCAAAAATTGCTCATCGGGGGTAATTATTTCAACTTCATCACCCAATAAAATTTTATTTTTGATTTTAACTTTATAAAAATCATCTCCGGATTTATCCCAAAATTCGCACAAAAAATCCGCGCCCGCAAGCCCCTTTGAAACATCATAACTGTAGCATGTTTCATCATTATTGCCCAAATAAAAACCCTGAGTGTAGCCTCTGTTTCCAACCTTTTTAAGTTCCTGAAAATATTGGCGCAAATCAGCGTCGGGATTTTTTAAGACTTCATCAATAGCGTTTCTATAAGCCTTTGCGACAGCGGATACATAATACAAACTTTTTGTTCTTCCCTCAACTTTGAAAGAATTTACTCCCGCATCAATAAGCTTTTGTAAATGCTCAACCAAGCACAAATCCTTCGGGCTCAAAATATGTGTTCCTCTTTCACCTTGGTTTATTTCAAAAAATTCATCAGGACGTGTCGCCTCAACAAGTTTATAACTCCACCTGCAGGGCTGTGAACAGTTGCCGTGGTTTGCTTTTCGTTCATTCTCCGTCATATAATCACTCAACAAGCATCTTCCTGAAAAAGAAACGCACTGCGAACCATGCACAAAAACTTCCAACTCTATATCAGGAACTTTTTCCTTAATTTTTGCCACGTCTGATATAGGTAATTCTCTAGCTAAAACAACTCTTTTTACGCCATTATCCTGCCAGAATTTGACGGCTTCATAGTTCAAAGTGTTAGCCTGAGTACTCACATGGATGGGTATATCAGGCATGTGTTTTCTTACTGTTCTAAACACTCCAAAATCGCTAAGAATAATCCCATCAGGATTTGCATCTTTTATAATATCAATAGATTTTTCCAGATTTTCAATATCATCATTAAACGCAAATATATTTAAAGTCATATAAGCTTTTGCTTTAAGACTATGCGCTAAGTCTATCGCTTTTTTAAGGTTATCAAAAGTGATAACTTCGCCTTTTCGCATGGAGCGAAGACTAAAATCAACAACCCCGAGATAAACCGCATCAGCTCCATATTTAACGGCATATTTCAATTTTTCTAAATTACCCGCAGGCAATAATAATTCAGGTTTCATAATTGTATTTTACTACAAATAATCGGAGTTTTAATTTTATTTTTTGTCTTTGCCGCTAATTTCTACAACATCTTTTTCAGGTTGTGGTTTTAATTGCGGTGAAGGTTGAGCTTCGGCATTTTTTTGATTTTTTACAGGATTAGTAACCGTTTCAGCACTTTGAGGTGCTTCAGGTTTAACCTGTGATTTAGCTTCTACCTCAGGCTTTTCACCTTTAAAAAGAGTAACTCCCGCGTTATGTGTATATTTAGCCGGTTGCGTACAGCAATTAAAAACTATTTTCATTTTATACCTCTTCCTTAAATTATATTTAATCTAGCTAAGTTTATTATAAGTCATTAAGAATTTGAATAAATGAAAATGAATAAATATTTACAATTCGCAATATAGCCGCCAATTTTTAGAAATATATAGCATTTTTTATTTTGTTGACGGTTTATAAAAATGTAAGGTTAAATTAGTTGAAAGTTTCTTATGGGAAAAATATATTTATATTCTCAAATTAAAACAAATTATTTTAAAAAAGATTCCACTCAGTACAAGCATAAAACTGATTTTTACAATGCAAATGCTTTTTACAAAAAAGGCAGGGATCGGGAAGAAAAAATTTTTAAAGAATTAGGTATTACAGGTACTGCTTCGCTTGTAATGGGGGTCTTGGGCAGAAAATATATATCGAAGATGGAACAAGCACTTATTTTCGCGCCAAATAAAACCTTTTTTCCTATGCTCAAAAATTTGACAAGAGTCATGCAATCGGTTACTACCGCCCCAAAAAACGGATTATCACTTCAACATTATTATATACCAGCAAAAGAAAATAAAAAAACAATAATTTTTTGTCATGGAATAATTCATAATATAACAAAATTTTTTAATGTCGCAGACTTTTTGCATAAAAGAGGTTATGGAGTTTTATTATTAGAATACAGAGGATTTGGAAAAAATTCGGGAATACCTTCTGAAAAAGCTTTCGCCAAAGATTTTCATTCCGCTGTTGAGTACTTAAAAAAACAAGGTATTTCTCAAGAACAGATAGTACTTTGGGGGTTTAGTATGGGCGGAGGCGTTGTATTAGACGCCGCAAAAGCCCATAAATTCGGGGGGATGATTTTAAACAGTACCTTTAGCGACATGAAATCAGCCGTCAAACATCAGTTAAAAACTACCCCCGTTATAAACAATAAATTTTTTCAAAATATTTTGAAACGCTGTCCTTCCAATTTAATTCCTATTAAAAGTAAATTTAAAAATACTTCTAAAATAAAAAAAATTGATACTAAAATTTTAATTATGCATGCGAAAGATGATACAATGGTGCCTTTTGAAATGTCAAAAAAACTTGCTAAAATGGCTCCAAATTCTGAACTTTATATTTCAGAAACAGGCGGGCATGATGTTTTAGGCTGGACTGAAGAAAAAATTCTGCATTTTTTAGAGTCTCTCAAGTAGCTTTTATACTGAGTTTCAAAAATTATCCTCTTAATCAACCATCTAGGTGATGTTCAAATTTGTGGAATGTACACAATAGTATTAATGGCGATAGATAATTGTGAGGTAATGAAATGCACTTTGTAAAAGAAGAAGCTGTAAAATCGGGAAGTTTAAAGAATTCAGCGATGTCCGTTTCAAATTCGATTTATGCAAGTAAAGTATTAGGAAAAGGGATTGAAATAGATAACTATTGTGGCGCAAGTAGTCTTCGTCAAAATGCTTTGTTGGATATATGGAACAAACAACATCCGCTTATTCACACATGGTTGATACTAAGTTCAATATCAATTTGTTTTTTATCTGCATTATTTTTTATGGCTCCATAAAAAGCCCCTAAGTGGCGACCACTTGTGTAATGTATAATTCTTCCTTATAGCTTAAGTTTAAAGATATATAAGCAACAAGGAGGGGACATGAGACAAATATTAATTTTATGTCTTTTTTTACTTTTAAGTAAAGCAAGCGCGGAATGTGCATCAATTATTTTTCCACCTTTACAGCCTATTGGCGGGGGAAACGGGATACAAAATTATAGCAGTAATATATCAGGTGCCACAAATCCTTTTATAACACCTGCCGGTACAAACTATTCCGACATAAGTCAAATTGAACAAACTTTATTTGGACGCATTTATGAGAACCAAAGTATTTCTGCAAGATTATCAAGAATTGAAAGAAGTCTGTTTACTACGACATATCCCAACTCAACAAACTCCCAAAGAATTGATAATATAATCTTAAATTTCAATCAACTGAATAGATATCCGAATATATCCAAAAATGTATTATCAGGAATTGAATCACAAATTCTAAATCAGGATTATCCTCAAAACAGTCCTGAACGTAGGATAGAAAGACTTGAACAACAACTCTTCGGGGCAACTCAAAGTGGAAACATTGATACAAGATATCAAGCTCTTATAGCTGCCTCTAAGGGTTATAAAAAAACCAATCAAGATTATTCTAATTTTATGATGCCGCAGGCAGGGTGGAAAAATATAGCCGGAGCTATAGGAAATTCCCTTTTGGGCGGTACAATGACAGGATTTACTCCGCCCATAAACCCTTATTATGACAACTACAATAATAATTATAACAACTATAATAACCGCTATAATTCATACCCGAGCGGTTATGGAGCATATCAGGGATACCGTTCAAACCACGGATATTCGGATAATTTTAAAAATTACAGTAGCGGAACAGGTGTGACGATACTGGATTAATGTTATTGCAAGGGGCGAATGAGATTGCTTCGTTCCCTCATTGGTTTTCTGACTAAAAAATTTTCGCCTCGCAACTGTAGAAGTCAAGCAATTCGCTTACACTTTTGCAAAAATTCTTTTGGGATGTTTCCATCCAATGATGAATGCGGTCTACATTCATTGTAATATACTAAATATTGTAACAATTCGTCCTTTAAGTCTTCAATATCATTGTAC
>CAIPUE010000009.1 GCA_903868125.1 uncultured bacterium | reverse complement strand
TCACCCGCACCATCAGGGCCGGCCGTAGAATCCCATTCGGATAAGAAAAGATTACCGAATTTTAACTCTTGATACAACCATTCGGTATCATTCATATTACTGTTACTTATGACATTATATCCGCTAGCGGCAATTTCATTATAGACATTTGTATAATAAGCTACTGCGCCATCATCCGGCGGAGTACCGGCAAAAGTAGCCAAAAATGAACCTAATCCACCGCCATAAGCTGAAGCTACAGTTTGGCTGACAACAACTCTACCGGAAAAATCTTTTAAAAATCTTTGTTTATCTAAAGTTGATACTGCGTTATAAGTTGTTAAATTATGAGCAGTTGCATCTATGTACTTTAAAGTATCTGAAGATATAACTGTTAATTTTTCTTTATCAAGGGCATCTAAGTAAGCTTTGGAAGCTTGCTCTGACTGATCTGCTAACCGAATTTTACTGTTTGAAATATTTTGAGCAGATAATTCTAAATCTGACAGCCTTGCAGTTAGAGATAATAATCTTGATTGTGATGCTGACATTCCCATTGTTTTGAATTCTCCTTGAGTTTAAACCGTTTCGGTTTATTCGTAACGCCCTTGTTTCCCTTATGTTACTCATGTCGACAAATAACTAAATATCTTTAATTCTTGCCCTATTCATGTTAACAAAATGTTACATTGTTCGCCTAAGAACATTGAGATTGCGGAAATTAGTAAAGTTCAAATTCTTTAGCAATAGGCGTTTGCCCCAAGGCTCTTTACTCTTTTTTCGTTTCCTTATATAATATTTCTATGAAAAAGATTTATTTCTCTTTATTGTTTATGTTGATTTTTGCGACAAATGCTTGGGCGGGGGATTATTATTTCGTAGGTGCAGACGCTTTTAAAAAAGGTGCTTATGATAAAGCCGCTGCAAATTTAGAACACGCAATCAGGATTAGCCCGAAAAATGTCAACGCAAGATATTATTTGGCTCAAACCTATTTAATGCAAAAGAGAGTTAATGACGCGCAACAACAGTATAACCGGATTATAATTATAGCTCCGACTTCGGATGCCGCAATACTTTCTCAAAAAGGTTTATCACTGATTAGGCAGTCTGAGCTTGGAATTGTGGCGTCAACTTCAAGGAATGGCTTAGAAGTTTATCAAGATAATTATCTTAATTATGTTACAAGCGATGGTGAAATCCTCAAATGGGCGTCCTTTCCTTTGAATGTCTATATTGAACCCAAAAAACAAAAAGTTTTGGCGCAAAAAGCTTTTGAACAATGGCAGGCAAAAAGTAATAGGTTGGTTAATTTTAATTTTGTGACTTCCCCCGCTAATGCTCAAATCTGGGTTGATTTTAAGGACTCATTAGAAACATCTTCAGGAGGCGAAAGCTATATAGCAGGATTTTCTAAGCCTTATTATCAAGGCGACAATATTATTAAATCAGAAATACATATATTGGTGAGCGACCCTGACACAAAAAAAGAATTGGAGGATGATTTTATTACATTTTCTACTCTTCATGAAATAGGTCATACGCTTGGATTAAAAGGGCACAGTCCGAACGAAAATGATGTTATGTCCGCCGTTGCAACTGAGGCAAAGCCTGCATTAACTCAGAGGGATTTAAATACGCTGAATATCTTTTATAAAATAAATAAACAATCATTGCCGGCTAGAGGTCAAGGACAAACGGATGTTCAACTCAAGCAGGCGTTGGATTATGCTAAGAAAATCCCTAATAAATCGGTTGGCTGGGCGAATTTGGGAGATATTTACCGCAATAAAAAAATGTATCCCGATGCTATAAAAAATTATCAAAAAGCTATTTCAATAGAACCCGCAAAGGCTGAATTATACAATCTTCTTGGCACAACTTATCTTAATATGGGTGATAAAAAGAATTCTTTTACGAATTTGAAAAGGGCTTGTGATTTAGAAAAATCAAATGTTTTCTATCTTTATCAATTTGCCCAATTATGTTTTGACAGCAATCAAAAAGAAGTTGGCAAGGGCTATATTAAGGCTTATTTACAGTCGAATCCTCAAGGGAAATCTGATGAAAAAATTCAATCACTTTTGAAGCTTTATAGGTAAATGATTATACCGAGTTGCATTCAAAGCACAACCGATTTTGTGTTGTTGGGTGAGTAAACCTCACTTTCTAAATCAAAGTCAGACTTTGAATGCAACTCGATATTAAAAAGAAAAATCTCCGAGGATTTGGCGGGTCTTTTCATATGTATCTGTGGAGTCATATTTATCGAGTAGAAAATTTTTAAAAGAATGTTCATTATTGGAAAGATAATTTTTTTTCGCAGCTTTTTTGATTTTTGATTTTATAATTTCCACATAGACTTGCATTTCACTTCTTTGTTCAATATTTGCAGTTGTATAGGCTTTTAAAAAATTGCTTTCATCTATTAAACTATGTAAAACACAACTTGGTATAAACTTCGAATATTTTTTTGTGGAAAGTTTTCTTTCTATATCAACAAGATTAAAAGCCTTTGTTTTGTACACAAGAATATTTTGAGGGTTATGAAAATCAAATAATCGTTCGCTATAACTTATGAATTCCACTTCTTTAAGCAATAAATTATAAGCTTTTTGTTTTACATTTGATACTTTTTGCAATTGAAAAATAAATTCAGGAACTTTTTCTTTAGGAAACTCTAAAAGGCGATATAATTGTAACCAATTTTTTATTCCATTTGGAGTGCCTTTTTGTTTTATTACAATTTGGATATTTCGTCCTAAAGTAGCTACTACCTGTCCAAAATTATGATTTGGAAATATATCTGGAAGCAATTTTAATTGCTCATTACCTATAATTCCTAAAGGAAGTTTTTTGGGAATTCTAAGTAAAAACCAAGGATTTTTATTTAATTTATAGACTTTACTGTCAAGCCCTTCTCCTCGGAGATTTGTGGGCGAGATAATTTGCATAATTTTATCAACAAAACCTGTTCGATTAATCCACTCTGCCAAGTTATCAAAAGTCTGTTGAGGCAATCGGGCACCAGAAAAGCTTGGACTGTTTTGAGTCTTTACTTTTTGCCTTGGGCTGTATTGGTTTGTATTGAGGTTGTTTTGTATTTTCATATTTACTTCTTCAAAAATATTAAATCCCCTGAAAAATAAGAATTGCGCATTTTTTAGGTTTGAGCTTGCGGAAAAATTAAAATTTTCCTCGCAAGCTCCTATGTCCGGCTTAAATCCATACCGCCGGCTATCCCGCAGCCGGTATGGATTTAGCACTTCTTAGGTCGGATTTGAATAATTCCAAAATATACAATTTTGACAAAGCGAACAGGCAAAGCACGAGCCTTGTGAGCCTGTCGGCGGAACAAAGTGAGTGAGAGAATTTTCCGTGTCTGATGCTTCTTTTACAATTTCTGTTAAATTATTGTACTTTTGATGTTTTAATAGTAAAATATAATATATTAGGGGAGGATGATTATGGAATTTTTTAGAAAACATCAGAAAATTATAATTGCAGTAATTGCGTTTACTTTTATAGCTTGGACGGTAGGCTTGATGATGTTACCTTTATTGATAAAATAGGTGATTGTGAGTAAAGATAAATTTATAACAACAATATTTGCATTTTTACTTTTAATAGCGACCTTTATGATGGTGGCTACGCCACCTTGTTATGCGCAAAGCGATTTACAGGCTAAACGTAGTCAAACCAGAGCTAAGATTAATCATCTTAAATGGTTGGAAAATCTTGAAACCAATAAATTGTATAAAAACCAGCAAAAACTTGAGACAACTTCTTCCAATTTGGTTTCATCTAAAAAACAATTTAGCTCGGCACAAGGACAATTGAGTTCGCTTGAATCGAATTTATCCAATGCTTTAGGTGATTTTTCGGATTTAGATTTTCAAATGAGACGAAGAATAAGGCAGATTTATAAACATCAAAGAACAGGCTTTTTTGAGCTTTTGTTGTCGGCTCGTGATTTTAATACATTTTTAGATAGGGTCTATTTTGAAGGCTTGGTTATAAAAAGTGATTACAAAAGAATGAAGCTCGCTCGTCAAAAAGCAAGAGAAATTGCACGTTTAAAGTATAATATTGAAGAACAAAAACGCTATCTTGCACGTTCGATTAAAAATATAGATTATCAAAAACAATCTATTCAGCAAGAAATTTCAAGAAATCAAAATATGATTCATAAACTTCGAACAGACAGAGGAACTTATGAAAGAGCAGAAAGAGATCTGGCAAGGCAGTCTGCAAGTCTTCAATCAATGATTTCAAGAAACGCGCATGGCTCGCGCATTACCATCGTTTCAGGGTTTATAAAACCAATCGGCGGTAGAATTACGTCGCCTTTCGGATGGAGAAGACATCCAATATTTAATAGCAGAAGTTTCCACTCAGGCATAGATATCGGCGGGCAATATAATGGAAACGTAAGGGCTTCAAATGCCGGCAGAGTAATATATTCAGGTTGGTACGGCGGGTATGGGAAAGTAGTTATTTTAGACCATGGACAAGTTAATGGGACTCCTACTACAACTCTTTACGCCCATTTAAATTCATCGGGAGTTAGTGTTGGAGAATATGTTTCAAAGGGGCAGGTTGTAGGATATGAGGGCACAACAGGCTACAGCACGGGACCTCATGTGCATTTTGAGGTAAGGGTTAATGGACGGCCGAATAATCCGCTTAATTATATTTAAAATGAAAGAAGAAATACATGAGAAATAAAATATTTTTATTAGGAATAATTTTAATTACATCAAGCTCTCGTGCTTTTGCTGTTCAAGAGGGGAAAGTGATTTCTGATAGTGCGACTAAGAAACAGGTAATGGAAGCGTTTGATGAAGTTAATCAATATACAAATAATTTTTTTACTCCTAAAATAATCAAAACAGTAGACAAAAAAGCTGCTAAAAGGGTTGATGAAAAAACAAATGATAATCAGCAAACGCGTGGTTCAGTTCCTCCCGTTAAAAAATTAAGGTTAATGATAAAAAATCGTAATAAGCCTAAAGTAGAGGCTAAAGAGGCAGAAGCAGTTGCTTCAAATGATCAGGCAATTCTTGATTGTGATTTTATGGAATATTTTGCAGAAAGAACCGAACTCCAAGCTGATGGACATGTCGTTATGTTTTTTCCTCAGAATAATTCAACAATAAAGGCAGATAAGGTTATTTACAATCAAACTTCTAATCTCATAAAAGCTTTTGGAAATGTCGTTTTAATAAGCGATAAAAAAGAGCTTTTTGGTGATTATATGCAAATTGATATGAATGAAGAAAATGCATTTTTAGATAAACCTGTAACCGATTTTTTCCAAATTCATGCAAAAGCCAATAAAGGCTATATGTACGGGGATAAAATTATTCAGGAGCAAGGAAGTCTTCTTGTTTCCAAGACAACAAAAATAGATTTAAAGGCAGAAATGTTCGGACCTGACTTGGATAGGATGTTCGTCGAAGATAAAGATAAAAGTTATTATAAAAAAGATTCTCACGGTGAAAAATTCAAAATAAAAACAAATGATTTGATTATAAATTCAAAAAAAGAACATGACACTGTTACATTAAAACATGCCGAAGTTTATTTTAATGAAAAGAAATTAGGTACTATTCCCTCAATAACAATGCATACCAATAAAACCCAAGATTACGTAGAGGCAGATTTTCCTGAAATCGGTACTTTAACTAATATGGGGCTGTTTGCAGGTCCGGGGTTTGTTTTTGACACTCCTAAGGGCACAACTTTAAAGGTTGTTCCGATTCTTAATTATCAAGGTAATGGAGATAATCCCTCTGATAATAAAATTGGATTTGGTAGCATCGTAAAATTTAAAAGCGGAACAAATAAGACCGATATGGGTTATGGCACGGCTAATGAAACTTTTATTATGCGTGGCTTACAAAAGCTTGATGATAATTTATATTTCCAGTATGCCGCTAATTCCTATATGGATGACTGGTTTATGGGGTTCAGAATGCCTAAATTATTAGGTGAATTAGTATATCATAACGAGTTCTACAATCCTGATTTTATAGGGAAAGATAAAGATATGACATTTTCACATCGTGTTGCGGCTGCATATGCTCAAGATGGTAGCGGAAGCGGACCATTATTGGACGGCGAGGGTAGTGTCGGGACTATGAGATTCAAGTATATGGGAGAAGTCGCGCAAACATTTTATAAACTAAATGATGAATATACCAGTCCTTTTAACGCAAAACTTGAAATGGTTGGACAAGGCAGTGCCGCTGTTTATGGAACTGGGGATACTCAAATGGTTGCGAGAATCGGACCAAGAATTCACACCCAATATAAAAACTGGATGCAGGATGTAGGATATTTTCTCTCAGCCTATGATGATAAAACTCCGCTTGTTCGTTATGACCAGTACGTATATGGGCGTTCAAATGTTTATTTGCGGGAAAGTTACAGATTGTGCAAATATTTAACCCTCTCTTGGATGGGGTCGCTTAATTTGTCTCAGGATAGTTGGGATGGCAAAATGATTCAAGAAAATGGCTTTTACTTCGGAATTGGACCTGACGATATAAAATTGAATATAGGTTATGATACCGTAAGACAGCAGTCCTTTGTTACTATGGCGCTTCATTTGGATGCAAAAGGAACAACAATTGATTATAAAAAAATGGTTATAAAAAATCCGGAGACTTTAGGTAAAAGTAAAAACGGCGAGAATAACCAACAGGCCTTTGCTTCAACATCTAGTGATGATATAGGTAACGTAATCGAAAGAGCAGAAGTTATTAATATAAAAGAGGCGTTATGAATTTGGAACAAATTAAAAATGAAATAATCAGATATGCTGATATTATTGATTGCAAAGGTTTTTCCCCTGGGACATCGGGGAATATATCACTGAGATATCAGGATAAAATAATTATAACGGCATCTGGGGTATCAAACGGTAATTTGAGTTATGACGATTTAGTCGTAATTGATTTTGAGGGTAAACTTATTGAAGGTAAACAAAAAGCTTCAAGTGAAAAAATGTTACATGTCGAGTTTTATAAAAAAAGGGCTGATATTAATGCTATAATACATGTTCATCCGACTTTTTTAAGTTCTTTTGCAGCGGCAAGAAAAGGGTTAGAAGAACCGGTTATGGCAGAAAATGTATATTATTTCGGAGAAATACCACTTGCCGATTATGCTCTACCTTCTTCAATGGAACTTGTGAATAATACGGCTAAATATTTTGACAAGTATAATGCAATTTTAATGGCAAATCACGGCTTTATTGTCGGGGATGTTGATTTAACTCAAGCTTATTTAAAACTTGAACTGGCTGAATCTTACGCTCAGGTAGTATTAAATGCAAAACTATTGGGCGGGGCTGTTTTGCTGAACGAAAAAGAAGTAGCAGAAATTAAAGCATTAAAAAATTAATAAAAAAAAGCGGACATCGTCCGCTTAAAATACCAATATAAATTTTCCCCATCCTTAATAAATCTATGCTATGAAGTTTGAACCAAGCCAGCTTGCACCGTGAAAAAATGATTCTTGCATCATTTCTTGCATTGTTTTTTTTCTCACATCTTTTTTGTTTAATTCAACAGTGTTCAAAACTTCTGAAACTTCTTTATATCTATCTGAAATTGATTGACTATTTAAAAATATTACAAACTTTTTTTTATTTACATCAACAGTATTTAAAATATCTGAAAACTCTTTATCTTCTTCTGAATAAATTTTTTGACTAAGTAATAATGTTGACATTTTTTATTCTCTCTTTAATCTCTATGTATATATAAAGGGAGAAAGCCAAAAATTATTGACTTTTTATATGCTATTTATATATAAAGTTTACAAAACTTTATATATAAATAGCATTCTTTTTAGTTGAAATCCTAACATTATTGGGCTGTAGGCAAATTAACTTAAAATAGCCGTCCTACTCGACTTCGCTTTAGTATTAAAATTTTTCGAGTTTATCTTTTAACTCAGTATCACAATGCCCCGTGTTCGTCTGTTCCGCCGGTTTTGATCAAATTGTACTTATCTGCAAGCCTTTTCACTGCTTTTATTTTGTGAAATTTAACGATTTTGCGGTGTCTGGCATACGGGTAATAAACCTCTATCCCATCCAGGCCTAATTTAACAAGGTTTTTAACCAATTTATTAAGACTTGCGGTAAAACAACATGCAGGGTGTGCCAAAACGGCTATTCCACCTGCATTATGGATTGCTTTTATAACTTTTTTGGGGTGGTTCATTGAGAAAATTCTCACCCAATCAGCCTCAGTACCACGCTTTGTTTTTGCACATAAAGCCTGTAATTCAGGATTATTCACATCAATTCCATACCCAAGCATGTGTAAAAATACCGTCCCGAACCAGCAATCAAACTCAATAGCGGGGATTAAAATATCTTCTTTTAAAATATCCGTTTGTAAATAAGCATTGAGTGTATTGTGATCCGAAATCGCAATATATTTAAGCCCTTTAGTTTTTGCCTGTTCAATAAGTTCTTTTACATCCACTGTTCCGTCAGAAAAAGTTGAATGGATATGAAGATTGACGCTACTTTCGTAGTCGTTTCTTGTGAATGATTTAATTAAGTCTTTGTAATTTTTTTTCATTTTGTTATGTCGGCGATACTTCTTGTGCATAAATTTTATTTATACTAAACTATAATAAAACAAACATGAGCGGGGGTAAAGAATGGCGAAGATAAAAGATAGTGTTTTTGAAATTTTTGGACAAGGTATTAAATTATATTTTACAAATTTCGGAAGTTTTTTTAAATATATGGCGTTTCCTGTATTTGGGCAAATTTTCGGAATATTTTTAACTTTGTTCGCTGCTTTTTTATACGCCGCAAATTTACCCCAATTTATCGTGCAAGGCGGGCTTTTCGACAATTTTTCCATGATTTTTTTAGTTTTGTTTATAATAACTCTTCCCGGATTGTTGATTTTTGCCAAGGCATTTTGGGATTACTTGGTTGCCTATGGGGCGGTGAATTCTATGGTCGAGAATCTGCTCAAATCGGGCAAAGTTTATGATTTTCCGGCACACACCGAATTAATCACAAGACAGACGGCTAGATTTATAGGGCTTTGGTTTTTACTCGGGCTTTTTGTAATTTTAGGCTCATTTCCTTTGTTTTGGGTGATAGCCGGAATTTTGTTTGTGTATTTTGTTCTAATTTTTCAGGTTTTTACATTTGAGCCGGACAAATCACCTTTGGAATGTTTTCAGAAAAGCACTGTAATTATCAAAGGAAATTTTGCAAGAACTTTAGGGCTTATGATTTTATTGGGTGCGTTAACTTACTGGATTTTGCCGGAAACGGTTAAATTTTTATTCGAAACCGTTAATATTATCGGGGTTTTGGCAATCCCGCTTGATATTTGGGCAAATCAACTGCCAATAGACGAAATAAATAAGATGCTTTTACAAACTCCAACGGCTTATCAAATAACCTCGTTATTAATTGCAAAAGGAGTTTTAAGTTTGTCTTTGGGGTATATCGTTATATGTTTGACTTTACCTTTAAGAAGTATTTGTTGGGCTTTATGGTATAAAAATTTGAATAAAGCTGAGATGAAGTTAGATAAAAGAATTTTAAATAGGGCTGAAAGCAGTGAGAAGTGAAAGGTGAAATGTTAAGTGTTCATCTGTAAAAACTGTAAATCGATTGATAAATTTGAACTGATGTTTTCGCCTGATTACAAAGGGGACAAAAAATTTGTACAAAAATACAATCAAAAAAACGAAATTCAAATAACGGTGGACGGGTATACGTTTATACCTGACTTGGCGTTTATGAACAAACATGCGGTATGTCGATACTGCGGACAAATTTATACTTGGGACTACGGGGATGAGTAAAAAAGAAAGAAGAAAATATGAGAAACAAAAGACAAAACAAAGAAACAAGAGAAATTAAATTCACAAGGGATTTTACAAAACACGCATTAGGCTCTGTTTTGGTAGAGTTTGGTGATACAAAAGTTATCACAACGGCGTCGGTTGACTTTTCAAAGCCGAAGTGGATGGAAAAAGATGCAAAAACCGGATGGGTGTCAGCTGAATATTCGCTTTTGCCATCATCAACTAACACAAGATGCAAACGTGAGAGAACAAGCGTTTCCGGTCGTACGCAGGAAATCCAACGGCTTATCGGAAGAAGCCTTAGAGCTTGCGTTGATTTAGAGAAAATGCCTGAAATAACTATAATTGTTGATGCGGATGTAATCCAAGCCGACGGAGGCACAAGAACAGCAAGTATATGCGGAGGTTTTTTGGCGCTTAAAGATGCGATTGAAAAATTAATTAAAGAGGGAAAATTAAAGGAAAATCCAATAATTGAACCTATTGGAGCGATTTCTGTCGGAATTGTCAAAGGCGAAATTAGATTGGATTTAAATTATGAGGAAGATTCCTCTGCACAAGCCGACGCTAACGTGGTTTTAACCAAAAGCGGAAAAATAATCGAGTTTCAAACAACCGCCGAGGGTGAACCGTTTTCAAAAGAACAAATGCTGGAAATATTTGAAACCGCCCAAAAAGGGATTGCCGAAATAATCAGTAAGTATTAATATACATGCAAACAGGAGGAAATATTATGAAAGTTATAGCAATCAACGGTAGTCCAAAATCAGAGGGGAATACGTATCATGCTCTAAAAATGGTTACGGACGAACTCGAAAATCAAGGGGTTTCAACCGAGATTATCCATATCGGTAACAAAAATATTCGCGGTTGTATTGCCTGCGGCGGGTGCTTCAAAAATAAAAATGAAAAATGCGTTATTGATGATGAGGTTAATGAAATAATCAAAAAAATGAAATCTGCCGATGGGATTATAATCGGCTCACCTGTTTATTATGCTTCGATTGCGGGAACTATGAAATGTTTTCTTGACAGAGCATTTTATGTCGCAGGTTCAAATGGCGGGCTTTTTAGACATAAAGTCGGTGCTTCTGTTGTAGCGGGCAGACGCTCAGGGGAGGTGGCAACATTCGACCATTTAAACCATTATTTCACCCTCGCAGAAATGTTTTTGGCGTCTTCAAATTATTGGAATGTAATCCATGGCAGAGACCCCGGAGAAGTTCTAAAAGATGAGGAAGGAACTCAAATCATGAGGGTTTTGGGTAAAAACATGGCGTTTTTGATTAAACTGTTACATAATAATTCTGTCCCGTTACCTGAAAGAGAAACTAAAATTATGACGAATTTTATAAGATGATAGGTGTATAATGAAAAAAATATTATTTTTTGATGTTAAAGGCAATGAAACAGAACAACTTAAAAATTTTTGCGATAAAAATTTCGAGTGCCAACTGCTTGCAGAACCTTTGAACGACAAAACTCAATTGACCGATGAAATAAAACAGGCGGAGATTTTATCCTGTTTTACCTTTTCCAGAGTGGATGCGAAGATTTTAAAACAATTTCCAAAACTTAAACTAATCGCACTAAGAAGTGTCGGCTTCAATCATATCGATATTGATTACTGTAAGGAGCACAACATTCAGGTGGTTAATTCATTTGGCTATGGAAACGTTACTGTGGCAGAATTTGCGTTCGGCTTAATGCTTGATGTTATGAGAAAAATTTCTCGCTCTTATATGAACTTAAAAAATGAACACCTGAACCGCGATATTTACACGGGGCTGGAACTCAAAAATAAAAATATCGGCATAATCGGGACAGGTGCAATCGGAAGAGAGGTCGTCAGGATTGCCAAAGGTGTTGGGATGGAAGTTTTAGCTTATGACATATACCCCCAAAATACGCTTGTGGAAAAATATGGGGTTAAATATGTCGAATTGGACGAACTTTTAAAAAATTCGGATGTTATTTCACTTCACGCTCCGCTTACTAAAGATAATTTGCATATGATAGATGCGGAAAAAATCAAATTAATGAAACCTCAGGCAATTCTTGTAAACACCGCACGAGGGGAATTAATAGATACAAAAGCTTTGTATGAAGCATTATCCGAAAACAGGATTTTCGGTGCGGGGCTTGATGTTTTGGAATCGGAGAATATTTTTACTCAACCGGAGACAACCTTGGATTTTGATTATTTGACGGATGATGTTATAAGACAAACGCTTATTAACGACAGATTGCTAAAACTGCATAATGTTGTTGTAACACCGCACATAGCCTATAATACTCAAGAAGCGCAAGATAGAATCTTAAATATAACAATGAATAATATAACTTCGTTTCTTAACGGGGAAATTAGAAATGGTGTTACAACATAATTAACCGTTCACACCCAAGCCGAACATGGCAAAGTCGAATTTTACGGGGTCATCAGGGTCGAATTGTTTTAAAGTTTTGGTTAGCTCTAAAACTGCCTTAAAATCATTACTGTTTCTCTTGAGTAATCCCATTTCTCTTGAAATTCGAGCGACATGAACATCAATCGGGATTAACAGTTCTCCAGTCGGAAGAAAATCCCATAAACCTAAGTCAACAGGTCCTTTTCTCACCATCCAGCGCAAAAACATGTTCATTCTTTTCACCGCACCACCATTTTTAGGATTAGGAATCAGGTGATAAAACCCCATGCCAACCTTATTTTGAACGTTTGAATAAAAATAGTCTGTGACCGTCTGTAACATAGTCAAAATAGAATTGTCAAGCCCCCAACCGTGTTCAAACAATGCACTCAACCTGCCATCTTCTTTGTATAATTTATGTAAAATGTTAAAAACTTCAATAATGTCAAAATCTTTTGCAAATCGATAGTTGAAACCTCTTAACGAATGCGGCTCAAAATCAAGCACAAATTCAAGAGGCTTGTTCTCCATTATTTTAAACAGTTCATCAAGTTTTTTTATAAAAACTTTTCTGTTCCCGTATGCAAAAAGAGAAGCTAAAAATGCCGCAATCTCAACATCTTGAGGGTTTATAAACCTATGCGGAAATTGAATCGGGTCGTCCTTGATAAACTCCGTTGTTTCATATTTTGCAACCAGTTCTTCTAAACTTGTTCTTGTTATCATTTTTTGCCTTTATTTTACATTGTTGGGTTGGCAAGCCCAACTTACTGCAACGCCTATTGACGGTGGGTTAGGGAACCCACCCTACTTTATACGACCTGTTTACCGTTCACCGTTTACCCATCTCCCTCTCACTTCTCACTGTTCCCCCGTTTCCCGTCCCAAAACTCCCTTATCACATTATCGCACTCTTTTTCTAAAATGCCTCCGTAGACTTTCAGTCTGGAGTTTGCTTGCTGTCTTAAATCGAGTGCGGAGCCAAAGGCTCCGTATTGGCTGTCATACGAACCGAAGTAAACCGCCTTAATCCTTGATTGTAAAATCGCCCACGCGCACATCGGGCAAGGTTCAAGAGTTACGTAAAGCTCGCAATCCTCCAACCGCCAATTACTAATCAACAAAGCAGCCTGTTTTATTGCTAAAATTTCGGCATGAGCCGTCGGATCATTGTTTTTTTCCTTTTCGTTGCAAGCAAAATATATAATTTCGTCGTTTTTTATGATAAGGGCGCCGACGGGTACGTCGGCGCCCGATTTTTGTGCGATTTCAATTGCTCGTTGCATAAAATTATTCATTTATTTCGTGCTCATTGGGTTTAAATACCGCAAGTTTTATTTCCACCACAAATCCGTATTTTTCTTTTGAACGAAGTTTAATTTCTCCGTTCATAGCCTCAACAAGACCTTTTACTATAAAAAGCCCCAAGCCTGTTCCGCGGGTTGTTCTGGTCGTTTTATCATCAATTCTGGTAAATTTTTCAAATAATTTTTTTAATTTATTTGTTGGAATAATCGCACATTCGTTTTTGATGTAAATTTTGGCGCTATCATCTTCAATAACACTCTCAATAATAATCGGAGTGTTTTCGTCCGAATACTTTATCGCATTTTCGAGTAAATTAACAAAAACTTGTTCTAAGCGGTCATTATCTGCTATTATCAATGGAAAATCTTCAGCAATATTATTAATAAATTCTTTTTCATCAGTTTTAACAAGATTAAGTGCTGAATTAATTACTTTATGGAGCCACAACGGTTCTAACTTTGTTCTTATTCTATCGCCCTCAATATCAGGTACTACCAGCAAATCTTCGACCATGCGAGAAAGACGTTCTGATTGTTTTTTGATTGTTCTAAGCGATTTTTGCGTCGTTTCTTCGTCTATTTCAATATCTTGTCTCAAAAGTCGTGAAGTGTACCCCTGAATACTTGTCAAGGGAGTTCTAAACTCATGGCTGACTGTGTCGATTAAATTTGAACGAAATTCGTTCAATTCTTTCAATTCGGCATTTTTCTTTTTCAATTGCAAGTAGGATTTATGAATTTGACTTGCCATACGATTGAATTCAAACGCCAGAAAAATAATTTCATAAGGGGTAAAAACATTCGTCAAAAGTCTTATTCTTCTCTGGTAATTCCCCTTAGAAAGCGCAATAATCCCCTTAAATAGTTGACGAATATTTATATATAGATAATAAGTGTACAATCCCACAACAAAGATTACTGTAAAAGATGCAAGAAGAACAGCCAAAATCAGCTTAATCCTGTTTTCATTAATCGCCTTTCTCGTAACCCCTCTAGTAGTATTTACGATAATTGTTATATTTGGAGAAGTCTTTTTTAAATAAACAAACGGTTGGTTTTTTAAATTTCCAAAAATAACAGGAACATTTGGCTTAAGTTTTTTAGGTAAATATTTAATGGTCGCCTGAAAATCCTTTTCCTTATAATTATGATTTGCAATTAATTTTCCGTCGGCTGATAATATATAAATCTGTCTTTTGTCCTCATTCAGGGACTTAAACAGTTTATTTTTCACAAAATTCAAGTCAAAAGTTGCTACCAAAAACTTTTTGTTTTTCATCGTGGTGTAAATTGAAACCGAATCGTGTTTAAGATTGTAGTCGTGCAATTCCATTAATTCTTGGGGAGTATTCAGGATTTTTAAATCTTGAAATTCGGGTGAATTTTTCAAAACATTTCTCAAATATTTTTTCTTCGCATATGAACCACCGCCCAAATATTCCAATGTAAATTTGATTTGATTAAGTTCGTTTAGCGATGAATTCAAAAAAACATCAACTTCTTCAGAAACCATATTTGTAACCAAAACAGCCGATTCTCGGAGTTGAGAACGCATTGATTGTTGGTTAATATTATTAATAATGAATCCGCTTATTGCCATCGGAATAATTACAGCTCCGAGTAAAACAATTAATATTTGTTCTATAATTTTTAATCTTTTAAACCTGACAAATTTTCTCATTTATTCTCATACCTCTGTAAACGGTGTCAATTTATACCCCACATTTGTTACTGTATGTAGGTATCTGGGGTTTTTACCATCAGGTTCAATTTTATTTCTTAATCCACCGACATGTACCCGTAACATTCTCACATCCTCGTTACTGTCATATCCCCAGACTTCATCCAAAAGCGTTGCCAATGTTACAGCGTTATTGAAATGCTGCATTAAACAATATAAAATTTCGAATTCCGTTGGCGTCAACTTGATTTTTTTATTTATAACAATACATTCAAGACTTTCAGGGAAAATTTCTATATCCCCGACATGTAAAACCTCAGAAGATAAGGAATTTGTTTTATTTTCGGCTTGATTGCGTCTCAACAAAACCCTTATTCTTAGCAAAACTTCCTGAATATCAAAAGGCTTGACCAAATAATCATCCGCTCCGCAATCAAACCCCTCGGTTTTATCATTAATCGTACCTTTTGCTGTCAACATTAGAACCGGAACAGCAAGTTTTGCTTGTCGAATGTTTTTGCACACGTCAAACCCGTTCATTTTTGGCATCATAACATCAAGCAAAATAATATCATAACTATTATTGAGCGCTTTGTTTAAGCCCTCTAAGCCGTCTTTTGCAGTGTCGACATAATAACCGCTTTGTCCGATGTCAAACTCCAACAACTCCCGTATTTCATTATCATCATCTACAATCAATATCCGCTTTTGAACTCTATCCATAAAAAATCCCCACTCGTTACATGTCCAATTCTACATTAGTCGAGTGAAGGTTACAATATTTTATAAAGAATTATATCAAATGTTTAGTTCATTCAAATCAAAAAAATCTGCCACGATAAATCAAGAAATATTAAATATTTTGGCTACGAATTTATAATACCCGGCACCCAAAGAGTCTCTTGGTAGGCTAACAGCAACTAAGAGTTTTTTATATTCGGCTTTCTCAATATTGTAAAATTCAGGGTCAGTTACTGAGAAATTATTATAACAACGACCGTTAAATTCAAAAGATAATTTTGATTTGATTTTTCCATACATATTTGTTTGCCGGTTTAATCTTGCATTATTTACGTTTAAAAGGACAAGAGAAGAATTAATATTAATAATTTCTTCTTCGGTTAGATAACAATTTGTATTTTTATAAACATATTCAATATTTGTGTTTATATAAGGTGTAATTTCATCAATGTCCGCCATTCTTATCTTTTTCCATTTAAAATCGTTGTTTATAAGCCAATTTTCAGATTGGATTTTATCGGGAACCGGTTTAATTAAATTCACTCTTACTAAATCTAGTGGTTTTGCTATTCCTCCATTCAAAAGCTGCATATTCATATCTTTCAAAGGCTCATTATTACCTGTTACCAGCCTAATAAAAGTGTTTGTTGCCAAATCAATACCTGTAACACAATAGCCACTGCGCATGCTTGATTTAGTTAGTAAAATAATATCTTTTTCCATAGCCATTCCCTTATAAGTGAATTATATTTACACTTGGATTGTTCTTCTTTAAATAATTTGCGAATAATCTTCGATGGCAGTTATTAGGTTCCACTTCACTACACAACAAGCAAATATTATTATATTTGTTCCCAACCAATTTATTAAAAATCAAATTGCAGTTTCGAACTTCCAATAAATCATTAAATTTAATTTCATATTCTTGCCAAGAGATTTTTTTATTTTTGTAATTATCTAAAATATCTTTAGTTGGAGCAAATTTAAGTTCATGGATATATTTAATTTTACAAATTTTGCCAAGAAAATATTCTAAATCTTTACCCTTGGTGAAACCTGCCAATTGAGAGCTATTATTTAACCTGATATCAATTAGGCAATCAATTCCATTTTTCTCAAGTACCTCAAAAAATTGCTTCGCGCTTTTTTGCGCAAAGCCAATGGTAAATATATTCACACTGCCTCCAATTGTAAGCTGTAACCAATTTCGGCATTTTTCATTGCATATGCTTTTTCAATTAAATCACTATCGTTAGTGTTGTTAAATAAACTTAATTGCTCCCTATTTTTAAAATATATTTCTAAAAGTCTTAAGTCTATATCACTTTGGGTTTGCGTTGTTTCATCCGGCATAATGTGAACAATATTAAACCCTTTATCTCGTAAGGCTTTTGTTACCATAATACTTCTATGACAACTAATTGGATCTTTTTCTGCACACATAAGCACAATATTACGCCCTAAGCTTAGTATTTTTATGAGTTTTTGAACTCCTTCATTAAATATGTCAGATTTTGTAAATTTAGCGAAATCTACATAGTTTTTTTCATTATAAAAACAGGAATTCGTCTGTCTGGCACCAAATTCCTTTGCATAATTTCTATAACATATGCTATTATTTTTTAGTAAAGGTTCTAAGTATGATTTACTATAAGCCCTATGATATTCAGAAGCCACTGGTTTGCTTCTTACATCAACCAAGCAAGAAATTTTGTATTGATTTAATATATCAGTAAATTTATCAATATCAAAAGATGCATATCCAATAGTATAAATAGTATTGTTCATCACATTCCCCTATTTATATAGATTTTAGCATAATTGACGAATTTATTAAACCCTCTATTAAGTAATATCAACATTGAATAAATTTATATCAAATCAGTTGTGCAAAATTTTCTTTGTCTGCCTGCGAATTGTAATAAAAGTTTTCTCATTCTCTTTGTTCTCTCTTTAAATACTCTTACATATACAAAGTATATATACTTAAATAAATTGCCTTTTTTGTTACCCTAGTTTTAAGACTTGTTTACAATGTTAATTTTTGTAACTTCTTGTCTTTTTTTAGGCAATTTTAAATCTTCACCTCGATTAAATAAGTATACAAAATAAATAAAATAACAAACCAAATAAACCAAAAATAACCAACCTTGACCCCAGAATTACGGGGTCTTTTTTTTTAGTTCTAATTTACTTATTTGCCTTTGAAACACAAGACGTAATCGCGTCAATCAAGCGTTTTACACGAACAATTTCTATGCCTTCAATTTTTTCCTCAAAATTTCCGTTTGCATTCGGGATAATTGCTTTTTTAAACCCTAATTTTTGAGCTTCCTTAATTCTTTTTTCTACATTATTAATCGCTCTTATCTCGCCTGAAAGCCCTATTTCACCGATTATAACGGTGTGAGAATCTACAATCACATCTCTCGCGCAGGTTGCAACTGCCAGAGCTATTCCCAAGTCAGCTGCGGGTTCGGAGATTTCTACCCCGCCGATTACATTCACATAAACATCCTGCTTGGAAAGGTTTAGTCCGACTCTTTTTTCTAAAACCGCCAAAATCTGTAAAACTCTACTAAAATCAACTCCGTTTGTGACCCTGCGAGGCGTCGGATATGGGGTTGCGCCCACAAGTGCCTGTATCTCAACCAAAAGCGGACGAGTCCCCTCATTTGTAGCTATAATGACACTTCCCGGCGTTGAAATTTGCGAATGTTCGTTTAAAAATAATTCGCTCGGATTGGTAACTTCCACAAGCCCTTTGGTTTGCATTTCAAAAATTCCTACTTCTGAAGTGTTCCCAAAGCGATTTTTTGTAGCTCTCAAAAGTCGATAGGATTTATATTTATCACCTTCAAAATAAATTACTGTATCAACCATATGTTCTAAAACCTTGGGACCTGCAATATTTCCGTCCTTTGTGACATGCCCGATGACAATTACGGTGATGTTTTCATTTTTTGCCAGTTGCATCAAAAAATTACAACATTCTCTGATTTGAGAAACGCTTCCCGCAGAACTCGCCATATTTTGAGTATAAATCGCTTGAATACTATCAATCACAACCACATTGGGCTTAATATTTTCAATCTCTTTTTTTATAAGTTCCAAATTCGTTTGGGGGTAAATGTAAAGGCTCTCCGCTCTAATATCAAGCCTGTCGGCTCTTAGCTTAATCTGGTTTGAAGATTCCTCAGCAGAAACATATAAAACTTTTTTGTTGTTTTTACATAAAAGCCCACTGGTCTGCAAAAGTATTGTCGATTTACCTATTCCCGGATCTCCTGCAATTAAAACAAGTGAACCTTGAACCAAGCCACCGCCTAAAACTCTGTCAAACTCGGAAATATTTGTGCTCATCCTAATTTCGTTACTTAATTCAATTTCATTTAGCAATGAAGGTTTTTGCGTATTTAAAAAACATACGTTAGTTGGTGTTTGAACCAAATTTTGTTGGATTTCTTCAACCAAACTTCCCCAAGTCGAACATTCGGGACACTTTCCCAAATATCCTGCCGTTTCATACCCGCATTCTTGACATATCCATTTTGTCTTAACTTTCGCCATGGGTTGATTATAACAAAAAAGAACCCCATGCACAAGTAATCGGCTTTAATTATCGCAATGGATCGTATCCACCGGGGTGGAATGGGTGGCATTTGCAAACTCTTTTTGTACCAAGCCAAAGTCCTTTTAAAATACCGTATTTTATCAGCGCCTGTTTTGTGTATTCCGAGCATGTCGGTACAAATCTGCACACTGAAGGGGTTAAGCTCGATATTTTTTGATAAATTTGGATTAATTTTATTAGGATTTTTTTAAGCATATTTATATTATATCAGCTTTAAAAAATTTTCTTTAATTTAAAAGTTGAAACGCTTTTCAGCTTTTCCATGATTTTGATTGTAATCCCGATCTACTGAACGCTTTTGGGCTTGTTGCTGCCGTTCACCGTTTACCGTTTACCGTTTACCACGCCTACGCATAGCTGCTTGTGTAATTCTCCCCAATTGTATCAACCGCCTCAACCTTAATATCCGTAATCAATTCAGAATAAGAAATTACGACAATCGTCGGGATGTGTCTTTCCAAAAGTTGATATAGAGGGAGCCTTATGCGTGGCGAACACAAGATTACAGGTTGCTTTCCGACATTCTGGTGTGCCCTCATCAGCGTATTTGCAGTCGTTTCAATAAGCTCCTGAACCTGCATCGGATTTAATAAAAACATTGTTCCCAATTCTGTTCTTTGGCAACTGTCATCAAGAACTTTTTCCCAATCAGGAGAAAGGGTCAAAGCGTAGAGAATTTTATCTTCCAAAACATTTGAAAGACAAATTGGACGACCTAATGCAGCTCTTAGTCTTTCTGATAAAATATCAGGCTCTTTTGAAAATCTTGCATAATCGCAAAGTCTTTCAAATATAAATATTATATCCTTGATTGAAACTTTTTCTCTGATTAAATTAACAAATATTTTTCTCAAATCACTTGTTGAAATTATTGCCGGAACCAAATCGTTAACCAACGTAGGGTCTTGAGAACGTACCAATTCCATCAATTTTAAAACATCAGTTTTAGTCATAACCTCATCAACGTGTTTTCTTACACATTCTTGCAGGTGTGTAATTATAACATCTGTCGCATCAACCGCCATTACACCTTGTGATTGTTTTGCATCTTCTGCATTAATCCAGTATGCTTGAGTTTGGTACGTAGGGTCAACTCCGACTATCGCATCTTCAGGAACTGTTTTTCTAATCGCATCCCATTGATCGGCTATAACCATATATCGTTTAGGATAAACAAAACCTGTTGCAACAGTATTGCCACGTACCGAAATCAGATATTCTTCAGATTCGAGAGCTGAAGAATCCATAATTCTTATGTTTGGTATTATATAACCTAATTCGTCTGTTGTTCTCTGTCTCAGAGCCGCAATTTTGGCAAGCAATTGTCCTTCTTGGTCAGGGTCTGCAATAACAAGCAACCCCGCTCCGACTTGCAAACTCAAAACATCTACGCCTAACCGTTCATACATCCTATTCGGGTTAACCAAATCCTGCATATTTTGACGAACGTTTTCCAATTGTCCTAACTGAGATTGGACATCTGCATTAACAAGAACGGAAAATCCCGCAATAATTATAATAACTGCGAAGAATAAAAACGGCCCCCAAGGCAGTCCCGTAAAAGAACTTGTTGCTGCGATGAAAAACAAAAAGGCGCCGGCAAAAAATAAACTATAAGGTTTGCTCATAATCTGGTTTGTCAAATCCGCACCTAATGATGAAGTCGCCGCAGAGGAACGTGTCATTAAGATACCTGCCGCAATTGCCATTAATAAAGACGGAACTTGTGAAGCCAAACCATCCCCGATAGTTAAGAGTGTATATTTTGAAACGGCATCTGCTGCAGGCATACCGTTCATTAACATCCCTATGCATAAGCCCCCGATAATGTTTATTATAACAATTATGATACCTGCAATCGTATCTCCCTTTACAAACTTCATCGCACCATCCATTGAACCGAAAAGATTTGATTCTCTTTGTAAGTCTTCTCTTTTCCTGACTGCTTCTTCAGGCGAAATCAATCCTGCATTAAAATCGGCGTCAATTGTCATTTGTTTCCCCGGCATAGCGTCCAATGCAAATCTTGCGGCAACTTCCGCGATACGCTCGGCACCCTTGGTAATTACCATAAACTGGACTACAGTGATGATTAAGAAGATTACACCACCAACGATTAAATTCCCCCCCGTTACGAAGTTCCCGAACGCATGAATTACAGCTCCGGCATCACCTTTTGATAAAATCAAACGGGTTACTGCGATACTTAAAACAAGTCGAAACATCGTACCTAAAAGAATTATTGAAGGAAAAGATGCCAATTCAAGAGGTTTTTGAACATACAAGGAAATCATCAGCAAAACAATTCCTAATGTTATATTTAAGCTTATCGAAAAGTTTATAATCCAAGCAGGCATTTCAATCAGCAAAATTAGGATTAGCATCAATACGAAGACTGCTAAAAATATTTCACTTATCGGATTTCCGTTGCTTGATTGAGCCATTTGCTTAAATTCCTTTAAAAGCTTCCTTAATTATTTCCAGTTGAGTATTTACCGTTGCATCCACTATTCCGTTACTTGTTTGGATAATGCAACTTCCTATTTCTATTGTATCATCAGCAATAACATTTATTTTTGCTTCAAGCCCTATTGATGAGCTTATTTCTGTAACATTAGTCTTTACTATAGCCACTTCAGCGGGATTTACTTTTATACTAATCCTTGCTTCATCTCTGGAAATTGTTTTTAAAACGTCCAAAATTGTTGCTAAAATTATTTGAGGATCTTGCTCTATTTCATGTTTTACAATTTTTTTAGCAATATCAATACTTATCTCCAAAATATCAGGAGCTATATATTCAAAAACCTCCTGTTTTGCGTTCAAGAAACCCCCCAAAGCGCTTGTAAGTTGCTGAATATCATGTTTAGCTTTTTCAAGCCCCTCGTTGTAACCCTCTTTTGCCGCAGCATTTTTTATTGTTCCAGCTTCTTCCTGCGCTCTTGAAATTAAATTTCTATCATCAATTCTTCTGTAACCGCGGCGGCGGTCTCCTCTTCTTCTTTCTTGTCTTTGAGCAAAATCTATATTATCTAAATCAAATAAATCAATCTTTGCATCTTCCATTTTAATTTCTGTTGTCGAGCGTTCCTTGTCAACTTTTTTGCTTATTAATTCACTTCTTTTTTTAATAATCATAAAACGTTTTCCTCCAAATGTTGCGCGATTATACTTGCAACTTTAGAAGGCATTGGAGAACATTCTCCAATATATGCTTTTTCAATAAATGCTTTTACATTAGGGCGTTCTTTGGTGATTATTCTTTCTATATTAGCTTTAGGCAACTTTTCAAAAATTTTCTTCATTCTTAAAAGAATTTTATCTGCGCTGATATATTTTGGCTCAGGTAAACTAATTTTTATTTCCTTTAGACAGCGCATGGTTATGTCTTTATCTAATTTTTTCTCCAAATCGGGCATTTGCATATATTGAATAACTGTTTGAGCATCATTCGTATCAAATTTATTTAAAATTGTTTGAACCTTATCCTGAGAAATTTGCTTCAATACCAGTGCAACTGAAGCCAGCTTTAGGATTTTGGAACTTGATTGATGACCTTTTTCTTGAACTTGAGATTCTGCATTAGCATTAATTTCTGCCTTTTGTTTTTGTAATTGTTCCATCATATCATCGATGTTTGATTGATGTGTTGCTTTTTCAAATACTTCTGAATCTATGGCTTTACGTTCTTGTAATTCTTCAAGCGCAGCTTGATAAGCTTTTTTTACATGATGTTCAACAATTTGAAGAATTTCATCCTGCGGCAATCCCTTTGTAATAGTTTGTTTACCAATTTCAAAGATTGTGAATGCAATTTTTTGCATGACGCTATCCCAATAATCAGGAATGATGCCTGCTTTTATTAAATCAACCGATTTATGGAACGACCATTCTGCAATAATTTGAGTTATAAGCATTCCCTGATCGGCATTGAAATTAGCGGTTTCATCGTTATATATTGCTTCTCCGCAAAGAGTGGCGAAATTTTTGATAGTATTTATTACATAAGTTTTTTGAAACTCCTGAAAATCCGCAGGAAGAAGATCACCCGCTTGCGAAGCGAGTTCCTGCGCAAATCCTTGATAATCAAAACCTTCTATTGCCATTGTTCCTGTTTACTTTCTACCCTTTTTCTATCCAATTCTTAATTTTTTCCCCTGCCTCTTCTTCATCCAAGCCTTCCAAATCTGAGGTTAAATCTCTAAGTGTATTATCAAGATCGCTTGCATACGGTGATACAACCTCTCTCTTTTGCTGTTCAATGAATCCCTGAGCCATTTTAGATTGTTTTTCGGTTAATTCCGCAGCTTTTAAATGGACATCTCGAAGTTGAAGTTCTTGATCGTGAGTTTTTTCTTGCAATTGTATCAAGTCTTCTCTTTGTCTATCCTGAGCTTCTTTAACTTTTGCAGAAATATATTTTAAACCTCCGACAAGCCCTATAACAATTGCCGCAATTGCAAGCCACCAAGGATTTCCTGTTTCATCAGGCTTTGGTAAATTGGCAACTCTATCGGCTGCTAAATAAGGGTCAATTGAATCTGAAAGCGCAATCGTAATGTTATTTGCATTAACTTTAGGACCTGCTGCCCCTGCAATTAAATCTTTTAATTCTTTCAATGTTGTATCAGGAGGCAAGGCACTCTTTTCCAAGGTGACCGCGACTGAAACTTCTTCTATAACTCCTGCTTTGGTATATTCACTAATCTGAGTTTTTGAAACTCCATATTGTGTTTCTCTTGCAGAGCGTGCATAATTTCTATTTTGGGAGGAATTTGCCTTACCTGTTTGTGATAATCCGGGAGGCATATAAACACTTACGGCGCCGCCGTTATCAGAATCCTGACTTTTATCTCCCAATCCTTCAGTAAATGTTTGTTCGCTTACGGAGGTTTTTTTGTTAGGGTCATAATTTATACTTGTTGTTTCAATGGGTGATTGACGTAAGAATGTACTGACTGTTGCCACATAGTTACCTTTTCCAAGTAATCTGTCTAATTGAGCATTTACTTTTTGTTGCATGTATTTATCATTTTCTTCAGCTCTATTAACCATATCATCTTCATTATCAATAATGCTGGAATAAACATTCCCGTTTGTGTCCGTAATCGAAATGTTTTCAGTAGCAATACCTGTTACACTGCCTAAAAGCAGGTTTGTAATGGCTTTGATTTTTAATTGATCAAGCTTATCTCCGCTTGGAATTGTTACCTGAACTGTTGCTGTTATAGGTTTTTGCATTGATGTAAACATTGTTTGTTCCGGAATGGAAATAAACACCGATGCATTTTCTATCGGAGGAATTTTTCTTATAAGTCTTGCAAGTTCTCCATTTATTGCTCTTGCAAGTCTAATTCTTTTATCTTCTTTTGTTGAAGTAAAATCACCTTTGTCAAAAATTTCTAACCCAACATTTTGGTCCATAAGCCCACTTTTTACTATTGCCAAAAGTGACCTATCCCTCTGAGATTGAGTATATTCTTTTAAATAAATGGTTGATTTTGTACCATCTATTTTTCTATCCGCATTAATCCCTTCTCGAGCCAAAAGCGCCTGAATTTCAATGGCTTTACCTAAATTATCCGTAGTCAACAAATCCAAAGGTTCTTTAATCACTTTTTCTTTGATAACGCCTTCCTTTGTTGTTCCTTTAGACGATGAAACAACGCCCACAGTTATACTGAGCGCAAGTATCACAATTATCGCTCCTATAATCGTGTACAATAAAGGTTTGTTTTCCAGTAGTTTTTGAAAATCCATCGTTTACATCCCCGCCTTTTGGTTTAAAGCTTGAAGGGTTGAAGGATTGTGGGACTGAAAGGCTTTACCGATTTCCATATTTCGCTTTCCTCTTTCCCCTTACCCCTTTTTATTACCCTATAATATTATACAATTTTTTTACCAATATGTATATATTATTAAGTTTACACTGATATTTGCATAATTTTGTCATACGCTTGAATGACTTTTGAAGTAATTTGCGTTGCAACATTGACACTTATCTCAGCTTTAGCCATTGCAGTCATAACATCATGAATATCCACATCACTATTTTCGGACATGGAAGCACTTAAAAGCTGGTCAGGTGCACTTAAACTCTGATTTAAGTTTTGAACAAGTCCCGACATAACTCCTTTAAAGCTTGTTGATGAAACTTCGTTTATCTGATCAAGTTTTGGAGATGCAATAGATGGCATAGAGTCAAGTTTCATCCCTGCTTCACCGTTTTGCACATGCCCGCTTAAGTTTATTTTTGGGGTGTAAAAACCATTTGTCATTTCTTTACCTGCTACTTTCTGATACTTATGTTTTATTACGAACTATTTCTTTTGCAAATTCAGTTTTTTTGTCGAAAATCATATGTATGGCTTAGTCATTAAGGCTAAAATCAGTTATATTATGTAATGAGTTTGCGGAAAAATTAAAATTTTCCTCGCAAGCTCCTATGTCCGGCTTAAATCCATACCGCCGGCTATCCCGCAGCCGGTATGGATTTAGCACTTCTTAGGTCGGATTTGAAAAATTGCAAAAAATTGTCATTTTTTGAATTT
>CAIPUE010000008.1 GCA_903868125.1 uncultured bacterium | reverse complement strand
TATAAAAAAATACAAATAAATAATATAAAAATTAACTTTAATCTTAACATGACTTAAAATATTGTTTAAAATTTGCCGTCACAATTATAAATAAATGCTCATAATTTGTAATTATCTGCTATAATGTATTTTATGAAAAATCTAAGTAATATAAAAGACTGGCTAGATATTCAAGAACACCAAAAAATCGGTGAAATATTGATGCAATCAGGTAAACTTACTTTGCATGATTTAGGTATAGCGCTTGATATTCAAAATTTTGAAAAAATGCAGCTTGGTGATATTTTATTAAATATGAAGATAATTTCAAAACAAGACATTGAATCTGCATTAAACATACAAAAGGAAATTGATTTAAGACTTGAAAAAGGAGAAGGATGATGCCATTTAAAAAATATTTTACAGTGAAAAATGTTGTTTTTTTAATTTTAGTTGCTATTATCCTGAAATTTCTGTCTCAAATTACGGTAATTGCACTTTTGTTTTTTGCATCCTACGTTATAGCCTGTTCTTTAAATCCGATTGTGGACAAACTGGAAAAAAAGATGAACCGTTCTACCGCAACTACCTTGGTATTACTCGGGACTCTAATAATTTCATTCGCTTTTTTTGTACCGATTATTTTTGTCGCAGTTAAACAGGTCCAAGGATTTCTTACAATTTTACCTGAAAAAATAGGCTTAATACAAAATTTTATATTCAACCACCAATTTTATGGGCATAGAATCCCTGAAATTGTAGACCTTGACTCGATTATAAAAACATCCTCTCCATTTGCAACAGGGCTTGTAAACCAATCAATAAACATTGCAACCGGACTTGGGCAAAGTATTTTGTTTTTCCTTGCCGTTTATATGATTGTATTTTATTTTATGGCGGATAAATCAACAATTAAAAAAGGATTTATCAAACTTTTCCCTTCAGAAATAAAGGAAAAAGCTTCTGATATTTACGATAATATTTCTCAAAAAGTCGGAGGATACGTCATAGCACAACTTTTAAACATGTTAGCAATCGGCATTTTAACTGCGATTGGAATGTTTATAATCAAAGTTGATTACGCACTTTTATTGGGATTAATAACGGGTGTACTTGATATTATCCCGCTTGTGGGTCCGACTATTGCGCTTGTTTTGTGCTTAATAATGGCAAATCAAATGGGTATAGTTGGCTTGGTGCTTGTATTTGTTGTATTTTTAACCGCTCAATGGATTTCTAACAATCTTGTGCGACCGATTATTTTTGGTCGGTTTTTGGATTTACATCCTTTGGTAATAATATTTGCATTGCTTGTTTCTGCACAGTTTTTAGGTGTCTGGGGCGTTATACTCGCACCCGCAATCGCATCATTGGTTTGTGTGTTATTTGACGAAATTTATTTGAAAACAATTAATAAGAGTGACGAATGAGCGAAAATTTTTTATATAACAGGCTGAAAAAAAATACCGATTATAATGTATGGATGGCTTTCCCCGGAATTTACTCTTTTTCGATGTCCTCGATAGGCTATCTTTGGATATGTAAAAATATAGATTTACTTGAAGATGTTAATTTAGAAAGAATTTGTACAAATACAACCAAAACAAGCTTTATGGTGCAAGATGTAGATTTAATAGGATTTTCATTTTCTTTTGATTTGGATTTTTTAAACATTTTTAAAATACTCGAAAAACACAAAATTCCACTCAAATCTGTTGATAGAAATGAATTACATCCATTAATCTTCGGTGGCGGCCCTGTTTTAAGCTCCAATCCTGAACCGTTTAGCTCATTTTTTGATTTTATCATCGTCGGAGACGGCGAAGAAGTTAATATTGAGGCTATCAAAATCTGCAAAGAGAAAAAAGATGACCCCAAAATAGAGATTTTAAAGGCTCTTGCTGCAATTGAAGGGATTTATGTTCCATCATTGAATCAAAAAACGATTAAAAAAATTAATTGCGAACTTCCCGAGTGTATATTTACCCCGATATTAAGTGAAGAAAGTTTCTTTAAAAATACTTTTATAATAGAAATCGCGCGTGGATGCTCTAACAGATGCGGATTTTGTTTGGCATCGTATTTGAATTTACCGCAGAGATTTGTACAATACGAAAAAATTATTGAAAGTATTGATTTGGGATTTCGGCACACCAATAAAATAGCTCTTTTAGGAGCATTAATTAGTTCTCATCCAAAATTTGAAAATATATGTACTTATATTTATAACAAAGTTCAAGAAAATCCCGATATAGAATTGAGCGTATCTTCGCTTAGGGCGGATGCAATAGAGCCAAATGTGATTAAAACTCTTGTCGCATGCGGGCAGAAAAATACGACAATAGCAATCGAAGCAGGAAGTGACCGACTGAGAAAAGTTATAAATAAAAATTTAACCGAAATCCAGATTTTAAAAACCGTTGAAATTGCAAAAGAAAACGGATTAAAGGGGCTGAAAATCTATGCCATGATAGGTTTACCTACAGAAACACAAGAAGATTTGGAAGAAATGCTGACACTCGTAAACAAAATCAAACAACTCCACAAGGGATTTGGTTTGAGTTTTAGTTTTTCAACTTTTGTTCCGAAACCCCACACTCCTTTTCAGTGGTGCGCTCGAGAAGATATTAAATCTTTAGAAAAAAAACAAAACTTTCTTAAAAAAGAATTTCATAAACTCGGGGTTAAAACCAATTTTTCAAGCGCAAAATGGGATTACTACCAGACCCTTTTATCACGTGGAGGAAAAGAATTATCTGATTATGTAGTAAAAATTTATGAACTTGGAGGCAATATAGGCGCTTTTAAAACTGCTTACAAACAAGTGGCACAAATTCAAAACCTACCTGAAAGTGATTTCTACGTTCAACGCGGATATGATTTAAACGAAATTTTACCTTGGGATTTCATAACAGTCTGCCCCGGTAAAAACGCTTTAAGAAAAGAACATGCACGGTTGCTGAACAGTGAACCGCAACTTGAGATATCGTCCCCTATTCTTTGCGGTTAACAAATCGTTACAAAGATTTTGTGTCTTAAAAACCAGCAGATTTAATTTTTCAATCTATTTTTTTAATTTTTCTACCCCAAAAACCAAAAAACGCTTTTAAAATGTTCTATTTTTAAATATTTATGCAAAAAGTCGTCTTAATATAAACTTTACAATAAGTGTATTTAGGGCAATTTTTCAAATTCACCACTTTTAAAATGTATGTCTAACTGTTATTATAGAGTTTGTTAGAAAAGAATTATGATAGAACGAATTAATACAAATATTACGAATATTGATAGAAACAAGGTTAAAAAACAGCCCCAATTTACCGGACTGGTGGATGGTGCAACAAATTTAATCCAAATGTGTGAACAAAGCCCTATGATAAACGTTGCGGTCTTAGATTTGGCTACGGCTATTATTCCAAGAACCGTCATTGAAGGCGAAACTAACCCTTATGCCGGCGTGGAAGCTTTTAGAAGAGAATCTTCAGGGCTTATTGTTAACTGTTTAATCCCAAGCTTGATAGTCTTGCGCATTGCTAAAGCAATTCAAAAGCCTATTATGGGTCATGACACCAAAATGAGCGATTGTTGGGCAAACGAAGATACTATTAATTTGGTAGATAAGTACTGGCAAAATGCCTCTGATGTAGCCAAGGACGGAAGCGGAAAATTAATATTTACCGAAGATAAAAACAAGGCAAAAGTTTATAACACTATTAAGAATATTCTTGATGAAACAGAGGGTATTGACGGAACAAAGACAATCAAATTCAATAACTTTAAGTTCCACGATAGTGTAAAAACTCTTACGGAAAATGTTTTTAAAGAAAAGTTCGCAAAAAAAGAAATTGATAATGCTTATAAATCAATAGTAAGTAAAACTCATGTTGCTGAAAATATTATGATTAAAGGACATGGGTCTGAACTTTTTAGCCAAAATCTTGAATCTATAATCAAAAATACTCCTCAAATCTTAAAAGAACTTTCTGGTGGGAAAGTTCCAAATGTAGAAGTATTTGCAAAACAAGCGAAAAAATTGTTATTTACAAAAAGCTTGCTCGGGCTTGGGATAATAATTCCGCTTGCTATTTCAATGCAGCCGATTAACAGATGGATTACAGCAAAAACTTCAGGTAAAAAAGGCGCTCCGATTTATAGAGATTTTGGTCAGGCAGAGGATAAAGAACTTTCGTCAAAAGAAAAATCTGCACTATTCCAACAGAAACTTATTTCAGTTGGAACCATGGTTGGGGTTGCTCTGCTATCAATAATGAAAAAACCTAGTTTACAAATGTTGAAAAATATTTCTCAATTTAAGGGTATTTTTCCGAGCATGGACCAAGCCAGAATTATTTCTACAGCTACATTTGCAAGTAGAATGATGGCTTCTGAAGATAAAAATGACCTCAGAGAAGCAACCGTCAGAGATATTGCCACTTTCTCGGCGTTTTATTTCTTGGGCGATTACGTAGCAAAGGGTATTGCGACTTTTATTCAAAAAACTAAGGGAATAGAATTGATAAATGTTTTAAAAGCCCCTGATAAAAATGCCAATGTTTTCAAAAAATTCGGACATTGGGCAAAACATACAGCTCTCAAATCATCCGATGAAATTGTTGGAGAAACTGCAAAGAAAATGCGTTCCTTGTGCCAGCTCGGCAACATAGGATTTTCTTTAGTTGCTCTGGGATTATTAATCCCATTGCTAAACAGAAAACGAACTGACAAAGCAAGAGAAGAAGAATTAAAAAAAATGGGAGTAGATGAAAAAATAATTAACAAATATTATCCTCCTTTTACTATGAATATTTCAGCATCAAATAATAATAATGTTTACAACGCCTTTTTTACGGCAAACAAATAAAATTATATATACACTAGACTAGACTTGGAAAAAAATGAAACTACAACAATCCTTGACCCCAAAATTGAATATTCAAACTCAAAATGACCGAAAAAGCAATTATCCGCAGCCAAATTTTACCGGCATGGAAGCTCTTTCGCCATTTTTAATGTTTTTAGAAACAAATCAAGCTTGGGGTGCTACGGCTATTGATTTAAGCAGTATGGTAATCCCAAGAACAGCCGTCGATTTCACTCGTGGGCGTGATGCCGGAATTGAGACAGGCAGAAGAGAAGCCGCATCAACTCTTAATACCAGTGCAATAGGGGCTTATGGCTTGGGAGCTGCTTGGCTGTTTTCACACGCAATTAATAAACGTTTCGATATAAAAGCCAATAAAATGTTTTTTAACGATAAAATGCTCGAAATTCTGGGGCAAACTAATATTGAACATGGAAATATCAAGACTTCGGATAAAAATTTAAATAACTATTTAAGCGAAATTTTTGAAAATATAAGAGGATTTAATCCTAACTTTGAAAATGAAAGTTTTAGAGATAAAAAAGGTTGGGTTTCGATTGACAAAGCTGCTCAAAAAAATGTAATTCAAAAATTAAACGAAGAACTTAAATCCAACTCTGAAAAAATGAGTAAAGAAACAAAGGCGTATTTAAAAGCTGTAATTACAAATTCAACAGGTGCTTCAAGCAAGTTTAAAATTGAAAAGGTCATAGGCGGAAAATCTGAAATGTCAGTTGCTTCCTTAGATGATTTTATTGATAATATTTATAAAATTTCAAAATCGTTTATGAACGATAAAGTTGCCCAAACATTTAGTATCAGGAATATTGACCAAAATATTTTCATAAAAGACATAAAAAAATTAAATGGAAAGACTTCAGTTCTGGGGCTTGCAATAGCGGGCTTAATAGGAGTTTCGGCTCAACCCTTAAATATGTACCTGACAAAAAAGAAAACTGGGAAAGACGGTTTTGTAGGGGTCGAAGGCAAAGAACCTGATAAATCTAACGGGTTTAAAATTTTAAAAATATCAGTAGCGACAATAGCTTCTTTAGGCGTGCTTTTGGCAATTGGCAAAAAACCAAGCGAAATATTTAGAAAAGTTCAATTTAAAGGGATTATTCCGGTAATTGACCAATTTAAATTAATATACGGGATGACTATTGTATCAAGACTGCTTTCTGCCCGTGACAAGAATGAACTCAGAGAATCCTCAATAAAAGATTCTTTGGGCTTCACAAATTGGTTTATCCTCGGCGGTTTTGTTTCAAAACTAGCTGCTGTAGGGATTGAAAAACTGGATAAATTTAAAGGTGAAAAATTTATCAGATATAACGAAATTGAAAACGGCAAAGGATGGTTCAATTGGTTGACCAAATCTTCTATCGTTTCCTATGAGGAAACATTGCATGCCGGATTTAAAAAAGCAGGTATTTCAACAATAAAAGCCGATGGAATTGCAAAAACTTTTAAGGAATTATTGAAAGAAGCACCTCAATTAACAAAAACAAAAATCAAATACCTTGAAATAATACAACTTGCGGGTTACTTGTATTCAGGTATTGCTTTGGGCTTAGGCGTTCCGAAGCTGAACATTGCAATTACAAATGCTTTGGAAAAGAAAAATAAGAAAATACCACAAAAGTAAGATTTGTGTATAATCGGTTTCATAGCGAGTTGTAATCAAAGCATAACTAATTTCGTGTTGTTGGGTTGCTAACAAAATAACTTTTCAAATCAAAGTCAGATTTTGTATGACTCCTTTTGTTTAATGTTTAGCGTAACTACTTATGTATAAACCCCTCGCCGTCATTGCGAGGCGAGGATTTTTTAGTCAGAAAACCATTGAGGGAACGAAGCAATCTTGTTCGCCCTTTGCAATAATACAGGGAGATTGCTTCGGTGGATATCATTTGTCGCATTCGGTACTTGACGTCTCGCAATTGTAGAAGTCAAGCAATTCGCTTACACTTTTGCAAAAATTCTTTTGGGATGTTTCCATCCAATGATGAATGCGGTCTACATTCATTGTAATATACTAAATATTGTAACAATTCGTCCTTTAAGT
>CAIPUE010000007.1 GCA_903868125.1 uncultured bacterium | reverse complement strand
TGGAAGGGTTAGACTTCGGTCGAAGCTCTGAAATTAAGCCCCAGTGAACGGCGGCCGTAACTATAACGGTCCTAAGGTAGCGAAATTCCTTGTCAGGTAAGTTCTGACCCGCACGAATGGCGTAACGATCTGGGCGCTGTCTCGGCGAGAGGCTCGGCGAAATTGGATTATCCGTGAAGATACGGATTACGTGTACCAGGACAGAAAGACCCTATTGAGCTTTACTGTAGCTTGAAATTGAATTCGGGTTATTATTGTGCAGTATAGGTGGGAGACTTTGAAGTGAAAGCGTCAGCTTTCATGGAGTCATCGTTGAGATACCACTCTGTAATGATTTGAATTCTAACCTCGATCCCTCTAACAACAGGGCGAGGAACAGTTTCTGGTGGGCAGTTTGACTGGGGCGGTCGCCTCCTAAAATGTAACGGAGGCGTTCAAAGGTTAGTTCAGGTTGGTCGGAAATCAACCATTGAGTGCAATAGCAAAAACTAGCTTGACTGTGAGACATACAAGTCGAACAGGTACGAAAGTAGGATATAGTGATCCGGTGGTTCTGTATGGAAGGGCCATCGCTCATCGGATAAAAGTTACCATAGGGATAACAGGCTTATCTCCCCCAAGAGTCCACATCGACGGGGAGGTTTGGCACCTCGATGTCGGCTCGTCGCATCCTGGAGCGGTAGTACGTTCCAAGGGTTGGGCTGTTCGCCCATTAAAGCGGCACGCGAGCTGGGTTCAGAACGTCGTGAGACAGTTCGGTCCATATCCGGTATACGCGCAAGAGAATTGAATGGAGTCTTCCTTAGTACGAGAGGACCGGGAAGAGCGAACCTCCAGTGTACGGGTTATCACGCCAGTGGTAAACGCCCGGTAGCTGTGTTCGAAGCGGATAAGTGCTGAAAGCATATAAGTACGAAGCCCACCATAAGATGAGTTCTCTCATAGCATAAGCTAGTAAGTCCCCGTGCAGATTACACGGTTGATAGGTCAGAGATATAAGTATGGCAACATATTCAGTCGACTGATACTAATAGGACGAGGGCTTTTCCTAATACCCGTAGGCGGAGTGAAGCCTGAAAAGACTTGCAGAAGTGCAAGGCTTTGGAAGGCGTAACTTAACGATAGCGACGTAAGAGTTTTAATTTATTAAAACTCCACAGGAGCTATTTGCCGAAAGGATTTAAGATGATGCGTTAAAACTTATAATTCTGTGTAATTTTCAGTGTATAAAGCACATTGAAATTCCTGAATAAATATTCACAAAGGAATTTGAAAACAAATTTCTGGTGATCAAGCGTGAGGAAACCACCCGTTCCCATCCCGAACACGGTCGTAAAGACTCACTGCGGTGACAATACTTGGAGGGCCACCTCCTGGGAAGATAACTCGTTGCCAGAATCTATTTTAAAAAAGCTGATGATTAATTTCATCGGCTTTTTTTGTTAATAAAACTTTACATCTAGTATACTAAAAGTAAATTTTTTCTTCGGAATGGTTTTTACATGAATATACGAGGATTACATTTTTAGGAGAATTAATTTTATGGTTGATGCAATTAAGAAAGGTTCATTCAATGTTGGGACAAAACCTAGCGTATTAAATAAGAGGGCAGATAAGGCAGACATTAATCATCTTCCTTTTGTTAAGAACAATAGGAGCAGTGAGACAGAAAAAAATCAAGCTCGAGCACTCGACAATTTCACTAAATATGAGAATAATGGTCAGTTGCAATATACTCCAGAAAAAGAGGGATGGTTTTGGACAAAAGAAGAGGCTCACTATACTTATACTCCAGATGAAAAGCGCCCTGAAACTTTTGGGCAACTAAAGAAAAATCTTAATTTACCTGACGGAACTTTTGCAGAATATTTAAAGGGTTATACAGGTAATTTGGATTCGTATCAAATAATTAATCCTGTAAAAATTCCGGAGAATGTATTACATAAGTCAATTGGATGGTAACCTAAGCTTTAAATATTGTTACTCTATGTGCTCATAAGGTTTATCTAGACAAGATGATAGAATAAAATGTAAAAAGCCCTTAAATAAAACTAAGGGCTTTTTAGTTCATTGACATTTGGTTCCAATCTTAATATAATTACCTTATGAGTAATATAATTAAAGCCCAAAAGGGTACAAAAGATATTTTGCCCAACGACATTGAGCAGTGGCAGAATTTGGAATTAAAAGCGTTAGAGATTTTTACAAGAGCAGGTTTTAGTGAAATTAGAACTCCGATTTTTGAGGCAACTGAGCTTTTCGCTCGTGGAGTTGGCGATACAACTGATATTGTAAACAAAGAAATGTATACTTTTGAAAAAAGCGAGCGCTCTTTGACGCTTCGTCCCGAAAATACTGCAGGAGTTGTTAGAGCTTACATTGAAAATGGTATGCATAGACTTACCTCGCCTGTTAAGTTGTGGTATAAGGGACCGATGTTTAGATATGAACGTCCTCAAGCAGGCCGTCAAAGGCAGTTTCATCAAGTAGGGGCGGAAATGTTCGGGATAAAGGAGCCTACTGCTGATGCTGAAATTATTTTACTTGCTGTAGATTATTTGAAAGCTTTGGGTCTGAATGATTTGGATGTCGAAATTAATTCGCTTGGATGTTCTGATTGTCGCGAGGGTTTTAAAACCGCGCTTAGGGCTGTCTTAAAAACTGAATTAGACATGATGTGTCCTGATTGTCAGGCTCGATATGAAAAAAATCCGTTGAGGATTTTGGATTGTAAAGTCGAAGTGTGTCGCAGAATTTTAGCAAAGCAAGAGGTACAAAATGTTATAGTTTCTGATTATATTTGTGGGGATTGCCAAAAACATTTTGATGAATTAAAAAAATATTTGGATGCGCTTAATATACAATACAAAAGAAACAAACTTCTTGTCAGGGGGCTTGATTATTATAATCGGACAGTATTTGAGATTAAATCTAATAATTTAGGTTCGCAAAACGCTGTTTGTGGCGGCGGAAGATATGATTCTTTGGTTAAAAATTTAGGTGGCGAAGATACTCCTGCCGTTGGTTGGGCTATGGGAATGGAAAGATTAAATTCTTTGCTGGAAAAAATCAAGCCTAAAATGTTAAACGCTTATGTCGTTTCAAATTTTAGTGTTGAGGCATTGAAATTGGTCGAAGAATTAAGAAATTTAGGGATTAGCTGTGATTTTGATATGACAAACAAAAAATTTGGTAAGCAGTTGGAAAAGGCTTCTAAAATTGCTGATTTTGCCTTTATTTTAGGTGAAGACGAAATAAACAATTGTACTATTTCTGTTAAAAACCTTAAAACTTCGGAGCAGAAAAACTTATCAAAAGATGAAGCATTTAAATTTGTTAAAAGTATGAATAAAACATAAAATTCTTACAAAAGTGTAAGTTAATTAATTGACTTACACAGCAAGGACTCAAAGAGTAAATGGTTGCATTATCCTCAACTTGGATGTATAATGATAATAAAACATTATTAATTGGAGTAAGAATATGAATTTGACAAACAAAAAAGCTTTTACCCTAGCGGAAATGATGGTCGTAATGTTGATATTAAGCCTCATTATAGCCGCATCTTTACCAATCATCACAAAAAAAACAAAAACATCAGGCGCAACATGGAGATATGCAACTAATAATTCTGATGTTTTCTATGGTATCGGTAACACCCAAGGTGTCGCAATCGGAACCAGCGGGTTCGCAGGCGGCGATAGCGCAAGGTTACTGTTAAACACATCTAGTGCCACACAAAACCAAATATTATTTAAAGAAGCCAGTACTTTATTCGCTAGGCTTGTCGTTGATTCATCACATAATATTGGGTTGTCCGACGTTGCGCCAACCGGTTGGCGCAGTACCGCGTTAGGATATAACGCAATCGCCTCCAACGCTGGTTCTGCGTCCATTTACGGCTCTACCGCTATAGGGTTCGATGCACAAGCAACCGCTCATGCTTCCACCGCTGTCGGTGTTTCATCAAGAGCCACCGCCTCACAATCCTCTGCCTTTGGAGTCAATGCCAAAGCTGATCAGCTAAACTCGGTAGCTATTGGAAATGGTGCAGATACTGATGCGGTTAACCAAATTATGCTCGGTACAAATGCTTATAATGTTTCTATCCCAGGTACGCTTACGCTCGGAACAAATGGTGGTAATGCTTATTTTTCGACTGGGACTTGGAAAACGACCTCAGACATGCGGTTGAAAAATGTTAATGGAGAATTCACAGGCGGACTTGATAAAATTAACCAACTCAAAACATATAATTATACGTTTAAAAAAGATAAGAAAAAAGCACCCCATGTCGGGGTTATGGCACAGGAGTTGCAAAAAGTTTTTCCTGACGCCGTAACAAAAGATGACAAAGGGTTCTTGATGATTCGTCAGGATGATATGTTTTACGCAATGATAAATTCTATCAAACAACTTGATAAACTTATTCGAGGACTTGTTAACGCAGATAAACTAAATGAACAAAAAATTAAAATGTTGGAAGCTAAAAATCAACAACTCGAAACACAGAATAAGGCGTTTGAAATCCGTTTGAAAAAATTAGAAAAACTACAGACAAAATAAGAATTTCGGGGCGTTAGAATAAGGAAAAATCTCTTACCGTCATTGCTGTAGAAGTCAAGCAATTCGCTTACACTTTTGCAAAAATTCTTTTGGGATGTTTCCATCCAATGATGAATGCGGTCTACATTCATTGTAATATACTAAATATTGTAACAATTCGTCCTTTAAGTCTTCAATATCATTGT
>CAIPUE010000006.1 GCA_903868125.1 uncultured bacterium | reverse complement strand
TTTTTTCTCTAAAGTATTCACTATATACCCCTTGCTTACCCTATTATATTGACTTACATCCAAAGCCTGATTTAGTCTGAGAAGTAGGTTGGGTTTGCTAACCCAACAACATAAAATCGAGTATACTTTGAATGTAACTTGGTATAATAAGAAATTATAGCAAAAAAACGAAAAAAATTCTTTTGTTTATAGTAAAATATATTAAGTATAAATGTGGAATGTGAAAGGTAAAGATATGGGAAAAGTTGCATTAATAACAGGAATTACGGGTCAAGACGGTTCATATCTGGCGGAATTATTGCTGGAAAAGGAATATGAGGTTCACGGCATGAAAAGACGCTCATCATCTTTCAATACAAATCGAATCGACCACTTATACCAAGATACTCACAATAAGAATTTAAAATTCAAATTGCATTACGGTGATTTGACGGACAGTACCAATTTAATAAGACTTATCCAAGAAATTCAGCCGGATGAAATTTACAACCTTGCGGCTCAATCCCATGTTCACGTATCTTTTGATTGTCCTGAATATACAGCTAATTCAGATGGGTTAGGAACTTTAAGAATTTTAGAAGCGATTAGGATTTTAAAGCTTGAAAAGAAAACAAAATTTTATCAAGCCTCCACCTCAGAACTTTTTGGGCTTGTTCAAGAAACTCCTCAAAAAGAAACAACTCCGTTTTACCCACGCTCGCCTTATGCGTGTGCTAAGATTTACGGATACTGGATTACGGTAAACTATCGAGAAGGCTACAATATTTTTGCTTGTAACGGGATTTTGTTCAACCACGAAAGTCCACGACGAGGTGAAACTTTTGTTACGAGAAAAATCACCCGTGCGGCGGTAAGAATTAAGCTTGGAATTGAAGAAAAACTTTATTTAGGTAATTTAGAATCAAAACGAGACTGGGGACATGCCAAAGATTATGTTGAGGGTATGTGGAGAGTTTTACAACAGGATAAACCTGAAGATTTTGTACTCGCAACGGGTGTTACAACAACTATAAGAGATTTTTGTAATATGACGTTTAAAGAGCTTGGCATTGATATTGAATGGAAAGGTCATGGCGTTAACGAAAAAGGGATTAATAAAGCGACGGGAAAAACTATTATCGAAGTTGACCCTCGTTATTTCAGACCGACAGAAGTCGATTTGTTGTTGGGTGATGCAACAAAAGCACAAAAGAAATTGGGTTGGACGCCAAAATATGATTTGCCGATGCTTGTAAAAGAGATGGTTGCAGAAGATTTGAAAGAAGCTAAAAGAGAAGTCTTCTTAAAAAGCGGCGGTTATGAAGTTCTGGTTCCGCAGGAGTAAAGTGAATGAAAGTTTCTATTATAACAGTATGCAAAGATGCTGTTAAATCCACTGAAAGAACTTTAGTCTCTCTTTATGGGCAAACTTATAAAGACATTGAACATATTGTAATTGATGGGGGTTCTACGGATGGAACTCTTGAAATTTTGTCGAAATATAGGGATAATATTTCTGTATTAATTTCTGAACCTGATAGCGGGATTTACAACGCAATGAATAAAGCAATAAAATTGGCTACGGGGGATTTGGTTTATTTTTTGAATGCAACCGATACTTTTTATGATGAAAATGTTTTAAAGAAAGCAGTTGATGAATTTAAAAAACATCCTGATTTAGAACTGCTTTGGGGAGATGTGCAATTTGTAAAAGAAAACAAGGAAATTAGAATTGCAACATTTGAGAATATCAATGTTAAAAGCGACTTAATTTATAACAATCCTTGTCATCAATCTATGTTTTATAAAAATGAAATTTTTGTAAAATATGGAGATTATAACGAAAATTTACCTATTTATGCTGATTATGAATTTAATGTGAGAATGTTAGTGCATCATAATGTTAGATGTAAGTACATTCCTGAAGTTTTGGCAAGATTTGAATTGGGGGGAGTTTCAACATCTTCTGACGAAAAAATCAAATTAAGACAAAAACAAGAAAGAGTACAAATTTACAAGGAGCATTTTAGGAATAATTTGCATTATAGACTGGATAAATTTTTCACTAAGGTTTTTGGAACCCCCACTGCATACGTAAAAAACACTCGGCTTTGGAATATTTTATTCACCATTTACGATAAAGTTTTAAGATTAGTTTTAAAACAACAGTTAACTTTGAATAAAATTAAGACTTGACTACATTCAATCCGTCTAATACTATTTGTCGATAAGTTTTTCCAAATTCAATAATCCTTTTTTCTAATTGAGATTGGGCGAGTTCTTCTAAGTCAAAATCAGGTCCTGATTTGCCGTTTAGCCACTTATCTTTTAAGATATCAGCAAGTTCATTTGCATTATACGGATTAAAATAAACTCCTCGAGGTGGATTTTGTTCTTTATGCACATTTATATTTGATAGAATTATATTTTTACCCAAGCTCTTTGACTCTTCAACAGTAGATGACCAGCCCTCAAAAAGAGAGGGATTTATGATTGAAATACAATTTCTCATTAAACAAAAAACTTCACTCAAATCAACAAGCCCAAGTAATTTTATATTATTTTCAATCTCTTTTTCTTTTACAAACTCCATTAAGTCGTTGAAATAATTAGCATGTCTGTAGTCGCTTGTATTACCTGTAAAAACAACGTTTATGTTTATCCCTTCAGCTTTTAAAATGCTTATTGCCTCAAGAACAACTTTATGATTTTTGTGAATCCAGAATTGGTTTGGAACATAAAAATATTTTTCGCTTAAATCAAATTTTTTTATTGTTTTTTGCGTGATTTCATCTGTTAATTTATATATATTTTTATCGGGGATTGCAACGAAGTTTAATACACGTCCCTTATGAGCGAATTCGGGGATAAATTTTTTAAAGTCATTCAAGGCATCTTCGCTGCTTAGGATAACCAATAAACTTTTTTCAGCTAACTTTCTAAAATTAGCACTTCTGTAATTAATCTCTTCTTCACTAAACATTTCAGGGAGATGAATATGTTGAAAATCAGGAATCCATGCAATAGCCGGTGAATATTCTGTCGATTGGGTATTAGATACCAAGTCAATATCAATATTTTTGTATAAATATTCGTTCTTATTGAATTTTTTGCCTTTTAAAGCGGCGGCTATTTTTGTTAATAGGTATTTAATATCTTTTTTTAATTCAATCGGGTGTGCATAATTTAATAAAATTTTCGCATTTTCGTCTTTAGGTGCCAAAATATATGGGATTATTTTAGGGTGTTCTATTTTAGAAATTGCTATAAACAGATTTTTATAGTAATTTATGCCCCCCATCCAACCTGAATTTTGCTCGGATAAAAATCCTACTTTAATTGTTTTGTTTAAACCATTGGACGTATCTTTTAATTCCATCTTCCACCTTTACTTTCGGGCAAAATCCTATAGCTACCGCTTTATCAATGTTTGAAATAAGTGATTTGGGATCACCTTCTTTAACTATTTTATCAAAAACAAGTTCACCTTTGAAGTTTAATTCATCGCAAATTAATTTTAAAATATCAAGTACAGTTTTAACTTCTCCCGTTCCGCAATTAAGTATTTTAAATCCTTTATCGTCATTGCTTAAAATTTCAATTAATTGTAAAGCATCTTGGATATGTACAAAATCTCGCTTTTCCTCTCCTATTCCAAAGCAAGGCAGAGAGTTTTCTTCGATATTTTGAATTACTCTATTGGTAAAGTCCCATAAAAGTTGCTTAGTTAAACCTTCTCCATAAATGGAAAAAAATCTTATTATATTAATATCCAAACCGAAATTTTTATTGTAGAGTTCGCACATTTTTTCGACTTCAACTTTGTGTTTACCATATGTTGAGATTGGATTAAGTTTATTTTCTTCTTTGATTTCCACATCATATAAGTCGCCGTATACTGCGGCAGAAGAAGAATAAATTAGTTTAGCATTTTTGTTATAAAGCCTAATGTATTCTAAAATATGTTCAGTTGAACCAACTGTCTTTAGGTATTCAAGTTCGGGACTTTTTTGAGCAAGTCCCACGGTGCCACTGCCTGCCAAGTGAATTATTAAATCAAAATTTTGGTTTAATGAAAGTATATTTTCTAAATTTACTTCCCCTTTTATGAATTTGGAAGAGTCTTCGCCAAAAATATCTATGCCAAATATCTCATGATTTTTTTGTGCGAAATATTTAGCACAATTTGAACCAATGAAGCCATTTATCCCTGTAATCAGTATTTTTTTGCTTTTATATGTTTTTGATTTCATTAGATTTCACCATTTTTAGGTTTAATAAAATATATTCCAAATAATTTCAATGTTTCTTGTCCTTTTTTTGTCCGTATTTGAATCAGCCATTTGCGAAAAATAGGCAGATAATAAGTGAAAAGAGCGCATGAATAAAAATTAAGCATTCCAACTGCAAAATCAAATCCACATTTTCTCATCAAAGATAGCAACAATGAAATTGGTATAATATCCATGGACCATAATTTTTTGCACTCTTCGGCTGTAATTTTACAAAAAGGACTATACGTTTTATAGTAAAGATTGGCACAATCTTCAGCTGCTAATTTATCATTGCCCGATATCCCACCGGATCTAAAGGTTGCAAAAATCTTTGGAACTTTTACGCATTTTCTTCTTTTAAGTAATAATTTTAAAATTAGGTCGTAATCCGCGGCTATTTTGTATGTTGTATCAAATAAATTTTCTTTTAGCAATGCTTCTTTTTTTGTAAACATTGTAATATGCATAAACGGAGTTTTTGTAAAAGCACAATGAACGTTAGCATTATAAAGGTTTGTTTCTTCTCCGGCTTCGTTTATAATCTTGCAAGTTGCATAGGAAAAATCGGCATTTGTTTTTACCAGATATTTCATGGTCTCTTCAACTCCGGACATATCATGGTAGTAGTCATCTGAATTTAAGAATGCTATATATTTACCATTTGAAGCCAATATTCCCTTGTTAAAAGCATCATATATTCCTGCATCTTCTTCTGTTATGTAAGATGTAATATGACCTTTATCATAACATTCCTTGATTAAATCAAGAGTTCCGTCTGTTGAGGCTCCGTCAATTACTATATGTTCAATATTTTTGTAAGTTTGACCATGAACAGATTCTATACACTTGATAAAAGATTCTTTTCTGCCTGCTTCTATTAAATTATGCGTTACCGTAACAATAGTAACTAAATTATTATTAGTCATGTTCTATCCTCTTAATTACTCTGGCAGGATTTCCCGCGACCATTGTCCAAGGTTCAACATCTTCTCTCACAACTGATTTTGCTCCCAATATCGCACCCTCACCAATATTTACACCATTCAATATTACGCAATCAAAACCAATCCAAACCTTATCTCCAATTGTTATAGATCTTGTCTTTACAACATCCCAATTTTTATTTTTTATAAAATCACCTGTATCTTCTTTATCTTTAAATTGTTGGAACATATCATTTTTGCGTTCTCTCCAATCGATAGAATGAGAATTATGATCGTAAAATGTGCATCCCCAAGCGACAGTAATATCATTACCGAATTTAACTTTAGAACGAGAAATTATATTAGTTCCGCCATTTATAAAGCATCTGTCGCCAATTTCAATTTCGCCTTTGTCGCTTTCAAAAATAAAATTGCAGTTAATCATACAATCGTTCCCGATGGTAATTTTATTATTGTAATCATTTCTAAAAGTAACACCGTCTAACAAAAGAGTGTTTTTACCCAATGTTAGATTTTTTTGTCTTGCGATTAAACGTTCTTTTCTTCTTTGTGATTTACTTTTTGTTTTAAAAATTTTTCTGAATATTGTTTTCATTGATTGACCCCTTCAATTTTTATTATTATTTAGATTGCAGTCTCTTTTATTTTTTGAATTTTACCTGTTTCAATCTCTACGACTTTGCATTCTCCGATTAATTTTATACTTTCTTCGTGAGACAAGTGTGTCAGTTGCCCCTTTTCATTTCTGGATTCTTTAAACTTACTTTTCGAGTAAGCTGCTTGCGGTGTAATTTGATTTTCAATAGATTGATAATCTTGTCTTACAAAGAACAAGTTGTTGCCGAATTTGTTTGAGCCGACAAGCGAATATCCTTTTTTATTTGCCAATTCTGTTAATGCTGCAATGGATGCTCCGTAATAAAGGTTCGAATGGTGTTTTTCAGTTCTAACGAAATTTTCATCATAAGGTACTGTAATTTTTGCTTTTGAACCAAATAAGCTGTTGTATTCGACAATTAAAATTTGAGGATTTACACATTCAATTGCATCCAAAACCCAATAATCATTTCCGTCAATGTCAACCGATAGAATCCCGATTTCGCCCTCAATTCCAGCACTTTTTATGATATCGTTGATGTTATCTTTTGTGATAAAACTAGGAACGGTTTTTACATCATATTTCCAACCAAGTGTTGAATTTTTTACACTATCCATATGAACTTTGCTTCCATCGATAATAAGTCCTGACCAGTTGTCATTTTGAAGTAAAAAGCGAGTATTTGCTTCGGTATAATTTTCTACGCCAAACTCAACAAAAACTTTATTTTTGATTGGGATTTTATTAATTAAATACTGAATAATTCCATCCTCACCCGTCTGAGAGGTAACTTTGAACTCATAATCTTGAATATTGGTGCTGGTTTTTGATTTATTTAACTCAGCCATTATTTTCCCTTGTAGTATTAACATAGGTTCAATGTCTGTTGTTAAATTATTAATTATTGTTTTTCTAAACATACTCATCTTGGTACTTCTCCTATTTTCTTTGCCGGATTTCCTCCGACAATTGTGTATGGTTCCACGTTTTTTGTAACAACGCTGCCTGCAGCTACAATGGCAGCTTTGCCTATTGTAACGCCTCTTGTGATAATAGACATGCATCCAATCCAAGCATCGTTGCAAATTTTTATAGGCTTTGGATCCAATTCATCCATTTCCATCGGAAAACTTGATTCAAAAATTTTCGCGGCATGGGCACGTCTTTTTATTGGGTCTATCGGGTGGGTTGTGTCATCAAAAATATTGACATTGTGAGAAATAAGTACATTATTACCTATCTCAACATCCAGCGAAGACCAAATTTTTGAATATTCACCCAAGTAACAATATTCGCCTATTTTAATGTTTCCTCCATGTGGAAACGTATGGAGCTGTCCTCTAATATGTGAATATGCTCCGATTGTTATTGCAGCATTATTTTTTTGACAATTTACGATTTGAGCCTCATCATGAATTTTTGTTGTTTCATCATAAACGCAATGATAGAGGTTTTTTTTCTTTTCTTTTCTAAATATTTTTCTAATATGTGTTTTTAAATCCATTGTTTTTTGCCTCGTAGTTTGTCAATTATTTGTTGCCCTATGCTTTTCTTTTTTTGTTTGTGGGTTTTAAATAATTTATTATGAATATAATCATCCGCTTCTTTTGAATACAAAATAAAATTAGGATGGGTGATTTCTTCGGCTAATTCAAATTTTTCGAGCTTAGCGCAAGAATTATTTTTGTCCCCCGGATGCGTGCTGTTGTCAGAAAATCCAATATTTTTTATCAAATTGGTGTTTGGAATAATACTCAAACCATTATTAGACATAACAGCGTAAACCATTTGAAAATCCCAAATAGAGTCGGGATTTTTATAAACATAACTAAAATTATTTAACCAAAAATATTGAACGTTTTTTGATTCGTAAATATTTGCCATTTGGTTTTGTTCAACGAATTTTGGGAAAGACTTCATATTATAATCAAATTTTTCCCACATTCTTCTCCAAGTTGCCCATCCCCAACAACCTGCGATTTTGGAGAAATAATAGCTTGCTTCAACCCTCTTGTTGCCAAATTGCAAATTACTTCCGCATATATGCATAATTCTTTCATCATTTTTATATTTATCGAGCATTTGTTCGCAAAAATTAAAAAAGCTTTGGGCCGGTACGCAATCATCTTCTAAGATTATACCATCTTCTTCATGTTCAAAAAACCAAGTTATTGCCGATGAAACAGCTTGCCCGCAGCCTAGATTTTCCTCCCTGAAAAGAGTTTTAATTTCACAATCCCAATCAACGTTATCTAAAACCCATTTCCGAATATCACTTACAATTAAAGCTTCACCATCTTTATCTTCTCTGGCTCCGTCAGAAGCTAGATATAGCTTTGGTGGTTTTGCCACTTTTATCTGTTCAAAAACTACTTGAGTCGTGTCTAATCTATTAAAAATTAAAAACAATACCGCTTTTTTCATAACCACCGTTCTTGATTAAATTTATACATCCCTCAATTAAGAACAATCTTATACCAAACCAGCCAGAAAAGCAATTTGTTAGGAATTATGGGTTCTTCCGAAAAATCCATGAAATTGTAATATAATTGGATAAACGATATTGCAAAAGCCTAAAAGCTAGTAAAATAGACACTCTAGTACCCCTCACCCGACTTTCTAACACTCGCGGGCTTCCGCTCGTTGATGTGTGCCCCAAAAACTGGACATCAACTCGCCAACAAATATTTTTTGTATTCTAACGGTGTCATTTTCTTCCTATTCCACTGTTTTCGTTTGTTATTGTAATTATACATGTATTCATTTATTTTTTCTTCTAAT
>CAIPUE010000005.1 GCA_903868125.1 uncultured bacterium | reverse complement strand
ATTAAAATGTATAATTTAGCAACTACATAATTTATTCTATTTTGGGAGAAATTAAAGATGACTTTTGACTCAGTAAAAAGACTTAATAAAATTAAATTTAAAAAAGATTTTTTAGCCTCTTTGGTGGTATTTCTTGTGGCATTGCCATTGTGTGTCGGGATAGCAATTGCTTCGGGACTTCCTCCTGAAGCCGGAATATTATCAGGCATTATCGGTGGAATTGTCGTGGGTGCTTTTTCAGGTTCCCCTCTTCAAGTCAGTGGACCTGCTGCGGGCTTGATTATAATAGTATATGAAATTGTACAAAAATACGGAATAGAAGGTCTCGGAGTTATTCTATTTGTAGCTGGGCTGATTCAAATTGCATTTGGTTTATTAAACTGGGGCAAGTGGTTTAGAGCCATATCTCCTGCAATTGTGCAAGGTATGCTTTCAGGAATCGGGATATCGATACTACTAAGCCAATTTTACATAATGCTTGATACATTTCCACAAAAAAGCGTTTTGGGTAATATAACTTCTTTACCACACGCGTTTATTCATGGAATTTTCCCTATGGATGGCTCAAATCATCACTTGGCTGCCATTATTGGTGTAATAACCATAACAATAATAGCTTTATGGAATTATATCCCTAAAAAATATAAGTTAATTCCAGCTCCACTAGTAGCTGTTATTGCAGTTGCTATAATCGCAAACATATTTCATATGCCAATAAAATTCATAACCATTTCAAGCAATATTTTAGGCAGTATCAATTTGATTTCTTTTGAACATTTCAAGCTTTTGTTAAACACCGAATGTATTATTGATGCTATTAGTATAGCATTTATTGCCAGTGCTGAAACATTGTTGACGTCAACAGCAATAGACAAAATGACGAATCTATATAAAACAGATTATGATAAAGAAATTTTGGCTCAGGGAATAGGCAACACTCTGGCAGGTATTGTTGGAGCTATTCCAATTACTGGAGTAATTGTGAGAAGTGCAACCAATATACAAGCAGGCGCACAAACTAGAAAATCTGCCATTCTCCATGGGGTTTGGATTCTTTTATTTGTAACATCCTTGCCGTTTGTTTTTAGGTTCATACCGGCAGCTAGCTTAGCCGCAATTTTAGTTTATACGGGATGTAAGCTCGTAAATATTGATATGGCAAAAACCATTTACAGCTTGAGCAAAGGCGAATTTTTTATATATCTAATTACTATTATAGCCATTTTGTCAACAAACTTACTCGAAGGGATATTGATAGGCTTGCTCGCAGGGGTATTAAGAAACCTTCACAAGATGGCACATTTCAAGATTAAAGTAATCACTCAGCCTGACGAGAATAAAATAATAATAAAAATAAAAGGCAATTTAACCTTTTTAAGACTCCCACAAATTGCAGAAGTTATTGAGAACTTGGAAAAAGGGAAAAGTGTCCAAGTCGTGTTTAACAATGTTAGTATCGCCGATCACGCAACAATTGACTTATTAGTGGGATGGTCAAGCAGGTATATAAAAAACAAAGGAACGGTCATAATTGACTGGAATAGACTAAAAAAACTTTATCCTGATTTTGGATGGGAGTCATTAAGTGCTATTTACCCAGAGATTGATACGACTACAAGACAATACCTCCCTAGAGATTGTTCTAAGTGTACTAACTATCATACCTCTCAATTCAGAAAAACAGATTTAGACACCTAAAGTTGTCAATAAATCGGTAATTAAATGTATAGTTTCAGGTTCAGCCGCATGTATGATTAATTGAAACTGCAATGCAGTTTGCATTACTTTGGTAATGTTTTTACTTTTGAGGTGATAATAAACGTGCTTGCCCTCTTTGCGTTCATCAACAATCCCGTTAAATTTTAACAACTTTAAATGCTGAGATGTTCTGGATTGACTAATCCCCAAGGATTCATGCAATTGGTTTACATCCATTTCTTTGGATCTTAAAAGCCCAATGATTCTTATCCTATCAGGATGGGAAAGAACGTCAAAGAAACTTCCAACAGATTTAATAATTTTATCAATTTTATCTTTAGGCATTAAATATTCTCATAACTTTATATTTATAATAAGGTATTTAGCTTAAAAATTCAATACTTTTCAAATAAATTGAATTAATTCGAAATAAAATATTATCCTTTTGTACCTGCTTCATAGATTTTTATTCATATTGGATTTTCTCCTGAATCTTTTTCCTACCCCATAAATTCGATTGGAATTGTCTATTTTCAGTCACTCCAAGCAAGGAGAGTCAAAGAAATATTTCTTAAAATCGCTTGTTTTGCTTTTTTTTTTATTGTATCCTAGTTTCACTAGGAGTAAATTTAATGTTTAATGAAACAAAAACTCATGAAATTACGGTTGACGTTGTTATTTTAACTATCAAAAACAATAGCCTGCGGGTTTTGCTTGTAAAGCGAACAAATGAACCGTTTAAGGGCAGATGGTCCATTCCGGGTGGTTTTATTCGTTTATCCGAAAATCTTGATGAAGCGGCGTTGCGAATTTTGAAAGAAAAAACCAATGTAGAAAATATTTACTTGGAACAGCTTTACACATTTGGCGATCCACTTCGTCGTACAGACGCAAGGGTCATTACGTGTGCTTATTTTGCGTTAATTCGCGAGGAGGACGTAGATGTTTTTGAAAGTGCGAACGTAGATTGGCATAAAGTTTACGACCTTCCACCTTTGGCGTTTGACCACAAAGAAATCATTGAATATTCTTTGAAACGTACCAGAGAGAGATTAGAAATGTGTCCGGTGGCTTACCAACTATTAAGTGAAAAATTTACTTTGACAGAAATGCAAAAATCTTATGAACTTATAATGGACAAGAAACTTGATAAGAGAAATTTTAGAAAAAAAGCTTTGGCTACACAGGGACTTATTGAGTTGAACGAGTTTTCAAAGACAAAATCAAAACGTCCGGCAAGGCTTTATACTTTTGATAAAATTAATCTTAATTCTAAAAGAGCACATTTTATTTCAAAAAAACCGAAAGAAACTATTTAAGGAGAATATATGCTTACAATAACTTGGATTATACAGATATTTTCAGCATTTTTGTTGATAATTTTAATATTACTTCATTCCCCAAAAGGCGACGGAATTGCTGGAATTGGCGGAGCTGGCAATCTTTTTGCTTCGCAGAAAAGTGCAGAAAGCGGCTTGAATAAATTGACAGGAATTATTTCAGGGATATTTGTTTTATGCACGTTCCTGTTAGGATTCGGGATAATTAAATAAAAAGATTAAATAGATTAAATAGATTAAATTTTGAAATGCTTATGGGAGTTTTCTATGTTTTCGCGAAATGAATTATATTGGGGGAGTGAAATGCAGAAACTTCTTGCCACTAAGCATGTTGCTGTTTTTGGGCTTGGCGGAGTTGGAGGGTTTTGTGCAGAAATGCTTGCAAGGGCAGGAGTTGGAGAGCTTACTATCATTGATTTTGATAAGGTTGCCTTATCAAATATCAACCGTCAAATAGTTGCCCTAAATTCTACAATTGGTCAGGATAAAACAAGCCTTTTTGAATTGAGATTAAAAGATATTAATCCTGCCATAAAAATTAACCTTATACATGATTTTTACAGCGAAAAACTTAATCAACAAATTCTTAATTTCAACCCTGATTTTATTGCTGATGCGATTGATACAATGCGTTCAAAAATTTCCTTGCTGGATTTTTCTTACAATAACCAATTTCCGATTATAAGTTCATTTGGAGCAGGAAATAGAATTGCGCCGGAGGAACTTTATATTTGTGATATTTCTGACATTGAAGATAAAAATTCACCTTTTACTTCCAATATCTTATATCGGTTAAAAAAGAGAAATATTCAGAAAGGAATTAATGTTGTTGTGAGTAAAGAAAAGCCTTTTTCGACTGATAAAGTAAAAATTGTGGAGAATATTAAAACCCAAAGTGGAGAAGAAATTGAGTTTGCAAAAATTATCCCTGCTTCAACTCCTTTTGTCGCCTCCACCGCAGGTATTTTAATGGCAAGCTTTATTGTTAAAAACTTGGTATGAAAAATTAAAAATGCATTAACATGGTTCTTCCGAAAAATGCGTAAAATGCTAATATGATTTAATGTCAGCCTACATACAAAGCTAAAAGCCAGACACAACAAGCGTTCTACCCCTCTCCCCTTGAGGGAGAGGGCGACTAGGGCATCTATTTTACTGACTTCTAGCCTTTTGTGATGTATTCTATCCAGCTATATCAAAATTTCATGGACTTTTCGCAAGAACCCATTAACATGAAACTTTATTTATGGTTTAATGGAGTTTGTAGATTACATAATAGGGGAAAATAAATGCAAGCAAGAAGGGCTTCCAGAGAATTAGCGTTGATATTATTATCGCAACTTGATAAAAAAATTACGACTTATTCAAATGATGATTTTGAGGATATAATTTTAAAATCAGTACGGATTTTGACTAATAGCGCAAGTGAAGAATTAAAACTAACGGTTGGTGCGTTACTTAGTATGAAAGATTTTGTAGAAAATTATGAAACTGATCATGAAGACAATATTCAAAGACCAATCGGCGTTGCGAATATTCCGGTGCCGCTTCCGATGACATCTGACATAACAGGGCGAATTGATGAAATGATTGAGATAGCTGAAAAATCGCTTTCTGCACTTGAAATAGCAGAAGTTGCTACGTTGGGAAGTAAAGCTGAGGTTAAAAATTATGCCGTGTTAATCGCAGAAAAATTTAAAGAAAATGCTGAATTTGTAGATGCTCAAATCCAAAAGTTTGCAAAAGGATGGGATATTCAAAGACTCGTCAAGATGGATAAAGATATTTTACGTATTTCTATAGTCGAACTTCTGTACATAAAAGATGCTCCGATGAAGGTCATTGTTGACGAGGCACTTGAGTTGGCTAAAAAATATTCCACTGATGAAAGTTCATCTTTTATTAATGGGATTTTGGCAAAAGTTATTTTAGAAAACGGGATTTCCTAAATGTTCAATTTTTTCTCAAAAAAAAATGAGGATAATGATGAGAGAAGTAAGTTTTCGCTGGGATTGGATAAACTAAAACAGACCTTATCTCAAACAACTCGCACTCTTGTTGGGAATATTGCCGAAAATATAGAGGAGGAATCTGAATTTTCCGACTTCGTGCTTGATGATATGGAAGATTTGCTTATCCGTGCTGATTTAGGAGTGAATTATGCATCTGAGTTGGTTGATAAGTTGAGAAGTCAAGACAAAATCAAGCCGCCCGAGGTCAAAAATTATTTAAGAACCGAATTTTTAAAAACTTTGTCTGCTTCCGGCGATACCGAATTAAACTACAAACAAAACGAGTTGAATATTTATTTTATTTCCGGTGTAAATGGTGTTGGAAAGACGACTTTAATCGGAAAACTTGCCTATCGGTTTAAACTTGAGAGTAAAAAGGTCTTGATTGCGGCTGGAGATACGTTTCGCGCGGCTGCCGAGGAACAACTTGATATTTGGTCTAAAAGGGCTGGCGCTGATATTGTAAGGCGCGACAAGGCTGATCCTGCGTCTGTTGTTTTTGAGGCTATTCAAAAGGCTAAAAACGAAAATTATGACGTGATTTTGATAGATACAGCGGGAAGACTACAAAATAAATATAATTTGATGGAAGAGTTATCAAAAATCAAGGCGGTAATTGATAAAAATGCTTCTGAATTTTTGCGGGAATGTATTTTAGTACTTGATGCGAATACTGGACAAAACGGGCTTCAACAGGCAAAAAATTTTCAAGAGGCGGTTAATTTGACTTCTGTAGCGATTACGAAATTGGATGGTTCGGCAAAGGGTGCGATAGTACTCGCTATTGCAAAGGAGCTTAAACTCCCTGTTAAACTAATCGGCGTTGGGGAGAAGATGGAAGATTTGAAAGATTTTAATTCAACCGATTTTATTGAGGCGTTGTTTAGTTAATTTTTTGATGAATGATTATTCAGCATTTATTTTGCTAAATATTGTCTCCAATTTGGAATATTTTTATCAATAAGTTGAGAAGATATTTTGCGTCCATCATCATTAATACCTAGCTTAGTATCGCCTTGAATTTTGTAGGTAAAGAAATGTAAAATTTCTCATAAAAACCCCGCAAAATATTTTATTTACCAGTTTTAATGTACATGTGAGTATTGTAGAAGAATAACCAAACAGGAGGGTAATTAAAATGAGAGTCAATTTAGACCAAAAAAATCAAGCGGGTTTGTTGAATAAAAATCGAAACATCGCATTTAATGGTTTATCAAGTGCGCAATTGAAAAATCTAAAAACTGAAACTATAACTTCAGCAATGGGTTTTTTGACCGGTTATTCGGCAAATGGTAAAGTTTCTGAAGGGATAATCTTAGGATTTTTTACTACAGGTCTTTTTGATATATCTAAAGGTCAAAAAATAATGAATAGTAAAAATTATATGGATATATCTGCAAAGTATAAAAATCCGCAACCATATAATCTGCCAAATATTATCAAGGCAAGTATTGCTAGACGTAAAGAAGTAAAAGAGTTATTAAGTAGTTTATCACCTTTAAATATAAGCAAATATATCATTAACAGATATGAATACCCTGTTGTATATAAAAGTAAGCCAAGAATGTATCCCACATCCAAGGACTTGCATGCGAGTATTGCGCCTCAATCTGAGCGGATAAATACAAATCTTGTTTATAGCAATCCTTTTTTTGGTTTGTAGTTTAATCTAAAAAATTCATGCAATTTAATTAATTTTTGGGTATTATTGTATTATGAATATTTTTAAATCATTTGAAATATTTTTACGGGAACCGCTGAGTATCCTGAAAGAAAGATTTATCCAAATTGTGGGGATAAATTCGGACTTTGCTGTTCACTCCGGCGTTAGTGCCGAATTGTTTGATAACAGAACTCAAATAACTGTTGTAAACAGTCAAAAAATGTATAATTTATTTCAAACAGTTTTACACAAGCAAGAGATGAAAGCGACACAAGAATTGTTGCAATTACCACGGAAAAAACAAATTGTTATCGGACAATTATGTAAAAGGATGTAGGATGGGCTTAAATCCCCATCAAATTAGAAAAAGAAGAAATTATGAAACATTTAAGTGCAAAATTTATCGTAAGTGCTGAAAAACTCAGCCAATGCCCCGATTTCAATCTGAGCGAATTCCCACTGCTCGGGCGTTCAAACGTAGGGAAATCTTCCTTTATCAACGCGCTTGCAAACAACAACAAAATTGCCAAGACTTCTAACACCCCTGGGAAAACCAGATTAATCAACTTTTTTGATTTTTCGGGGAAATTTATCATCTCGGATTTGCCGGGTTACGGGTACGCAAAAGTTTCCAAAGAGGCTCAAGCGAAATGGCAACAATATTTGGAAGAATATTTGCTTAATCGTCCACAGATTAAGTCTTTAATCCAATTTATTGATGCGCGTCATGAGATTCAAAAAAATGATTATCAAATGCGCGAATGGGTTTTGGCGAATAATATGCCTGTTTTTACCGTTGTTACCAAGATTGATTACATTCCAAGAAGCAAGGTTCTAAACGTAGTGAATAACATTCAAAAAGAGTTTTCTGGCGTAGTTCTGCCATTTAGTGCCGTGGACAAAAATTTCTGCGAGAAAACTTTAAATTATATTATGGAATTAAGTAACTAAGACTTTTTACAATATTGCACAAATATCCATTAAACAGTGGAGCAAAAATCTTCTAAAATACATTAAAATTCTAATAGAACTAATAGGGGGATTTGGATATGGTTGTTAATGTAGCAAATTTAGGGGAATTTGGCGATGAAGAATTTTATCCGCAGAACAGAGGCGAAATTTCTGAATCGATAACCCAAAACTGGACTGAACAGGCACTCGAATGCTACAGGCTTAATTGTAACTGTTCATGCTGCTCTATCTCCAAAGGAAGTTATTCTTTTGCTTGCCAAATGCCAAAAGTATTGGATGTTTTAATTAAATCGCTCGGAAAACCAATCTCAAAACCCAAATTTCAAATTGTCGGGAGTTAGTTTTTAAATTAACATGGAAATAAGTAAGCATGTAGGGTGCGGATTTAACCGCACCGGCATCCAACGCTATACTCCTCCTAAGACAAAAAGCAGATTTCAAATTCAATCAGGCGGGATAGCAATGCCGCCCTACGAGAGAATTTAAAGTAGGTCGGCATTGCTATGCCGACAACAAAAAATCTGCTTTTTATTTTGTGTATAGTATAGATAAGGCTATTATAATGCCAAATTATAAAAAATATTCAACACATTAAAGGTTTAGAATACGAATAATCTTGAGGGTGCGGTTAAATCCGCACCCTACTTAACCTACTTTGATACTCTTGGGCGTGTTGCTTTCTGTTCACTCTCACCTCTCACCATTTTGATATAAATGGCAGTATGTGCAGTGAGTTTCGGAAAATTGCGTTTTACTTGGGGTAACAGTTTTACATATCTCCATGGCATGCTGGCATCTTGTGTGGAACTTGCATCCTAACGGTAAGTCACTTGGAGAGGGCAAATCCCCTGTCAATATTATTTTATCTTTTTTATTACCCGGATTTGCACTCAAAAGAGCTTCTGTGTAAGGGTGTTTAGGAGTATTGAAAATATCCTCGCTCGTCCCGATTTCAACAATTTCGCCCAAGTACATAATCCCGACCCTATCGGAAAGATATTTTATGACGCTCAAATCGTGTGAAATAAATAGAAATGTTAAATTAAATTTTTCTTTTAAATAGTTCAGCAGATTTATAATTTGTGCCTGAATACTCACATCAAGTGCGCTTACGGGCTCATCGGCAACAATAAATTGAGGCTTGAGAACAAGCGCGCGGGCAATGGCAATTCTTTGCCGCTGCCCGCCTGAAAACTCGTGCGGATAAAGCGACAAAGCGCTTCTATCCAAGCCGACTTGCTCTATTGTGTCAAGAATAATTTGGTCAATATCTTTTTTCGTTAAAGACCTTAAACTTTCCAATTCCTTATTCACAATCAATGGTTCTTTTAAAATATCATAAATTTTCATTTTGGGGTTCAAGCTCGAATACGGATTTTGAAAAATTATTTGTGATTGTTGGCGGAATTTTTTTAACTCTTTTTTGTTTAATTTCAAAATATTTTTGTAGGAATTATCAATTAAAGAGCAAATTTCGCCCGATTTTACATCAACAAGTCGAAGTATGGCTTTACCCAACGTTGATTTTCCACAGCCTGATTCACCTGCGATTGAAAATATTTCACCCCGTTTTATATCCAACGACAAATCATTAACCGCAAAAACTTTTTTTTGCTCATTTAAGGCACTTTCGATTTTGTACTCAACAAATAAATTTTTAATTTCAATTAAATTATTTTGCATATTGATATTATTTTACTATTCTTGGGAAATAAAAACAATGGTCAAAAATGAAGAATGCCCGATTGGCTAGATTTTTTTTCAAATTTTAAACAAAAGAATATCTCCGACATCAATATTCAGCGTCTCGCCGACTTCAATAAAGGATACAAAAGAATCTTTATACATTCTGTCAAATCCTGATTTTATTTTTTCACCGCTTGGGGCTTGAAAAGCCCCAAGCGTGAACGATATTACCTGAGATGAGCCTAGCAAGACAAAATTTGCCGCTTTTATAGCTACACTGCCAACAAGTTTTTCGGGGTTAATCGGTTTATAGCCGACAACTTTTGCAAATATTTTTGAATTGCTGATATTTATAACTTCCCCATTGTAAGTAATTGAAGTCGGATGAAATTCAAAATAACTGTCACGTTTCGCTCGTTGTGGTGCATATATTTTCACCACCAAGCCGGAAATTATAGTTCCTTTTTCTATGAAAATCCCGTCTTCTAATTCTTCGGCTTCGATAGTTTGAACTTTGTATGTATGCGACGGATTTTCGGTCGAAAATTTTTCAACCGCCATGACCTTAATCGTTCTGGCATTGACTTTGGGAGTTAATAATAACAAAATAAAGATAAGTAAGTAGATTTTCTTCATAATGAACCTGTTTTTTGAGTTGAATAGTCGAACAGTCGAATAGTTGAACAGTTTTGCACATCTTGATTACTTTTCCCTTTTTCCTCCATCACCGTTTACCGTTTACCGCTTCAAGCAATTTCTCTACGACCTTCAATCGCTCTGGCAAGGGTGATTTCATCCGCATATTCCAAATCGGCTCCGACAGGAAGCCCGAAAGCAATTCGGGTAATTTTTATCCCAAAAGGTTTTATAAGCTTATTCAAATAAAGGCTTGTAGCCTCGCCTTCCACTGAAGGATTGAGCGCCAAGATGACCTCTTTTACCTCATCGTTTGTAAGTCGATGCAAAAGTTCTTTTATCCTTATATCCTCTGCTCCAATGCCGTCAAGGGGTGAAATTAAGCCTTGCAAAACATGATAAAGTCCGAAATATTCATTGGTTCTTTCGATTGCGATTAAGTCCTTTGTTTCTGAGATTACGCAAATCGTCGAACGGTCACGAGAAGTCGACTGACAAATCTCACAAGGGTTTGTTGAAGACATATTAAAGCAAACATCACACGAAAAAGTGTTTTCTTTCGCCTCAATAATATTTTGAGCAAATTTTTCTACCTCGTTTTGTGGCATTTTTAATAAATGAAACGCCATTCTTTGAGCAGATTTAGGCCCTACTGAGGGGAATTTTTGAAACTGCTCAATTAGAGTTGCAATTGATTTTGGGTAAATCATTAAAATAAACCCGGTAATCCCGGAATGTTCAATCCGCCTGTTAGTGATTTCATTTTAGCTTCCATTGCATCGGTTGCTTTTTTGCTAGCCTGTAAAATAGCTGTTGAAATAACATCTTCTAACATTTCGACTGTATCAGCGTCAATTGAAGAAGGGTTTTCAGGGTTAATCGCTTCGGCAGTTAATTTAATAGACTTAAATTTACCTTGTCCATCACAGATTACCTTAACAGCTCCGCCTGCAGATTCGCCTGTTATTTCTGTATTAGCAAGTTCGTCTTGAGTATCTTTTAATCTTTTTTGAAGCCCTTGTGCCTGCTTCATCATTTTCATCATATCCATTTTTTACGCTCCTTATTGCCTAATCAGTAATTAAATTGTAAAATAATTATATGCAAAAGACAACTTATTTACAACATTGTTTAAGAAACGGAAAAATTATCCGCTGGAGCGATAATTCTATGCCGCTGAAATTTTACATTGAGCCTTTTCGGTTTTACTCTAAGCAGGGAGAAGATTACAAATACCGCGAAATGGTCATGCGAGCATTGAATACTTGGCAAAATGCAAGTGGTGGAAAGGTTTCGTTTGTAATAGAACCTTCTTTATCAAATTCTCAGATAAATTTGAGTTGGAAACGAGTTGACAGACAGGCCTTGGGGCATTGTTATTTTAATATTGATAGCAATAATCGAGTTTATTCCGCGGAAATTCAAATAGGTATTTCTGATGGGCTTATTCATCAAAGCTACATGCCGGAAGAAGAGGTTTTTCACACAATTTTGCATGAAATAGGGCATACGCTTGGATTGGGGCACAGTCAGTGCGAACAAGACATAATGTACACCCCTCATAAATACGGCGTTGTAAATTTAACAACGCAGGACAAATTGACTTTACAATGGTTGTATAAATTCCAATCGGGCATGACTGTTTCCGAAATCGCTTCCAAATACGGTTTTCATACCTCAAACATTGATGATATTGTAACAAATTTAATTAAAAAAAATACCCCGAGTGAGTTTGAAAAAGTTAAAAGCAGTTTAACAATTCAGCAAAGAGATTTGTTAAAAGAACAGGAAAATATAGCTGATTTAAAAAAATACAACCTTGCTCTGCAAAATATAACGATTTCTGAAAACATACGAAATTTGTTTATCAATCAACCGAAAATTTAAATAATTTAACAAATAATTTAAACTAATCTTTTTTGATGTATAATACTTGATAATAAAGGAGTATAAATTAATGACTATACAATCTTGGTTTGAAAAACGTAAGCAAGCTCAAGACCAGAGAAAAGCACTTGAGGCTAAAATAGAGGACGACGGACTTCCGGGGCTTTGGACGAGATGCGTTCATTGTGGGACGCAATTGCCAAAGAAAGATTTGGAAGACAACGATATGGTTTGTCCTTTATGCGATTACCATTTCAGAATAAATGCAAGAACAAGAATTGCTCAACTTTTTGATGAAAACACTTTTGAAGAACTGTTTGCGGGTATGAACCCGACAGATCCGTTAAATTTTGTTGACACAGAAGCTTACAAGGAGCGGATTAAAAAAGCAAAGGCCAAAACAGGGCTTAACGATGCGGTTATTGCGGGTACAGGCAGTATAAACGGCATTAAAGTAGCTACGGCGATTATGGATTTTGAATACATGGGCGGGTCTATGGGCAGCGTTGTCGGAGAAAAAGTCACAAGAATGATGGAAGAAGCGATTAAGCAAAAAATTCCTATGCTTGCGATTACCTCATCCGGTGGTGCAAGAATGCAAGAAAGTGCTTTAAGCTTGATGCAAATGGCTAAGACCTCTTGTGCTTGTGCAAAAATGGATGAGGCGGGAATACTTTATATTACGTTGTTGACCGAACCGACATTCGGTGGAGTTACGGCAAGCTTTGGAACACTCGGCGATATAATTGTCGCAGAACAAGGCGCAAGGATAGGGTTTGCAGGTCGTAGGGTAATTGAACAAACCATCAGGCAAAAACTTCCTTCTGACTTTCAAACAGCTGAATATTTGTTAAAATACGGTCAAATTGACGTAATCTCAAAAAGACAGGCAATGAAAGAAACATTATCTAAAATATTGGAATTACATAGGAAGTAATCTAGGGGAGTATGAATAATTATGGCAAGTGTATTAGAATTTGAAAAACCAATCATGGAAATACAAGAGAAAATAGAAGAACTGAAGAAAATAAGTTTGGAGTCGGGCATGGACCTAAATAAAGAAATAGACACATTTGAAAAACAAGCAACAGATTATAAAAAAGAACTTTATGCGAATTTGAAGCCTGCACAGAAATTGCTTATTGCAAGGCATCCAAACAGACCAAATTTCTTCGATTATGTTCAATTGATAACCGAAGATTTTATAGAACTCCACGGGGATAGAGCAGGCATGGACGATAGAGCCATCATTGGCGGACTTGCGAAAATTGGCGGAAAACCAATTATGCTTATCGGAACTCAAAAGGGAAAATCAACAAAGGAAAATTTGGAATACAATTTTGGAATGCCACAACCTCAAGGGTACAGAAAAGCACTTAGATTATTTAATCATGCAAATAAATTCAATATCCCCATTGTTACTCTAATCGACACTCCGGGGGCATATCCGGGGATTAGTGCAGAAGAAACAGGTCAAGGAATTGCGATTGCGGTTAATTTGCGTGAGATGGCTAAGTTGAATGTGCCTATTATTGCTATAATTACCGGCGAAGGTTGTTCGGGCGGTGCTTTAGGACTTGGCGTTGCAGATAAAGTTTTGATACTTGAGCATGCTTACTATACGGTTATTTCTCCCGAAGGTTGTGCATCAATTCTTTGGCGAGATGCAGCTATGACAAGTACGGCAGCTGATGCGCTCAAAATTACAGGCCCTGACTTAATGCAGTTCAAGATTGTTGACGAAATTGTAAAAGAACCTTTGGGTGGCGCTCACTGCGATTATGAAAAAATAGGCGAGGAGCTTAAAAAATCTATTGTAAATTCACTTGAAGAATTATCAAAATTCCCAGCCAAAGAGCTTAGAGAAAACAGATACAACAAGTATAGAAGCCTTGGCGTTGTTGAAGAATAAATAACAAGTAAACAGTAGGGTGCGGATTAAACCGCACCCTCATAAAGCAAAAAGTAGGGCGGGATTGCTATCACGCCGTCATAAAACAAACAGGCAAAAATTAATGAATGAAACAGCTATAATAATCCCCGCGAGATATGATTCAACAAGGTTAAAAGGGAAGCCTTTAATTAAGGTGAAAGACAAGCCGATAATCCAATGGGTTTGGGAAAAGGCTGTTAAGGCTAATCTAGCTGATCGAGTTATTATCGCGACCGATAACAAACAGATTTACGAATCTGCCCAAATGTTTGGCGCCGAGGTGGAAATGACACTTGACACGCACACAAGCGGAAGTGACAGAATTGCGGAAGTTGTCGAAAGACATCCTGAGATTGCTTATGTCGTAAACTTGCAGGGCGATGAACCTTTGATTACGCCTGAAAGTATTGACGAAATAATAAAGGGTGTAAAAAATGACGGGGCGGATATTTCGACCTTGATTAGGATTTTAAAATCAAAAAAAGAGATAGAAAATCCGAATTGCGTAAAATGTGTAACTGATAATAATGGTTATGCGCTTTATTTTTCACGCTCTAAAATCCCTTATGAAAGAAACCCAAAGATTGTTCAAATTTACGGGCATTTGGGAATATACGGTTACAAAAGAGAAGCGTTGCTCAAGATGACACAATTGCCTCAATCGCCTTTAGAAATGGCTGAAAGCCTTGAACAGTTGAGAGCTTTGCAGGCTGGGATGAAAATTAAAACTTTTGTTGTTGATTTTGTACCTGTGGGGATTGATACAGTAGATGATTTAAGACATTTTGAGAAAATAATTTCGCAGACATTGGATGATTAATCACATCAATAAACCCCAATAAGCGGTATCCGCACATTAACACCCTTTTCACGACCTTTTTCTATTAAATTCGGAATATCACGCTCATAGCCATTTTCTTGTAGAATTTTCACTATATTAGTGAACCCCTTACCAATCCCTACGACGTGGGCTTCTGTTGCATTTTTGCCTCTATAGCCCCATCCCCCTGAAATTTTATCTATTTCATCATCAGGAATAGGCTTTGTATCAGGGTTTATAAACGAAGCGTAGTAAACTTTTTTGCCTTCTTGCCATAATTCTTCAATCTTAATTTTAAAAGGTTTATTATTCCCATATTTTACGGCGTTTCCTAAAGGCTGAGATACGTAAGTATAAAATTGCAAAGGATTTTCTATCTGTTTCCCTTTTAATAATTCTAAACCCTCTAGTGAAATATTTTTATATTGAGATTTTGGCGGCATTCTTTTTAGCAGGTCTAGGACATCTTGAAAAGGAACTATTGTGTTTGGCTTATCCCATTTTTCAAGCGTAGACCACCTATTAGTACAGCTTTTTATAATCTCTACTGCCTTTTTAACTCCTGTTTTTGGGCATTTAAATATTTAATATTGGTGGTTGCCTCAGGATAATATTCTAGTAACACTTCTCTATCTTCTGCATTGAGGTTGTACATAATTTGATGGTATGCATTTATCAATTCATGCTTATAAGCATTTTCTAGCTTTGAGCTAGAATTCAATTTTTCTCTGAGTCTGACTAAATCATTAGCAAAGAAATAGTCTGAAATTTTTCTTACCTTATCACAATCAGTAACCTTTTCAATGTCTTTTAATACTTTATCGCAACAGGCTAATATTTCTTGGCGGGGGATTGCTCCGAAAGAAATATTTGATTTTGACCTTAATTCAAAACTATCATTTTTTATGGGAATTATAGTTCTATTGCGGTTATTTTTTGCGTGAGTTTGTCGATTAAAATTAATCGGCGAAATAGTCAACATTTGGTTTTCTCCACTTAATAATATATTTTAAGTCCCAGTAGAAATATTTTTGCTATTTTATGACAAAAGTGTTACATTTTATTTTAATTCGGAATCACCAGAAATCAAGTAAGGTCAAAATTTTTCCTCACAGTTGCGTCATTGCTGTAGAAGTCAAGCAATTCGCTTACACTTTTGCAAAAATTCTTTTGGGATGTTTCCATCCAATGATGAATGCGGTCTACATTCAT
>CAIPUE010000004.1 GCA_903868125.1 uncultured bacterium | reverse complement strand
GTTTCCACTGAAGAAATTAAAACAATTGCAAAAACATTACATCTTGTGACCAATTCAATTTCTGCGGTTGCTTATGCCAATCTTCAATTAGCAAAATTTGGGATTGATTACAAAATGCCAAGAAATATTGCGATGGAAGAGAGGTTCTTTTCTAATTGTGAAAATATAAGCAGGCCTATAACCACAAGAGAATTTGAAGTTTTAAAGCTCATTGTATTGGGCAAAAGCAATACTGAAATAGCTGTTTGTTTATCAGCAGGAATCAATGCAACTTTTATAGGTGTAACCTTATCGGATAATATTTCAGGGTCTATATCTAAAGGAGCATTTGTTGTTAAAAATAAAGTACATTTATATTTTTCCGAACAATCTTGTAAGAATCTGATAAAATCGTAAGATGTATCACTTCCTCTTAGTGCAACTGAATCAGCTTCGTTTATCACAATAAATGTTCTTTTTTTATCTGCACCGCTTTTTTCGTAATTTGCTTTAGCGGTTAAAGCTTTTTCCTTAATTTGGGCTAAGGCTTCTTCAGGTGATACTCTTCCTGCATCTACTAAATCTATATGTGAACAAGATTGTTCTGCTAAAGATTTAGCAAAAGTTGTTTTCCCTGTTCCTGGAGGACCGTAAAAGAATAAAGCATTAGGTACTTTTACATCTTGTGAAATTTTAGCTTTTCCAACTGTTTGCAATACAAATTTATCTATCAATTCTTTTTTAATTCCGTTATATGTTGTTCCTACAATACGACCAAATCCCTCGTCTTTTTTAAGTCGTGTCATTGCCTGTATAAACTTCAAAACGGATTTTGTATTTTCATCAGCTAAATTCTTGCTTAAAGAACTATTCAAGGCCTCATCAATAAGTTCATATTGACCTTTTATTGTTGCCAATCTAGTATTTCTATCTTCTAAAGCGAGCATTTCTTCTCTCGGCGTTTCATATTCTTGAGTAGAAGTAATTTCAAGACTTATTTTTTTGAGGTCTTCTTGAACTTGTCTTAACCAAGTTTCAGTATCTTGAAGGCAAAAAAGTTTCAAGTGATATTGGAAAGGACATTAAAAAAGGCGTAGAAGATTTAGGTAAAAAAGATACAAATTTAACAGGGAAGAGCAAAAAAACTAGCGGACATTCTAATTCATCTGCCCGAAGTACAACCTCGTCGAGTGATACCGAGAATATTAATGGTAGCACTATTCAACACAAAACTGCAACAATTGCACAACAAAAAGAAAATATTGCACAACAAGAGGGGCAAATAGCTGAGCTTGAGAAAAAAAGTACAGAACTAGATAAGCAAATAAAAAAAATAGACGATGAAAGTTTGCCAGTTACTACATCTACACCTGCACCTAAAACAGCAGAAAGTAAAAAAGTAACGGAATCAATTCGTGAAAAAGCTCCTGACGACAAATTGCTTAATGAAGCATTTGATATGTATGCAGAAGAATTATCTAAAATCCCAGAATTAAAAGGCAAAAAAGCACTAATCCGAGAAATATTACCAGACTTTCAAAAAATAACAAAGGCAAACAATGGTATTATAAGTGGGATTAATGATGAAGCAGAAATATTAAAGGTTATAACTCATGACAACAAGGATTTTATAATAAAACAAGCAATGCCTAAAGTTTTTGAAAGAGCTAAAGATTTAAATATTAGTGATGCTAAAAGTGTTGGTGCTGTCTTAGGAACATTAAACCCTGAAGTGTTAGCTAAAACCGACTCAATAGCAGATATTATAAAAGGTTTTAATGTAGGAGGCTCTAGCAGTACTATTGAATTATTTAATGTATTTAAACAGGATAGCAATAACTTTATATGCTTACATGGATAAGGTAGATGGAAATATCCCTGAGGACTTCTGGAAGGAAAATAACCGCAAGTGGCATGCTCAAAAAAATGAATTATATGAAAGATTGAAAAGAATAAACAATTCAGATATGAAATTCTATGAATCTAGCGAACTTATTTTAAAATTCTGTGAAGAGGCTCATAGCCTGTTTTTGGGTGCTAATGATGAAGATAGAAGAACGATTGTAAATATAGTGTTCGCGAACTTAAAATACAAAGACCGAGAACTACTCTTAGAGCCGTTCTCGGTCTTTCATGATATATCAAAATATCCTGTTTTGTTAAATGGCGGGAACGACGAGGCTCGAACTCGCGACCTCATGCGTGACAGGCATGCGCTCTAACCAACTGAGCTACGCTCCCATATTATTATTGAATTATCATGTTACCTTATTAACTTCCACTCTCTCAAGCTAAGCGTGTATAACAATTATACTTCCTGATTTTTTTTTTGCAATAGGAGACTAAATGCACAATTAAGAAACAACAAATTTTCTATACTTGTGCAGTGGTCTTAATAGGGGGTATCCTGCTAAAAGCAGGGCAAATACATTAAAATCAACAAATAATAAAAAACACTCGGCGCTCATTGTAATTATACTCGAAATCACGGGCTATTTTATTTTATTTTCTTTTTCGGGGGTTTACTATTTTTTCTGTTATGAGATGGGGAAACTTGACCCGATGATGCTTGAATACGTTTGACGCTGTAAACATCAGGCAATGATTGTATTCCCGTAATAACTCTTTTTAGCGTATTGATATTATCTAATTCAATTCCCAATTCCACAATTCCAACTTTATTATTTTTAGCCTTAACGTTAGCAAAATTAATATTGGTATTATTATCAGAGACAGCCGCAATAATATCTTTTAAAAGTCCTAGTCGGTCAAGAGTTTCGATTCTAATTGTCGTACTATAAGTTCGATTAATATTTTCGCCTGCCCAATGAATTTCCAAAAATCTTTCAGGTGGAACATCATTTAATGATTTGCAATCCAAGCGGTGTACGGAAACACCTTTAGAACGCGTAACCACACCAATAATCTGCTCCCCTGGGATTGGCGAACAGCATTTGGCAAAAGAATATAAAAGACCTTCCAATCCAATAATATCTTTTTCATATTTTTTCTTACTGCGTTCTTGACCAAAAGATATATCAACTTGCTTCGTCGGAGGCTTTTTAAGTTTGTTTGTAATTTTATTAATTGTGGTTTCGCCATAACCCAATGCGGCAAAAAGATCTTCAGTTGATTTGTAATTCATTTGTTTTGCAATTTTTTCAAAATCTCCTGATTTAAAATGTTCGTCAAAAACCGCTTTTGTTAACTCATGTTCAAGATTGCTTTTCCCCAAATTCATGTGATCTTCGCGATTATTTTTCTTGAACCATTGTTTAATTTTAGAAGATGCCTGTTTTGTGACTACAAAGTTTAACCAATCAAGTCTTGGAGCAGGATGTTTTGAGGTTAGGATTTCAACAATATCACCGTTTTTTAATTTTGTATCAAGTTGCGCTATTCTACCGTTAATTAAAGCTCCGATTGTTTTGTGCCCGACATCTGTATGAATACGATAAGAGAAATCTATCGGGGTGGCATTTACAGGCAAATCAAATACATCTCCGTTGGGGGTGAATACAAAAACCTGATCAGAAAAAATATCCAATTTGACACTATCTACATATTCTTCTGCGGTTGCTAAATCATTGTCATATTCGACCATTTTTCTCATCCAAGAAAATTGGACATCCGAATTATTATTGGCTTTTTCAGAACCTTTTTCCTTATATCGCCAATGTGCCGCAACCCCATATTCAGCAACTTCGTGCATTTCCCAAGTTCTTATTTGAACCTCTAAAGGTTTTGAACGCGGCCCGATAACAGATGTATGCAAAGATTGGTATAAATTTCCTTTCGGCATCGCAATATAATCCTTAAATCGCCCCGGAATAGGTTTAAATTGGGAGTGGATTAAACCTAAAACGGCATAACATTCCCTCTCTGTATCAACGATTACTCTTACTGCCGTAATATCATACAAATCATGAAAGGCTATATTTAGACGGTTCATTTTGCTGTAAATACTGTAATAATGTTTTGCACGCCCCGTTATAGAAGCGTTTATACCATTATTTTTCACATCCTGCGAAATTTTGTCAATCAACAAATTAACAGTCAATTCTCTTTCTGCTTTTTTTTGCGAAACCAATTGTGCTATTTCATAATATTTATCAGGATGTAAATATCTTAACGATAAGTCTTCCAATTCTACCTTAATTTTGCCAATCCCTAAACGATTTGCAAGCGGGGCAAAAATATCAAGCGTTTCTTGTGCTATTTTTTGTTGCTTATTTGCCGCCATAAAATTTAGGGTACGCATATTATGTAATCTATCTGCGAGTTTTAAGAAAATTATTCTTACGTCGCTTGCCATTGCAATAAACATTCGTCTGAAGTTTTCTGCTTGGCGCTGCTCGGTGGATTTAAATTGTAATTTACCTAATTTTGTTACGCCATGGACAAGATTTAAAACATCTTTGGAAAAATTTAATTCAATTTCTTCAGGCGGGGTATCGGTATCTTCCAAAACATCATGCAAAAACGCTGCGATAATGGTATTTGTATCGGCTTTAAGGTCAACTAAAATCTTCGCAACTTCTACCGGATGAATAATATAAGGTTCTTCAGAAATTCGATATTGACCTTCGTGCAGTTTTTTGGCAAACAAATATGCCTGTTCAATCTTTTCGATATCTTCAGGCGGACGATTTTGCTTTATCAACTTTTCTTTTATCTCTGTGAAAATAGGTTTTTCTGCCATGATATAATTATTATACTCGTAAATTCATTTTTTGCATAGTGAGAATGAATGAAATTGAGTGAAAAATAATAAGTAAAGAGTGAACAGTAAACAGAGTGCGCTCAAGTAGGGCGGGATTGCCATCCCGCCGAAATCAAGGAAGATAATGATTAACAAAGAAACATTGGAAAATACCAACGAAGGCTTGATTATCAGGCTTAAAATAATCCCGAACTCAAGCAGGAACGAAGCTGTTTGGGAAAACGGAGCGTTAAAAATAAAAATAACGGCTCAGCCGATTGAAAACAAAGCTAACAAAGCCTTGGTAGAATTTTTGTCAAAAAAACTTAAAACCGCCAAAAGTAACATAAAAATTCTCAAAGGTGAACTTAATAAAGAAAAAACCCTGCTGATTTACGGGATTGGTGAGGACGATTTTTTGCTGACGTTTACCTTGGGGGACAAAATCTAATACCGAGTTGAAAAATAGAGTGCGCAAGAAAGCACACTCTATTTAGACATTTTTTTTTGATTGACTGTAACTATTTCAAAATTATGCCTGAAGCTCAAACATATCTTTGTCAACGCCACAGATTGGACATGTCCAATCGTCCGCCAAGTTTTCAAATTTTGTTCCTTCTTTTTCCTCATCGTATACCCATTGGCACACCGTACATACATATTTTGCCATATTTTTCTCCTTTTTTTGTTGTAGGGCAGGTATGCCCTACCTACTGAATACTTTACTGTTGACTTTGTAACGGCGGGATAGCAATCCCGCCCTACTTTTCACTTTTTACGTTTTATTTTTTGCTTAATAATCTATCGTTCTCATTGCGAAGTAAGATTTCGGATGCACGCAAACAGGGCAAACTTCAAGCGCTTTGACATTTTCCAAAATATGCCCGCAATTTAAACAAATCCAAAAAACTTTCTCTTTTTTCTCAAAAACAGTTTCTTCTGCAACATTTGCATGCAATTTTTGGTATCTTTCGTTGTGTTCTTTTTCGATTTTAGCAACGCTTTCAAACAAAAATGCTATTTTATCAAACCCTTCTTCTTTAGCTTCCTTCGCAAATGTAGGATACATTTCAGTATATTCGTAATGTTCTCCGTTCGCTGCATCTTCAAGGTTAGTCAATGTATCCGGAACTTTGTTTCCTTCGTGCAATAATTTAAACCAAATTTTAGCGTGTTCTTTTTCGTTGTTGGCAGTTTCTTCAAAAATCTTCGAAATTTGCATATAACCATCAGCTTTTGCTTGTTGTGCATAATAAGTGTACTTGTTTCGTGCCTGAGACTCTCCTGCAAATGCACTTTGTAAGTTTTTTTGTGTTTTACTTCCTTCAAATTCCATGTTCTTGTCCTTTCTTTTTGTCATTCGCTTTACATTTTTTGCAAAGCCCTTTTACTAATATATCATAACTTAGTATTTCAAATTCTTTTTGAAATTTTAATGTTTCCTTTAAACTTTCTGCGATTTTTGACGGCAAATCTATTATCGTGTTACAACTAACACAAATCAAATGAAAATGTTCATGATTGTTGTGGTCGTAATGAATTTGCCCCGAAAGCCCTTCTATTTTTTTTATTTCTCCAGATTTTGCCAATTGATTCAGATTTCTGTAAACAGTTGCAATGCTCAAGTTCTGATTTTGAGGTTTTAACTCAAGATACAACTCTTCAGCCGTTGGATGAATACAAAACTGTTCCAACCCTTTTTGGATATTTTCTCTTTGTTTTGAATATCTCATTAATTTCCTTTATCGATAATAATAATTATTATCATTAATAATTTTATTTGTCAATAGCCTAAGTTTTCATGTTAAAATATCTTTATGAAACACGAATTTGAACAAAAAGTATATTATTCAGACACAGAGGCTTATGGGGTTGTCTGGCACGGTTCCTACCTCAGGTGGCTGGAAATGGGCAGGGTTGAAATATGTGAAAAGATGGGCCATAACTTGCTGGAACTTCAAGCGCAAAACATTGTTTTGCCCGTTGTTAATCTCAATGTGCGATACAAATCATCTGCTAAATTGAACGATGAAATGATTATTGAAACTTCTATCCAAAAATGCAATTCCCTATCTGTCACATTTGTACAGGCAATCAGAAGTAAAGTCACAAATAAACTTTTTATAGAAGCATTAGTAGAACTTGTAGCAATTGACAATAACGGCAAATTGTACAGAAAAATGCCTCCAGTATTGGCGGAAGCTTTTGAAAAAGCAATGGAGAAAAATGAAAACTACGCGATTAAATAAATATATTGCATCTTCGGGGGTTTGTTCACGAAGAAAAGCCGACGAATTAATTGAGAAAGGGGTTGTTTCCGTAAACGGAAAAAAGGTCACTGAGCTTGGTTTTTTGGTTGGGGAAAAGGATAAAGTTTTTGTCGAGGCAAAATTGGTAAGACCAAAAAAGCTTGAATATTACAGATTTTATAAGCCTACCGGCTTTATTACGAGTGCGGATGATGAAAAAGACAGAAAAATCATTTATGATTTACTCCCGCCTGAAATGCATAATTTGAAGCCTGTCGGACGTTTGGACAAAGATTCAAGCGGATTAATAATTTTGACAAATGATGGCGATTTGATAAACGAATTAACTCATCCCTCAATAAAGGTTCCAAAAGTTTATGTTGTGGGCGTTAACGGTAAAGTGCATCTTCATCACCTCGAAAAAATGGCGCAGGGGATTGAGATTGAAAAAGGACAAATCGCCTATGCCGACACAATAATTGTGGAATCCGACAACAAGCGAACAGTGATGCAAATAACTTTATATCAGGGATTGAATAGACAAATAAGGAAAATGTTTGCGGCTTTAGGGTTTGAAGTTATTTCGTTAAAAAGAATTCAGCATGCGATAATTGAACTTGAGGGATTAAAAAAAGGTCAATTCAAACCGATAAAACCTCAACAGATTAAAGAATTGAAAAATTTTCTTAATAGAATTCAATAGGTGATAAACAATGCTAAAAGTCGCAATTACAGGAAATATAGCTTCGGGGAAAAGTACTGTTGAAAATTTTTTAGGAGAAAAAAATTACAAGGTGCTGGATGCAGATTTTGTTGCGCACAATTTGCTTGAAAAAGAAAACGTAAAAACTCACATCAAAGACGCTTTTGAAGATTATGATATTTGGGATGATGGTACAATTTCACGCCAAAAACTCGCTAAAATTGTGTTTGAGGATGAATTTTCAAGAAAAAAGCTTGAATGTATTCTACATCCGTTAATAAAAGAAGAAATAATTTATTTTTTTTCTTCTAATTCAGCTGAAAAAATAATCTTTGTATCTGTTCCGTTACTTTTTGAGGCGGGATTTGACAATATTTTTGATAAAACAATATTAATTTATGCAAAAGATAAAATCAGGTTAAAAAGATTAATAAAAAGAAATAATTTATCTGAAGAACAAGCAAAAAATCGGATAAAAATACAAATGAAACAAGATGAAAAAGTACCGCTGGTTGATTATGTTCTTTATAACGATGGTGAAATTGTTGATTTACCTGAAAAAATTGAGCAAATTCTTAAATTATTATAAAAATTATCTATTACAAGGCTAGTATTTTTTCATAGAATATGTTATACTAGTATCGGTGGTAGCCTAAAAAGAGTCCGATTTTTAGGGTCTTCCCACTTGAGGATAAAAAAATGAATCCTAACAAAAAAAAGTCTCTTATTATCGTTTTTGCATTAGTTTTATTTATTGGTTCTGTTACTACCGGCTGCAAGCAAACAATTAAAAACAGTTGGGTTAACACAAGCTCTATGCCTGGAAAGACTTTTAATAGAAGTGCAAAACTCGGTGGTTCTAGGGTTATATCTCTTGGCTCTGAAAAAACTGCCAAGAATGCTGACTTTGGACCAAGAGATGTCAATTTTGATTTCAGAGTGCTTAAATGATTTTTTAATCATATGAGACTAATGTCGAAAGGCTAAACGGCAATCCTCGTGCCGATTTTGCCATTCTCCTTTTGTTGGGTCGACCACTGCACAATTAAGAACCCGCATAGGGACATTTCTCTCGAAATCAAAGATTTCGGAGAAAGCAGTCAAAACAAATTTTCTATACTTGTGCAGTGGTCTTGATATAGCCTAAGTTCAAAAATATTTATTTTTGAACATTTTTGGCTTGGCAATTAATTTTATAAATGTAAAGTTTCCCATAATTTTTTTTTATGTGCTTGCATGTAAGTTTTTATTTGATATTATTAATTAACAAGCCGAAAGTTTTATGGCCTTGGCGTGCCATAATCTTCTCGACTGGGATTGAGCGGTTTTTATTATCGCGTATATCTCGAAATTACTTAATCTTTGAAAGGAGAAAAGAAAATGCCAAAAATGAAAACACACAAGGCCGGAGCGAAACGTTATAAAGTTACCGCTAACGGCAAAGTCTTAAGACGACACGCAGGCATAGGTCACCTACTTGCTAACAAAAGTTCCAAACGTAAAAGAAGCAATGCCGGTCCGGAACAGGTATCAGATACTCACTTGGATTTGATATCAAAACAGTTACCTTACAAGAAATATTCAAGATAGGAATGGTGAAATATGAGAGTAAAACGCGGAAACGTTAGTCGTAAAAGACACAAAAAAATATTAAAACTTGCTAAAAGTTTTATCGGTGCGAGAAGCAGAATTTTCAAAGTTGCAAACGCAGCGGTTATGAAAAAACTTAAATACCAATACAGAGACAGACGTGTTCTTAAAAGAAACATGAGAAGACTTTGGATTGTCAGAATTAACGCAGCTGTCAGAGCGCAGGGCATGAGTTATTCAAGATTTGTCAACGCTTGCAAAAAGGCAGACATTATCGTGAACAGAAAAATGCTTGCTGATTTGGCGGTAAACGACAAAGAAGCTTTTGATGTAGTATTTGAAATAGCAAAAGCAGCAGTTTAATTATTGTTTAAAAATAAAAACGCCTCGGTTTTTAATCGAGGCGTTTTTTTGTTTGATATAAAACGTTTAGAACGGGCATATCCTATTTTACCCTTTGAACTCCTTTTTTCATTGCGAGTAAAGCCTGATTTAGTGAAGCTTTAGCTTCAAGTGAGTCTAATGCTCTTTGCCATTTAGCTGACTTTCCCAAGAGTTCAGATCCCTTGTTTATATCCCTCCCTATTTTCTCATAATCAATGACACTAATTCCTGTTTGTTTAATACGGTCTTGGCTCCTACTTATGAGCTCTGTCTCTTTTAAAAGTACTGGGGTTCCAACTGTTAAGCCACCTACTATAATTCCGCCTAGCGCCACCCCAAATGATGTTAATTTTGACATTTGTTATTACCTCCTATTGGATTTTAATGTGTTACATGTGCTTTAAAAACGCTAAAAATTATCTTTTGCCAGTTTTTGCAAAATCTTATAAAAACTTTACATTTTTTCAAGCCTCGCAGAATTTCAATCCTTAATCTGAAAAACACATTTTGAACATCGGGCTTTGGGGTGTAACATCAAGTTGTCTTCCAAGTCGTACATTTTGGCAATTCTTGTAACCAACAGTGATTTGCATTTAGGGCAAATCAAATCTTTTTCGCCAGCTAAAATCATTTGTTTTAAATCTTCAATAATTTCCTCATCAACAAATTTGTTTTCAAAATCTTTTTCAAGATCTTTAATTTCCTGCAAAGAACATCTCAAGCCTTTGGCAAGGCTTTGGCGGACAGTCGTCGGCAAAAATAATTCCTGTCCCGCTTCTATTTGTTCGATTAGGGAAAGTTCAAGATGGCATTTTTTTGCCAAACCTCTGGGGGACATTCCTAAATGGTCCCTTTTTTGTTGTACAAATTGTGCTAATGATTTCTTCTCCATAATTAAATATAATGCCATAAAATTGTGAGTAAATATACTGACTTTAAAAATTTGTAATAAACATTTATAATAAAAGCATCAAACGCTAATATTAAATTTTGTCCTTTTTAATTGGGGCAACCAAAGAAAGGAATAAATTATGAGTAAAGTCTCGTCAAATTACCCGTCATACAACAGCAGCTCTGTTGCTGTCGGAGATTCAACCGCAACAACAGGAGTTACAGGCGGAATTCTTAATGCGAATTACAATATGGGCTCAAATGAAGCAGCCATCTACAACTATGCTTTAAGCACTCTTGCAAATATTTTGCCACAGATAAATACTTTTTCAACGGATACTCAAAATGCGATGCAGTCAGAAATGAACGCGTATAAAAATTCAGGAGTAAGCGCAATTAATCAAATATATAACCCAATGATTGCCAGTCTTGAAAATAATATTGCGTCAAGATTTGGGAATTTAGATAATTCTATATTCGCCAATAATTTGAACAATATAGAATCTCAAAGGTCGAATGCAGTCAGTTCCTTTGCCCAAGACATATTGGCAAAACAAAGCGATCTTCAATCAAGTGAGTTGACTAAAAGATATGCTCTTGTTAACTTGTTGAGCGGGGTGGCAAATAATACTTACAACAATGCTCTTAACGCCATAAGCACAGCATTGGGAAGTAGCTCAAGCGCAAATAATTACAACAATGATTTGTATAATGCCGTTTCCAGCATTGCAAGTACAAATTCTAATTCAAATAATACCCCAAATTCTATTCTTTCGGCATTACTTGGGCTTAGCGGCAATTCTAATTATTCATCTTTACTCGGGCTTAAATAATTTAATATCAAAAAAGGGCTGAGAAAAAATTTTCTCAGCCCTTTTTAATTGTTGAATTCGGAAATTAACTATTTAACTTCGATAGTTGCGCCCGCAGCTTCAAGTTGTTTCTTGATAGCTTCAGCTTCTACTTTTTTAATGCCTTCTTTAACCGCTTTTGGAGCTGCATCAACTAAATCTTTAGCTTCTTTCAAGCCAAGACCTGTGATAGTTCTAACTTCTTTCAATACAGCGATTTTATTAGCACCGGCTGATGCCAATATGACAGAAACTTCGTCAACTTCTTCAACTGCTTCAGTTGGTGCTGCTGCTACTGCAACTGCAACAGGTGCTGCTGCTGATACGCCAAATTTTTCTTCCATAGCTTTGACTAAGTCAGCCGCTTCTAAAAGTGTTAATTTTTCGATTGATTCTAAAATTGTTGTTACGTTACTCATTGTTTTTTCTCCTTGTTTTTTTATATTACTACATTTTTTTTAGGTTATAAAGTTACATAAGCTTTCGCCTATGCAACTTTTGTGTTTTTAACCGCATCCACAGCTCTTACAAGTGAAGTAAGTACTTCATTTGTAACGTTTGCGATACCTGAAGCAGGTGAATTGATACAGCCGAGCATTTTTGCGTAAATTTCTTCTTTTGAAGGAAGAGTTGCTAACGCTTTTGCTTCATCAGCGGACAATAATTTTCCGTCTAATGCTGCCGCGATGATTTCACCTTTTTTTGATTCCTTGATGAAACTAGCCATAATTTTTGCAGGACTGACTTGATCCTTGAACCCGAAAGCTAATGCGATTGGTCCTTTGAGTGCATCTGCTAAAATTTCGTATTGAGTGCCTTTTATCGCTATTTTAGCCAAAGTGTTTTTTGTAACCGTATAATCGCCGTCTTCTTTTTGAAGTCTACGTCTAAGATTTGTGATTTCTTCAACACTAAATCCTCTGTATTCAGTTACAATAGCTACTTGAGCCTGCTTAAGCTTTTCTTTAATACTTTCGATTTTGTTTGTTTTAAAGGCTTTTGTTGCCATTTTTGCCCCCTTTATGTTGGATTACTACTTTATTGTTTCAGTTAAAAGTGAGAGGTGAGAAGTGAGCGGAATTTTTTTCTTCACTTTTGCCTTTTACTTTTACATTTATCGACCTGTGCACTAAAAAGACTTTGCGTCTTTTTAATTAAACCGCAAAGCTTTACACGTAAATTATTTTACAAATCGGAAAATACCGAATAAATTCATAATTGCTAGTGTAACCTCGGTCAGCGGGTTGCCCCTTTAATTAAAAAAGACTGACTGTCTGCGGCCATAGTAATAAAATATCAAAAACAAATTTTAAAAGCAATAGCGAGGATTAATTTATGTTACAATTTAACTATGGAAATCGTATCAAAATTAGTGAAAATCGAAGCTCAGCTGCCTATTGATAATGTTTTTATCGAACAAAAATTGTATGAAATAGGCATTGAACCTTTACGTTGGGCAATTGTTAAGGTTGATAAAAATGAGTTAACAATCAGCCTCGCACATGAAAGTTTGTGATATAATGGTTAAGCAACGAGTGAACGGTAGGTCGGGCTTTCCAGCCCGACAACAAAAAGTCGTTAAAGTAGGGTGGGTTCCCTAACCCACCGACAACAAGCTAGAAAAAGGAAAAAGTAAGCAAGAACCGTCAAACCGTTTACCGTTCACCGTTTACCGTTCAACCATTCAATCAAAAAAGGAGATATAAATGACAATGACACAAGCAAAATATGACATTAAAGACATTAACCTTGCAGACCAAGGCAAAAACCAAATAGAATGGGCGTTTAAAGACATGCCGGTCTTAAACCAAATTCAAGAAAGATTTATAAAAGAACAACCTTTCGCAGGGCTAAAATTATCAGCCTGCGTTCATGTTACAAAAGAAACGGCAGCACTTTGCGTGGTTATGAAAGCCGGCGGCGCCGAAGCGATTTTGGTTGCCTCCAACCCACTTTCTACACAAGACGATGTTGCGGCGGCGTTGGTAAAGCATTACGGAATTCCGACTTTTGCGGTTGCAGGCGAATCTGTAGAAACCTACAAATCACATATTGAAGAAGCGCTTAACCATAATCCTGACATCATTATTGATGACGGGTGTGACATTGTTTCAACGATTTATGCGCAATATCCTGAAATGGCCGATAAAATTATCGGCTCAACAGAAGAAACAACCACAGGTATTCAAAGATTGCAAGCGTTAGAATCTGAGGGAAAATTGAAATTCCCTGCAGTTGGCGTAAATACCAGTTTGACAAAACATTTATATGATAACCGCTATGGTACAGGTCAAAGTGCAATGGACGGAATAATCAGAGCCTCGAATATTCTTATTGCAGGAAAAACCGTTGTAATTTCAGGCTACGGATGGTGTGGCAAGGGTTGTGCAATGCGGGCGAAAGCTCTCGGAGCTAATGTCATTGTTTGTGAAATAGATCCACTGAAAGCACTTGAAGCGGCTATGGAAGGTTACAGAGTTATGCCAATCGCTAAAGCGGCTAAAGAGGGCGACATTTTCTTGACAATTACAGGCAATAAGCACGTGGTTGACGTTGAACATATTCTTACAATGAAAAACGGTGCGATACTTGCGAACGCAGGGCACTTTAACTATGAAGTAAACGTTCCTGATTTAGCGGCGTATGCGACAGAAATAAAGAAAATAAGACCGACTTTGGAAGAATATAAACTTAATAACGGAAAATCTGTATATGTTTTAGCTGAAGGAAGATTGGTAAACCTTGTTTCTGCGGAAGGACATCCCGCAAGCGTTATGGATATGTCGTTTGCAAATCAGGCGTTGGGAATTGAATTCCTTGTCAAAAATAAGGGGAAATTGGAAAATAAATTATACACACTTCCTCACGAAGTTGATGTAAATATTGCCAAATTAAAACTTGATTCAATGGGGCTTGAAATTGACACATTAACCGCTGAACAAGAAGAATATCTTAAAACTTGGGATATTTAGGAAGTTTAATAGTTTAATAGTCGATAAGTCGATAAGTTGAATAGTTGCACGGCACGAGTTTTCGAAAAGAGCTGTCAAAAGCTTTGAGCGTTATTTTTTAGTGGTTTTATTAATAATCTCAGTTACGAGGTCTTGAAAGAAATCAAAAACAGCGTGATAATAAGGCTTGTTTTGTTCGAGGGTTTTGTTATCAATCGATACAGTAGTTGTATCTCCATTAGGCAAATGTATCCTTAAAGTAGAATTCTTTTCAAAAGTATAAGTTAATTGTGTGTCAGTAGTTGAACTTAATACTTGACGGCTAGGCTCGTAGTTTTTCAGTTCCCAAGTATCTGGTTGAATAGCTTTTAAATTCTTCAATAGACTTTTTAAGCTATATACTTCTTGACATTCTGCTACTTTTCCTTCAATAAAGGTACTCATCCCTTGCCCTTTAAAAATTTTTGGTAGAACAGTAAAATGTGTTATCGCCCCAAACGACAGTTTTGAACTATTCGGCGACGATTGATTGATTGATTGATTGATTGATTGATTGATTGATTGATTGATTGTAACTTCATTTTAAGTCTCCTTTTGTAATTTTCATTCTGATTATTAAAACCTCGTGAAAAAAAAAGTTGCTAGGGACTTAATAAGTATTTACACAAAAATATAAAAAATACAACCATGACGGTGCGGTTAAATCCGCACCCTACTTTAACGCTCTTAGGCTTGTTGCCTAAAAACCTTTCACCCGCTCAGCCCTTCAATCAAAAACATCCCTCACGGTTTGACTAAAAATTTAATCGCTTTTCCTTCGATATGTTTTTCCATCGCGTTTTGAACATCTTGAAGCCCAATAGTTCCTGTGATAAGCTGTTCTACATCTATTTCGCCTGATGCAATCAAGTCAAGTGCCTGTCTAAAATATTTCGGAGTGTGGTGAAAAACGCTCATCATTTTAATGTCGCCGTAATGCATTCTTGTGGTATCAAAAGTAACGGTAGAGCCAGCTTTACACCCGCCAAAAAAGTGTACGGTTCCACCCGGTCTGACTAAGGAAAACATTCTTTCCCATATAGACGGTAAACCAACACATTCAACTGCAACATCAAGACCCTTATGTTCTTCTGTTAAGGATAAAAAAATCTTTTCAGGGTTCGGGTATTTGTTTAAATCAATTACTTCATCCGCACCTGCAAATTCGCTTGCTAATTTTAATTTTAAAGGGTTTCTGCCTGCTGCGATAACGGTTGCACCTTTTAATTTCGCAAGTTTTGCAAACATAAGCCCGATTGGTCCGATACCTATAATTCCTACGGTCTGACCGGCTTTAATTTCAGTTCTTTCAACCCCATGGACAACGTTCGCCAAAGGTTCGCAAAAAGCCGCCTTATCAAAGCTCAAGCCGTCAGGTAATTTGAGCATATTTTTGCTCACAATTCGCTCAGGAACCGTTATATATTCAGCGTAAGCCCCATTTAACAAGTGCAAATTTTCACAAAGGTTATATTCTTCCCTCAAGCAGAAAAAACATCTCCCACAGGGTGCTGAATTGGCCGCAACGACCCTATCGCCGACCTCAAAACCTTCAACATTTGCTCCTAATTTTGTGATTACACCCGCAAATTCGTGCCCAAATCCAGAAGGGATTTGTTTTATCAAGACAGGATGTCCCCTGCGATAAGTTTTTACATCTGTTCCGCAAGTCAAAGCTGATTCTACTTTAACCAAAACTTCGCCTTGTTCAAGAGGTTTTATCCTAACCTCCTCTAATCTTATGTCCATTGGTCCCCAATATTGTATTGATTTCATTTTCTTTACACCATAACACCTACTAGTTTTGTCGGCGCCTTTGCTTGTTTTTTCTAATTACTACTTTACTTTTTCGAAGTATCGGCTTACTAGCCTTATTGCACTCGGGTCTTATTTCGTCGACCCTCGATTATCGCGCTGTACCCTCGCATCTCCTTTGCTTGGGAACTTTTTATCTTGCTGCACCTACTTGTATTGTTGGCGCCTTTGCTGACCTTTTAGAACTACTACTTTACTTTTTCAAAGCATCGGCTTTTTTATACACTTGAAATCTTCTCAAACCATGTTATAATAAAAATATGGGCGAGGATGCGTCAACATCCCCTTTAAAAGCCCTATTGGTTTAGTAGAACTATTAGTATCATTAAGATTACTAGTAGTTCTTCTTTGTTTACAACCAATTCAATCACCCCCTTTCATTTCACATATACGATTTGTAGTCGTTGAAAAAGAAGAAAAGTGATGGGCTTACCCGTTTTTATTAATGATTTAATGTGCTATTTTTATGTATGCTTTTAATATTTTATTACTAATTGTATCATAAAAAGCCGTTTCAATATCGACAAAGTCATAAATTGTCGACATATTTTTAACCTTTACCTGCCCGCTTGCAAGTAGTTCCATTGAATTTTTCAAATCAGCGGGTGAAGGCGAATAACTTCCCATAATGGTTAATTCGCGATAATAAATTTCGTTGTTTGCATAACCGAAATTTTTAGGAGTACTTGCAAAAATAATTATTTTACCGCCGCTTCTGACTGATTTTAGAGCCAATTCAATGGTGACATCAGCTCCGGACGTCATAAAAACTGCATCCACATTGAGATTGTCCGCATCTGACGAATTGCATGCCTTAATCCCGAGTTGATTTGCTAAATCAATCCGCTCTTGGATTACATCACACCCGAAAACATTCATGCCATAGGCTTTTAGTGCTTCTCCCATCAAAATCCCGATAGAACCGAGTCCGATTACCAAAACATTGGAATTTTCTTTTAAATCAGCTCGCTTAATCGCTCTTACGCAACAGCCCAAAGGCTCATAAAAAGAAGCTTCTATATCTGTCAAGTTGTTGGGGATTTTAACTGCAACATTTTGTAAATGTTCTTCCGAAAGGTAAATGTATTCGCTAAATCCACCGGGAATAATGTTTGTTTCCTTAAAGTGGTTACACATTGAATAATTTTCACTTTTGCAATAAACGCAATCAAAACAAGGAATGTGGTGTGCACTGACTATTTTGTCGCCGACTTTAAAACCTGTTTTTGAATTAATTTCTATGATTTCACCAACGATTTCATGCCCAAGTACAGTATCGTTTTTAACCGATTTTTGTCTCAATTTAATGATATCGGAACCGCATAACCCGCAACCCAGCGTCTTTATTATCGCACCTGAACCCCAGTCTTTTAGATTTAACATTGGTGTTTCTTCTATAATTATTTTGTCATCTTTTACACAAGCAATTTTCATTCCGTCATAGCCTCTATTCTAATTTTAGTTGAATCTACAGAATCAGCAGGCCTCATAAAAACATAATTTTTAAGTTTTTTTAAATCAAATTTAGCCACAAAGCCATAACAGGCAACCGCAATTATCGCGATAATGAGGATATATTCCATTAAATTTTGACCTTTCCTTTTCATAATATAATTTTATCATAAAATACTATTGTAGTATAATGCTATTAGAATATTTTTCGAGGCAAAATAATGGTAACAATCAGAAAAGCAAATTACTTTGATAATTTTAAACTTGAAGAAATGATTTCTTTTTTGAATTCAGATGTGAATTATTATACGAATTTTTTTATGAATTTCCCTTTAAATATAATTCATGATTTACTGCCGCTTGATTTGAAATTTTCGCAAGAATCCTATGTTATTGAAGAAGATAAGGATATTGTAGGCATGGTTAGTGTTTCACCTACCGCAGGTAATCCTTTTAAATTAACCATTAGCAGGCTTTTTTTAAAGCCTAATTGCTTTAATGAGGGCAAACAATTAATTGAGTTTGTAATTTCAAAATATGGTGCAAAGGGCGCAAGGACTTTTATTGCAACAATCAACGATTCCTATGGCGAACTATTACAATTATTTGCGGATGGATGCGGGTTCAGGCAGTGTTCTTCAGAACAACTGTGGAAAATGAGTTCAATCAGGTTTACGCAGGCAGACAACTCATTTTTCAGGCCGTTTAAAAATTCAGATGCCCAAGCCGTAGCAATGCTCTTTAATGACTCTATTATCACTCATTTTAAATACTCTATTTTTAGGACAAAGGATGAGTATTTAGAGCCGATTTTTAAGGGTTTAAAAAATGATTATAAATTAAAATACGTAATAGAAGACGAAAATCTAAAAACACTCAAAGCTTATTTTTCTTTGACAACCGTCGATAATTTGAATTACATACTGGATGTAACCACTTCTCCTTGGTATGACTGTTCTTGGGATGATATTTTAAATTTTACAATAAACCAAATTCTAAAAAGGAAACAAGAGTTTAATCTTTTTGTGAAAGTAAAAAAATACACAACTACCGCTGAAAGTCTTGAAAACTATCTAACGGAAAAAGGCTTTAGATGTATGCAAAATCAACTTGTTTTAGTAAAAGATTTTTACAAAGTAATAAAGGAACCCCAGCAGTCAAATAGAGTTGTTTTGTTTAATGAAATCAACGAAAAACCGGTATTTAAGATATAGGATTTATGAAAAATTACGAAAAATATATGAAACAATGTATAAAACTTGCGCGCAAGGCGGACGGGAGAACGGCTCCCAATCCTCTTGTGGGCTGTGTTATTTTGGATAAAAGCGGAAATGAAATTTCAATAGGCTATCACAAAGAATATGGCGCACTTCATGCCGAAGCAGACGCACTCAACAAGCTGGGCGATGAGGCAAAAGGCGGTACCTTAATCGTAAACCTTGAACCCTGCTGTCATTGGGGAAAAACGCCGCCCTGTGCCGACTTGATAATTAAAAAAGGGATAAGAAAACTTGTTATTGGCATGAGAGACCCCAATCCGCTTGTAGCAGGTCAAGGAGTGGAAAAATGTAAAAAAGCTGGGATTGAGGTCATTGAGAACATTTTACACGATGAAGCAGTCAAATTAAACGAAGTTTTTATAAAAAATATGACGAAAAAAGAAATTTTTGTAGCAATAAAAACGGCAACGACTTTGGATGGTAAAATTGCGACTAAAAACGGTAGTTCCCAATGGATTACCTCCCCAAGAGCACGAAAGGAAGTCCAAAAGATTAGAAATCGCTACGATGCAATATTGACAACGAGTTCGACTATAATTAAGGATAATCCTTCAATGAAATGTTCTTTACGAGGGGGCAAAAATCCTGTTAGAATAATCCTTGATCGAGAATTAAAAACGGATTTTAGTTCCAAAATTTATTCATCATCGGGCGAAAAGGTATATATTGTTGTCGATGAAGCCCTTGATGAGGTTAAAACCCTTGCTATTCCTACGCATGTAGCAGTTATTAAGTGTCCAAGCGACAATTTAAAACTCGATTTAAAATATTTATTCAAGAAATTATTTGAATTAAATATTTCAAGCGTGTTGATAGAAGCAGGCGGGAAGCTCAATGGGGAATTGGTTTCACTTGGATTAGCCGATAAAATATATCAATTTATGGCACCAAAAATTCTCGGGGATAAACAGGGCATAAACGCTTTTGAAGGCAGAAATATAGATGAAATCTGCAACACTCTAAATTTTAAATTTGAACACATTTATGCCCATGCCCCTGATATACTGTTAATTTACTCAAGCTAAATATGGTATTAGATATATATAATCGTCAATTTGGTCTTTTGTTAATATAGAACCCGAGTTCGTTGTTGATTTGAAGAAATCTTTAACAGCCGAGGCTAAGTCCAAAAGCGCTGTTTTTATTGAGGTTTGTGGCGCAACTTTCTTCGGCAGGGTTATATTTTTCTCAAACTGAGTCATGCGAGGGTAATCGCTTGAGGAGTTATTTGTAAACGAAATTTCTCTGTTAATTTTATTGTTTTTAGTATAATAGTTATTTAGTTGAATTGAATTTACTCTCATCTTGCACCTCCTTGAGGTTATCTTTCTTTAACAAGTGTTTTATCAACACTTCATTTAACATTTTCATTATGAACTATAAAGTTAATTTTGTCAACCCCTATTGTTAAGAAAATGTTAAGTGTTCGCACAAGGCGTTAACATTGGCTTATGGTATTAAGTGCCCAATGCACACTTAATAAGCGGCTTTAAGCGTAACAACTCAGATAAACCTCTTTACGTCATTGCTGTAGAAGTCAAGCAATTCGCTTACACTTTTGCAAAAATTCTTTTGGGATGTTTCCATCCAATGATGAATGCGGTCTACATTCATTGTAATATACTAAATATTGTAACAATTCGTCCTTTAAGTCTTCAAT
>CAIPUE010000003.1 GCA_903868125.1 uncultured bacterium | reverse complement strand
TTCCTGAAAGTAATCCGTTGAACCAAACTAATTCCCAAATTAAAGCTATAAATTGATTTAAACTCGGTATAAGTACCTTAAAATGATGCCCCCCCCCCCCCCAACTCATTTTGCAAAAAATTTTATATTTAAAACATAAAATCGGCTATATGAACGGTTGATTTTTTAGGGATTGTTATTAAACTAAGAATAAAAAGGAGATATTATGAGTACACCAAACGGATCAGCGTTACTTTCAGGGATTTATTCAGGATTAACGAGCACTTATTCCTTGATAGCAAATCATTATAAAGACGGTGTAACGCTTGCCAATATTTCAGCGGCTAGAACAAATCCATCTATTCAAGGGACTTTAAACCCAACTTTTGCATCATATATTCAGTCAAATTTTTCATCCTTGGATAAGGATAAAAATGGTGCTCTTAGTTCTAATGAAATGTCGACCTTAACAACACAAATCTCCAATCAGGGACTTACCGCAGCACAATTAACCCAATTAGGAACGGCTTCGGGATTATCAACAGATGCGTTACAACAAATATTGGCACATTTTAGCGAGATTGACGCAAACGGCGATGGCAAAGTTACAACTGCTGAAATTTCGGCTTATAATGTAACATCAGCGGCAGATAAGAAAAAAACAGAATATGCAACCAGAGCAGCTACAACTGATATGTCAGTTTTTTACGGTGCCGATGATTCAAGTTCGGCAGATTCTTCAAGCTTATTAGCCGGTATTGACACTAATAATCCTTAAAGGTAATAAATAAGATTAATAATAAAATCTTCAATTAACATATATATTGTTGATTTTATTGCGGCTTGAGTGGTTGCGTTACCGACTTCTTTTGCGCCGCCTTTTGTCATATAACCTTGGGTTGCGCATACAAGGGCAATACTAATCCCAAAAATAAACGCTTTCAACAAGCTGATGTAGATGTCTCTGGTATTTAGCCAAAGCCAAACTGAATTTATATATCTGTGTGGGTGCAAATTGATGGTAAAAAAGCATACGAACATTCCGCCCATAATGCCTACTAATTCTGCGACTAAGACGACCATCGGGACAGTAATCCCAGCAGCAATTAATCTCGGTGCGAAATAATAACCGATAGGGTCAACTTTTAATGTTTTAATCGCATCCACTTGTGAGGTAACTTGCATGTTTGCTATTTCTGCACTAATAGCCGTTCCTGCGCGTGCTCCAACGGCTAATGCCGCAAATCCGGGGGCAATTTCCCTTATTATTACAATAGTCATTGTTCCGCCGATGTAACTATCTGCGCCTGACATTAAAAATTGCTTTGAGACTTGTATTGCAATAACAGAAGCCGCAATGAGAACGATTACTAACGATATTGTCAATGAATCGTAACTAATAGCTGCCGCTTGCGAAATCACACTTGAATATCGCACTTGTTTTGAAAACAAATACTTAATACTGATTATTAGATTTTGAACACACAGTCCGAAAAAACTAATCATAAATAGGCATACACCATTTCTTGTATTGAGGATTACGTCCTTTGACGATGTCAAAGTAGAGTTTTTGTAATTCACTGGCTATAGGTCCGATTTTACCATCACCTACGTTCCTGTTGTCAATATTGACAATAGGGCTAACCTGAGCGCCGGTACCACAATAGAAGGCTTCATCAGCGATGTAAAGCTCGGTTCTATCGATTACTCGTTCTTGAACTTCAAGCCCCATAACTTCTTTTGCCAGTTGTATAATTGTGTCTCTTGTAATACCTTTTAATATATTGTCTGTAGTATTTGTTGTTACAAGTGTTCCGTCTATGACAATAAATAAGTTCATTGCAGAGCCTTCCGTAACAACTCCGTCTTCTGTAAGAACAATGGCGTCATCAAATCCTGCTAATCTCGCATCAGAAATGATTAGTGCAGTGTTTGCGTAAGCCCCTGAAACTTTTGCACGGGGCGGAATAGCGTTATCGCTGTTTCTGCGCCAATTAGAAACACACACCTTTAAACCCTTTGACGTGTCAATGTAATCGCCCATTGCAAGGGTGAATATTAAAAATGAATCAGGATTATCAATCAATCCGGGACCGACTTTTTGTGCTGATTTGTATAAAGTTGGTCTTAAATAAACATCTTGAGAATAGCTATTTTTCTGAAGCAATTTTTTTGTAATAGCACAGAATTCTTCAACAGTGTTTTTAGGCTGCATATGCATGATTTTTGCGCTTCTATAAAGTCTTTCAAAATGTTCTGCGACCCTGAATGCGTATAATTGCTTTTCTTCAATGTTATAATAAGCTCTTATGCCTTCGAAAATTGATGTACCATATAAAAAAGCGTGTGTCATGACAGGTATTGTAGCCTTTTCTTTTTCAACGTAATCTCCGTCCATGTAAACAAATTCTGTCATTTTATCTCCTTTTTTCATTCTAACTTTATCTTGAATTATCGCATAAATTTCAAGGCATGGGTAGCAAATATTTATTAATATTACATTTTTTACATTTTTAGTGGAAATTGTGATTGGTTTTTTATAAAATTATGATTAGAGGGGTAAAATATGGAACTGATATTAAATTTATTATATATATACGTAGCACTTTATTCGGTGTATTTTTTCACATTGGCTGTCAAAAACCAAAATGACAGAAAATTTCGTATTCAGCAAAAATACAATAATTTGAATTGTAAAAACAATCTTTGTATTGTTATCTACTCGCATAATAATGAAGTTAGCTTGGAGAACTTAGTAAAACAACTAAAAATTCAAGATTACCCCACTGAAAGTTTTTCCGCTTATGTTATTTTAGACAATTGTAGCGATAATTCAGAAAAATTATTTATGCATGATGATTTTATACAAATGATTAACATTAAAGATCAGGGAACAATCGGAAAAGATCAGGCTATTTCAATATTACTGGAAAAATTGTCCGCAGTGCAAAATTGTAACGCTTATGTGTTTTTAGATGCGAATCGTTATATTGAAAATGACTTTTTGTCTTCAATTAATTCAGCCTTGGAAGACTCTCCGGTTATCAGTGGGTCCACTGTTTTGATTGGTGAAAAATTGAATCTGAGACAGAAAATTAAAATTACTTTCCATAAATATTATACAAATTTCTTACAAAAAAGTCGTTCTCTACTGGGTTTGGCGACAACAATCGATTCTGATATATTAATTATGCGTCAGGATTTAATGGAAAAAATAGGATGCATAGATTTTCAAAATATAAACTCCGAGTTGAAATACAGCTTACTTTTATCGAGAATCGGATTTAAATGCACTTTTAATCCGAATGTGAAAACGTACATCAATGTTGATGAATTTAACTTGAGAATTCCATCCTTAAGCGCGCGATTAACACTATTCAAGAGCTGTTTTGCACAAATCTGGACAAAAAACATTGTATTCAATGAACATGTCTTATCGCTTTTAACGCCAAATGTTTTATTGCTGGTTTTTGCATATATTTACTTATTGAAACATTCTTACAAGTATTATTTTATGGTAGATTTTTCGATAGTATTAATCTCTTTTGTTTTGTTAATACTCGGTTTTTCGATAAGCCTTTTAAATTCCAAACTACAATCAAAAGAATTTATTTATTTGTTTTTGTATCCTATTTATTCGCTCAGTCATATTTTTAAGAATTTTCCGCTTTGCAAAAAAATAAGAAATAAAATCAACGAAAAAAAAGATTCTACTTTAAGTAATGAGAAATTAATATTAGATGTTGTTGTTACTGATGGACAAAATAATATCCCTTGTAAGCTTGAACTTATTTCTGACAATGGTTTGGCGAAAGTTAAATTTATGTTTAAAAAGAAGAAATTTACAACTTCAACGCATTTAAGAATGGTTGACGCTATAACGGAATTAACAAAAAAACTGACTGATTACGGATTTGTATTAAAAATTTGTCAATGTTGTGCGAACTTTACTCCAAATATTGATGGGTCTACAAACATGATTAAAGGATTTTGTGACCATGAATTTGCGAATTCTCAAAATAATACTATTCCGACACTTTTGTGGAATTCTTGCAGAGGCTTTAACCAAGGTAAAAGTGGCAGTCTTTTAGACGAGATGTTTAAGTAATGTCTGATTTTCTAGTCGATACTCATTCTCATCTTGATTCATCGGATTATACTGATGTGGATGAAATTGTTTTAAGCGCGAAAAATTTTGGTGTTGAAAAAATAATTATCCCCTCAGTCGATAGAAGTTCGTTTGAAAAAGTTATTGCAATTTCCACTAATTACGAAAATGTTTATTGTGCGTTGGGAATTCATCCTACGGAGGCTCAAAACGCAAAAGACGAGGATTTTGAAAAAATTCGTGGGCTTTCGTCCAACTCAAAAGTAGTTGCAATCGGCGAATGTGGATTGGATTATTATTGGGATAAGACTCATGTTGTCGAGCAAAAAAAAGTATTTTTAAAACAAATTGAAATCGCCAAATTCTTAAAAAAAGCTTTAATCGTGCACGATAGAGAGGCGCATAAGGATTGTTTTGATATTTTAACCCAAAACATTCAAGGCGAAATACCCGTGATAATGCACTGTTTTTCGGGTAGTTTGGAATTTGCACAGGAGTGTATTAAAAAAGATTTTTATATAGCACTGGGTGGGGTTGTAACATTTAAAAATGCAAAAAAAGCTCACGAAATTGCTAAAAATATTCCGCTTGATAGTCTTTTACTTGAAACCGACGCGCCGTACCTCACGCCTGAACCTTATCGGGGTAAAAGAAACGAACCTGCATATGTTAAATTTGTTGCTGAAAAAATTGCCGAATTGAGAGGTATTTCATTTGAGGAAGTTGCGCAAATTACTACCCAAAACGCAAGAAAGGCATTCGGAATTTGAAAAAAGAGCGTTTAGACAAAATTTTGGTTGATTTAGGCTACTTTGACAACAAAAGCAAGGCTTCGGCGTCCATTTTGTCGGGAAGCGTAAAACTTAACGGCGAGGTAGTTACAAAATCGGGATTTCAAATCGACCCCGACAAAAAATTAGAAGTTGAAATAAAATCCATGCCTTATGTTTCAAGAGGAGGATTTAAGCTTGAAAAAGCACTTAAAACATTTGAGGTAAACATAAAAGACAGAATTTGTTTTGATGCGGGAGCGTCAACGGGTGGATTTTCCGATTGTTTACTGCAAAATGGGGCGAAATACGTTTATGCGGTGGATGTAGGTTATGGGCAGTTGGCTTGGAAAATCAGGAGTGACGAACGGGTTAAGGTTATTGAAAGAACAAATATTAAAAATTGTGACATTGATGAGATTTATTCTAAAGATGATGAAATTGCCGATTTGCTTGTGATGGATTTGTCATTTATTTCGATTGAAAAAGTTCTGCCGAATTTAAAAAAACTCTTAAATCCCGAATTTCACGAGCTTATTTGTCTTATAAAACCGCAATTTGAAGCAGGAAAAAACCTTGTCGATAAAGGCGGGGTGGTGAAAGATAAAAGTATCCATGTGGATGTAATAAACAGAGTTATCGAATTTGCCAAAATGCTAGATTACAAGGTACTGGGTTTGACTTTCTCTTCAATCAAGGGCCCTGCGGGCAATATTGAATATTTAATTTACCTTGCTACTGCGGGCGAGCAAAAAAAGTTTTCGGCGCAAACGGTTGTAGATGATGCGTTTACATCATTGAACGTATGATATTTGTGGATTAACAAGTCAAATCTACTTTAAAGCTTTAACCCCAATCATCGTAAAACTCGGTGTGTTTTTAATTTTCCCCAGTGAATATTCGTTGTAAAAAGATACATTACCTGAACAAACAGGGATTTTTAATTCTTCGCAAGCTTTTTTTATCGCCAAAATAGTTTCTCTAAATTCATACATTGTCGGCGGGATTTCAGGGTTTGCAAAATTAAGGCAGTTTGTAATCCCTTTTGGCTGAAAACCTCTGTCTGTGAGCGATTTTGACTGCGTCAAAATCGCCTCATAAACTTCTTTAAAAGAATTTTCTTGAATTACAACCGAAAAAGTGTAAATCCCTAAAAAGCAGTTTTCTTCGTAAATCCAAAGTGAATTGAAATTTGGTTCAGCCTTGGCGAGATTTCTTCGTTCGTTCGATCTTTGAGCATCTTGTAAGTTAACGTCTCGCAATGACGAAGATGCTGGTGAAAATTGAGTCCTAGACCCAACCGTGTGGTCATACTGCTCGTAAATCTCAGGACAATTCCCGTCAACACTCACGTAGGGTGGGATTACTATCCCACCAGCGTTTTGTGCAAAATCCAACTTAACCTCAGGAGGGTTGACAAGAAGTTCACAAGGTAAGTTCGCAAGGATATTATCGCCGTTTTTTACAATATAATTTTTATCCTTAATCGTATTCCCGATTATTGAATATTCCAGTTCAAACTTTTTTAAAATCTGCTCGATTGAATCAATTTTTGATTCCTCAATGACAAAAAGCATCCTTTCCTGCGTTTCAGAAAGCATTATTTCAAAATCTTTGATTGATTTGTCGCCGATATGAATTTTATTTAAATCAATTTCTACTCCGCAACCGCTTTTGTAAGCGACTTCGCTTGTAGAGGACAAAATCCCAGCCGCTCCGCAATCTTGACAGGAAACAACTAATTTTTCAGAAAAAATTTCCAAGCACGCTTCAATCAATTTCTTTTTCATAAACGGATTTGCGATTTGGATTGAAATTTTATCCTCAGCTTTTTCGTCCGAAAGTTCTTTTGAGGCAAAAGCAGCACCGCCCATGCCGTCTCGCATGGTTGCAGAGCCTACCAGCATTAGCTTTAAACCTTTTTTTGCGTTACTTGAGGTCAATATATCTGATTTTTTAGCCAAGCCGATTGCGCTGATGTTGACAAGCGGATTTTCACTGAAACAACTGTCGAATAAAACTTCTGTTGAGACCGTCGGAACACCGATTGAGTTGCCGTAGACGGAAATCCCTTCAACTACGCCATTTAAAATTTTATTCAACTTACTATCTGCACCGAATTTCAGGGAATTACACAAAGCAATCGGGCGAGCGTTCATCGCCAAAACATCTCTTATAATCCCGCCAATGCCTGTCGCTGCTCCGTTAAAAGGTTCTACCGCACACGGATGGTTGTGTGATTCCATCTTAAACAAAATCGCGTGTTCGCCTATCTCAATTCCGCCTGCGTTTTCTTCGTAAAAAATTGCATTTTCGCGTGGCAAAAGTTTTAAAAGTTCCTTGGAGTGTTTGTAGGAACAATGTTCTGAGTAAGTCGCACTGAAAAGTTGTAACTCAAAATGGTTAGGCTCGTGACCCAGTTCTTTGTTTATATGTTTGTATTCATTTTCGCTAACTAAGCCTTCAAATCTCGTTTTTAACAAATTCAAACACCTTTCTGCCATCTGTTAAACCTAATTCTTCATAAATAGCTCGCTCAGGATGCGGCATCATTCCGATTATTCTGTTTTGTCTGTCATAAACACCCGCAATTGACATGTCAGAGCCGTTTTCGTTTTTTTGGTAGGTCATTAGGATTTGTTTTTCGTCGATATTTTCACAAAAATAATTCCCCTGATGATGTGCAATCGGGAGCGAAATTTTTTCACCCTCAAAATCCAAATCGGCGACTTTTGAAATGAATTTAATATTTTGATTATCGATTAGAGCACCTGAGAGCAATTTTGCTTCACATAAAATTTGAAACCCGTTACAAATCCCAACTATTAGGCTTTTCCCCACAGGCAAGGATTTAACGGCGGGTGATAATTTTGCAATCCGCCCCGAGGATATGTGGTCGCCGTAAGAAAATCCTCCGGGGATGAAAATTAAATCATATGGTTTTTCAATTTTGTCATTTTGCCAAATAAATTGAACATCCCAGCCAAAAAATTCGCAAGCACGTTTTGTGTCCAGTTCGCAATTCGTTCCTAAAAATACAATTATCCCGACTTTAAGCCTACTCATAAACTTCTTCTAATGCCTTAATCTCGTATATTTCAATAACCTCGTTTGATAAAATCTCTCCCGCAATTTTTTCGACCGTATGAAGTGCCTCGATTTCATTTTTCGCCTCGAATTTAAGCAAATAATAATTACCGACATTGCAAGACAAATTTTCTATCCCGATAAAGCTTTCAATAGCACGCTTTAAGGTCAAGCCTTTAATATCTTTGATAGTAGGTTTCATTTTTACAATAATTTTGGCACTGAATTTTTTCATATAATTATTTTAACACGGAATTGAGATTAATTTAAGACTTTAAATCTAACATTTTTGTATTATTATGTAAGTATGCAATACAAAGACTATTATGAGATTTTAGGTGTAAAACGCGAAGCTACGGGAGCTGAAATTAAATCAGCCTACCGCAAACTTGCACGTAAGTTTCATCCTGATGTAAACAAAACAAAAGATGCAGAACAAAAATTTAAAGATTTGAACGAAGCCTATGAAGTCTTGTCAGATAAAACAAAACGCCAAAGATATGACAGTCTAGGAGCAAATTGGCAAGGCGGCTCGGATTTTACGCCACCTCCGGGGTATGAGCATTTTAATTTTAATCAGCGTGGTGGAGCTCAAAGTTTTGGCTTTGATGATTTAGGCGGATTTTCAGATTTCTTTAGTTCGCTTTTTGGAGACATGGGCGCAAAACATTCATCTCAAGCGGGTTCACATCAAAAATCTTCGAGGGGCGAAAGTTTTTACGAAAACTTAAACTTTGGGCAAGCTCCAAAACAAGCTTCTCAACCTCAGTCCATAGATTTAGATATAACTCAAAATTTAAATATCAGTGCAAAAGATTTGTTTAGTAAAAAACCGATTCCGATCAGATTTAAAGTAATGGAAAAGTGTCCGCATTGTCCGCAAGGCGGTGGGTTTTGTCCTCATTGCGGAGGAACCGGAATAATTTCTGAGCAAAAATCTGTTAATGTCAAACTTCCTCTTGAAGTGAAAGAAGGACAAAAAATCAGGCTAAAAGGCGAAGGCAAAACGGATAATCGAGGTCATAAGGGTGATTTATACCTTAAAATCAATCTAAAAGATACAGAATACCAAATCGACGGAATAAACTTGACCAAAGAAGTTGAAGTTACTCCGGCACAGGCAGTTTTGGGCTGTAAAAAAGATATAAAAACCCTCCATGGCAACATCGGAATAAAAATTCCCGCTGGAACATCTTCGGGCACATTAAGGTTAAAATCGCTTGGGTTGCCCAAAAAAGAAGGCGGCTATGGTGATTTAAACGCAAAAATAAAAATAGTTATCCCTAAAAAATTGTCCGATAAAGAGATTGATTTATACAAAAAATTGGCAGATTTGGAGTAGAGTCCAAGTTTTGCACTTTATTAAGTTATTTTGTCTCAATAAAAATAATTATGGCCACTAATGGGAATTGTTTCAGGATGACGCGATGTTAGTTTTTTTGCTTTTTGTTGTCGGGCAGGAATGCCCGACCTACTGCCCAAAGCAAAGTCATAACTTATCCGTTGAACCGAATTGGAACAAAGACTTGATTTTTTTTATTTTTGTATTAAGATAATATTACAAACTTATTTCCTAAGGGGAAATCAAAAGCAATTTGAGTATTTATAAACAATAAAAATCAAAGAGTTTTGGCGGTTAATAAGAAAGAACTGGTAGCTGTGATGGCTTTAATAAAACAGAAGATTTCGTTAATCGAGTACCTAAGGGGAATTTCAATTTACAACACCAGAGGATTTACATGATTAGAAAGTTAGTAGTTTTCACTATTACAGTAGTGTGCTTACTATGCCCTCAAGTCAGAGCAAATCAACATAGCGTTTCAAATGTTAAAGAGTCTATTGTTAAACATTCATTAGACTTGGGCATTGATCCTGCTCTTGCGTTAAGTATTGCTAAATCTGAATCAGGATTCAGACATGAGGCCAGAAGTTCACACGGGGCGGTTGGAGTTTTTCAACTTATGCCGTCAACAGCCAAAAGGCTCGGAGTTAATCCGTATTATTTGAGCGATAATATAAAAGGCGGGTTAATGTATTACAAAAAATTGTATAATATGTTCGGTTCAACTGAACTCGCCCTTGCCGCTTATAATGCAGGTCCGGGGATTGTAAAAAGGTACAATAGAGTTCCTCCGTACGGAGAAACAAGACACTTTGTTTCAAAAATTATGACTGAATATAATCGTCAAAAAATAAATCCGGATCCGGCGATTTTGAAAGCAAGAAATAATAAGAATCAGAGCGTAAAACAAATTGTTTCAAAACCGATTGTTCAAGTTGTTACTGAAAAAGCAGAACCTAAAGCTCCAATTCCACTCGAAATGCCGGCTCAAGGAGTTGTGTAACTTAAAATTCGGAGAATATTTAACAAAAAAACGTTAAGTTTTTACTTAGCGTTTTTTTGTTATTCTTGCATCTCGGTATGAAAAATATATCATTACCAATGGTAACTTAGGCTATACTAAATCCAAATAGTTCTTGATAAATTGAATTTTAACAGAGAGGAATTATATTTATATGAAAATTCTTTTGGTCTACCCAGAATATCCCCAAACATTTTGGAGTTTAAAACATGCTTTAAATTTAGTTGATAAGAAAGCCGTAATGCCCCCACTCGGATTACTAACAATTGCTCCAATATTGAAAGAACACGAACTGAAATTAATCGATATGAATGTAACTTCTATTTCGGACAGTGATATTTTGTGGGCTGATTATGTTTTTGTCAGTGCAATGATTACCCAAAAGGACTCCGCAAAAGATTTAATATGTAAATGTGAGAATCTTGGAATAAAAACTATAGCAGGTGGACCTTTATTTAACAATTTACAACACGAATTCTCAGAAGTAAGCCATTTTATTTTAAACGAGGGTGAAATAACCCTTCCTTTGTTCTTGGAAGATTTAAACAAAGGAACGCTCAAGAAAATATATTCTTCTAATGAAAGACCTGATATTGATAGTGTGCCTATTCCAAGATGGGATTTGATTAATTTGAACGATTACGCCAAAATGCCGCTTCAGTTTTCGAGAGGCTGCCCCTTTGATTGCGAATTTTGCGATATCGCAAATCTCAACGGAAAAGAGCCGAGAGTGAAAAGTCCGGCTAAATTTATGGAAGAATTAAACTCACTCTATGGCGCAGGTTGGAGAGGCGCGATAATGATAGTGGATGATAATTTTATAAGCAGTAAGACAAAGGCAAAGGCTTTGCTTAAAGAACTAATTCGCTGGCGGAAAGAAAAAAATTACAAATCGACTTACGTGACGCAGATTTCTTTAAATTTGGCGGATGACGATGAATTATTGATATTAATGCAAAATGCCGGATTCAGTTCGGTTTTTATCGGATTAGAAACCCCTTCTTCAAAAAGTCTTGAAGAATGTGGCAAATTTCATAATAAAAATCGCGATATGATTAAAGATATTAAAAAAATTCATAACCATGGGATGGAGATTTATGGAGGGTTTATCATCGGATTTGACCAAGATGACGAAACAATTTTTGATACTCAGTTTAAATTCATACAAGATGCCGGAATAGTTGTCGCAACCATTGGTTTGCTTAACGCACTGCCCGGAACCAAGCTTTATTGGCGGCTAAAAGATGAAAATAGGCTTACAGATATATCTTCGGGAAACAACATGGATTTTTCAACTAATATTATTCCTAAAATGGATAAAGGCTTGTTAATCCGTGAGTACAAAAAACTTTTGCTGTCACTTTATTCCACTGAACAATACTATAAAAGGATTTTAAATTTCCTGAAAGACTATAAAAATCACAGTAGCGGGCGTTTAACTTTTTATTTTATAACCGTATTTTTTAAGTGCTTGTATACACTTGGGCTTAAAGATAAAAATAGGTTTTACTTTTGGAAAACATTTGCAATATGCTTATTCAACTATCCGACATCTTTACCAAAATTTCTTACCCAAGCAATATATTTTGTTCATTATGAACAAATTTTCACAAATGAAATTTGTGAAGTGAATGTAGGAGAAAAAGAGCCTCTGGAAATGTTTGCATCAAATAGATAATGGATATCATATTTAATAGTAGGGTAAGTAAATTGAAACAGTTTTATCATTGTTGTAATATACGGCAATGAGCACTGGATATTTTTATTATTTATTAATTTTAATGAATTGCTCGTCAATTAGACACCCACTTGTATTCAAAATTTCTTTATGTGATAATAATAGCGTTAAATAGTAGTTTTTAAACTAAAAGAAGGAGAAAATTATGCCAACATTTATTGAGGATATTACAGCAAGACAAATTTTAGATTCACGCGGTAATCCGACGGTTGAAGTTGATGTTCAATTATCATGCGGAGTTATGGGTAGAGCCGCTGTTCCGTCAGGCGCTTCTACAGGTATTTTTGAAGCATTGGAACTTAGAGACGGCGATAAATCAATGTACTTGGGTAAAGGTGTTTTGCAAGCGGTAGATAACGTTAATAGCAAAATTGCGCCTGAACTTATTGGTGAAGATGCGGCAAATCAACAAGAAATTGACAGAATTATGTTGCAATTAGATGGAACCCCGAATAAAGCAAACCTTGGTGCTAACGCTATTTTGGGAGTATCTTTGGCGGTTGCGAAAGCTGCTTCTTTGGCTTATGAAATGCCTTTATATAAATATTTAGGCGGTATTTCGGCTAATACGTTACCTGTTCCGATGATGAACGTCATTAATGGCGGCGCACATGCTGACAATAATGTTGACATTCAAGAATTTATGATCACTCCTGTAGGGGCTGAAACTTTCCAAGAAGCTATCAGAATGGGTGCTGAAACATTTCATGCCTTGAAAAAAGTTTTGAGCGATAAAGGATTAGCTACCTCTGTTGGTGATGAAGGCGGATTCGCTCCAAATTTATCTTCTAACGAAGAAGCTCTTGAAGTAATCATTACGGCAATCAAAAATGCAGGTTACACAACAGAACAAATTAAAATCTGTTTAGACCCTGCTTCATCTGAGTTTTATGAAAATGGACAATATAACTTAAAAGGCGAAGGCAAAATTCTTTCAAGAGAAGAAATGGTTGACTTCTACGCTGATTGGACTGAAAGATATCCGATTATTTCAATTGAAGACGGCATGGCTGAAGAAGATTGGGAAGGCTGGAAAATGCTTACAGAAAGAATCGGCGACAAATGCCAATTGGTCGGTGACGATTTGTTTGTAACAAATACAGCAAAACTTTCTGAAGGGATTGAAAAAAATATAGCAAACTCAATCTTGATTAAAGTTAATCAAATCGGAACTTTGACAGAAACTCTTGCTACAATCGCTATGGCGCACAAAGCGGGTTATACTGCGATTAGTTCACATCGTTCAGGTGAAACTGAAGATACGTTTATCGCTGATTTAGCTGTTGCTACAAATTGTGGTCAAATCAAAACCGGTTCGGCTTCACGTTCTGACAGAATTGCAAAATATAATCAGTTAATCAGAATTGAGCAAGAACTAGGCTCAGCGGCTAGATACCTTGGTATTAAGGCATTTAACGGACAAAACGCTCAAAAAAATGCGTGTTGCTGTTGTCACTAATTAAGTATAAGGTTGAGTTGAAAAACTAAACCTACTAATACAAATGGGGCAAATTTTCTTAAAGAAAATTTGCCCCATTTGTATATTTTATATTTGCCTCTAAAATTCAATGCCTTTTCTTGCATCAATCCCCATGTTCCAGTAATGTTTTATCGGCTCGATTTTTGAAACTAAATGAGCTATTTTTATTGCTTTTGGGTGTGCATTTCTTCCGGTTAAAACTATTTCCATGTCTTGAGGTTTATTTTTTAAAACCTCAACAACTTCATCAATATCAAGGATTTTTAAATCAATAGCTATATTAATTTCATCCAAAATTATTAATTGATATTCATTATTTTTAATGGCTTGCTTGGCGATTTCCCAACCTCTTTTGATTGCTTTTTCGTCATCCTGACACATATTGTGGGCATAAACTATTCTATCAAGTCCGGCTTGTTCAATTGTTAGGTTTTCTTGAATTGAATGTGACAGATTTCTAAACGAAGTCAATTCGCCGTAATTGTCGCCGCCTTTGGTAAACATAACTAAAAGGACTTTCCAATTCCGCCCCAAAGCGCGCATCACGAGTCCGAGCGATGCGGTAGTTTTACCTTTGCCGTTCCCTGTGTAAATCTGAATATATCCACGCTGTTCCCAGTTTGGATTTATTAAATCTGCATTTTCAAGTTTCTTATCCATTGATACCTTGTTTCATTTATCCCTTTATTATATATTAAAAAAATGCAGGAAAAAAAAGAATTAAGAATAAAAGCAAAAAAGATAAGAAATTCGCTCGATATTAAAACAATAAGCGAAAATATTGTTAAAAACATTCTTGATTTAAAGGTCTACCAAGAAGCAAAAAATGTAATGATTTTCTATCCTTTAAAGTATGAAATTCATCTTTTGGCTCTTTTAAACGGAAACAAAAACTTTTACCTTCCAAGAGTTAATGGTAGCGAATTACTCGTTTGTCCCTACAAAACAGGTGATGAATTAATAATCTCAAAATTTAATACTAAAGAACCTACCTCAAAGCCTGTTAATCCGAATATTTTGGATATTATTTTTGTTCCTGCTTTAATGATTTGTGATAACTTTAATCGACTTGGATATGGGGGCGGATTTTATGATAGGTTTTTATCACAAAATGCAACAAACGCGACAAAAATCGTTGCAATCCCAAGTCAACTAAGAATAGAAAACCTGCCATCAGAGAGTTTTGACATAAAAATGGATATCATAGTGACAGAAATTAAGCATTAAACAATCCGTAAAGCTTATCTTTTATTTCTTCTTCGTCAAGTTCTTCTGTCAAGCGATTTAAATCCAAAGCCATTTGATAGTGGCTTGCCGCTTCATTATATTCGCCCATTGCCTGAGCCGCACGACCTGCGTTAAAGTATGCCAAAGTATAATTAGGGTTAATTTCTATTGCTGATTTAAAATATAATATCGCTTCTTCAGGAACTCCGATGCCATCAAGATAAATTACGCCTAAATTATTATTGGCAATATCATATTCAGGATTTAATTCAATTGCGCGATGATAAGCAACAATTGCTTCTTCCAAGTAATCTTTTTCCCAGAGCGCAATACCTACTTTTGAATAAGCTCTGTAATCTTCACTGTTAATACTTATTGAATCGCAATAAGCTCTTATTGCGTTGTCCAAATCTTTTTCCGCCATGTACGCATCCCCCAAAGAAAGACAAATCTCACTATTTTCAGGGTCCAAAATAATACCTGCCTGAAAAGAAGCCACGGCAGCTTCAATATTGCCTTTTATTTGGTAATAAATAGAGCCTAATGCTTGACAAACTATAGAGGTCCATTTTTTATCAGGATTTAATTTAATAGCTTTTTGATAGTATTCGATAGCTTCGTCGTATAACTCCGCCTGAACAAAAGAGTAAGCTAAAGAGTTGTTATAAAAAGGGTTATCGCAATCTTTTTCTAATGCAAGCTTAAAGGCACTTATGGCATGAATTTTATCTACTTTATTTAAGTATAAATGACCTAATTCGTAATAAATCGGAGCAGTATCTTCTTCAAGTTCCAGCAATTTACTATAACAATCGATTGCTTCATCAATATTTTCAGGAAAAAAAGTTTGGGTAACGGTTGCGAGTTTAACTAAAACATCGCGATTGCTCGGGTTAGCTTCCAACGCTCTTTTGTAGCAGTCTACAGCAGAATCCATTTTGTTCCTTCTGATGCAAATATCCGCTATTTTGTGGTAAAAAAGTTCTTCCCTTTGAGTTTTTTTAATTGCCCTCTTATAAATTTTAACAGCCTGAGTGTAATCATTAAATTTTTCAAAAAATTCTCCGCTTGATTTATAATACATAACAGAAAATGCCTCTGCAAAATTTCTGTAAAGCATTTTTAAAAATGTGAAATCCCAAGCGAATATCAATCCTCCAGTAATCAAGTAATATAGACACTTTGCAAATTCTTTTACGGTAATTTTTTCGACATTCATTTTTTGTAAAATAGACAAGGATAAAATTAATCTGGGGCGAGAAGAATTCAATCCGCCTATTTTTATGGCATTTTTAAACTCAGCTTCCGCCGACTTATAATCATTAGCAAGCTTCATGAAATATCCGGCATAAATATGAGCATTAATATTTTTTGGTGCAATTGAAATAGCAGTCTTACATTGTTCAATAGCCGTTTGCAGACCGATTTGCCCGTTTTCCCACATCAAACTCGCCAGCCTGTAATAACTTTCAGGCAAGGTCGGATCCAGCTTAATTGCATCAATATAATGCCCTATTGCTTCTTGCAAATAATTATCTTGTAATTTTATTAAATATTTTTCGTGTGCTCCCCTTGCTTTTTCTAATGATTCTTGGGCTTTATCTAAATTAAGTGTCAAATTTGAACGTATAATTGCCTGCTCGAGCATGAATAACTCCTGATATAAAGTGTCTAACCTCATCTAAGTCGTCAAATCGGTTTATTACCTTTATACGTATCGGCAAGAAATACTTCATTTGGTGTAGGGAGAAGTGAATGTATTTTGGCGTATTTGTAAAGTTTTATAATTTTACATTCATTTTGTAGCAAATCCCAAGCTTTATTGTTTTTATGTAAATGAAAAGCTAAACTTTAGGAAAGTATATCAGTGCAAAATTTATTACAAATACCTAATAATATTTCGTATAGATATTCATCAACAAATTATTCATTTGGGAGTAATAAAGTGCTACCTAAGCAGGGGTTGTTGTCTGAATTTGAATTCGCAGATTTGAAACAATATAATCTACCCGAAGTGGGTGAATATTACTGTGGCCCTGTAAGTGTAGCAAGTGGAATTGTTACGCTGGTAAAGAGAGGATTTTCGTTACTTGATAATCCTAGTGAGCTTAATTTAATAAAAGAATTAGGGGCATATTTTAAAACAGATGCAAACGGTACAACAACAAATAACATGTGTAACGGGCTTGAAGCATTTATTAAACCTAAAGGATATCAGGCGATTATAAAATATCAGGGATTTCGACCTACAGAACAAAAATATAAAATAGCTGCTATTCCAGATTTAAATTGGATAAAGGCTGAAATGAATAAAAATAATATTGTTCTTTTGAATTTGGGGGTATATAAAAAAAGCACACACGAAGGTAAAAATATTTATACAAGAAAATATGGTCATTTTGTACTAGCAACAGGAATTAATCATAATGGACTAAATGTTGACCCCAATTATTTAACTATTCATGATCCTTATGATAGGGTCAAAGGGGATCATTTTATAAAAACAAATAAAATTGATAAGGGTAAATTTGTTCATAATCCTAACGATAACGAAACTAGCCTGACAAATGATGCAAATGGTTTTCTTGAGATTTCACCTCGCTTCAACTACTTCGCATCTGATGAAGTTGCTGTGATAAATGGAGTAATTAGTTTAGAGGTTAAAAAAAATAATGCTCCGATTGTAAATTTGCGCTGATATGTAAATTCAGTAGCCAATTTGAGCATATCTTACAATAGCTCCCCCCAAAAAAAATGAATTTTTTTGAAATTTTTGTAAATAAATGTAACCAATTTAACAAAACCTGAAATCCCACATTATGTATATACTTTATATATACATAATGTTAAGCATAATTAAAGAAGGAAGGTTTTTTATGACAGATTCAATCAGTGCAATTAATGGGAATAATCAAGCAGCGAATAATTCATCTATTTCTATTAGTAGTAATACTAAAAAGAGACTGCAATCATTGGGGCTTGACCCTTCGAAATATGTAACAGAAGTAGAAGCTCAACAAGCGATATTTAAATCGCAACAATCAACAGTAAATAATTCTAAAACTCAAGGCAATTGTCAACCTTGTACTAATTGCGGGAAATGTGGCAAGTCCGGCACTTCGAGTTTAGATGCCACTATAGCAGATATTAAAGAGTTAGCATCTAAAATGGGTATTCCTGTCGGTAATAATGCGAAGATTGGCGATCTTATAACTACCATATCCGACAAAATCACTGCATTAGAGGCAACTGCCGGAAAAGACCCTACTAAATTACTTGAACTTGATAGCTATAAGGCTAAATATTCGCTTATTGCAAATCAGCTTTCAACAATGGCGGCAGCACAAAGTATGAGCGGGGCAACTATGTTAGCAAATTATAATAAGGCATCATTAGTCGGTAATGCTTAATTTAAAAAATATAAGACAACTTAAAAAACAACTCCAAATAAAATGGGGTTGTTTTTTTTAAATACCGAGTTTTATTCAAAGCAATCTTCACTTCACCTAATTACTGATATACCCATTCAAAGCCGTATGTGCCGCGACATGTGGTGATGAAAGATAAATAAAACCTTTTGTATTCCCCATGCGCCCTTGAAAATTCCTGTTTTGAGTTGCAAGACAAACTTCGCCATCGCCCAAAATCCCCGCATGCACTCCAACGCAAGGTCCGCAGCCCGAAGTCAATATCGCCGCATTCGAATCAACAAAAATTTCAATCAATCCCTCTTTTATCGCCTGTTTGAAAACCTCTTTTGAAGCGGGCGAAATAAGCATCCTCACATCGGGATGAACTTTTTTCCCTCTCAAAATTTCAGCCACAACTCTTAAATCTTCAATCCGTCCGTTAGTGCAAGTTCCCACAAAGACTTGATTTACCTTAATTTTACCTAATTCCTCGATAGTTTTAGTATTATCCACAGTGTGAGGACATGCAATCATCTGTTTAATCTCGTTTGCATTTATTTTAATAATTCTTTCATACAATGCGTCTTCATCAGGCTTAATTTCAATCCATTTATCTTCACGTCCGTGAGACTTCAGATATTCTTTTGTCTTTAAATCAGACACAAAAAGCCCCGCCTTAGCACCCGCTTCTACCGCCATATTTGCAAGCGTAAATCTTTCTGACATCGACATGTTCTCAATAGTATCACCAGAAAACTCTAACGCGCGATAAGTCGCCCCATCCGCACCAATAAGTCCTATTAAATAAAGCATTAAATCCTTTGAGCAAACCCCCGTTTGGAATTCGCCACAAACTTCTATCTTAAAAGTGGAAGGCACTTTCAACCAAGTTTTGCCCAAAGCCATAGCAACTGCAATATCAGTTGAGCCCATGCCCGTCGCAAATGCACCCAAAGCACCCGAAGTACAGGTATGAGAATCCGCCCCTACAAGTATTTCAGCAGGGTTTACGTAATCCTCGATTAACCTTTGATGACAAACTCCGGCACCAACATCTGATAAGATTGCACCGTATTCTCTTGCGAAATTTCTTAAAATCATATGTGTATTTGAAAGCTCTTTTCTCGGGCTCGGTGCAGCGTGGTCTATAAACAAAATCGTTCTTTGGGGATTATGTAGCTTTTTTTTGCCGATTTTTTTGAATTCCTGCACAGTCAAAGGCCCCGTTCCATCTTGAACTGCGCAAACATCAACTTTTGCAATTACAAGCTCCCCTGCCCTGACCTCTTTGCCTGTATGGCTTGAAATAATTTTTTCGGCTAAAGTTTGTCCCATTTTCTTTTATACCATTACACCTACTTGTATTGTTGGTGCCTTTACTTGTTTTTGCTAGATTCTACTTTACTTTTTCAAATTATCGGCTTACTCGCCTTATTGCACTCGCTGTTTTTTGCTCCGTCCCTCATTTTAAGTGAGGTTTGCCCGCTCGCATCTCCTTTGCTAGGGAGTTTTTTGCTTGTTGGCTTATTGTCGGTGCGGTTAAATCCGCACCCTACCGTTCACCGTTCACCGTTTACCGTTTACCCAAAAGCCATACCTCTATTCTTCTATACCTCCATACCTCTTGTTCGCCTCAACACGTTCTTTCATGGCACCTTTGGGCTCATAATACGGTGAAACCGTCATAATTTTTGCCGCTATATCGGGATAATGATAAATAAATTTCAATTCACTATCTGTCACTGGTTTTTGAGTATGTACATTTGCGTAACGCGCTAATTCAAGAATATTTCTTGCCTCATGTTCGTCCTTAAATTCAAGCTCAAGCCCCTGATAAACATTTCTAAACCCTTTAATGCCGCCATATTCACCGACTGTAATCATTCTTCCCGTCTCGATTATCTCAGGCTCACCGCGCCCCAGTTCTTCAAAATCGTAGAGTTCATAATTCCTTCTGTCTTTCAGCGCCCCGTCTGCGTGTATTCCCGATTCGTGTGCAAATGCGTTATCGCCCACTGCAGGCTGGTTAATCGGAATTGGCACGCCAAAAGCGTAAGCGGTATATTTTGAAAGCTTCCAAGCCTTGCTTAAATCGATTTGCGGGTCAATTTTATATTTGTCCTTAAACCCGCTTGATTTTAAAATAGCCAAAAGGCAAGAAACTAAATCAGCATTCCCTGCTCGTTCTCCCATGCCGTTTATCGCCGTATTAATGTAGGCATTAAACCCTGCATCAACTGCGGCTTTTGCACCCATAACAGAGCAGGCAACAGCCATACCCAAGTCATTATGAAAATGTGTTTCAACATCGATTTGTGCTTCTTTTGCTATTCGATAAATCCTTTCATAAGCCGTTCGGGGGTCGTCAAAACCTAAAGTGTCGCAGTATCTAAACCGTTTTGCACCGCAGGCTTTTGATTCTTTTGCATATCTTATCAAAAATTCTAAATCACTTCTGGAAGCATCTTCTGCATTAACTCCAATTATTTGAGCGCCATTTGAAACAGCACATTCTACAGCCTCGCAAGTCATTTTTAAAACGTCATCAAGATTTTTTTTACCCTGATATTTTCCATTTGTCATCTGCTCGGAAGTAGATTGGGATAAATTAAGATTTTTTAATTTAGGCGTATTTTTAAAAGAAAGTTCCACATCTTGCGACAAAGCCCTCATCCAGCCGGAAAGTTTTGTCTTTTTTATAACTCCTCGCTCCACCAAATCTAAATTACCGTTTAGGTAATTTAGTTCGTGTCCTGTGGTCGGAAACCCGAACTCTGATTGAGATATTCCCATGTCATCAAGCATAAGATTTATGACGGTTTTTTGCAATTTTGCCAAACCAAGTCTTGAAGTTTGAACCCCATCTCTGTTTGTTACATCTACAAAATATATTTTGCTCATAATTTTCCCCCAATCTTAGGATTATTTACTCATTATAACTGAAAAATCAGGTATTCTCTTAAATTTGATATTTTTTTAATATGCTCTATATTATTGTTGTAGCAGAAAAACCCAAAAGGATTAAAGAGATGAAAAAAATAGGTTTATTAGGGGGATTAAGTCCCGAGTCGACAGTTGAATATTATAAGATTATTAATTCTGAAGTGCGTAAAGTCTTAGGCGGTTGCGCTTCGGCTGAACTTATAGTTGAAAGTTTTAATTTTAGAGAGATTGAAAAAATGCAGTTTGAAGATAAATGGGATGAATTGGCGGACAAATTAACTTTTGCGGCAAAAAATCTTGAACGTTGCGGTGCAGAGTATATTGTAATATGCACAAATTTAATGCACAAAGTTGCTCCTGCCGTTCAGAAAAATATTTCAGTGCCACTGATTCACATGGTCGACAGCGTTGCAAAAGAAATTCAAAAACACCGAATGAATAAAATCGGATTATTGGGGACAATTTTCACCATGGAAGAAGACTTTTATTCAAAAAAATTACAAGATGAATATAATATTGAAACTATTATTCCCAATCGAGATGATAGGGTTGAAGTTAGCAGAATTATTTATGAAGAACTTTGTTGCGGAATTATTAAAGAACAATCCAAGCAAAAATATTTAGAAATCATTGACAAGATGAAAAGCGATGGTGCTCAAGGAGTTATTCTAGGTTGTACGGAGATTCCTTTGATGATTAGTGAGGCGGGGGTTGAAGTATTTAATACAACTAAAATACATGCAATGAGTGTTGTTGAAAAAATTCTTGAAGATTGTCTTGTTATTCAATAGTTGTTTATCTGTTCTTAATTTCACTTAATAACTTGCATTTTTCGCTGAAATTACTTACAATATAGAACATGGATGAAATAAAAAAAGGTCAAAAAATTAAATTATGTTTTGAAACGATAGACAATCCTGATGTAGAAGTTGATTGTTTTATTAAGGAAGTTTCTAAGGATAGGCTTTCTTTAGATTTTTCTGATGAAATTTTTCGTTATATCGATGTTCTAAAAGAAGGTAACGAAATGATTGTGAAAATTTTTACACCGGAGGGCATAAAAGTTTTTGATACAATAATTTTAAACTCACCGCTTGAAGATGATTTTATCATTGAGTACGTAGAAAGCTCTCTGAAAATTCAAAGACGGAAATATATAAGAACAGCATTGGATACAAAAATCATTATTGAACGTTTGGAGTTTGATAATATCATTACCCGCACGACTGAAGTAGGTGGAGGCGGATTAAGGTTTATTTATGAGGGAAGTTTCGAACCCAAAGAATTACTGGGGAGTTTGTTATATCTTCCCAAGCAAATTCGTGCGATTCGGGCAAAAGGAATTTTGCTTCCAAATGGATATCTTCCGGATGGATATCTCCCAAAAAATGAACATGTTTTGCTGTTTACTGATATTGATGAAAATGATAGATGCAGTATAATTAAGCAATGTTTTGAAATACAAACAGCCAAACTTTTAGAAAATAAAGAAGCGTAATAACTATGAAGCAAGAAAAAGAAGAATTAAAGAAAATTAATACAATATATAAAAAAGGTGATGTGCAAAAAGCAATCGAACTTTGTCAAATAGGCTTACAACATAATCCGACGAATGCAGATTTACATATTCGTCTGGGAGATTTGTATTTGGCATGGCATTTAGATATATATAATTCATCGCAGTACGTGGATGAAGCAATAACAGAATATCAGTGTGCGCTTGAAACTTACATGGATTCTGCCGAAGTTTATTTTAAAATCGGTCAAGCTCACTTTTTTAAAGGTGATTTGGATAGAGCAATTAATTATCTTAATATGGCAATTAAAAAAAATGAAAAATATAGTAAATCTTATTATCTTTTGGCGGAAATTTACACAAAAAAAGCCAGATTTGCGGATGCGATATCTTATGCTCAAAAAGCTGTAAAGCTCAAGTCTTTCAGAAATTCTTGTGCCCATTTTTTACTTTACAATTTATATAAACTCTCTGCTTTTAAAAACTTTAGAATGTCAATAAAAAGTAAAATGGAATTAGTACTTTCCTTTTTAACATTACCATTTGATAGCCAAGCGATAAAAAATGTTGTCCGTGCCGCATCTTACTTTAAATTTTTTCCTATTTTAATGAAAGGTTATTACCAAATTCAAACTAAAGGACTTAGCCAAGCAATAGATATTTATATTCAAGCAATTGAAGAAGCACCCGGATTTGTTCCTTTATATTGTTTACTTGGAGATATCTATCGTTCCGTGGGACAATATGAGGATGCAATCACTGAATATAAAACAGCTATTTGGCTTGATTGTTTAAATATTCCTGCATACAGGCATCTTTGTCAAACTTATGAAGAACAGGGTGATTATGATAATGTGATAGAGGTTTATAAGAAATTAATAACTATTCTTCCAAGTATGCCTGATTTTCATTCCAATTTAGCGAACATTTATTATCTCAAAGGTGAAATAGATGAAGCTATTTCTCATTATCAAGCTGCAATTACGCTAAACCCGAATAAACAATGGACAAGCATTATTTCACAAACGTTAGGCTATGTTCATCAACAAAACGGTAAAGATTTGGATGCTGCAATAAGTGCATATCAAAGTGCGTATCTTTTGACACCTGAGGATATTGATATTTACGTAAATCTTGGCAGTGCATTTTATGATAAGGAAGATTATGACAATGCTTTAACTGTTTATAGAAGTGCATTGGAGCTTGATCCGACAAATGCAAAAATTCATTGTAATTTAGGATTTTTACATTGGGGGAAAAGTGATACTGATGAGGCGATTAAAGAATATGAACTTGCGATTGAATACGATAAGACTTACGATATAGCTTATAATAATTTGGGTGTAATTTATCTTGATGATTTGGGACGAGTTAAGCAAGCCATTGAACTTTTTACCCAAGCGATTGAGTATAACCCGAATTACGCACTGGCGCATTTCAATCTGGCAAGGGCAATCACAATTAAAGGTGATAAGATTGAAGCCGCAAAACTTTACCAGATAGCACAAGATATTAATAAAATTACAAACGAACTCGACCCGCAGGATATTGTTGGAAAAATAAACGATTTGTTTCAATCATGATGAAGATTATAAGGTTAAGCGATAAATATTTCTTTTGATTGACTGTTTTTGAGTCTCTTGCTCAGTCTCCCCAACTTTTTTGATCACTTTTTACTCTTCGTCTTATCAACCCAATCGGCAAACCTAATAACGGTATTATCATATAATTTGTCGGTGTATTTTGCGAAAGAATTTTTTATTTTTTCTACATTTGTTGCCTTATCGGCAAGTTTTTCTACGACTTTATAATCGTTCATTAACACTTTTCTAATCCCAATTGCAGCTCCGCCGACTACTACAGCCATAAACAACACTTTAGCTAAGAAATTAAGGAAACCGCCTCGTTTTTTATACACAGGGGGAGGGGGATTTAATAATTCGGGCAACGCATATAATCCCGGATTATATAATTGCTCTTGGGAAACTTTATCCATAACCCCAACACCTTTAAATGAGACAGTTGAAACAGAATTTATCACTTCCGCACCTCCTTTTGCTATTTCACACATTGTATATCATGAAAACGCAAAGAATATTTTTTTTGATATTTTTTTATAAAACTTTTACAGTTCTTAATAACTCAATCGGTTTTTTCAAACCAATTTTTATTGAATTTCAGCCCCACTTCGTATTTTTTGCAATATTTAATCAAATCAAATTTCAGCTCTTTTGCCATAAAATACATTGCCAAACAGTTTGGAACGGCCATTCCAAGCATCATTGAATCGGTTAAATCAATAATAGTTTTAATATTCATAACAGAGCCTATCACCGTAAAACCACAAAATATAATTTGGTAAACAAGCGTACGTTTTTTGCCCTCACCGACAATATAATTCCAAGCTTTTTGTCCGTAATAAGCCCAAGAAATAAGCGTTGTAAGAGCAAAAAGTATTACAACAACCGATAAAACATATTTAAACCAAGGAAAAGTCGCCTCAAACGCCGAAGAAGTAAGCTCAATACCCGAAACGCCTTTCGTATAAGTTTCGTAAACACCTGAAGTAATAATAATTCCTGCAGAGAGCATACAAACCAATCCTGTTAATAATGGTTCTAAAAGCGCGATAAAACCTTGAGAAATCGGCTCATTCGTTTGTGCCGTAGCGTAAGCAATAGGAGCCGAACCGGTTCCTGCCTCGTTTGATTGAACTGAACGGCGCATTCCGATAATCATTATTCCGATAACTCCGCCCGCAACCGCTTGAGGGAAAAATGCTTCTTTAATTGAAATATAAAAAGCATGCGGAATATTTTGCCAATTTGCAAGAATTATAATGACGCCCGCCACTAAGTACAAATAAACCATAAACGGTACTGCTTTCATTGCAACCTTAGTTATCGACTTAATTCCGCCAATAATAATCATACCCATTAGAATTGCGCAAATCAAACCGATAAGCCAGTTATACCCATGTAAAATGCCATTGTCTCCGCCCGTAATATTTAAAATTTGCCTTGTAGTTTGATTAATTTGAACCATATTTCCACCTGCCAAAGCCCCACCAACACAGAGATAAGCAAAAATAACAGCTAGAGGTTGACCTAACCAGCGCATTTTTCTTCGTGTTAACCCATGTGCTATAAAATGCATCGGCCCTCCGGCGATTGTACCGTCGGGTAGGAATTTTCTGTATTTTAAAGATAAAGATACTTCGGAAAATTTCAACGCCATGCCCAAAATGGCTCCAAACATAATCCAAAAAGCAGCACCCGGTCCGCCGATTGAAATCGAAATTGCAACACCAGCGATACAACCCAATCCCACAGTCCCTGATAAAGCGGTCATTAATGCGCCCAGTGGAGATATTTCGCCGCCTGCGGCGTCTTTTTTAGGCTTTTTTAATAAATCTATCGAATGTTTAAGTCCCCATATAGCAATTCCTCTAAAATATAAGCTGAAAAATATTCCCGCTGCAAGAATCCAGAGGATTATAACCGGAACATGTGCACCAAAAATAGTTATTGGTAAAAACATAATCGAGACAACTTTGTTTGAAACAGGAGCAATATATTTTTCTATTTCAGTATCTAAATTAAACGCAAATGATTGTTGTAAAGTGCACATAAAAGCACATAGGGTTAAAAATATTTTCTTCATTCAAAATCCTCTCAAGCGGTAATGTCTCTTTTGACTATTGATGGAGAATTCCAACAACAATTTTATCCTATCAAAAACAAAACCCAAAAGAAATTTTCTTTACAATTTCTTTGCAATTACAAATAGAGGATGCGGAAAAATTGCAAAAAATTGTCATTTTTTGAATTTTTCCGCATCCTCATAAACGATTTGCATAAACAATTAGCTTAAAGTTAATCCGTTGTAAACATCCATATAGTGTTTGGCGCTAGTCTTCCAACTATTATCAACACTCATTGTTGAATTTACAAGTTTTTCCCACTCGGCTTTATCTTTGTAGACTCCAAGTGCATATTTTATGCCGTTCATCATATTGCTTGCATCATAATCCCAAAATTTAAACCCATTGGCTTTTTTTAAAGGATGTCCAATAACACTGTCTTCCAGCCCGCCTGTCACTCTCACAATCGGTAATGTTCCGTAACGCATTGCTATCATCTGGCTTAGTCCGCAAGGTTCAAATTTGCTCGGCATTAAGAACATATCGCTTCCTGCATAAATTTGATTCGCAAGTTCATGTGAAAATTTAGTGTAAGCCCTAATGTTTTCAGTTGTATTAGACAGATGATTAAAATGAGTTTCAAGCCACATATCTCCGGTTCCCAAAATTAAAAAATCTGCATTAAGTGCTTTCAACTCTTCATCAAGTCCCCAAAAAAGTTCAAATCCTTTTTGTGCAGATAACCTAGAAACCATACCGATTAAAGGACGATTTTTTTTGTATTTTAATCCGAATTTTTCATATAAATCTTTTTTACAATCAATTTTTCCTGATAAATCTTTTTTATCAAAGTTTTTTGCAATACATTTATCAGTTTTAGGATTAAATTCTTTTGTATCAATGCCGTTTAAAATCCCCAAAAGCTTATAAGAATTATCTCTTAACGTACAATCAATATGTTCACCACCTGCGACTGTTTGAATTTCTTTTGCATAAGTAGGTGAAACAGTTATAACTTTATCCGAGAAATTTATTGCCCCTCTCATCCAATTTACATGCCCGAAAAGGTCTAAACCCCAAGAATACATGACTTCATTCTTTGGGATTTGGGCAAAATCAAGCACTTCATCATAGAACATCCCTTGATGCGCTAAATTATGGATAGAGAAAACAGTTTTTGTATCTTTAAAAAATTCATTATCTCTATAGGTCGTTTTCAAATAAACCGGTAACATTCCTGTGTGCCAATCGTTTGCGTGAACTATATCAGGTTTGAAGTTTAAAAGTTGAGTGTACTCTAAAATTGCCCTTGAAAAAGCAATAAATCTTTCGTGGTTATATCTTTCGTCAATGTTGAAAGGGTATACTGTATCAAAACACCCGAAATATTTTGGATTATCAATAAAAAATACATTAATTTTTGTTCCGGGCAATGTCGCCATATACAAATGAAAAATGCTTTGATTCCAACCAAAATTAATTTGTAATCTTGAATTTTCTACCAATTTAACTTTATATTTTTCTTTATCAATACAGCCGTAAAGGGGGGTAAATATGGCTATTTCTGCTTCTTTTTCAATATATTTGGGCAAACTCCCCACAACATCAGCCAACCCTCCAACTTTTGAAAATGGTTTTACTTCTGCGGATGCAAATAAAATTTTCACAATATCTCTCCTATTTTGAATTTTAGTCCATATTTTTCTTTTATAAATTTAGCGTTACTTAAACATAATTCGGCGGATACTTTATCGTTCTTTGCTATTAATATTTTTGATAAGAGTGTTGTAAATAAAAAGAGTAGAAAATCACTGGAATTATAATCTTTTTCCAATTGAATAATCGCATTATTTGCAATACAAAAAGCTACTTCAATATCATTCTGTTCAAATTTTAACATAGACATAAGGTACCAAGCAAGATATGTGACCATTTTTAATCCGTTGGCTGTACTCATTTCTAATACGTTATAATAGATAAGTGATGCTTTCGTATATTTCTCAAGCTTAAAATAAGAATAGCCGATTAATAAATCACATATAAGTTCAATTTGTGATAATTTACGTATTTTTGCGCTAATTTTTGCCTGATAAATATTGCTCGCGAATTTTTTGTAATTCAGTTTATTTTCACTGAAAGCTTTTATAATATTTAGCGTTATTTCAAAAAATTTGTCATCTTGAACAGGAGTATTAAAAGGGAGACTTACTTCATCACCTTTTAGTACTTTTTGAAGTACTAAAAATAAATCAAAAACCTTCGGGACTTTGCCGACATTAGTTTGAGTTTTCGCTATAAATTTTTCTAAATCATCTTCCATCAATATAATTTTTGAAATAAGAACAAAAGACATTGCATCTAAAATAGTTTCTTCAAATTGTTTTAGTGAAAAGTTTTTAGGTTTAAGCATTGGAAGATTTGGCACAGTTATGACATTTAAAATCTCTTCTCCCGATTCAATACAAGTTTTAAAATTGCCAATACTAAATAATACCTCGACTTTAATGAAAGAGACTAAGAAAAATGCTATATCAAAATTGCTGTCATTTGGGTTAAGTGACGAGTTTGAAAACCTTGAAAGTATTTTATGGATAAGTTCAAGGGCGTATGAATAATTGCCACTAATCAAGCATCCTTGTAGCATTTTATTACATAAATCAATAACTTTTTTATCATCAGTAGTTTTTTCCAGATTGTTTAAAATGACTTGAGCGATATTATGAATTTTGCTTGGAGTATATTTATATAAGAGGTTGGAAATATTTTCGTAAACTTCCATTTTATATTCTTCAATAGATTTTTGTGAATTTTCATTAACATGATTATCAATCATTTTCAGAAATTTGACACTACAATTTAAATATGCACTAAAATCCCCCATTGAAGCATTCAGACGCGATAAACTTTCTAAAGTAAGAAACTCTTGTCTGTCTTGCTCCAAAATCTTATACAAAGTTGCATTAACAGGGTGCCTATTGTCAAATAAAAAGACTTTATTCAAAAGTTCGTCAGCTAAATCTTGCTTTAATTGCAAAGGCGTACTTAAAATAAAATTTTCATAATATAGATTGTAATTTTGAATATAAATTGTGTTGTTGTGTAGGTATATGTAATTTTTAGCGATTAATTTTTGTATAATTGTTGCTTCATCTTGGATTTGTAAAAGTTTTACGCTTAATAAATCTATCCTCGGACCGATTAACAAAAGCATGCCAAACATTTTACAGACATCCTTATCCGCTGAGAGATGTTTTAATCTTTTTATGACTAATTCCTTTAAAGTTGTGGGGATTAAAATATTTTCAAAGGCAGCTAAATCAAAAACACCATGCTCATAAGTCAAAAGTCCTTTTTCCAATAAATAATCTATTGATTGTTCAAAATATAAAACGCTTCCTTTTGTATTTTGGGCTATCTTTTCAATGTAGTAACTATTTAAAATCTTTTCGTACTTTTGAGATTTTTTTTCAATGATTTCCTTAAACGGAGTGGGCTGAACATTGATTTCTATGTAATTAGAATCCGCCAAAAGAAAATGAGAATTTTTATGTAATGAAAAATCTTTATCTGTGACAATTAAATAACTTATATCTAATTCTTTAAAATTCTCGAAGAATAATTGTAAAACTTCATAAGAGGTATCATCAATTTTTTCGAAGTTTTCAATATATATTAGAGAATTTGACATTGTGCTAAAAATATTAAAAAATATGTCAAACAAAGAATATCTTACATCTTCAGGATGCGGGAATTTTCTTTCAGTTAAATTTATCAAATCCTTAATAAATCCTGAGGAATCAATTTCTTTAAACATGCTGAAATTATTATTTTCAAAATTTTTAGGGCTTAATGAAAAATTATAAATACTTGAAATTAATTCATAGAAAAATCCGTAAGGTTTATATTTCATTTCGTCATAACATGTTACTCTATATACGTTATTAAATAGCTTAGAAGAATCTATTTGACTTAATAACTCACCACTTTTTGGGGAAAATTCTTTTTTACTTTTTATCGAAATAATTCGTTTCCTGTTTAGTTTGAATTTTTCTAATATTTCAGGTAATAAATTTAGTGATTTCACTTTGGTAAATGTACATTTTAATTCATCGAAATTTATTGAATCAATATTGTAAAGACTATCTTCTTCCGTATCATCCTCTTTAGAAAAATTATCTTCAAAAAGGTTTAATTTTTCTAAGCTTTGAACTTCGTCGGTATCTTCCTTTTCTTTGGGGATTTTTATATATTTTTTCAAATGCAGTTCAAAAAAAGTAACCAACTCATTTTTAACAAAATTTGCCGTTATTGTCGATAATTCATATTGGTCACAAATTTGTTCATAAACATAGGAATCCACTATAATTTGCAGATTATTCAGCAAGTTATAATCTTGTTTATGCTGATAAATTAATTTTATGTTGCATCCTGATTTATACTGTTGCGGTTGAGAATATATATCTCTTTTGAGTACAGCCATATTACATTTCAAAGAAGCTTGAATTGTCTTTTTTAGCTTGAAATTTAGTTCAGTGATTAAGTTTTGGATTTCTATTGCAGCTTGAATAGCATTGTTCGCTGATGTTAAAAAAGAAGCATCTTTATTAAATCTTGTGATATAAACATTCTCAATAATCTCCCTTGAAAGACCTACGGAATGGGTATAATTTGATATTAGTCGATCTAAATTCGCTTTAAATTTATCAGTTAACTTGGTAGAGCCGAGTGCAGATGTAATATCTGCCAAATTTGGGAATTCAATAGTTAAGCATGCAAATTCATCAATGTTTGAAGAATTTATGGCAATACTCGTATAATTACTAAATCCGCATTTTACGCATGTCCCGTTTATTGTTTTGTTTATTTTACCGCATTTGTGACATTTCGTAACGATGACAAATCCACATCGCTTGCAAGTGTTTGTCTTGTTAATTGTTTCGCATTTAGGGCAAGCAAGTCTTAATACTTTTTTGCAGTTAGGACAAACAAGCATTTTATCATTAATATCATGATTACATTTTGGACATCTCATTTTAAATATCATATAACAAATTTAAAAAAAACAAATCATTTTTTTGTGGTATTATTCATGGTATCATTATTGTAAGAGGAGAGGTGGGCAAATGAATTTTTTGGAAATTTTATTCAATCCGGCTATTTTGATAGTTCTTGTAACGTTTTTTTCTATTTTAATTTACTATATAAGGAAGGTTAATTACATAAACTTAAAGTTGATTGAATTTGCTGCTATATTACAAAACTTTAAGAAATCTGATTTAATATTCAAATTTAAAGAATTGGATGATTTAATGTCTACGAATTCGTATGTGGCAAATTCTTGGGCTGAATTTAAGAATACTTTGGTTTATTCGGAGAGTGTTTCTTTGAAAAACGAAAACAATGATATTGTTTTTCAGAACATATCTCAATCTGTCGAAAATATTCAAACTACAATTGACCCAATATATTTCTTTAATGAGGAAACGCTTGTAACTTCAAAATTGAATTACAAGTTAATTCAAACTGCGCCAACTATTTTAACAGGTTTAGGGCCCTTGTTTACGTTTTTGAATATCGCCATAGCCTTTACCGGAGTAGATTTTGCGACTCAGGAAGCAACAATAAAATCAATTTCCAACCTTATGTCCAGCATGCAGGTAGCTGCTCTGGTTTCAGTACTTGCGGTAGGTTCTGCGCTTACGTTTTTAATGATAGAAAGAATTTTGTATAATACTAAGTGTAAACTTCCTTTGAGTGAAGTTCAGGAAAAATTTTATAAACTCTTTGATAATATATCGTCCGAAAAATTTTTGATAGAGCTTTTGAAAGAAACTAAAATTCAAAATAATTCAATGACGAATTTGTTATCAAGTATCCCAAATCGATTTCAAGAATCTTTGGAGAGCAGTCTCGCAAAGGTTTTGGTTCCATATCTTGAGAATTTAATATTTGGAGTAAACAAGCTTCAGGAAAAGGTTGATAAACAAAGGAAATCAACATCAGATATAGTTGATGATTTATTTTAACGGCACAGCCGTCTTATTGTAAAGTGGAGTGAAAATGATTGGCAAAAGATTTATAAAATCAAGTCCTGAAGAGGAGGAGAATGTTTTCTGGGTAACAATGACTGACCTGTTATTAGGTTTGGCAATAATTTTTATGACCTTGTTTATTCTTGCTATGACCGGATTTACCCAACAAAAACTCCAACAACAGTCTGCCCAAAGTGATATTGCAAAAGAATTGGTACAAAATATGCAAAAAGAAAAAATTAATGTCCAGATAGATAATCTGACGGGACAGGTTAAGATTTCTGATTTGGAGTTGTTTGATATAAATAGTTACGAATTATCTGATAAGGGAAAAAAATATCTTGATAAATTCATTCCGATTTACGTTAATACAATATTTGCAAATTCTAAATTATATAAAATGATTTCAAATGTTGTAATTCAGGGGCATACGGATTCTCAAACGTTTAAAAATATTCCATCCAAAGAAGAACAGTTTACAAAAAACATGGATTTAAGTTTAAAAAGAGCCAATGCTGTCGCTGAATATTTTTTTAAAACCGGTTACAATAAAAAATATACTGATAAATTAACTAAAACAATCATAGTTGAAGGTAAAAGTTTTACAGAACCTGTCTTTGTGGATGGGAAAGAAGATTATGATAAAAGCCGTAGAGTTGAATTAAAATTAATAGTAAAAGATACCGTTGCGAACGACTTTTTGAATAGAAATATATTGGATAAAAATTAAAATATTCTTAGCATTTATATTTCAATATTCTAATCATCAAAATTGTTGAAATTAATATTATTAAAATGCTTGCAATTTGGGCAATCGGGATGCCAAAAATATTCAAGATGCTGTCTATTCTTACTTGTTCAATGGCTATTCTGACGATTGAGTACAAAATTAGGTATGAGAAAAATATGATTCCGTCATTGTTTTTGGTGAATTTTCGTATAACAAAAAATAAGATTAAAAATATACAAACATCAAGTATGCTTTCATACAAAAAAGTCGGGTGAAAATAGTTATATTGTAAATACTCCAGCGGTCTTTTGTAAATCGGGATGTATAATTTCAAAAAGTTTTCGCTCGGACGACCAAAAGCCTCTGAGTTAAAGAAATTTCCCCATCTCCCGATTGCCTGACCTAAAACCAACCCATAGGAAAAAATATCGCAGAGTTTTAAGACAGGAAGTTTATGTTTTTTAGCGTAAATTATTCCTCCGATTAACCCTCCGATTATCGCTCCGTGGATTGAAATGCCCCCATGCCAGAGTTTTACGATTTCAAAAGGGTTCTGCGCATAATAATTATAACTCAATAAACAATAGTAAATTCTTGCACCTAAAATAGCGCCGATTATAATGTGTGGCGAAATATCATAAATTGTTTCAGGGGTAATTTCAGAATAAAATTTGGCAACCACAAACCTTGCAACCAGAACTCCCGCAAAGAGCGAAACAGCCATAATTACACCATAATAATAAACGGATACGGAACCTACTGAAAATGCGATATCACCAGGCGAAACAAACATTATATTACTCAATACTTGTTTTTGTATCAGAAGAATATTTTAGTGCCTGAGTTTTTAGGTATTCAATCTTCTCTTCGACATCTTTTTTATCTTCTATATCTTGCCCTTTTTCAAGATAAGTTGAGTATGAGACTATGGAGTCATTAAGCAGTTTTTCCACTTGAACTTTTTCTTCTTTTGTCAACTCTTTTTTAGGTTGTTCAATTTCTAAATCTTTAGTTTCGATTTTTTCATCTTTGTTTTTTAGTGATCCGTCAATAATCCCTTTTGCATAATTTTCCTGTGCGACTGCAAGTGAATAATAAGTATCTGTAAAATCAGGTTTAAGTTTTATTGCGCTTTGAAAAGTTTCAACGGCTTCGGGATATTTTTCCGCCTGAGTGTAGGCAATTCCCAAATTATAATGGGTTTCAAAAATTGTACTATCCAAATCAATGCTTGATTTTAGGCGGCTGATTGCATTTTCAAAATCGCCTTTATTTAAATAATCTTTTGCCTTACTGTTAAGTTCTTGTACAGCCAAATTATTAATACATGCGGTTGAAATAACGGACACAAATAGTATCAATACTAATAAAAACGCTTTTTTCATGACTTCTCCCTACTATAAATTCTTGTAAAATTAATATTACACTAAAATAAAATATTTGGCAATATTAATAATTTAAGTTACAATAGATGAGTAAACAGTAAACAGTAAACGGTAAACGGTAAACGGTAGGGCGGTGAACGGTAGGGTGCGGATTTAACCGCACCGACAAAAGTAAGCAAGAACCGCAGAACTGTTCAACTATTCAACTGTTCGACTTTTCAACTAAAAAGGAGTTAAATATGTCAGATGAAAAAGTAGTAAGATTAGGCTCAAAGAAATCGAACAAAGAATCTAAAGGCGAAAAAAACGAAATTCTGTACTGTAGCTTTTGCAAGCGCCCAAACACTCAGGTAATCAAAATGGTGCAAGGACCGGATGTTAATATTTGTTCTGAATGTACAATGATAGCGGTTCAGTATTTGATATTGAATGACAGGATGCCTTCCGCCGAAGCGCAGATGATTTTGGATGCCTTTTGGGGGAAAAGCAGATAATGACAACTAATCAGCTAAATAAACTTCAAATAAAAGCTGAAATTTTGACCGTGTTGACCAAATTCCAAACTAATCTTGAAGCGGCAAATGTTGATGGGATATTAAGAGTATTAATCTTACAAAATGATAAAAAAACTATTCTTGAAGTTTTAATAAAAGAACTTTTAAAAGCAAACGAACAAAAGGTTATTTTAATTTGCTTTTTGGCACTCAAGCTTTGTGATAAAGAGGATTTTGAAACGGCACTTTGGGGGATTTTGAAAAATCCGTCAGTGTCCGATTCGACAAAAACTATCCTCTTAAATGTCTTAAAGGATATGGGGAATAAAGTAGATTACGAAAAATTAGAAGAGTATTTCGATAATCCAAACGAAGTTATAGATGCGGATACGCAAAAACTTTTACAGACCGCAATTATTAATCCCGAAGCTCAAATTGATTTTTTAGATTTTTTGAGTTCATTACCGGAGACAGATAAAAAAATACTCGTTCAATCGCTGGGCGAAGATTATTCTTCGGACAATTTAGCTAATATTTTAAACCCGTTGGTATTGTATAATCCGACCTGTGAACTCGGCAAAATAGCAATTGATATACTGGGGACAACCAAGTCTCAACTGGCTTTACATACGCTTGTGCAACTTATTGACTTTGTTTATGATGAAGACACGCTTACGTTAGTAAAGAAAAATATTTCCAAGTTGAAAATTTCAGGTGTTAGAGAAGATAATGCGATTGATTTTTACAAAAGTATTCTGAATTCCAAACCCTATTGCTCTTATGCCAGTTATCCGGACGGGCATGGAAATCAGGCGCTTATTTTTTCAAGAGAGCGAGAAAACGAATCAATTCAAATGGTTGCAATCGTTATAAATGATACTTATGGGATTGTGGATTGCTTTGGATTCAATGATATCTCAAAACTTGAATTTGAAAGAATTGTGGATAAATTTTATAAAGGGGATGAGCACATTTATCTCAATCCTTCGGTTATAAAAACCATTTTATCCGGTGCGGAAAAATTAACCCGCAAGCTTGGAGAACAAATATCTTATGAATATATTTGCTGGAAAAATCTTTTGTCGGATATTCAGGCTGAAGTTGTACCGATTGAACTTACTCTGAAAAGCCAATTTGTTCAAAAAACTTTATCTGGTGACGAACAGGAAGATATTTACATGCTTGATTTTATCCAAAGATGGTTTTTTGATGTGGATTATAACGAGGATTTCAGGTTTTTGATATCGAGTTTGAACTCAAAAATAAGCACGAACAATTTTGAGTTTAACCTTGATGAGGTTGTGAGTGAAAATCTTGTTCAGATTTTTACTGTTGAACAGAAAGATTTACTGGATAAAAGGATTTTAATGAGTGCTTATTTGAAATATTTATCAGGGAATAAAGAAGATGCCCAGCTTTTGTACTCGCTTTATTTTGAGGAAAAGAAAAAGCTTCAATTGTCCGAAAATATTATACGAAAGAGCATTTATGAATATTACGTTTTGCTTAAATTTAAATATAAAGAAGAGCATAAAATGACCAATATTTTCGCGTTAAGAAATAAGCCTAAAAATTTCGAATTAACTTCAAAACAGATTGATTTGATGATTTCGGCGATAGAAAAATTGTGGGTGGATAATGGATAAAATTATGTCTCTTGATGTTGGTACAAAAAGAATTGGTGTAGCGATAAGTGATTTTTTGCATATTATTGCTATCGGTAATTGTGTAGTCCAAAGAAACCCTGAAGAAGAGGCGATTGAAAAAATTAAGAAAATCGCCTCTGAAAACAATATAAAAACAATTGTGGTCGGCGTTCCGCTTAATATGGACGGTAGTGAGGGGGCGCAGGCTAATGATTGCATCTGGTTTGCGAATAATTTAAAAAAATATTTTGAGCTTGTTTTTGAGGATGAAAGACTAACGTCCATGCAGGCTGAGGAAAATTTAAAAGCCAGAAAAATTGACTTTAGAAAACATAAAGAATTAGTTGATATTGAAAGTGCTTGTATTATACTGGAACAATACCTATCAAGGGTAAAAAAATAGAAAAATAGAGTTAGGGTGCACAAAAATGCGCCGAGAATAAGAAAGAGAGTTAATTATGACTAAAGAAGAAGAAAAACAGTTAATTGAAACCGTTGATGAAGCAGGAAACATTGTCAATTTTGAACTGTTTGACATTGTTGAATTTGAGGAAAAAGAATATGCGCTTTTGCTTCCTGCCGAAAGTAATGATGATTATGACGAAGTCGTTCTTATGAGATTAACAAAAGACGGAGAAGATTATCTGTTTGAGGCAATCGAGGATGATGAAGAATTCGATAAAGTATCGGAATATGTTGAAAACCTAACTGATGAAGACGATGAAGAATAATAATAAAATTTAGGAAAATATGTTCGAAAAATTCACCGAAAAAGCTATAAATGTTATTACTGAGGCCCAAGTCCAGTCAAAATTGATGCATAATGCTTCAGTTCAACCAGAACACCTTTTGCTGGCGATTGTAAAACAGGCAAAGGGAATTTCATTGAAGCTTTTTAAAAATTCTAAAGTTACTTTTGATGAGGTGAAAAAAGAGGTTGAAAATAAACTAAGGTTTGAAAAATCAGAGAAAAACCCTTCAACTGTTCCTTTCAGCGATGAATTTAAAAATTTACTCAAAAATACGCTTGATTTAGCAAGTAAATCAGGTAATAGCTACGTGCTTTTTGAGCATTTATTTATTTCAGCTATCAGCGAGTCTTCTTATAATGAAAGAATTTTAGAACATTTTAAGTTCGACATCCCGCAGGCAAAAGGAATTTTGTTTAAGCTTGTTCAAAAAAAATCCAAAAAACTTCAGCATCCCGAATTTGAAGATAGCAAAGATGCCGAGCCACCAGATGTAAATACTGCAAATCTTTTTGAGGATGATGAGGGAACGTCAAAAATTTTTGAACGCGCCTTTTCTAAGCTTTCGGATTCAACATATGAAATATTAGGAACCGAACAAATAATATCAGCTGTTTTGGAGGCTAAGAATTTTGAAACATCTAAGTTTTTGGAAGAAAATGGTATAAATTCAGATATTTTTGAAGAAAAATTGGCTCAACAAACATCCCGTCAGTCAGAATATGATATTAACCGAGTTGTCTTTACTCCAAGTGCTTTTATAATGATGGATTTAGCCTTACAAACGGCAAAAGAGCTTGGTTCTTCTACAATCAAGCCGGAGCATATTATTTTAGGATTGTTAAAAGCAAAAAGGGGTGTTGCTTATGATATATTTAAAAGTTTAGATGTAAATGATGACAATTTGGCTCATGGAATTCTCAAGCCGATAGAAAAGCAGATGCCACAGTCTCTTACAATTTTAAGATTGGCAAAAAAAGAAGCAAGGCGGCTTGGCAGAAATGTTGTCGGGACAGAAATGCTTTTACTTGGAGTGATGAGCGAGGGTATGGGCGTTGGGTTCAAGGTTTTAAACGATTTGGAGCTTACTCTTAAGGACGTGAGACAAGTTGTAGAAGAAATTATCGGATACGGTAACGAATATTATGATAAGGAAATTATATTCACAAAACGTGCAAAAAAAGTTCTTGAAGTAGCTTGGCAAAAGGCGAAGAAGCATAAAAAACCGAGAATTTTAGCCGAACATCTTCTTTACGCAATCACAACCGAGCCGACATCTGTTGCAATGAAAGCTTTGGAACAATTAGGCGTAGATGCTGTTGAGATAAAACAAGGGATTTTGAAGGAAATTGATAGAAATAGTTAATAATTTTTTAGATGAATTTGCTTTGAAAAGTCCTGATAATACTTTTTTGGTAGGATTTTCAGGCGGTTGCGATTCTTTGTGTTTGCTTGATATATTGAATAAGCTTTCTCAAAAATACGGGTTTAAAGTCATAGCCCTACATCTTAACCATAACTGGCGTGCAGAGGAGTCTTTGCAGGAAGAAATTAATTGCAAGAGATTTTGCGAAAAATCAGGGATAGAATTTATTTCAGAAACTTTTGATGGGATTGGACAAAGAACGGAAAATTTTGCCCGAGAAGCAAGATATAATTTTTTCTTAAAACATGCCAAAAATTACGCAAATAGTGCAATTTTTACGGCGCATAGCAGAACGGATAACGCAGAAACACTTATTTATCGAATAATAAAAGGAACAGGAATTAAAGGGCTTCAGGGCATTTTGCCCAAGAGATTAATTGATGGAGTGCCACTTTACAGACCGCTTTTGGGAATTTCGAGAACCCAGATTGAGGATTATTGCAATTCAAACGGGCTTGTCGCTAACAGTGATTCTTCAAATTTGGATATAAATTATAAACGAAATTTTATCCGACATAAAATTATGCCGTTTTTTGATGAAATTAATTTTCATGCCGAAAAATCAATCAATTCGCTTGCCGAACTTGCTGTCAGTCAGACGAATATCGTGAATGAATATATGGATTTGGTTAAAAAAGAAGTTTATGTCGGGGATAAACTTTTGACTGAAAAATTCAAAAAACTTTCGCAAGATGTTATGCAACAAATAATTTATGATATTTGTTTAAAAGAGGGGTTAGATTACGACAGAAAAAAAATTGTTAATATTTTAGACTTTATTAAGAGTAATTTTGAATCAAAATCCGGTTCAAGATTTTCTTTAAAAAACGATTTATGGATTTTTGCAAGTTCAAAATATATTTATTCAATTACAAAAGTTTTTGGGGAGAAAAATAACTCCCAAATAACTATTTTAAAAGAGGGAGAATATGATTTTCCTGATTCCGATTTAACATTTTCGATAAAAAAATACGAGGGAAAAGGCGATTTGAATTTTCCGCGCGAGGATGCTTACTTTGCGTATGTAAATTTAAATAATATTGGAATAGATTTGACACTTAGAACAAGACGCGAGGGAGATTTTATAATCCCGTTCGGGATGGTGGGTTCTATGAAACTTAAAAAATACTTAAATTCAAAAAGAGTTCCCCAACATAACAAAGACGAATTAATTTTGCTTTGCAAAGGTTCTGAAGTGCTTTGGGTTTCAGGTGTCGGGCTTAGTAACAAATTAAGGGTTGTAAACACGCCGTCTCATGTGATAGAATTAAAGAACAAATAACCACCAGCTTACGCTGGTGGTTATTTGTTGAGGGAATTAAATTGTTTTATAAAGTGTTGATTGTAAAGAATTTGTTTTATTTCTGACTTGAAGATATAAAACAAAGCAATTTTTTAAAATTTGTGTTTTTATATCAATATATACCTAATTTGAGGTTAGTATGTCAATAAACTCAGCGATAATTGCTCCGCATTTTGGTGCAGGCAGATATTCATTTAAAGCAACAGAACATTCAAATAATATTCAAAAAGAATCTTATAACTCTTCACCTGTAAAATATTTCGCTGGTGCTACAATTCTTGCCTCCGTAATTGCAATTGGAATAATTTATCATAAAACTAACTATAAAAACAATTTTAAAAATATTGAAGACGCCACAGTTTACTTTAAAAAAAAGTTTGGAATCGATGCAGATTTTATCAAATGTAAAGATCCTGAATATATTAAAGCACTTAATAATGTCATTTTAAAATTAAAAAAAATGGGTTGTAAATTACCCAAAACAATTGATTTTTGCTCCTTTGAAGAAAATTCTATTAAAAGTATAATTAAAAAATATGGCTCAACGCCACCGGAAGCTATTTCTCCGCATGCATATGGTTTCGCACAAGATAAACATGTCTTTTTCAATACTAATGCACGACCCTTTAACAATTTTGTTGATACCGTTAATAAAAAACAATTAGGTCACTTTACTTCTTCTAATCCTAGCAGTTTAGCTATAAAGGAATATATAATTGCTCATGAATTAGGGCATGTGAATGGCAGAATATCTATTATTAAAAAAGGTTATGAATCTGCATATGGGAAGTTACCTGATGCTGCCATTGATAATTTATTTAAAAATATTAACAGATACCAAAATGAAATGTTTGCCACAGTAAAACCACTTGTAAATACATCCGGAGAAGTTATTCCAGAAACATTTGCAAAGTTAATTACAAATCCTAAAACTGAATTTAGTGATAAAACAATGTTGTTATATGATTTAATGGGTGGAGGTGCTATTCCAAACATGAAAATCAAAGGAATGCCATATAATGAATATATAAAAGGCTTATATGTTCGTTGGCAAGAAATATTAGTATAACAATCAAGGATGAGGACTATTGTTTGACATCTATGTCGTATTTATTATACTATGAGGAAAATGTTGCGTAGTCTAATATGTATTGAATTAGAACAAAAAATTGCATAATTATTAAAATTAGGATATACTGATTGACATGAATAATGAATTAAATGGCATACTTAATAATTTTAAAAAAGAATTAATAGCCATATATAAAAAGAACTTAAAGTCGCTTATTTTATACGGGTCTCAAGCCAGAGGCGATAATATCGAAAGTTCGGATATTGATGTTTTAATTTTGTTAAATGCGGAGGTAAATCAGATAAAAGAACTTAGAAAAATCAATCGAATTTTAAGCAACCTGTCTTTGGAATTTAATCAAATAATCTCTTGTATGTTTATGTCTAAAAATAGGTTTGATGAGGAAAAATCACCGTTAGTATTAAACATTAAAAGAGAAGGTATTGTTCTATGAAAAACTTGCTAACAACTCAGGTTAAGCCAAGGAGCAAAAAAGTCAATAAAGATATGCGTTTCACCTCGCCCCTTGCGGGAGAGGGCGTAAATATATATAGTATTATTAAACTCTAGTTGAGTTGTTACAAAATTTGAACTAAATTTTAAAGAACACAAGAATTTATTGAGTTAGCAAAAGAAAAATTGAAGTAAGGAATTAAAATGGAAATTAAGAAGGAAGATATAAAGTTTTTATACTCGGAAGAAGAGCTTCAACAAAAGGTAAAAGAAGTCGCAAAACAAATAAACGCCCGCTATTTGGACGAAGAGGTCTATGTGATTTGTGTTTTGAAGGGTTCTGTAATGTTTACGGCCGACTTGGTCAAATATCTTACAATGCCTGTAAAAATGGAATTTATAAGGCTCTCCAGCTACGGCTCTTCTACCACTTCTTCGGGCAAGGTAAATGCCGTAGATATCTCTCTACCGGATTTGAACGAAAAAAATGTTTTAATCGTCGAAGATATAATAGATACAGGACTTACGGCTAAATTTTTACGTGATTTTATAGATAATAATTTCAGAACTAAAAAAACTGAGTTTTGTACGCTTATGGATAAAAAATGTTTTAGAAAAACCGAAATCGAACCTGATTATGTCGGGTTTGAGATTGACAACAAATTTGTAATTGGCTATGGGCTTGATTTTGATGGAAATTACAGAAATCTGCCTTATATTGGCTATGTAGAAGTATAACTCAGTATAAATCCTATACTATACACAAAATAAAAAGCAGATTTTTTGTTGTCGGCATGGCAATGCCGACCTACTTTAAATTCTCTCTTAGGGCGGGATTGCTATCCCGCCGTCTTGGATTTAAAATCTGTTTTTTATTTCAGAAAGAGTATAGCTGTCTTCTAAAATTTACTGTCAAACATTGGCTTCGGACCGTTTGTCTTTTCATCTGCCGCCATCATTATTACCTCTGTGTTAAATTTTGCGGCACGTGTTTTATTAAGCTCAAATGCTACATCTCCGCTGAAAACATTTTCATTTGCTTCCAAATACGTAAAAAGCGGCTCAAGTACCCCCCCCGTAACATCTCCTGCTGTTTTTCCGATTTGTTGCAAATTTCTGGTCGGAACTTTTATATTTAATCCGAATGTTTGTGAATTATTAAAAAACTTTGAAAATGATGCTTCTGTCATTTCACCCCTCAATTTGACTTGTCTTAATATTTAGTCGGCTTCCCTTTAGAGAAAGTTTAATGATTTGAGGGAAAAAGCATTAAACTTTTACAAAAATTAATATTAATGTCGTTGAAAAATAAGGTATCGGAATCCTTTGTCAATAATCTTTTTTTGAGTGTAATTCTCTGCAACAAAGCTACAAAACGAAAAGGCATAATCGTTACAAATGTGTTCAAAATAGTAGTCTTTGGTATCCCAATTGTTGAAAATTATATATTCCGGCTTTGTCTTTTTAAAATGTTCAATCAATGTATTTTCGCCGAATGTTTCCACATAAAGCGGAATTAGCGAATTGTAATAATTATCCGATTTACGATTTGTTAGAAAATTTATAAACGGTCCTTCCGGAAAAATAACTACTGTATCTGTCTTTAGGGTGTTTTTATTTATATAATTAATCAAGTCCTGAGTTGAAGATGCCAATTCTTTTGAAGAGTAAATTTGCCCTCGCTCGCTTTTTATCGGGTTGTTTTTTATATTTAGCGAAGTCAAATTTTGCCACCCAAAAATCACTGCGACAACTAGAAAATATATTCCTAAAGCGTTTTGATTTATATTTTTATTCTCAAATCTTTTTGTAATTACTGCCAAAACAGTTATAAGCAAGAAACTTGCGAAGAAAACACCGTAGTTTAAGGTCGCAAGTCCCCAAAAAACTTTCAAATCAATAGTTATACAGCTAAGCACAAGGATTAATAATTTGGGATTTTCTTTTAAGGCTTTAAAACTTACTAACGCCAGTATAAAAGTAAAAATCGGCAAAAATACAAACGAGGCAGGATTTATTGAAAATATCATCAAAAATAATGCGAAAATAATCAAGCTTATTGAAAAACTTCTTTTTTTAATCGTAAATCCCCAAAGTAAAAGTCCGAGAGGGATAATAGTTTTTATAAAGTTCAATATAAGTACGCCAAATGTTCGTTTATTAAAATATACGCCCTGCATGTGATAAAAATATCTCAAGGTTTCGGACTGTGCCATTCTTTTTATGGTTAAAGCCGTTAGAACTAAATCTTTCCACTCTAATCCCTGCAAAAACAAGATTCCGAAACAAAAAATCGGCATAAATACCAATGAAAGAATTGTGAAATAGTATTGTTTAAGTTTTAATGGCTTGATTTTTAAAACTGCGTACAAAATTACCAATAAATAAGGTAAAAATTCGTATTTGCTTGTTATGCAAACCCCCGCAAAAAAAGCACTTAAATAAAGGTGGTAAATTTTTTCAGGACTTTGCTGATATTTAAAAAGAAGCCAAACTGAAGCTAAGAAAGTTAAAAAGCCGTATAACATCGCGTAGGAATAAGGAAAAATAAAATTGAATAGATTTAAGTTTAAAACTCCGATTGCAATCGTGAAATTTGCGATTGCAAAGCTTAAAAATCTCGATAAAAATTGTTTTGAGATTGTGTAAATTAAGCTTACGATACAAAACGCACATACGCATCCTGCAACATAAAGAACATTCAAACTTATTCCGAATACTTTGAATAAAAACGCATTAAACATATATGAGAACGGTCCATAAATATTAAAAATATCTTTATATAATATTTCTCCCGACAAAATTTGGGTCGGATAATATACTTCTCTGCCACAATCAATCAATAAATGCCCATGGTGTGCGTAAGTAGGAATTATAGCCAAAAACAAAATAATCCATATAAAAAATAAATATTTTAAATCAGTATTAACTTTTTTCATATATTACCAGAATTTAACAAAAACTAAACAAAAAAGCAATTTTTAGGTAAAAAAAAACTTTATATAGATGTGTACAAGGAAAGGTTATTTTTATGGGTACGAATTCATTGGATAATTTGGCTGCTAATAATATTATTAATTTTGATGCAGATGCTTATGTAAAGGGAACAACGCCAAGATACGCGGGCAATCCTGAAGGTGAAGAACATTATTTACCGTTTGATAAACCATTACTGGCAACGCCTACATCTCAATATGGTATAAGCTCGGGTCCTCAATTACATGGAGCACCATCTAAAGACGCATTTATCAGCCGTGGCGAAGAACATAAATCTCAAGCACTCCCATGGTCAGAAATTTTAACGATAGGTTCTGTTTCTGCCTTAGCGATAGCTGCAGGCATTAAAATAAAATCTTTTTTAAATAAGCAAACAACTACATCTTTAACAACTGGAGGAATTGTTTCAACATTAAAAGCAAAAGTAGCACCATTTCCTAAGCTCACAAAACTTTTAAAAGAAGCAAAAAAATACATCAAAGAACTTCCGCCTTGGGGCAAGGTTACAGGAGGTATCGCTTCGGGGCTTGCAGTTTTGTATGGGATTTATAAACTAACTTCTGGTAAAGAAGGTCAAGTTGCTCAAGAGGGGCAAGCAGCACCCCGTCAAGAATAATATTATTTAACAACAATATTAACAAGTTTTTTCGGAACAACAATTACTTTTACGAGTTCTTTTCCTTGCGTAAATTCTTTTGTTTTTTCGCTTTTTAGTGCAATTTCTTTCATTTCTTCTTGTGATAAATCCTCAGCAACCTCAATCTTGTCACGGACTTTGCCATTAATTTGAATCACAAGCGTAATCGAACTTGATTTAGCTAAATTTTCATCATACTTGCACCAATTTTCATCGTGGATAGAAGTTTTTGCACCCAAAGACGTCCATACTTCCTCGCTCAAATGCACAGCAACAGGCGACATTAATTTCATTAACGAAAGGATTGCGAAACTGAAAACATTTTTATCCGCATCCGCAAAATCTTTTTTCCTTGAAACCCAGTCATATATTGCGTTTGTAAGCTCACGATATTTTGATATTACGGTGTTAAATTGAAACTCGTTTGAAATATCGTTTGTAATTCCTTTAATTGTCATATGAACCACGCGGATTAAATCGTCATTTTCTTTTGTGAGGTTTTCGCCTAATTTATAATCAAAAATGATTTTATCCTGATTAGTCGAAACAAGCCGCCAAACTCGGTTTAGGAACTTATAACAACCCTCAACACCGGCATCCGACCAGTCAAAATCACGAGCAGGAGGCGAATCGGACAATATAAACAATCTCGCGGTATCTGCACCGTAATTCTCAAAAATTTCATCAGGGTCAACAGTGTTACCTTTTGATTTTGACATTTTGGAACCGTCTTTTAAAACCATGCCTTGAGTAAGCAGGTTTTTAAAAGGTTCATCAAAACTCAAAAGTCCTATGTCTTTCAATGCTTTTGTGAAAAATCTTGAATACAAAAGATGCAAAATCGCATGTTCTATTCCCCCGACATATTGATCAACGGGAAGCCAACTATCTACAAGTTTTTTGTCAAAAGGTTGTTCGCCGTTTTGAGGATCGGCATATCGGAGATAATACCAACTTGAACACATAAACGTATCCATTGTGTCCGTTTCACGTCTTGCGGCACCGCCGCAACAAGGACAAGTCGTATTAATAAATGTTTTTGAAGTCAAAATCGGGGATTTGCCGACCACTTTGAAATCAACGTCTTCGGGTAATAAAATCGGCAAGTCGGCTTCATTTACCCCTTGTACTCCGCATTTTTCGCAGTAAACAACAGGAATCGGAGCCCCCCAGTATCTTTGGCGAGAAATCAGCCAATCTCTAAGCCTGTATTGAGTTTTAAACTCACCAAATCCACCATCTATCGCCTTTTGTGTAATTAATTTTTTCGATTCCTCGTTGGATTTCCCATTAAATTCCTCTGAATTTAACATTATACCGGATTCAGTGTAAGCTACTTGCATGTTGTTTGGCTGGCAAGCCCAACCTACTTCAGCATCTTTAGGTTGAATAACAATTTTTATAGGTAGATCGTATTTTTTAGCAAAATCAAAGTCGCGCTGGTCATGCGCGGGAACCGCCATTACCGCACCTGTGCCGTATTCTGCAAGCGCATAATCTGCCGTCCATAAAGGAAATTTTTCGCCGGTTAAAGGATTTATGCAGTGTGTTCCTAAAGGAACACCCGTTTTTGTTCTTTCAGTCGAAAGTCTTTCAATTTCGGTCATTTTGCGGGCATTTTCTCTGTATTCTTCGACTTTTTGTTTATTTTCAGGGGTTGTAAGTGCCTCAATATCCTTGTATTCAGGTGCAACAACAAGATAAGTTATCCCAAATGCCGTATCTGGGCGAGTTGTAAAGACGGGAATTTCCATGTCTTTTTCTACGACCTTAAATCTCAAAATGGTGCCGGTGGATTTACCAATCCAGTTTGCCTGCATTGTTTTTACGTTGTCACCCCATCCATCGAGTTTATCAAGGTCTTGCAAAAGTTGTTCGGCGTAGTCGGTGATTTTCAAAAACCACTGCGACAAATATTTTTTCTTAACCAATTCGTCACAACGCCAACATTTTCCATCAATAACCTGTTCGTTTGCCAGAACCGTTGCACAAGTTTCACACCAATTGACTGCGGCTTCTTTTTTATAGGCAAGACCTTTTTTATAAAGCTGTAAAAACAACCACTGTGTCCATTTGTAATAATCGGGCTTGCAGGTCGTAACTTCGCGATTCCAGTCGTAAGAAATGCCGAGCATTTTAAGCTGTTTAGTCATATAAGCAATATTTTCATCTGTCCAAGTCGCAGGATTTGCACCGTGTTTCATCGCCGCATTTTCGGCAGGAAGCCCAAAGCTATCCCAGCCAATCGGGTGAAGAACGTTAAACCCTTGCATTTTTTTGAAACGGGCAATTACATCGGTTATGGTGTAATTTCTGACATGCCCCATATGTAGTCTTCCGGATGGGTATGGAAACATTGAAAGTGCGTAATATTTTGGTTTATCGCTTTCATCGGGGGTAAAATAAGCTTCGTTTTCTTCCCATGTTTTTTGCCATTTTTTTTCTATTTCTTGCGGAAAATATTGTTCGTTCAATTTTAATATCCTTTCATTTATTCAATTAGAAGTATTTTAGCACAGAAAGGTGAAATGTAAAAGGCAAAAAGTTAAAGGCTTTACCACAATGTCTTACATTATTTTTTCCGACTTTTTGTTGTTGGATTAGTAAAGAGGCTGTGTAAAAACACAGCCGTAATCTTTTCCCAATAGAGGTAATAGCTTCTGTGCCAGATTGTAGAATGGACATGTAAATTTAATGGTGAATTTGAACAATTTCGTACGCATTTGCCCATCGAAATAAAGTCATTTACTCTTGCGATGGGCTGAAGCCCATCCTACGGACTGCAGATATAGTAAAGAACAGAAATAACGCGGAATTAATTCAGTTACCTACAAAAAAAGAGTTATCTAACGAAGAAATAGCTTAGGCTAGCGATTTGATTGACGAAATAAAGTCATTTACTCTTGCGATGGGCTGAAGCCCATCCTACGGACTACAAGATTTCGGTATTTTATCCATAAATGAACTCATTGATCTAAGCCTCTCTTTTATAACTGCTATTTGGCTACGTGAGAGATTGCAAGTTTCAAAGTGTTCGGAACAAAATAACAAATCTCTACCTGAAATAAAGTAAGCTTTAATTAAAGGTTTATTACAACTATTTACATTTTCATATAAACCCTTGCCAATAAGTATTTCTGTTATTGAGTTTATTAATGTTTTTTCTTGAAATTTTAAAGGACTTTTGTAATATTTAATTAATGTTTCTGGCTCAGATTTTTCTAAATTCGTATTTACATGTATAAACAATGTAAATAAACTTTTAATTCTATCTATCTGTTTTTTATCTTTATATAAATCCTCTATACTCTTATTATTTTCATATACATGTATCAAATCGAATATATATATATTTGCAGTTGAAATAAGCATACTATATCTATCTACGTTATATTGTTGATTTTTAATAGGATATTTATAAAAAGTCTGCAAGTTTTTATATACATCATCTGAATCTTTCATTCCATCGTAAAAATTCATTTTTGATTTAGTTTTAACAAAAGGTAAAAACTTGATATAATACCAAAAGACTGCACTCTCTGCATCATTTTTTGGCAGATAGCTAAGACCTTCATTATAAAGAGAATCTCTTACAAAAACAATGGGCTTCAGCAAAAGGCTGTTTTCACCAAATATTTTAACAAGAGGCTTTAAGTACATTTTGTCTATTGTCGCAGCACCAGCCATGTAGAAATTAACCTGTTTTATATTTGAGCGACATACCTCAGAATGTAAAAATGAATTAAATTCAATCGCATTAAAAAATATAATTGCAAAAATTATATTAAAAGTCCATATTATAATTTTGTGTTGCCTTGCCCAAGTTCTTATTTTATTTTTCATATTCCTTATCCATATCCCTAAAAACAAATTGTCTAGTAAAATTCATATTCAAATTATGCTTATTATCCCGTCTAACTCTTCAAAATCAAAAGTATATTAGCCATTAGAAAAATAGTTACATTTCTAAACACCCTTAAGCACAGAGTTTTAGCCTTTTCAGGAGTGTTGCAGACCCACCAGCTGAGGAGGTGGGGATGTAAATATTTGAAGAAATAGCCAAATCGTATGTTTTCACTTCTTGACCGCTTGCGGTTGCTTTCATATTAGAAACTAATTTGCTGTAATTTACAGGGCTTTGGGTCAATTTAAGATTTTTTCCGACTTCGGTTAGAATATAATTTCCGGCAGTATCAACCACTGAACCTGTAATCGTTGTGCCATATGCATTCGTAACTTTGCTTGTGTTTTCACAGTTAATAACATTCCATTGTTTGCCCTGTGGGTCTTCATAGATTAGCGATGGAGTGCCAGTATCTGCATTTGCTACTATCTCGCCTGAAACCACTTTGTCGGCATAACTTTGTTTATCTTTTTTGAGTTGGTCTGGGATTTTGGTTAAATCTTTAATTTTGGAGGTATTAAATAATATATCCAAATCGCCATTATTAAAATTCTGAATTGTAATAGAATCACTTGCACCATAGTTTATAATAAGATTGGTTCCGTTTACTCCGCTCCAATTATATGTTACACCTACGTTTAGAGGATTATTGTTTATGTATGTTCCTGTAGTTTTGTCTAATACTCCGCCTGTTAAGGAAACATTATTAACTATAATTTGACCATTTTTACAATAATATTGAATATTTTTAACAGAAATAGAAGATTCATCGACGTCAGTTATAATATCTTGCCCGTCGCCTGTGGTGAAGTAATATGTATCATAGCCTTTTCCACCGTTTAGCAAATCATTGCCCTTTCCACCATTTATTATGTCTGCTCCACCGAGACTATTTATATAATCATTACCGCCATTGCTCCAAATTACGTCTGCAAAATTATCGTTAGCAGTATTAATCGTATCATGCTCTATGTTAACTGATTTACCTTGCAAAATATTATTGCTACTATCTCCGATAATGTAGTCCCCAGTTGAAATTGTGGTAATAGCCTTATCTTGATCTGAAATCGGCGGAATTGTAAATTCAGGTGTAGTGCTAATACTACAATAAAGTGTTTCACAAGTCATATTAATCTCCTATCTTAATTAATTTATCTATTTGTAACTTAATTTTATCCATATTCTTATAACCACCAAAGTTATAAGATTGTTTGTTTTTTGTTGTAATTTTTAAAAGTTTAGTGGAAAAATATTTTTCAAGCTTAATAGATTCAATTTCGTTTAAATTTAAATCCAACAATAAATTCATTTTTCCCCCAAGCTGATTAAAAATTAAAAAAGCAGTAGGTCTTCGAATTTTTTTGTTTGTTATTACTCCTTCCCAACTAGCTACATATAAAACAGCAATAAAATATATAATCTCTGCTAATATAAAACAAGGAAGATTGGTTCTGTTAACCAAGCCAATGTTAGTAATGTTTTTTAAAAGCACAAATGGCAAAATATACATACCCCCAAAAGCTCCAAAACCAAAAGGAACTATATAATCATTAACAAAAGAGAAATTTAATCTATATATAATTTCTTCACCTTCAATCAATGTTGATTTTATTTTTTCTAAAGCTCCTTTTTTCCAATAAATACGAAGCGGAATTATAATTGCTAAAAATATAAACCCACTTATTAAACCCATCTTTAATGTTATTTGATCTAAAACTTCTTTTTCCATCTTTATTCCATACCTCACATTTTTTACGTAACTTCACAATTCATTTTCTACATCAAAAGATTTTTGGGAAACATCATTTGTTTTTACTTACTCACTCACCTGTTTATTATTAAAGATAAATTGGCTGATTTATTAAATCTGATACAGGAAAAAGTGAATTACTGAAAATTTATCTAAACTTTTAACTGTAACACAATTTCTATAAGTATTTTTACCATATTATTAAGTATTTGTATATGACTTTTTAAAAATTAATTTTAGCACAGCCTCAAACCTACCTTACCACTTAATGCCTTCATTCAAATCTTAATAAAAACTTTACATTAATTAATCTATTTACAAATCCCCCATGGTTGTATTATCATGTTAGTACTAATTATTTACAGAGTATATTTGGAGGGATTTTGTCCGAAAAGTTTAGAATAAAAGGCGCAACGCCACTAAAAGGTGAAGTGTCCATAGGCGGGGCCAAAAACGCGGTTTTGAAATTAATGGCTGCCGCTATTTTAGCAAAAGGGGCAACAAAAATTTATAATGTTCCCGATTTAACAGATGTTGATATTATGCTTAGTGTAATTGAGGGTTTGGGAACTAAGATTAAGCACGATAAAATAGAAAAATCAGTTGTGATTGATGCAACCGATATTACCAATATTACCGCTAAATACGAATTGGTAAGCAAAATGAGAGCCTCGTTTATAATACTGGGTGCTTTAGTCTCAAGATGCAAAGAAGCCATTGTAGCCTTACCCGGTGGTTGTGCTATTGGTGAAAGAAGAGTTGATTTCCACATAAAAGGTCTGGAAGCTTTAGGTGCAAAAATAAAAATTGAAAATGGATATGTACATGCTAAAGTAAACAGGCTTGTCGGAGCGGATGTCTATTTGGATATTCCGTCAGTCGGAGCAACAGAGAACCTTATGCTCGCAGCTGTTTTGGCAGAAGGCGCTACTCGAATTCAAAATGCCGCTCAAGAACCTGAAATTATCGATTTAGCTAACTTTTTGAACACAATGGGGGCGGATGTTTCCGGTGCAGGAACTTCAGAAATAGTTATTAACGGAGTCAAGGCAAAGGATCTTCATCCGATTGAATATACAACAATTCCTGACAGAATTGAAGCAGGAACATACATGACTGCTGTTGTTGCGACAAAGGGTAAAGCGATTATCCGAAATGTTTTTCCGGGGCATTTGACATTTTTCAACAATAAATTGCTTAAAATGGGCGCAAATATAAAACTCATTGAACCAACTGCGATTGAGGTTTCTTGTAAAAATAAATTAAGTGCGATTAATTTTGTAACCCAACCTTATCCCGGATTTCCAACCGACCTACAATCAATGGCAATGACTCTTTTAACAACAGCTGATGGGGTTGGGATTATAACTGAAAGTTTATATGAAAACCGATTTATGCAAGTTCCTGACCTAAGACGGATGGGCGCAGATATCCATCAGGACAGAAACCACGCTATAATTAAAGGTGTTAAAAAGCTTACCGGTGCGATACTTAGCGCAAGCGATTTGAGGGCGGGCGCATCATTAGTTGTTGCGGGGCTTATGGCAGACGGGACATCTGTAATTGAAAATCTTCACCATATTGATAGAGGGTATGAAAATTTTGAAGAAAAAATAAAATCGCTCGGAGGCAAAATCGAACGATATGTTGATAACTCGGAAGTTAACTTAACAGAAGGATTACATAATGAAGCCCATTTATAAAAGATGGTATGATCACGACCCTTTATTACTGGAAGTAGTTGAGCTTTTAAAAAATTATCCGGATGAATTAAAAGCCCAAGCGGTACTTTTTCTGCAAAAAATCGAAGATAAAGTTTCAAAAGATGCCATAGAAAAGTTTTATGAACTGGTTAAGCCAATGAACGGCAATCGTTGGTATGATAACGACCCGGTAATTTCCAGAACTGTTGAATTGTTAAGAGTTGTTCCACCTGATATTCAAAAATCTTGTGCAAAACATTTTATTGCGGCTTTAAACGAAAGTGGGGTTACGTACGAAAGCCCCAATGTTAAACAAACTTAACACTAAATAAAATGCTAAACGTTAATTTTGAAAATATAAAAATTTGTTCTCGTCTTAAACGAAATATTGTTACCTCTAAGTCATTTACGATAACTGGCTTAACTTCGTTTTTAAGACTGCTTTTGGTGCAAAAAATCGAGGCGATTTCAAAGAAAAAAGTTTTGTTTATAACCGCAAGCGAACAAAATGCGTTGAAATACCAAAATGATTTAAAAACGGCATTTGATATGAATTGCGAGGTTTTTCCTTATCAAAATGTTTCTTTGTATGAAAGTGTTTCGACTAATTTATATGACTATTCAAAGCAGTTGGAGTTTTTAAATTCGGGTGTTGATACAATTATTGTGCCGGTGAGAGCACTGTTGGAAAAATTTCCTGACCCAAAGTTTATCAAAAAAAATTTAATAAACTTAAAAATCGGTGATGAAATAGATATAAAGGACTTTGTTCAAAAACTCGTCAACATTGGTTACAAGCGCTCAACAATGGTTAGTGATATTTCGGAGTTTTCGGTTAGGGGCGATATTATAGATGTGTTTTCGATTGAGGACCATCCTATCCGAATAGAGCTTTGGGGGGAAGAAATCGTTGATTTGAGATTTTTCAATAACGAAACCCAAAAAAGTATTGAAAAAATTAAGGAATTTTCGATTAAACCTGTTTATAAATTCGTTTTAGACGAAAGCTTAAAACTCCCTGATTTCTTAGTTCAAAAAACGCGGGACGAGGGTTATTTTGAGGGGATTGAAGTTTATCAAAATTATTTTAATCCTAACCTTGTGAGTATTTTTGATTATTTCAAGGATTATATTCTTGTTTTTGATGAGATGACGGAAATTTTTTCAAAATTTGAATTTATCGCGGATAATTATCAAAAGCAGATAGCTGAAAATCTCAAAACTGACTTGGATTTTGAAATAAAAGGGCAGAATCACTTTGATATTAAGGAATTTCACGACCAAATAGCAAGGTTTCAAAAAATAGGATTAAATAATTTTATTGATTTTGATTTGGATGATTTAATCGAATTTGATTCTCAACCGTTGAAAGGTTATTTTAAAGGACTTGATGAAATTGCCGATTTTATCAAATCAAAATCTAATTATGAAATAGTTATTGCAACGGATTATCCTGAACGTGTCAAGGAGATTTTTGCGGCTCAGGGAATTTTTAAGTTTAATTTTATAGAAAATATTTCTTGCGCAGGTTGTATTTTGGATGATTTGCAAATAATTCTGTTAACTGACAGAGAATTGTTTAATAAACGCCCGAAGGAAATTACCACTTCTAAACGCTCGTATTACAAGGAGAAACAGGAGTACATTGAGAGTATAAATGATATAAAAGATGGCGAATATGTTGTACATTCGGTTCATGGGGTCGGGATTTACAAAGGGATTTCCCAACAGCAAATCGATGGACAGCATAAGGATTATTTGACAATTGAATATGCGAATGGCGATAAATTACACATGCCGGCAGAGCAAATTAACCTGCTTTGTCGGTATCGAGGCTCAGGAACACTTAAGCCTAAACTTTCTCGCATGGGTGGAAACGATTGGACAAATACTAAAATACGGGTGAAAAAAGAAGTTGAAAAAATAGCTCACGATTTGTTAATTCTTTATGCAAAGAGAAAAATGCAGGAAGGAATAAAATTTGAACCCGATGCCCCTTGGCAAGTAGAAATGGAAGATGCTTTTGAATACGTTGAAACTCCCGATCAGATGAGGGCGATTATTGATGTAAAATCCGATATGGAAAATGAGAAACCTATGGACAGACTGATTTGTGGGGATGTCGGGTTTGGAAAAACCGAGGTGGCAATCCGTGCAATTTTTAAAGCTGTTTCTTCGGGAAAACAGGTTGCCGTGATTGTTCCAACAACGATTTTGGCAATGCAGCACTTTCAAAACCTTCAGGAGCGATTTAAGCCTTTTGGAGTAAATATTCAGCTTTTATGTCGATTTAGAAGTGTAAAGGAACAAAAGCAGACTTTAAAAGAGCTTATACTGGGTAGCTGTGACGTTGTTGTGGCTACTCACAGATTGTTGCAGGATGATGTTAAGTTCAAGAATTTAGGGCTTTTGGTAATCGACGAGGAACACCGCTTTGGGGTCCGCCATAAAGAAAGGCTTAAAAAATTAAAAGAAAATATCGATATACTAAGCATGTCAGCAACTCCGATTCCGAGAACCCTTTATATGTCAATTTCGGGGATTAAAGACATGAGTTTAATCAACACTCCGCCTAAGAACAGACTTCCCATAAAAACTTTTGTTGGTGAATTTAATGAAACCTCGGTTAAGAACGCAATTATACATGAATTGGACAGAGACGGGCAAGTGTTTTATCTTTATAACAGGGTGGAAACAATCGAAGAATTTAAGCTTCAATTGTTAAAACTGATCCCGAACGCAAGAATAGCAATTGGACATGCCCAGCTTGATGAAAAGACTCTTGAACAGGTTATGGTTGATTTTGCCAATAAAGAATTTGATGTGCTTCTTTGCACCACAATCATTGAATCGGGGCTTGATATTCCGAATGCCAATACGATTATAATTCATGATTGTGATAAATTTGGGCTCGCACAACTATATCAACTTAGAGGGCGGGTCGGAAGATGCGAAAGGCAAGCTTATTGTTACTGTTTTTACAAGAAGAATAAAAACTTAACTCCAGAAGCAATCCAAAGGCTTAAGGCTATAAAAGAATTTACTACGTTGGGTAGTGGCTATCAAGTAGCGCTACGGGATGTAGAGATTCGTGGGATTGGTAATATTCTTGGAACCAAGCAACATGGTCATATGGTTACTGTAGGCTTTGATACATACTGCCAACTACTTGAAGAAACAATTAACGAACTCAAGGGCGAACAGGAAGAAAAAATTTCACCGACAATCGTTGATATTAATGTTACCGCTTATATTCCTGACGAGTGGGTGGGTTCAGCCGAACAAAAGATGATAGAATATAAACGACTTGCTGATGTAAAATCTCAAATTGAGTTGGATTATATAATCGAAGAGTGGCAAGACAGATTTTCAAAACCACCTGAATGTGTTCAGAACTTAACAAAACTTATCAAAATTCGACTTGCCGCAACTGATGCAAAAATCGCCGTAATTCGCGAAACAACTGACAATATAAGGATTTATATGCCGTACTCGCCAGCTGAATGGAAAATAATTCATGCAAATCTTGATAGAAATATTACAAAATATATAAAATTTATTTCTGCCCCAAAGGCTTGCACAGAGGGGAATTCAATTCTTTTGGTGAATAATTCTTGCATGAATTTTGAAGAAATATTTAACTTATTGTCAGATTTGTTTTATTATATACATAAGACAAGATACGAGTATACAAATTAAGAGGAGCGTCACATGAACAGTAAAAAATTATTCGCAACACTAGCCATTTCTACAATGTTGCTAAGTGGTTGCACTTTCAATCAGAAAGATACCATTATTAAAGTTAACGACCAAAATATTACCCAATCCCAATTTGACTCGATTTTTGATAAAGCAGTAGGCAGTTCTATGTTTTCTCAAATGGGAATTGATGTTAAAAAAGACAAAAATGGTTTCTTGTATTTAATGCTAAAAGATAGAGTGGTTAATGAATTAATAGTTAAATCGCTCATTGAACAAGAAATTGAAAAAAGAAATATAAAAATAACCAAAGAAGATACAGACAATGAACTAAAATCTATTATTGACAAAGTGGGTTCTAAAGAGAAATTTAATGAAATTTTAAAACAAAACGGAATTTCTTCTGCTCAATTCAAAAAAGATTTGATGGACGAAGTTAAAATGAAAAAACTTGTAAGCATGCTTTCAGCAGTTCAAGTATCGGAAGCGGATGCAAAAAAATTCTATAAAGAAAATTCAGGTAAATTTAAATATCAGGATAAAGTAAGAGCTTCTCATATCTTGATTGCGGCAAATCCTGAAGAAATTAAGGAAAAACTTTCCTCTGATCCTGCTAACAAAGGAGTTAGTAAAGAAGAAATTCAATCTAAAGTTGATAAAGAGCTTGCAATAAAATTTGAAAAAGCAAAAAAAATATTGGCGGAAGCGAAAAAAAATCCTAGTTTATTCGAAAAATTAGCGAGAGAAAATTCTGATGATGCGACGAGTGCCAAACAAGGTGGCGATTTAGGCTTTTTCTCAAGACAAGAAATGGTTGAACCATTTGCAAAAGCGGCGTTTTCTCAAAAACCAAACACAATAAGCGAAATTGTTCAATCACCTTACGGCTATCATATTATTTTGGTTAAAGATAGAATGAAAGCCGGACAAGAGCCCTTCGAAAAAGTTAAGACAGAGATTACGGCATATCTTCAAAACCAAGCTCAGGTTAAAGTTTTGGAAAATCTGATTGAATCTTTGAAAAAACAGGCAAAAATTGAATATGTAAATCCTGAATATAATCCTGTTTCAATCCAACAAGCGTTGAAAAAACAAGCCAAAAGTACCCCTACGGCGAAAGAGGCGATTCATCCTGAATCTCAAAGCGCAACACCTGCTCCGGTTGTACAGGAAAAGAAATAATAAAACTATCTAAAAAGGGCGGTCCGTGAAGGACCGCCCTTTTTATTCTTAAATATCAGCCTATACGCAAAGCTAAAAAGCAGGTAAAACAAGCGTTTCCGCCTCTCCCCTTGAGGCTGTGTAAAAACTAATTTTCAAAAAGCCATGTATAAATACTTACTAATATGGTAAAATTAGTAAGTGGTATTGGCATTGGAGGGTTTTTGAATGGGTTACATTAAAGGC
>CAIPUE010000002.1 GCA_903868125.1 uncultured bacterium | reverse complement strand
CAAGTTACATTCAAAGTATACTCGATTTTATGTTGTTGGGTTAGCAAACCCAACCTACTTCTCAGACTAAATCAGGCTTTGGATGTAAGTCAATATAATAGGGTAAGCAAGGGGTATATAGTGAATACTTTAGAGAAAAAAATGGTTGAAGCGCTGCAAGAGTTGAAAGAAAACCATCATGTAGTCGGCGTAAAAGCAGAGTTTGAAGCGGAAGGCACAAGACTTGAAGAAGCACTTCGTCTAAAAGAAATTACCACAAAAGCAGGGCTTGATTTGACCATAAAAATTGGTGGCTGTGGCGCATTGAAAGATATGTATGATGCAAAAACAATCGGAGTAAATACAATTGTAGCACCGATGATAGAGACGGCTTATGCAATGAAAAAATATATTCAGACTGCAAAGCTTGCTTTTTCGCAAGACGAAAGAGACGAAATAGGTTTTTTTATCAACATTGAAACAATTACCGGATTTAACAATATTGACGAGATTTTTGAACTTCAAGAAGCTGAATATTTAGAAGGAATTGTGCTTGGTCGTGCAGATATGACAGGTTCAATGGGGATTTCAAAAGAAGCTATCAATTCAGAACAACTTTTTGATATCGCAAACACCCTTGCCATTAAAACCCTTAAATATAATAAAAAAATGGGTATTGGAGGTGGCGTCTCTGCTTATTCACTGCCTTTCTTTAGAAACTTACCCCAAAATTCTTTGTATAAATTTGAAACAAGGAAAATCATTTTTGATGCACAAAAAGCTTTGGCAGATAAAAATGCGGATAAAAGTATCTCAAAAGCTGTAGAATTTGAGCTGATGTGGCTTAAAAATAAGCGTGATTTTTACGGAATAATTCATAACGAAGATTTTCAACGGCTTCTTATGCTTGAAAGTAATCACAAAAAACAAATAGAAGAAGCAAGCGGCGTCTACGCTTAAGGTACTTACAACATAAATGTTCGGCAACGATATAACTGTATTGAAAGAATATAAATTATTATGAAAAGAGTTTTATTAACAGGTGCGACGGGGTTAATAGGGAAATACGCGATTCAACCGCTTATAGATGAAGGGTTTGAAGTATTTGCCGTTTCGTCAAAAGAACGCCCCGAAAAAAATGGTGTGAATTGGATTAAAGCCGACTTGCTTGACGTTTCAAGCATAAAAGATTTGTTTGAAAAAATAAAACCGGAATATTTACTTCATTTTGCTTGGGAAACGACACCTGAAAATTATTTGGAAAGCAATTTAAATTTTGATTGGGTGATTGCAAGTCTTGAAATGCTAAAACAATTCGGCTTAAATGGGGGTAAAAGGGCTGTTTTTGCGGGAACTTGCTTTGAGTATGAATTTAAAGTGGAGGCTTTGAAAGAAGATGACAAACTCAATCCGATATCGACTTATGCAAAATGCAAGAATAATTTGAACCAACTCGCAACTCTTTATGCAAAAAATAACAACATAAGCTTTGGGTGGGGAAGAATTTTTTACGTTTACGGTAAAGGGGAACACGAAAAAAGACTTTTACCTTGTGTTATTAACTCGCTCAAAAACGATGAGGAAATCGTCATTTCTTCGGGTGAATTAATCAAAGATTATATGTTCGCCGCAGATATAGCCGCAAGTTTTATAATTTTTTTAGGTACAAATGTAAGCGGATGTGTTAATATATGTAGCGGAAAACCGATTAAAATTAAAGAAATTGTTTCATTGGTCGCAAAAAAATTAAAGCAAGAACATTTGCTTAAATTTGAAAATAAATATTCAAATCAACCCCCTGTAATTATTGGTGATAATTCAAGGCTGGTAAACGAAGTCGGATACAAAAAATTTTCCGACCCAAGCTCTGCCTTGGATGAAATAATACAAAATTAATGCAAAGAGTATCAGAGATAAAAACTTAAGCTGGTTTTCTGCGCGTTTTTTTTATCGGGACAATTTCTATCTTATAACCCAAAGGCAAGAGAATTTTAAGCAAAGTATCTACTTGCAAAGCTCTTTTTGCATCTTTTTCCAGTCTGGCAATAAAAGATTGTTTTAATCCGCTTATTTTAGCGGTTTCTTCCTGAGTAAGCCCCTTTGCCTTGCGGGTTTCTATCAATTTACCCATTAATTCAACTTTAAAATCAATTTCAGCTTCTTCCTCGGGGGTTAAATCAATGTGTTTTCTTAATTCTTCCCAAGTTGTATTTTTATTTTCCATCATTATTTTCCTTTCGATTATAATACTCGATTAATCTAAGAGCCTTATCAATTTCTTTCTGTGGAGTTTTTTGTGTTTTTTTAACAAAATGATTTAAAACGATATATCTGTTTTCATATTGATAGAAAAAGAAAAATCTATCTCTTAAAGGTCTGAGTTCATATAATTCACCATTAATATGTTTTACGGCAGGTTGCCCGACAGTAACTCCGAATTTTTCTAAAGCATCTAGATATTCGATTATTTTATTGATTTTTATGCGAGCATCTTTTGATTTTTTACTTTTTTGAATAAGTTCAAAAATATACTCTTCGCTTTCGCTAAAGCCCTTATCATTTTTCAGAAACTCGATTTTATATTTGTACTGCATAATAATATTATAACCTAACGGTTATAATATGTCAATTGCGATTTTAAAATTTGAAAGATTTTAAGAATTTAGAAATTTGATTTAATTTTATGATAAAATTACTTGAAGAGACATCTTAGCCATTCAATTAAAAAAGTAGGTAAATCATGAAAGAAATTATAAATAACATTTTTTATTGCGGGTTAAATCACCGCGAAAGAAAACTTTTTGACGAACTAATTCCGCTTCCGAGAGGAACAACTTATAATTCTTACTTAATAAAAGCAAGTGAAAAAACAGTACTCGTGGATACAATGTACCCTCAAAAATCCGACGAATTTTTGGAAAAACTCGAAAAAGCGGGGGTAGACAAAATTGACTATATAGTCTGTAATCACGGCGAACAAGACCATTCAGGCTCTTTGCCAAAACTGGTTAAAAAATATCCTGAAGCAAAAATTTTAACTAACCCCAAATGTAAAGAACTTATTCAAGAGATGCTTCATATTAAAGACGAAAAATTCCAAGTAATCGCCGACGGAGAAGAAATTTCTTTGGGCGATAAAACTTTAAAATTTATCTTTGCACCTTGGGTTCATTGGCCTGACACTATGTTTACGTATGTAAAAGAGGATAATATTATTTTTACGTGTGATTTTTTGGGTTCTCATTCACCGTTTGAAACTCTTTTTGCGCCCGAAACACCCGAACTTTTACTTGCGGCAAAAAGATATTACGCAGAGATTATGATGCCTTTCAGAAATTTTTGCAAAAAATATGTTCAAATGCTCAAAAATATGAATATTGACATGATTTTAACAAGCCATGGTCCTATTTATAAAAACCCTCAATTCATTTTGGATGCTTATGAAAAATGGACGGCGGATGCCTGTGCGAACGAGGTTATAATCCCTTATGTTTCTATGTATGAAAGCACCAAGGAAATGGTGGATTATATGAGCGAAAAACTAAGCGAAAAAGGGATTGAGGTCAAACCGTTTAACGTTGTGGAAGAGGATTTGGGTGAACTTGCAATGGAGCTTGTTGAGGCTTGTACTGTTGTATTCGGTTCCTCTATGGTACTTGCAGGTCCTCACCCTGCGGCAGTAACCTCGGCGTATATTACAGGGATTTTAAGACCAAAGGTGAAATTCGTATCTTTTATCGGTTCTTACGGTTGGGGCGGAGTTTTAACCGAAAAACTCGAGCAATCTTTATCTGCTATTAAAGCTGAAAAATTAACCAACGTCATAATTAAAGGTAAACCAAAAACGGAAGATTTCGAAAAATTAGATGTTTTAATTGAAGAAATTTATCAAAAGCATAAAAGCTTAGGATTAATTTAAGTATAGTTTTATCATTATTTGGCGTGATGTCAATCCCGCCTGCTCGTACAGAGTTGCATTCAAGGCATAACCGGTTTCATGTTGTTGGGTTGGAAAACCCAACCTACTGTCCAAATTTAAGTCGGGTTTTGAATGCAACTCTATATCACCTCTCACTTTTTACTCTTACATAAATCCGGTTGACTTTAGCTTAATAATCATTAAAAAAGAGATTGACTACTTCAAACGGATGATTTTTTGAAGAAAAATTAATTAATCATACTAAATTACCGATAGATAATAATTATAGATGATTAATCAAAGAGGGTAGAAATATGAAATTAAATTCGGGTGTAAGGTACATAGAAAACGGGTTAAAAACTCCGCTAAAAGCAATGCAGGCTCAAAGTGTGCTTATCAACATAGCTAACGAGAATGTGACAGGCTTTGATAAAGTTGGTTATCAACGTAAAGAAGCTGTGATTTCTTCTTTTACCGAATACATGGGGGCTGACGGTATATCTTCAACTGTTGATGATAAAGTCGGAAGAATTGCAAATACAGGCAATCCTCTTGATTTGGCGCTTGCGACAAAGGGATATTTTCAAATCCAATCTGCAAATGGCATTAAGCTAACCAGAGACGGTAGATTTAAACTGGATAAAGACGGAAATTTGTTAAATTTAGAAGATGCGAAAGTCTTGGCAGATAACGGTAGTCCTATAAAATTAAGTATAATTCCTGAAAATATTAAGGATGTCGTTGTAAACGTAAAAGGCGGATTGAGTGTATTTAACAAGGCTACAAATAAACTCGAATATGTCGCTAATATCGGAGTTGTAGACGCAAGTGGTGCAGTTGTTATCACTCCTGATGTCAGACAGGGGTACAATGAATATTCTAACGTGTCATTAGAAAGAGAATTTCTTGGGATGCTTGCTCCGATTAGAAACTTTGATGCAAACAGGCAAATATTTATGATTGAAAGTACAAATCTTACAAAGGCCATTTCTCAATTAGGCTCAGCAAATTAATTATAAACTAACAGAAGGAATAAAATAATGAATACATTTCAAGGAATTATCAGAAAATCAATAAACAATACGACAACCCAATTTGATAAAATGGGGTATATCGGGAATAATTTTGCGAATTATAGTACAACCGGCTACAAGGCCGTCAGATTTGAACAAATGCTTGGCGCAGACAATTATTTAACCGGTGCGGCGAGAACAAATTACAAACAGGGTTCAATTCAGATTACAAGCAATCCGTACGATATTGCAATAAACGGAGATGGATTTATTCCCGTAGTCTCACCAACAGGTGAGGTTCAATATACTCGCGACGGGTCTTTAAAAAGAGGTGCTGACGGCTATTTGGTCACTAATGATGATTGGATTGTGGGAGAAGGAATTCAAATCCCGAGCAATATTTATAAATTCACGGTGAAGCCTGATGGAACAGTAGTTTCGATGGATTCAGCCAAATCTCCGGAGAAAGTAATTGGAACTATTCCGATAGTTCAATTCAAAAATCCTGAAGGGCTTGTTTTGGGTGATAACAATAAATTAAAAGTTACAGATGCTTCGGGTGATGCAAAATTACTCAAGGGGCATGATTATATTGCGCAAAATTCATTAGAAATGTCGAATACAAACATATATGATTCGGTTTCCGATATGTTAAGATTAAATGCTTCAATGATTGCGGGATTACGTATGGCTAAAATAGTCGATGATATGTATAATAAATCACTGAACTTAAGACAAGGTTAGTAAATAAGAGGTAAATATGACGTTTCAATCAATTGACCCAATGCAAAATACAAGCTTAATACTCAATTTGATAGCTAAAAAACAAAAAGCTATTGGGGAGAACCTTGCTAATATTGATACACCGGGGTACACCAGAAAAGATATCAATTTTGGTCAGTATTTGGGCAATGCAAATAGTCCGTTAGAAACTAAATTATCCGCAACGCTTGGTTCTTCGCCGGTTGCCGAAGAACAGAGTAACGAAGAAATTAATCCTGCGAATGAATTGATGGTGCTTCAAAAAAACTCACTTTTATATTCAATGGCGACAAGAAGAATGTCAAGTATCATCACGGAGATGAAAACAGTTATAAATGTAGGAAAGTAGAATTATGGGTATATTAGATTCAATGAATATAGGGGCAGAAGCCCTTAAAACACAAGGTTTAAGATTGGATACTCATGCCAAAAACGTGGCAAACGTGGATACTCCAAATTATATTAGAAAAATTCCTGTGCTTAACGAGGTTAATGATTTGTCTTTCAGCGGTGTAATGAGCGAAATGCAAAGAGGAGTCTTTATAAGCGGAAGTTCTACATATTTAAAAGGCGGAGTTACATTTAGCGGGCTTGTGGAAGACCCGACCTTGGGAGATAAAATATATAAACCCGGACACCCTGATGCTGATAAAGACGGGTATATAAGGGCCTCTAACGTTAATCCGATGGTAGAAATGGCGGATGCAATGTTGGCACAAAGAGCTTATGAAGCAAACTTGGCGCTAATCAACATAACAAAATCCATGGCGTTAAAAGCGGTTGAAATCGGCAAATAAAAGTAAATTCGGTATTATTTAACAACCTCAATCAAGCCTGTATCAAGCCTGTAAATGGCTCCTACTAACTTAATTTTTTTCTCATTAATTTTTTTTGCCAAATAAGCATCTTTTTTGACCAAGTCGCAAAGCTGATAATTAACATTGGATTCAACCGCCTCTTGCAATAAGCCCTCATTATTTTCAAAATCAAGCTCCTCAAAGGCTGGATAAATATGGCTCAACAATGATTGGAGGTTATCGGAAAATTCATGGCATTTGTCCGCGCTATAGATGTCCAGCGCTGATTTTACGGCACCGCAATTATCATGCCCCATTATCATTATCAATTTTACACCAAGGCTGTTTGTTGCATATTCCAGACTCCCCAAAACCTCTTTAGAAAGGACATGTCCTGCGGTTCTTATAACAAAAATATCTCCCACGCCCACATCAAAAATAATTTCTACAGGAACTCTGGAATCCGAGCAGGAAAGAACGGCTGCAAAAGGTTTTTGCCCATTCAACAAAGCATTTCTTAACTCATTTCCAAGGTTGGGATGCAACGATTTATTTTGAGCAAATCGCTTATTACCATCGATTAACTTTTTTAATGCCTCTTTTGGGGATATCATAAAGTCTCCTCTATACAATCGTCTAACTCTTTTTTTATCAATTTTGGTGAAAACGAAAGGTTTTTGTAGTTTTTTAACGCTATTCTAAGTCCTTTTTCATATCCGCTCAAATTATTTTGGAGTTTATTAATTTGCGCTAAAATATAATATAAATCACCTTCGTACTGATTTACTTTTATGGCATTTTGGATTAAATGTTGAGCTTCTTTTAGTTTTTCAAATTTAATTAATATTTTAGAATAAATTTTGTAAGCCTCAACGTCTCTTGGATTGAGCTTTATTGTCTTTTTCAAGTTTTCAACCGCTGATTCAAAATCGCCATTTTCATAAGCAATCGAACCGAGGTTAAAATAAGCCCAGCTATAATCAGGACACAATATTATAACTTTATTAAATTCGTTTACGGCTAAAGTAATTTCGCATCTAATTCTGTAGTGATTGCCCAAATAAAAATGAGCAAAAACATCACAATCATTGAGTTCAATAGCTTTTTTAAAAGAATTTATAGCATCTTCATCTTCACCTTTTTTTGTAAAACACAAACCTAAATTAAAATAACTGTTTGCATCATCAACATCCGTTTGGAGAACTTTTTCAAATGCTTCGATTGCCTTATCATATTGAGTTTTATCGATATAAACAAGCCCCAAATTATAGTAAAAATCGGTTTCTTCAGGTGAAATTTCGATAGCTTTGAGGTAAGATGCTTCGGCGAAGTCTAATTTTTTCAACTTTTCATAAACAATACCCAAATTATAGTACAAGCTGGCATCCGTCGGGAATATTTTAACCAGATAGAGCAATTGCTGAAGCGCCTCTTCATTGAACCCGCTGTCAATCAAAAGAATAGCCAGACGGCGTCTCGCTTGAAAATTAGAGGAATCTTCTCTTAATATCTGCTGAGTTTCTTGGATTTCTTCTAAATTTGACATGTTCTCCTCTTACTCTTTGATTATAGCAAAATTTATTCTTTTTGGCTACTTTTGTTTATGCTAAACTTATTATATGACTTTAAGAGAGATTTATTCAAGACATAGCGAACAAAAGAATAGTCGATTTTCTCAAAAAATGCCTATCATTTCGTTTGAAATTTTTCCGCCAAAAAACGATGCTGACGGCACAAAGTTGCAAAAATTATTGGGACATCTTGATATTTTGAAAAAATACGCCCCCGCTTTTATTTCACTAACCTACGGTGCCGGTGGAACTACTCAAACAAATTCTTTAGAAATAATTCAACATATAAAAAAAGATTTGGATTTAAAAATCATGCCGCATTTTACCTGCGTTGGGAGTTCAAAAGAACAGGTTGAATGTTATTTAAAAGAAATTCAGGATTTGGAAATCAAAAATATTTTAGCGCTTAGGGGTGATTTTCCGGATGGACTTCATGCCCCTAATTCTGATTTTCAATATGCAAACGAACTGGTAAGTTTTATAAAATCAAAAACGGATTTATCTATTGGTGTCGCTGGCTATCCGGAGGTGCATATCGACTGTGAAGACTTCTCTTTAGATATAAAGAATTTAAAACGCAAAGTTAATGCGGGAAGCGATGCTGTTTATACCCAAATGTTTTTTGATAATGATAAATTTTTTAAATTTCAGGAACTGGCAAAAGATGTAGGAATTGATGTCCCGATAATTCCTGGGATTTTACCGATAATGAACTATAAGCAGTTTGAAAAAATGTTATCAATGGCGAGAGTTAGTGTTCCCAAGTCGTTAATGAATCAGCTTGAAAAATATAAAGAAAACTCTGATGATACTAAAAAAGTCGGGATTGAATTTGCGTCTTCTCAATGTCAACAACTTATAGACGCAGAAATTACAGGATTGCATTTTTTCACTCTGAACACTTCAAGTTCTCTATGCCCGATTTTGGATAATCTTGGAGTTTTAGTAAAAAATTAAAAATAGGGCAGAGTTGCCATCCGAATCAAGTTTATTAAAACCCACAAATAGTAAAAAAATACGATGGACATTGTTGTACATATCAACTAATTCGTTACATTTTTTTTATATGTATTTTTTTTTGTTCGTTATAAAATAGATTTTGAGAATAGAAAAAGGAGATTTTTATGAAAAAGAATTTGGTTAAATTATTTTTGAGTCTTTTTGCAATTGCTTTTGTGCTAATGCCTGTTAGTGCACAAAACGGGAAAATATTTCCTGATGTGAGCGCAAATCACTGGGCAGCAGCTCAAATTAAAGAATTGTCACAATCTGGCGTAATCGTAGGTTATCCTGACGGAACTTTTAAGCCTGATGAAAATGTAACAAGAGCAGAATTTGCCTCTATGGCAATCAGAGCTTTGGGTCAAGAGCACACAACAGTAGTTCAACCCGTTAATTTTACTGATATTGCCCCTGATTTTTGGGCATACGAAATGATTCAAAGAGCATTATATTTTGAATTAATTTCGTGTCCGCCTGCGGATCAAACTTTCAGACCTAACGATCCGGTTTCCCATTCTGAAGCTGTTTCAGTCGCAGTAAATGCTTTAACAACCGAGACAATCAGTACGGCTAAGGCAAAGGAAGTTTTAAGACACTATACGGATTTGGCTACAACTCCTGATTGGTACCTGATTTCAGCGGGTAAGGCAGAAATTTTGAGTATGAATGTTAATATTCCAAACTTGCCTTTGGCGCTTAAAGCAGAGAAACCTGCAACAAGAGCTGAAATTGCAGCTTTATTGAAAAATATGATAGAGCAAGCAAAGCTTAATCCGAATAAAAAGTTGGCTGAAGCTATGCGTAAAAAAACCGGCGAAGGATATGTAATCCCAGAAGCTTTTGTTAAAGGTTCAGTCGGTACAATTCCTGCAGGGTCTATTGTGCCTATTCAATTAGGTACAGCAATCAGTTCACAAACTTCAAAATGCGGCGAAGTTTATTTTGCAAAGGCAACGCAAAATTATATTACAAAAGATAAGTATATCTTAATCTATAATGGTTCTGAACTTCAAGGTCAATTGATTGACGTTAGATATGGTAAATTGTTTATCAGAAACGGAATTCTTGTTCTAAATAATGATAATATCGTGACAACAAATGACCAAAGAGTTAAATTGAGCGCAGTCGGCGAAGTTTGCAAAAAGAAAAACTGGTTCGTGGCTTTCTTAAGAAAAGTATTCAAAGGTGAAAAACTTAAAGTGCTTCCTCAAGGTACAGTTTATATAAAACTTCTTCAACCACTTAAGGTTGATTTATCAAACGGATGGATTATTGAATAATTAATTCGTTACTAATTCTTAAAAAGGGCGATTTTGCAGATGCAAAATCGCCCTTTTTAACATATCTTAACAAATATTTTTAAAAAGTAAATTTTTTTAGAGTTAAATACTTTATATATATACGGGATATTACAAGGGATTTTTACTTAAGGGATATTTAATTTAAAAGGGAAAACATTTCAATAAGAAATGTCTGATAAGGGAATTAACATAATTTAGGGAGGAACATATTATGGCTATTGGAGCACAAGATTACATTGATCAATTATTGGTGAAAAAATATGCACAAGAAAAGGTTGACAACCATGAAGCGATAGAATCGATGGTACAGCCTGAAAAAATGATGGAAGCAATGACTGATTATTCAAACATGAGCAGAAATATGTTTGGATTAAGCCAAAAATTAACTGCGGCTTGTTACGCAATCAACGCCGTAAGTGCTCAATACAGAAAAGCTGCAACCCTCCAATCTTAGGGCACTGGGGGAATACAACTTAAAATAAGTGTTTTAATCACACTCGTTCTTTTTATGATGAACGAGTTTTTTGGTGTATAATTGGTAACGAGTAAATAGTGATGTAATAAGCAGGTATTAGAATGAAAATGGTACTGGCTTCCGCGTCTCCGAGGCGGAAGAAAATGTTGGAAGAAATGGGATTAGAATTTGAGATTATTGCTTCTGATTACGAAGAAATTCTCGAAAACTCTGATTTTACCTACGAAAAAATCGAAGAATTGGCTTATCAAAAAGCAAAAGCGGTTGTGGACAAGCTGCTTTCACCAAGCATAATTTTGAGTGCCGATACGGTGGTTGTGCTTGATGGAGAAATTTTGGGTAAACCTAAGGATGAAACTGATGCAATTTCTATGTTGAAACGGCTTAGTGGGAACAAACATTTTGTTGTAACCAGTATTTGTATTCTTAATATGGCAAGTTCAAAAAAAAGGCTTTCTTCTACAACGAGCTACGTGGAATTTGAAATTTTAAGCGAAGAATTCATAAAAGATTACGTTCAAAACTTTAAACCGCTTGATAAGGCTGGGGCTTACGGAATCCAAGAACTGCCCGAAGGTTTCATAAAAAACATTGAGGGAAGCTTAGAAAATATAATCGGGCTTTGTCCACTTGCCGTACGGGATATTTTAAGTAAATTTTTATAGACTTCATATTTGTTAATATTTTTTCTTTTTTTCTAAAGTTTTGGAACAACTATACCGAATAATCATTTGTGAGTATAGTGCATCATTAAAGGAGTAAACATGTTAGGATTTAATTATGACAGCTTTAAAGAGGCTATAAAAAAGGTAGAACAAGAAAATTACGCAAGATTAATGAGCGATATAGAAAAAGTGAAAGCATTTGTTGAAAAAGCTTTGGCTATGTTTTTGGAGAGCAATACAAATATGACTCAGGTCAGATATCCAAGCGTCGGGTTATAGCAGGGAGATTTGTCTGAAACTGTGGGTGTAAACATCTTTATTGAGTAAAATTCTTGCTGTTTTGATGATTTCGACCTGTTCGGGGTCGTTTGCATCGTAAGAAATTTCTTCGATTTCGGAGAAATTTCTTATCATATCAGCTAAATTTAAATAAAGTTCGTGTGTTGAATTTTTTGGTAATTTGGTTTTGAGAAGTTTTATTGTATCTATCAAATCAAAATCAAACGAATCGATTATCGCACTGTCGAGTCCTGCCCCGTAAGCTAAAACTGCAAAAACTCTGTTAATCAGTGGTCTGATTTCATTAGGCGATCCGTTAGAAATATTAGAAAGCCCGACTGTCGTCATAACCTCAGGGTCAAAACTTTGTTTAATCATCTGAATTGTATTTAGAGCCTCTTTAGCTTGTCCTTGCTCAACGCTGATGGGCAAAATTAACGGATCAAAAAAGATTTTTTCGTTGGCAATTTCTTTTTCCAAACATTTTTCAAAAATTTCAAATGCCAGATTAAGCCTGTCATCGGCGGATTTTGGGATGCCGACTTCCTTATTCATAGTCAAGGCAATGAGGTTTGAGCCAAAATCCGCCGCTAAATCAGTGAATACCTCAAGTCGTGCCAAATCTGCAGAAGTACTGTTTAGCAAGCAATATTGAGGGTTTTTGCTTTTTTCCAGCCCTCGTCTCATTTCATCCGATTTAGTTGTGTCAAAAGATATTTTTAAATCTGTATTTTTTTCAACCAAATTACAAAGCCAAGCCAAAATACCTTCTAAATTCCCCCTTGCAGGTCCAACGTTTAAATCTATATAATCCATGTGGGATTGTTTTTTGATTAAATCCAAAATGAATTCTTCATTTCTTTCAAACAGTGCGTTTTGAACCGTTTTAGAAATTATATGAATATTTTCGCCGATGAGTATCATTTTTATTACCTTTAAATTATAAATTTTCCGTTTTGATAAATTAAACGGTCATCGGCGTAGATTTCGCCGCCGTTTTTCATATTTTTAATTATATCCCAATGAAGTCCTGAAACATTTTTCCCTCCTGTTTCGGGATAAGAGGCTCCAATCGCCATATGAATCGAGCCTCCGATTTTTTCGTCGAACAAAATGTTTCCTGTCACATCCTGAATCATCTCGTTTGTTCCTATCGCAATTTCGCCGACAAACCTTGAACCTTCATCCATGTCCAGCATTGCGTTCAAAAACTCTTCGCCTTTTTCGGCTTTGGCATCAATAACTTTTCCATTTTTAAGGGTCAAAAGGATTTTATGGGCTTCATTTCCTCTGTAAATTGCCGGGAAATCAAAATAAATTTGACCATTTGCGCTATTTTCAACAGGCGAGGTAAAAACTTCACCGTCAGGATAATTGTTAAATCCTGAGCAACTTATCCATTTTCTGCCTTTAGTTGAAAACGTTATATCCGTTTTTTCCCCGACAATTCTTATTGTTTTTGTTTTGTCCAAATGTTGAGCCCATTTTTTTTGTTGTTTGTCCATCTCAAGCAGTTTTTCAACAGGGTTATCTAAGTTTAAGAAACAAGCGTTAAATAAAAATTCACTGTATTCGTCAAATGACATTTTTGCTTCTTGCGCAAGTGCGTTTGTTGGAACATCTGCAACAACCCAACTCGCTTCGCCCTTTGCAGAGCGTGAAAGTAATAATTCAGAGAGCTCTCTGGTTGCTTTTGAACGCCTTGCGAGTTTTGTTTTATCTGCGCGAGCCATATTTTTAACATTCAAAGGGGCACCTATTGAAATGTATTTGTCCACTATTTTATACTCAAGTTTTGAGATAGAATCAACATAATCCAACTGTTCATCATTTGCATATTTTATGAAAATATCGGACATATCGCAAATAGATGTTCTTAAAATTGGATTTGCACCATTTTGCAGAACTTTTTTGTAAACTGCTTTAACAAGGTTTTCGGCCATAGGGCTTGTTGCTTTTATTATTACTAAATCACCTTTTTGCACCTTTGTTGAATAATCAACCAAAACCTTTGCGTATTTTTCCCAAATATCTGTCATAATAACACCTTTATCCATGTTGTTCAGCTCAAATTATTGCGATATGTGAAAGTCGGATTTATTTTCTCACCTTTCACATATCACCAATTACTAGTCTTCCATTTGCCCCATGCCATTTTTTATTCGCTTTAAAGTAACTCCACGTTTTGAAGTTTGTATAAATTTAATCATTTTTTGAACGTAATCATTCACAGGCAAAGTTTTATTGATTTCTTCAATCGCTTGAGAAGTATTAAAGTCAGGTGAAATTAAAATTTTATAAGCATTAAGCATTACAGTTCTATCTTCAAGCGAAACTCCTCTTCTTTTTAGGGCAACCACGTTTAATCCTGCCGGTCTTGCCGGACGCCCATCACATTTTGAATAAGGAAGAATATCTTGACGCGCTGCCGAAAAACCGCTTGTAATAGACATTTCACCAATTCTTATATTCTGATGAAAAACGCTCATTCCACCGACGAATGCACCAAACCCGACATGAATGTGCCCGCCGAAAGTAACTAAATTCGCCATAATAACTTCATCCTCTATGTGACAATTATGCGCAACGTGAGAACCTGTCATAAGCATACATTTGTTTCCAACAACGGTTATCTTACCTTCACCTGATGCTCTGTTTATCGTAACATTTTCTCTTATAATACAATTTTTTCCGACAATAACTTTTGTCGGTTCATTTTTGTATCCCAAATCTTGAGGTCCTGTACCTATCGTTGCAAATGGGCTTATTGTGGTTTTTTCACCGATTTCACAGAATTCAAGATACGCGTTTGCAATAATTTTCACTCCGCTTGCGATTTTGACATTTTCTCCGATTACAACATTCGGTCCTATTTGAGCATCCTCGGCTATTTGAGCAGATTTATGTATAATTGCTGTATTATGTACTGAATTCATTTATTGCCTTCTTTCTTGTTGAATAGTCGAATAGTTGAACAGTTTTGCGGTTCTCGCTTACTTTTTGCTTCCTCTGCGTTTATTGTCGGTGGGTTAGGGAACCCACCCTACTTTAACGACCTCGCCGTTTACCGTTCACCCGTCCACTCACTTCATCGCTACTGTCATATCCGCTTCTACGGCGATTTCGCCATCAACGCTACCAACAGCATGAACTTTTCCGATAGGTCCTTTTAATTTGGTAAGCTGAACATCCATTTCAAATTTATTACCGGGTCTTACAATTCTTTTAAATCTAACATTTTCCATTGCCGCAAACAAGCAAAGTTTATCTTTGAAAGCATCCAGACTCATAAGAATAGGTGCCGAACACTGTGCCATAGCTTCAAGTTGTAAAACTCCGGGGAAAATAGGGTTGTTAGGAAAATGTCCTTGGAAAAATTCTTCGTTCATTGTAAGGTTTTTGTATCCTTTTGAGTATTTGCCCGGAACACACTCGGTAATTCTATCTACAAGCAAAAACGGATATCTGTGCGGAATCATTTCCATAATTTGCATAATATCTAAACTTATTTTTTCTTCTGACATTTTAGTTCTCCTTTTATAATTTTACAATTTTTTCTTTCAATATTTTGGCAACCTTAATATGCACAGCATGTCCGGCTTCTTTTACTATTATCTGCGCTTTTAGATTAAGCGGATTAACTCCCGTCAAATATAAATCCCCGATTAAATCTAAAATTTTATGTTTAACAGGTTCATATTGGCTTCGAAGTTCTGTCGTATAGCCATCCCCATTAAGCCCTATGGTATTTTCATAGGTAACACCGCGTGCAAAACCAAATAACTGAAACTTTTTTAAATCTTTTAAAAATCCAAAAGTTCTAGCCTCGATAATTTCTTGAAGATTCTTTTTATCAAAAGAAACCCATCGGTTTTTTAAATCCGGATGGTCATAATTAACCGAATAAGTTATGTTCAATTCTTCATCGGGCAAAATTATCAGATGAGTTTTTCCGTTCAAATAATAAATAGGCTCGCTGACCGTAAAAAATTCTTTTTTAGATTTTTCTATCCCTGCTTTTTTGAATAATTCGACCCATTTTTGGGAACTTCCGTCTAAAATAGGCATTTCCGATTTTGAAACATAGACATCAAGAGAATCTATTCCCAAAAAAGCGCACGCAGCACTAAAATGTTCCGTAAGCATTATTTTGCTTTTTTTATGCTTTAAAACAACACAATGATTTGTAGAATCGACACTATCAACATCAAGAATTATCGGCTCGGTTGAATTTTCGACAAAAAATCTTATTTTACCTGATTCAGAAGGTAAAATTCGGACACAACTTTGTCTATTTTTCATTAGACTGTTACCTGATATATCAATTTCACTTAAAATAGTAGTCATTTAATCACATTTTCCACTTTCTTCAAATGCTTTTAAAATCGGCTCATATTTTTTGAATTTTTTAATCAATTCATCCGCATCTCTCATCGTTTTTAGTTGACGGATAAATTCTTTTCTTGGCATTGCAGGCCCCCCGATTATAATAGATTTTTCAGGAAAACTTTTTGTAACCCCTGCCGCTGCTCCGATGATAGAATCGCTGCCGATACTTATATGGTCAGCCAACCCTGCTTGACCCGCAATAACTACTCTATCGCCTATTACGCAGCTGCCTGCGATACCTACTTGAGAAATAATCATGCAACCTTTGCCGATTTTACAGTTGTGACCTATCATAACTTGATCATCAATTTTTGTATCTTCGCCTATAATCGTATCTTCGATTGTACCTCTGTCAATTGTTGTATTCGCACCAATTTCAACATTATCACGAATTTGTACTGAACCTATCGAAGGGATTTTGAAAATCTTTTGAGAAATGTTTTCTTCTAAAATCGCACCCTCTTTTCTCGCTTGTTCAATATTGTCTGGATTTTCAGTAACAAAACTAAATCCGTCAGCGCCCAAGCTTACGCCATGATGTAAAATTACATTATTCCCGATTAAAATTCTATCGCTGATATTTACTCCGGCATGGAAAAAGCAGTTTTTGCCTATTTTGGATCCGCTTCCGATATAAGAATTTGCCATAATCTTTGTATTATCATCAATTTCTACCCCGCGAGAAACAACAACATTAGGCCCGATTGAAACATTTTTGCCCAATTTGGCAGTGCTGTGTACAACCGCTTGCGGATGAACACCTGTTTCTGTTTCAGGTTCGGTGTAAAACATATGCAACAATTTCATCATAGCCAAACGAGGTCTTTCGACTTCAATTGTAGTCAGGTTTTCTAAATTAACCCCTAACGGCACAAGTGCCGCTTTTGCTTTTGTTTGGGCAAGGTTTTCGATTTCTTCTTCGCCTAATGCAAGCGCCAACGTATTTTCATCAGCCAATAAAGGGGGCGCGATATTAGAAATTTTAGCATCTTCAACTTTACTCAACAAACCGTCAACGACTTGTGTTATTTCTTCAATTGTGTATGTTTTCATATACTTCTCCTATAAAATATTCTTTATCTTTTAATCTTAATACTAATTAGAATAAAATTCAAATTGTTAAGTATTAAGTATTAAGTTATTTTGTATTGTTCATCGCATTGATTGTATTTGTGGTCGATTTTCCCTCGACAAAAGTTATAAATTCAATTCTTCCGCCGTTTTTTAAGATTACATCAGCTTCCGGCAAAGTTTCGACAGAATAATCAGCTCCTTTTGTGTGAACATTGGGTTTAATTTCATCCAACAAATCACTCGGGGAACTCTCATCAAATAAAACAACATAATCCACGCAAGAAAGTGCGCATAAAATCTCTGCTCTGTCGTTTTCGTTGTTTATCGGACGACCTTCGCCTTTGATTAGCTTAACCGATTTATCGGAATTTAAAAGCACAATAGAATAATCAGCAAAAGTTTTGGTTTTTTGTAAATATCTTACATGCCCGACATGCAAAATGTCAAAACAGCCGTTGGTCGTAACAACGGTTTTGTCACTAGCTTGAAGTTCTTTTACAAGCTGCCTGATATTTTCTTTTTTTACTAACTCGCCCATAAACCCCCACCTTTATTTTAAAGGTATCACAAACAAGCAAAAAGGGAAAGAGGACGAGTGAAAAATGAGGAGCGAGGAGTAAACAGTGAGCAGAAAGCAAAAAGTCCAAAGTCATTAAAGCAGGGTGGAATTCAAGCTGTACAAAATTGCACATTTTTGTTCACTCTTTTTAACTCTTCGGCTGTTCAACTAAAATATCTTCTTGCCAAGCTCAGCTTTTCTGATACGAATATTTAGAGGGGTAATTTCTACCAACTCGTCTTCCGCTATGTATTCAAGGCAATCTTCCAAAGTCATATCTCTAGCCGCTTGCAGCGTTACCATAACATCCGCACCGGAGCTTCTCATATTCGTCAATTTTTTTGTCTTACAAACATTCATTGCGACATCTTGAGGTCGGTTACATTCGCCGATAATCATGCCCCTGTAAACTTTCGTTTTAGGTGTGATAAAGAAAACCCCTCTGTCTTCAAACTGTGCCAACGCATAAGGAATTGCCTCACCTTGTTCAAGCGAAATCAACGACCCGCTTCTTTGGCGAGGAATTTCGCCAGCAAAAGTTTTGTATTCATCGAATGTGTGATACATAATTCCGTCACCTCTGGTCATACGGATAAATTCACTTCGAAACCCGATTAAACCGCGTGCAGGGATTAAAAATTTAATATTCGTCCGTCCTTGAGAAACACTCATTTCCTGCATTTCGGCTTTGCGTTGGGATAATTTATCGATACAACTCCCCGCATATTCCTCAGGAACATCAATAATCAAATTCTCATAAGGTTCTTGTTGAGTCCCGTTAACTGTTTTTAAAATAACCTCGGGTTTTGAAACCTGAAACTCATAACCTTCACGACGCATTGTTTCGATTAAAATTCCCAAATGCAATTCGCCACGTCCGCTTACCTTGAAAACATCTGTACTTTCAGTATCTTCAACTTTCAAACTAACGTTTTTTTCAAGCTCCAAGTAAAGTCTTTTTCTCAATTGTCTTGAAGTAACAAATTTTCCTTCGGTTCCCGCAAAAGGACTATTGTTTACGGAGAAATTCATCTGTAAAGTCGGCTCATCAACATGAATTAAAGGAAGAGCGACAGGGTCTGATAACAAACAAATAGTTTCACCTATCTGAATTTCTGAAAATCCGGCGACACCAACAATATCACCAGCTTCAGCTTCATCAATTTCAACTCTGCCTAAGTCTTTGAACCCATATAATTTTGTAATTTTGCCACGGTCCTGAGAACCGTCGGCTCTTAGAACACAAACTTGTTCTTGGGATTTAATGACCCCATTAACAACTCTGCCGATAACAATTCTTCCCACATACTCATTGTAGTCCAATGTTGTAGCCTGAAATTGAAGCGGTTTTGTAACATCGCCCGATGGCGTTTTAATATTTTCTAAAATACAGTCCAACAACGGAACGATATCTTTTTGTTCGTCTTCCAAATCCTTAATCGCAAAACCCATCAAGCTGCTTGCAAAAATGAAAGGGAAATCGATTAAATCTTCTCTATCAGTCAATTCCGTGAATAAATCAAAAACTTTGTCGAGTGCAGTCAATGGTTCAGCTCCGGTACGGTCAATTTTGTTAATTACAACAATAATCTTGATACCCAATTCAAGCGCCTTTGATAAAACAAATCTTGTTTGAGGCATCGGCCCTTCAGCAGCGTCAACAATCAACAGCGCACCGTCAACCATACCCAAAACACGTTCAACCTCGCCCCCGAAATCCGCGTGACCCGGCGTATCAACAACGTTAATCTTATAATCTTTATACTCTATCGAAATATTTTTTGACAGAATTGTAATCCCACGTTCGCGTTCTAAATCATTACTGTCAAGCACGCATTTTTGCATAACTTGATTTTCTCTAAACACGCCACTCTGTTGAAGCATGCAATCAACCAAAGTCGTTTTACCATGGTCAACGTGGGCTATTATCGCTATATTTCGCAGTTTTTTATCTTCCGTAATCATAATTCCATTCTATTCTATTATTGTCTAATCTTCCACCCGACAGATTTAAAAAGGTTTCAAAGGCGCATTAAAGATAAAGGCACCTGCCCTAAAAAGTGTAGGCAGTACACTTTTATCTTATCGCAAAAGCAAAAATATTACAAGCCCGAAGGTTAAAAGGTGAACAAACGAAAAGTAGGTCGGGCTTTCCAGCCCGACAACAAAAAGCGATAAAGGGTACCTCTAAAAATATCTTTACTCATTCTTCTAAAATTGCCCAATCAGGTGGCATTTTATCTTCCAAAAGCTTTAATAATTCCGAAGGCTTTATTCCAAATCCTTCTGCTAATCTCCAAAATGTGGTTAATTGAGGATCTTTTTTTGACTGTTGGATATAATAAATAACGCTTCTCGATAATTCACCCTCATAGGCAATTTCAGTTATTTGATGTCGGGCTGGAAAGCCCGACCTACGTCTCTTAAAGGTTATAAGGTGAAAAGGTAAACCACCACTCACTTCTTACCGTTCACTTTCTAAATCCCGACCTGATTTCTGCCGTTTTCCTTCGCCGAATACAAGCATTCATCAGCATGGGCAATAATTTCTCTCGGAGTTTTTCCATTCTGAGGATATGCGGCAACGCCCAAGCTTATTGTAACAGTGCTTTCCTTATCGTTTGCAAGCTTAAAAGGCTTTTCTGCAATGGTCTGGCATATTTTTTGTGCAGTAACAATTGCTTCGGTCTTATCCGTATTCGGCAAGATTATTCCCATCTCTTCTCCACCGTACCTGCATACAATATCCGTAGAACGAACATTTTTTTTCAGCTTTTGTGCGACCTGTCTTAAAACCGCATCCCCAGATTGATGACCAAATGTGTCGTTAAAGTTTTTGAAAAAATCAATATCTATAAGGATTAAAGAAAAATTTGAATTATATCTTTTGCAATTTTCCGTTTGCATAATCATCTGTTCTTGAAAATATCTATGGTTATACAAATCAGTTAAGCCGTCAGTTGTGGCTAATTTGTACTGTTGTTCAAAATCTCTTGATTTTAAAATGTATTTTAAAATATAAGCCGAAACAAAAATAAATAAAACAAAAGTAAGAGGCAAAACGATTGCTATCCATAAATTGAAAAATTTCATTACATAATAAGCCGAAACAATGTATCCTGTGGCAGTTAAAATGGCCGTTCCAAGTGCTACAACCGTTGAGGCTGTTGTGAGAACTATCAAACCGATAAATAGTGATAATATTATACTAATCGCTATATCTGTAGAAAAACCGACTTTTTTTATAAAATTATTATCTATTAAATTATTAACATAAGTTGCATGGACTTCTACTCCAGGGTAAAGTTTGTCAACAGGAACGCTTTTTATGTCATATAAGCTCACAGCCGTAGTTCCTACATAAATAATTTTGTTCTTAAAATTAAAGTTTAACGTTCCGGTTCCGTCTATTGCTTTTATAATTTTATATAAAGGGATTTCCTGAAAAGTCCTTCCGGCAGGACCGTACCAGTTCAAAATTGCGCCACCATCCTTGTCTACGGGAATAGAACGGTTGTCAAAATTTACGTTATTATTTTTATCAATGTAAAAATCTTTAACATTAAGATTTTCTGTATTTTTTAAATACCTTAAACCCACTAAAAACGACAAATGAGGATAGAAATTACCTTGATAAATCATAAATGGCGGCACTTTTCTTAAGATTCCGTCATCTGAACGCGAAACGTTTATTGCGCCTACATTGGAAGTAGAATCTAAAATCTTCTGTAAAATTGCACGGCAGTTTGTAAAGGTTAAATCCCTTGAAAAATCTATGGTGGAATCATTTTTAACTTTAGCACTAAATTTTTTATCCAGTTTAATCGGCTTTCTAACCTCAAAAGATTGGTTATCAAAATTCATTGAGGTATAAACATTATTATTTTGTTTTATAGCATTTACCAGCGCCACGTCAGCATTAGTCTTACTTTTCATGGATTTGATAAACATTAAGTCAAATACTATCGCTGTCGGTTTTTGTTTTTCAATATAATTTATAAGATTTGCATATACATCTCTCGGAACAGGCCATTCACCATATTTACCCAATAAATACTCATAACTTGCATCGTCAATCGTAACTAAAACTATATCTTTGTTTGCTTTTCTTTCACCGGAACTAACTAAAAGACTCTGTCTAAGATCAAAAGTTCTATTTTCCATTGCCGTTAAAAAATTGTTTATCTTGTCAGTTTGTACAAATAAACTGATAATTGTAATAATTATAAAAAATAAAAATCCATAACCAAGATATGTTCGGATTATTTTATTTTTAAACAACTTTTTAAACATCCTGCCTCAAAATATCTTAACACTTGTTATTATAAATCAAATTTAAATTTTTTGTGAGAACATTTTGTAACAAAAAATGCTGTTCTAATATTTGATTATTTAATTTTAAAATATCTGTAGAATATCCCAGTTCGTCAGGGCTTTTCAAATATTTTAAAAGACATTCCTCATGCAGATTCATAAAAAACTATACCTTCGTTGAGTCTCACTAAGTTTGCAAAAACTATATTTCCTACATCCTCAAGATACATTCTCGCAAATCTTCATGCATAAAACATCAATCCAATGATGAATATTAGCGGTGTAAACCATCGATTAGACGGTGGAAAAAAGAGGGTCTTGTCATACGAACGGGGGAAACGGCGAATGGTAAATGAAGACCACATGCCTGAAAGCGTTCAGCAGGTTGGGTTTTCTAACCCAACAACAAAAAAATAAAGCCCGAAAAACGAATGTTTTTCGGGTCTACAACTATCTCTCTTAACCTCTCCCAACTAATATTCAATACCCTGTCTTGCCATTACTCCTACATCGAAATAATGCTTAATAGGCTTCATTTCAGTAACCAAATGTGCAAGCGCTTTGAGTTCAGGGTGTGCATAACGTCCTGTTAAAACAATTTCCAAACTCTCAGGCTTATTTAAAAGCGTGTTCTTAATATCTGAAACTTTAAGCATATTCATTGCTACACAAATATTAATTTCATCTAAAATGATAAGTTGATATTTACCACTGTTAATTGCCTCTTTGGCATATTCCCAACCTTTTTTTGCTTCTTTAAAATCGTCCATGCAAATATTATGGGAGTAAACAACCCTGTCCATGCCGAACTGTTTTACATCAAGATTCGGTAAAAACTGTGATGCCGAAACAATTTCACCATAAGACGTGGCAGAATCTCCCTTGGTGAATTGGATTATTAATACGTTCCAACCATGCCCAAGAGCTCTTAGCGCAAGCCCTAAAGATGCTGTTGTTTTACCTTTACCGTCGCCTGTATATATTTGTATGTAACCATGTTCTAACAACTTTTTATCCCTCCAAAAGATAGACTAACCTATATAAATATATTATAAATCTATTTACACTCTCTCACCTCGATTATTCGAAGTACATTTAAAAATCTCGTTTTAATTTTAATTAAATTTTGCTGAAACTTTAGTATTACAATACTAATCCAAAATAGAACAAAAGTTTTCATTTTTTCCAGTATTTTTACAATTGTTTTTAACAAAAACCTTGATAAGCCCTTTTGATAAGTAATTTGAGATTTTAAAAAAGTTTTACATAATTTTGGTAAAGTTTCGTAAAAAACTATTGCAATCATGCAGGCATGGGAATTTGCAGTTATGTTAAAAAAATAATCAGATGTAATAAAACTTTAGATGATTGATATCGTGGTAACAACTTAGGTCAAAAAAAAATGAATAAATTGTCGTCTTTGCGAGACATTAAGTCTCGGATGTTACCAAGAATGTCCACCGAAGCAATCTCCCTGTATTATTACAAAAGGCGAATGAGATTGCTTCGTTCCCTCAAGAATTAAGGCGGAGCAATTTTGTTGTCGGGCAGGAATGCCCGACCTACTAAGAACCCCTCGCCTCGCAAAGACCCAACAGGGTTTGCTGATGGCGGGATGGCATCCCGCCCTACTTTAACGGCTTCTGTTTACTGTTTATTCGTAATTACCTGAATTATTACGATATCGTTTTTTATTTTTCTAAAGTTTAGTTAAGAATTAGTCTTAGGCTAAAAGTTTTGGTATGATGTTATTAAAAGCATTTGTTGTTGAGGAGAAGTGATGAATAAAAAAATATTTTTGTATATAGGACTTGTTTTGGGGGCTATGTTGCTATTTGTGCCTGCGGCACACTGCGCAATGTCTTTCCCAAATATTAATATAGGTATGAAAGCAGCCAATACTCCTCAAGAATTTTCCCAAGGAGTACAAATCATTATATGGTTAACAATTCTAACGCTCGCGCCAAGTATTTTTATTATGACGACTTCATTTATAAGAATAATTATTGTACTTTCAATCGCAAGGCAGGCGATAGGGGTTGCATCATTACCGCCAAGCCAAGTGTTGACCGGACTTGCTTTAATTTTAACATTTTTTATAATGACGCCGACCATAAATAAAATTAACACTACAGCAATTCAACCTTATATGAAAAATCAAATTACTCAGCAAGTTGCACTTGATAAAGCAATAATTCCCGCAAGAGAGTTTATGTTTAAGCAGACTGATGAAAAGAATTTGGCGCTTTTTGTGAAAATAGCTAAAATTGAACGGCCTAAAACAAAGGATGATGTGCCAACTTATATCTTAATCCCGTCTTTTATTTTAAGCGAATTAAATACGGCATTTAAAATCGGGTTCGTAATCTTTTTGCCGTTTTTGGTAATTGACATTGTTGTGTCAAGTATTTTGGTGTCCATGGGTATGTTGTTCTTGCCGCCGACGATGATAGCTTTACCGTTTAAGTTGATTTTGTTTGTAATGGTTGACGGGTGGTATTTGATTGTCAAATCATTGGTGGAAGGATTTGTTACATAAGCGAATAAAGGGTGAACGGGGAACGGCGATGAAGTAAAAAGGGGAAAGCAAAGTAGTAGTTCGAAAAAACAAGTAAAGGCGCCAACAATACAAGTAGGTGTAATGGTGTCTCACTATCGAAGCCCCAAGTGATAAACGAATAATTTTAGTGAAGTCGTGAGGCCATTTCTCACGTTTCGCCAAAGGCTCAACGGAGAAAGAAGGCAAAAAATGGAGCAGGATATAATTATAACAATGATGCAGAAAGTTTTTGTGTTGATACTCGAATTATCAACGCCTGTGTTGGTAGTTAGTGTGGTTGTTGGTTTGGTAGTTAGCATATTTCAGACTATAACTCAAATACAAGAATCAACGTTGACATTTGTGCCAAAAATCATTGCGGGGGTAGTCACATTGATTATTCTAATGCCTTGGATGTTAAATATTTTTATAACCAGCGTGCATGACCTTTTTGATAGTATTCCAAGTTTGCTGTAGGGGAGTTATATGCCTGTTGATTTAATTGCATTATTATCACCTACTAATTTGGTTTTATTTGTCGTTGTCTTAACTCGATTAAGCGGCTTGATGACAACGGCACCTCTCATTTCTACATACCCAATACCTATGCAAATTAAAACTTGGCTTATGGCAATGGTTGCATTTATTATGTTTCCGATTGTTTTGGCTAAAGCAGGATTTCAAATGCCCACAAGTATTCCGGAGTTATCAATAATTCTTTTAAAAGAATTTATGATAGGGTATATAATTGGTTTTGTAGCTAATGTTGTCTTTATAGGTGTTGAAATAGCTGCGGATTTAATATCCATGCAGATGGGATTAACTGCTTCACAGGCTTTGAACCCAATGACCGGAGATACCTCTCCTATTTTATCTCAGGCGTACACTGTTTTAGCTGCAATGATTTTTATCGGACTAAACGGTTATCAATGGTTGTTTGCGGCTGTATATAAAACATTTCAAATTATGCCTCCGGGGTATGAAATTACTATTAGCGGAACTCTTGTTCAAAATGTAATATTTTTAACCAGCCAAATATTTGTGGTGGGCTTAGGTATAGCTCTGCCTATTTTTTCTGTTTTGGTTATAACTGATGTTTTACTCGGATTTGTTTCGAAAATGATGCCTAATATGAATATTTTTATGGTAGCATTGCCTGTTAAAATTTACATGGGGCTTCTTTTGTTTGTAATACTCATTCCGCTGATGTATTCACAATTACAGGTCTTGATTGAGAAATATTTAGCAAGTATAATAACGATATTGGGAGGATGATATTTTGGGTAATCCGGCAGCTGAAAAAACAGAAGATGCCACCCCCCGTCGTAAACAAAAAGAACGAGAAAAGGGGAATATTTCAAAGAGCCAAGATTTAAATGCGGCTCTTATAGTCACGGTCGGAATTGGTATTTTGGGTGCATTTTCACCCAAGATTCTTTCAACTATTCAAACAATGCTTTATTATACATTCACTCATCTCAATCCTAAAGATATCAGTGAGAATGATATTTTGCTTGTATTAATTCCTTTCGTAACAGCACTTGCTCAAATACTTTTACCGTTTTTAATTTTATTAACAATTGCCGTAATTATTATTATAAGACTGCAGGTCGGGAATATTTTTGCGCCTGAAAAAATAAAGTTTGACTTGAGCAATGTGGCTCCCTCCAAATTTTTACAAAATGCAAAAAAAATGTTTAATCCGGCAGAGCCGAGAAATATTGTAGAATTTATAAAATCTTTGGTAAAACTTTTAATTGTGTTTTTCTGCGGATACGCTGTTCTTAATGGGAGAAAAGACGAATTGTACGGGCTTATGGGGCTTAGTATTTCTACCTCCTTTGCCGTTATAAGCTCAATATTAACTCAGATGTTTATAAATATGTGCTTAGCAATGTTGGTAATGGGTATTTTAGATAAAAAATTTCAGGATCATGAATATGAAAAATCTTTAAAAATGACAACACAAGAGGTAAAAGATGAATTTAAGGATACGGAAGGTGATCCTAAGATTAAAGCGAAAATTCGTTCAATTCAAATGAGAATGGCGCACCAAAGGATGATGTCTAAAGTTTCAAAGGCGGATGTTGTTGTAACAAATCCGACACATTATGCAGTTGCCTTGGAGTATAATAAATTGAATGCTTCGGCACCGCGGGTGGTGGCTAAGGGTGTTGATTTTGTTGCATTTAAGATAAGAGAAATTGCTCAAAACAATAAAATTCCTATTGTTGAAAACCCGCCTCTTGCAAGAACGTTGTACAAATTAGTCCCGATTGATGGTATAATACCATCAGACATGTTTGTTGCTGTTGCTGAGGTTTTGGCGTATGTTTACAATAAGAATAAGCAGGGAGGTAAGTAGTAAAAATGGATTTAGGTAAACTCGCCTTTTTACTGAAAAATAATGATATTATACTTGCAGTTGGTCTCGTTACTATTATTGCAATGATGGTATTGCCGATTCCGCCCGGGATTTTGGATTTTTTACTTACTTTAAATATTTCTTTTGGAGTTATAATTTTGTTGGTTTGTCTTTATACCAAAGAACCTTTGGATTATTCGACTTTTCCGACAATTTTGCTTATTGCAACATTGTTTAGGCTGGGCTTAAACGTAAGTTCAACAAGATTAATTCTTCTTTATGGGGATGCCGGTAATGTTATTAATTCTTTCGGGGAGTTTGTTGTCGGTGGTAATTATGTCGTAGGTTTCGTAATTTTCATCATCTTGGTTATCATCAATTTTATGGTAATCACAGGTGGTGCAACTCGTGTAGCTGAAGTCTCCGCAAGATTTACGTTGGATAGTATGCCCGGTAAACAATTGAGTATTGATGCCGATTTGAATTCGGGGCTAATATCAGAGGAAGATGCCAAGTCAAGAAGAAGAAAACTTGAAAGAGAAACCAATTTTTACGGAACAATGGATGGGGCTTCAAAATTTGTAAAAGGAGATGCGACTGCCGGGATTGTAATTACCATAATAAATATTCTTGGTGGATTTGTCATCGGGATGGTTCAATTAAAAATGAGTGCGATGACATCACTTTCAACTTACACTATTTTAACGGTAGGAGATGGGCTGGTTTCTCAAATACCTGCTCTTTTAATTTCAACGGCAACAGGTTTAATTATTTCTCGTGCATCAGGTCAGGAGAATTCTCTGAGTGAAGATATTAGAAAAGAAATGTTTTCGGACCCCAGAGTTCTCGGTGTTGTTGCAGGATTGCTTTCATTTTTGGGGATTGTTCCGGGGATGCCTACTGTCCCGTTTCTTACTATTGGGATGTTGACAGGCGTTGCCGCTTATTACAGACAAAAAGCAAATAAGAAAAAAGTTGATGATGAAACAAGACAGAAAGAAGATACAGCTAAACTGGAAAAAGTCGGAAAAAGAAAGAAAAAAGCAACCAGAGAAAGTGTGTTAGAACTGCTTAGCGTTGAAACAATTGAAATTGAGGTTGGTTATAGACTTGTTCCGTTATTGAATATTGAACAGGGCGGAGATTTATTGGAAAGAATTGCTCAAATCCGACGTCAAACGGCGCTTGATTTAGGAATAGTTCTCCCGTCAATAAGAGTTAGAGATAATTTGCAATTGTCCCCGAACACTTATCAGATAAAATTAAAAGGTGTTGCGATAGAAACAGGAGAAGTTTATCCTGAAAGAAGTTTGGCAATGAATTCATCGGGGAATGTAGAGAATTCAAAAATGGTTGGTATCAGTGCTATTGAGCCTGCTTTTGGGCTTCCTGCGTTGTGGATTGAAGAAAAAGACAAGGATTATGCCGAAGCCAATGGATATACCGTTGTAAGCCCTTCTGCAGTCGTTTCAACACATTTAACTGAAATAATAAAGAAAAATGCATCTGAAATTTTATCTCGTTCAGATGTACAGCAATTAATAGACAATTTGAAAAAGGAAGTTACAGAAGATTATGTTACTGACTTAATGAAAGATTTAAACGCTTCGGATGTTCAACAGGTTATGCAGAATTTATTAAGAGAAAGAGTGCCGGTCAGAGATTTAAAAACAATTTTAGAAACATTGAGTTTACAAATCAAAGTTAACAAAAATAACGATTACTTAACAGAACAAACAAGAAGGGCGCTTGCAAGAAGCATTTGTAAACAAAACTTGGCTGATACGGGAGAACTTCTGGCTGTAACCTTAGCTCCCGATGTGGAAAACCTAATTGCACAAGGGGTGAGCCCTGATGGGCAAAATTTAACTTTGGACCCTGATTTTACAAGAAGATTATTGGACAATCTCAATATGGAACTCGAAAAAGCTATATCTTCGACCGGTAATCAACCTGTAATTCTTTGCTCGTCCCCTATAAGATTGGCATTTAGAAGATTAATTGAACGAACGTATTCACAAATTACGGTTATGTCTTATAATGAAATTACATCAAATACAAAAGCAAGATCCGTTGGGGTAGTTAAAGTGGCTATGTCGAACGTTGGGTAAATTAAAAGTGAAAGGATACAAGAGAAATGAATGAATTGTTAGAAAAAAATCAAGTAATAAGTATTATCCCTCAAGATTTTAAAAATTCTAATAAGGGTAAAGTGGTAGATATTCAAAAAGAACTTTTTTTATTGGAGGTATTGCATGTTCCCGATGGCATTTTGACTAAACAATTAATAGAATTTTATGCTCAAACCAAAAATGGAATGTTGTATTTTGTTTCTGATGTTCAAGAAATTAATGGAAATATTCTTAATGTTTCAATGCCAAGAAAACATAGATTTTTACAAAGAAGAGCTTTTACCAGAATTAAATTTTTTCAAGATATTGAGTGTAAGCTTGGTGAAAACTCATATAAAGTTACTTCATTAGATTTATCTGCAGGCGGAATGAAGCTGAAAGTAAATGAACCTTTGGATATTGATTCAGAGTATGATTTATCTATAAAATTATTGGGTGAAAATTATGTACAATGCAGGTATGAAATTATAAAGATTGAAAAAAATTATGACGGATTTTATACTTTATCGGGACGATTTAAAAACTTGACTAATATTGATAAAATGGGGATAATCCAATTTTGTATGAGAAAAAGTATAGAAAATGTGAATAAATAAAATGACTAAAAAAGGTATTCCGCAAAGAAAAAGATTAGCTGCTATATTTGTAAGTTTTTCTATATTGGTTATAGGAACGCTTTCATTGTTTGAAAGCATGTCCTTGGATTATTATTCAGTTTTGGGCACTTTAGAGAAAATTATTCCTGCAAGTATAATATTGGGCGGGATTGGCTGGATTATGGGTATGGTTTTAGATAGACCCCGAAGAAGGCCAAAAAGCGGATATACTAATTTATTTGCAAATAAAATGGAGAGGAAAAATTGAAAATTAAGCTTGAAAAGCGCTCTATGAAGATAGGTACAGCAATCGCTTTAACCATAAGTATAATGGTTACGGCTGCTACTTTAGGTATTGCTGTTTATGCACTGTTTTTTGTGAATAACATGTTTAGTCCCGTTGTATTTCAAAACGGGGTTTCTCAACAATTATATGTATTTCAGGACAGCCTTCAAAGGCTTGTTTTGGCGTTCTTAATTTTTGGTTTGATTTCCGCATATTATATGACCAAAGTCATTCTCAACCCTTTATTAGACCTTGTTAGAGGGAGTAAAGAATTATCTGAAGGAAATTTTGAATATAGATTTAAGCAGACAAATTATTCTGAAATTAATAAATTAACCGATACCTATAATCAAATGGCTGAAAGCCTCCAAAATTTGTATACGGAATTGGAAAATAAAGTTAAGGAAAGAACGATTGAACTGGAAAATATGAATACGGAGTTAAAAAATACTCAAGTAATGATGATTCACAGTGAAAAAATGCGTTCTTTGGGGCAATTGGTCGCAGGGATTACACATGAAATAAATAATCCGATAAATTTTATCCATGGAAATATGGTTCATTTAAAAAATTATTCAACGGCTTTGATTGATATTATTAATTTGTATGAATCATATGAAGAAGAATTGGCGGATGAAAAACGTCAAGAATTAAAAAATTTGAAAACTAAAATCGAACTGGATTTTATCAGAGAAGATTTACCTCTTTTAATAAAAAGCTGTCATGAGGGTACCGAGAGAACAAAAAATATAATTAATGATTTAAAAAACTTTTCGAGATTGGACGAAATGGTTGTTAATAATGTAGATTTACCGAAAGAAATTGATACAACTTTAAATATTTTGCATAACAAAATTAAAGGTAAAATTGAAGTTGTTAAAGATTACGCGCCTAATCTTCCTACTATAGAGGGGTATGGTGGTCAGTTGAATCAGGTGTTTATGAACATTTTGGATAATGCTTGTTATGCAATTCAAGAAAATGGTACCATTTATATCAGGTTACAAAAAGAGGGAAAAGATGTTATAATAGAATTTGAAGATACCGGCTGTGGTATGCAAAAAGAACAACTTGAAAAAATATTTGAACCATTTTATACGACTAAACCTGTTGGCTCAGGTACAGGTTTAGGTATGTCTATTAGTTATAAAGTTATACAACAACATCATGGACTAATATTTGTTGATAGTGTTGTAGGTAAAGGCACAAAATTTAGAATTCAATTGCCTATAAAAATGAAAATAGCAGTAAAAAAAGATTAGGAATTAAGAATTGGAACATAGCATGGATAATAAATATAAAGTTTTGCTGGTTGATGATGAAGAAGATAATTTAGCTCTTTTGCATAGAACTTTACGACAAGATTTTTACATCCTAAAAACAACGTCACCTCTTGAGGCTTTGGAGATGTTGAAAGAAAATTCTGTAGAACTTATTATTTCTGATCATAAAATGGATGAAATGGATGGCGTTGAATTTTTAAGAAGAAGTCATGACCTTAACCCTGATTGTGTGAGATTGCTGGTAACGGCATATTCTGATTCGGCGATACTAATTGATGCAATAAATTTGGGAAAAGTTTACAGGTACGTTAAAAAACCTTGGGAGCCTTCGGAATTACTAATGATAGTAAAATCTGCGGCGGAATATCATCAACTTAAGAAAGAAAATGACAGGTTGATATCTGATTTAAAAGAGCTTTTTGCAGGAACGATTAACGCGATTATTGAAGCTTTGGACGCCAAAGATTCTTTTACTCTCGGTAGAAGCCGCCGAGTTACATTTTTTGCGTTAAAAATGGTAAAATATTTTAACCTCCCGATGGAGCAAATGAGCAAACTGGAATTGGCTGGGTTGTTACATGATATAGGAATGATTGGTGTTCCAGAAGATATTTTAAATAAAACAGAGGTGTTAACTCCGGAAGAATTTGAAAGTATAAAAAAGCATGTAAACCATGGCGTAAAAATTTTAGAGGATATAAAACAATTGAAAGATGTCGTGGAAATTATAAAATACCATCATGAAAGATTTGACGGCTCGGGTTATCCTTACGGACTCAAGGGAGATGAAATCCCTCTGAGCGCCAAAATAATAGCTATAGCTGATGCTTACGACAGTATGGTTTCAAATCGTTCTTATAGAGCAGGGTTGTCACATGAAGAAGCTATGAAAAGAATTGAAGAACAAGCAGGACGCCAATTTGATTCTATTGTCGTTCAGGGATTTAAAGCCATAATACCTGAAGCTCTTGAAGAAATTGAGGAGCATGAACGATTAGTGGCAGAGATTATATGAGCTTGGTAAATATTTTGAAAAAAAAGTTTAAAATAGATTTTTTCACAACACCCTCTCATTCTCAAAAATTTTTTATATTTTCAAAATTAAAACAGTTTTACAAATACGACATATCAGAAACCGATGCTTATAAGCCACAAGAGACTTTGATGGTAGCTCAAAAAAGAGCGGCTAAGATTTATGGAACAAAATCCACTTATTTTTTGACTAACGGTTCAACAAGCGGAATTATTGCAAGTGTCTTGGCTTGCGTGAGGACGGGCGAAAAGGTTTTACTCTGGGATGAGTCTCATGCCTGTCATTTAAATGCTATTAAGCTTGCAGGAGCGATGCCTGTTTATTATAAATTAGTGAAAGATGAAAATTGGGGGATTTATACTCAAACTACTGCTGAAATAATCGAGGAAAAATTAAAATGCGAAAAAATAAAAGCAGTAATTATCACTTCACCGACTTATGAGGGGATTGTTTCGGATGTGGCGAAAATAAAAGAAGTTTGTAAAAAATACGGAGCTTATTTGATTGTGGATGAGGCGCATGGGGCTTTGTATCCGTTTTGTGACAAGCTTCCGACCTCTGCGATTTATTCAGGCGGTGATTTTGTAATTCAATCCTTACACAAGACTGCGGGGGGCTTAAATCCGACAGCACTTTTACACTGCAATCTTGATATTAATGTTGAAAACGCACTTGAGACGATTACAACGACAAGCCCGTCTTATCCTTTGCTTGCGAGCATTGAAAAAAACATAAACTTTTTAAACAGTAAAAAAGGGCGTGGTAAAATTTTAGAATTGATTAAAAATATTGAAGATTTGAAAAAAAATATTCCTAATTGCGAATTTTACGAAGGCGACCCTACAAAGATTTTGCTAAAAAATTCTACATTAAACGGCTTTGAGCTTTCGGAATTTTTATATACGAACAAAATTGAGGATGAAAAAACAAACGAAAAATCTACCATGCTTTTATGCGGAGTGGGAACAGATTTAAAAAAACTAAAAAAACTTGAGAGAGTTTTGAAAAAGATTTAATCGTAGTTAAATGGGAAATGGGAAAAATGGCAGTATGTAGGGTGGGCTTCAGCCCACCAATGATTATTAATTTTTCTTCCAAACAATTATATGCGGATAAATCTCTTCGACAGATTTTCGCCAGTTTTTCTCGTCTCCAAATCCGATTGAAAATTGAGCAGTGTTTTTACCTAGTTGTTGAGCGTCTTTAACATCAATTGGTGGACCTGCAGGGGTTGTGCGCGCAGGGTTTTTCGGGTTGGCAATCATTCCGATTGCTCTTAATATTGTTATCAAAAGAAAATTTTTCTTAACTTCATACTCGCATAAGCCCTTTGTTATAACTTCAAACCCTTGTGCTGAAACGTATCTGCCCATAGGAGCCGTATTTGTTTTCACCTCAATACCTTTTGCTTTAGGTAAATTTGTCCTTATATCATAATCGGGGTCAAAGTCCCTTTCAATAAGCGTGTTCATATCCTCTGAAAATGTTTTTACAACAGGTTCTGCTAAATTAAATTTAGCTTGCAAAAGGTGGTTTTTTGTCTTGTTGTTCCAATTAATCTTAAAATTAAGAAATTTTGAATCTTTATTTAGTGAAATTTCAGTATTTAAAACTGTGTTACCAATTTTAAATTTAACTCCAAGCGCGCATTGAAGCGGTCCTTTTCTCAAAATTTTTGAAGAAATTATACTACTTTTAAATCCCAAATCATTCACTGCAGGAGCGAAATTATAACTGTCGCCTTCGTCTTTGCAATCAACGAATTTAATAAAATCATTATAAATGTTTCCACTGTGCTTATCCGTAACAATAATTTTAGCGTTTTTAATCCTTATAGATATGTTTGCGTTTTCCAGTTTTGTCTGAGAAACTTTCAAATCAAACGGGTCAAACATTTGACAATAAAGCTTGTTGGGTTTTGACAAAAGTTTAGATGGGCTTTTTGATTTGATTTCTGTCAAATAGGTATAAATATTTTTGTAATTTTCTGTAACGGGAATTTTTTGGGTGTTGTACAAAAGCTCGTTTGCAAACCCTTGTCTTTTGGCGATAATTTGACAGTCTTTTTCGGGTAATTTTTGCGTTGATTTAAATTGCACAAGCCCTGAAAAATCTTCGTCCGAAAGATTAATTATGAGAGAGGATTCTCCGATTTCCAATTTTAATTCTTCAATAATCGTATCCGCAATTTGCAAAACTTTTTCGTAGCGCATCGCATTTTCTTGGTGAACCAAATCGGTAGAGCATCCGCAAATCCCGTCATGGGCTTGGTTTTGCAGAAGCAATTTATAAGCGTACTCAATAACGTTTTCATATGATTTTGTTTTATATTTTTTTTGTGCAAATTTTTGAAATTTATTCGCCAATTCAAGCATATAGGAACATTTGACATTATATTGCTTAAGTTTTATGCGCGCGGAGTAACTTCCTTGCAGGATAAAAGTCGATGAGTTGTCGCGAAGTTCGTCATTGTGCTGAAATTGAAAATTATTTTTTACGAGTTCAAAATACTTAAACGGCGAAGCAAGTTCTATTTCATAATCTTTCAAATATTTATTGACTTCTTTGATTTGCTCTGAAATATCGGTCTCTATGTCTAAATGGTCTGCCCCGATAGGCAAAAGCAGGACATTTTGAGATTTTTGGGCGATTTTATCTAAGTGCTTTTGTAAAAAATCGCTTTTTTCTTTAATTGATGAATTACCTGAAAAAATATCCATAAAATATCCTTGGATAAGATTTACTGTTTTAATTCCGTCGAAAAGGAATTCCGAAGGGATATCCTCCGGACATCCGCGCCAAACAATCGCTTTATCAATCCCAAATTCTTTCAATACGGCAGGAATATTTTTGCTGTGCCCGAAAGTGTCCGCAAAATATCCTAAAAAGTCTTCGCACCCTAAGCTTTTGGCATATTTTATCCCGATTTTAAGATTTTTTCTAAAACAAATTCCATCTGTTAAAAATTCGTCAACAAGAGTATAGCAAGGTCCAATAAAAAGTTTCTTTTGTTTGATTAATTTTCTTACAAGAGTCTCTTTTTCAGGATTAAGTTCAAGATAATCTTCGATTGCGCTTGTTTGCCCGTCAAAATAAAAGCATGGGATTTTCCCGTTTTCAAGCAGATTTAAAATATTGTCAAACACTCTGAGCAGTCGCAGTCTGAAAATTTCAAACTCTCTGTACCATTCTCTGTCCCAATGGGTATGCAAATATGCAATAACTTTTTTCTTCATGAGGGTACCTCTAAAAACATACTTTTTACTTTTTATAAACCCCTCACCCCAACCCTCTCCCGCAAGGGGCGAGGGAGATTAGACCAATTTGTATTTTGTCAACCCTGGGCTTTATGGTGTTTTTAGAGGTACCCATGAATTTATTTTAGCTTATTTTTTTAAAAAATGGAATGAGATTGCGTAAAAATTAACATTTTTTGAATTTTTCCGTAATCTTAATAACTTTACAACTTTACACTTTTCAAGTAATCTATAATTGAAATGAAAAGACAAAAAATACTTTTAATTTATCCCCCTTCTCCCGTTATGAACAGGGAGGACAGATGCCAACAGCCCTTAAAAGAATTGTTGGTAATCCCGCCTTTACCTCCAATGGATTTGATGTACTTGGCTTCGGTGTCGGAAAGTGTCGGGCTTGAGGCGAAAATCGTTGATTACAGCCTTCAAATGAGTGAACGAGAAACGGTAAACAGTAAACAGAAAGTAAAAAAAATTATAACGCCAATGGAGTTTTTCAAATTGGATTTAGAAAAATTTAAGCCTGATTACTTGGTCGTGAATGTTGCTACAACAACGCTCGAAAGTGATTTATCCGTTTTGGCGGTTGCAAAAGAGATTTTGCCCGAGATTATAACTATCGTAAAAGGAGCGCATTTCTTAACTTCAAACACGGATGTGTTGTATAAGTATAAGGCTCTGGATTTGGTTATTGTGGGAGAGTCGGAAGAAACTTTAAAAGAAATTTTAGAAGAAAAACCTTATTCGGAAATTAAAGGAATTTGTTATCGTGATGGATTTGTCGCAAAATTCACAGGGCAACGTTCTTTTATCGATAACTTAGATAAAATCCCTTTTCCTGCACGTCATTTGGTTGATAACAATATGTTCAGACGTCCGGATAACAATAAAATTCAGGCTATTATCAAGGTCTCAAGAGGATGTCCGCATCATTGTTTTTTCTGTCTTGCGACACCTGTTTCAGGCTCCAAAGTCCGTGTAAGAAGTGCTGAAAATATTATTCAAGAAATCAAAGAATGTGTTGAGACTTATAATATAAGAAATTTTCTCTTTTGGTCTGATATCTTTAATTTTGACAGAGCTTGGACGATGGATTTATGTGAAAAAATTACTGAAAGCGGGCTTAAAATAACATGGTCGTCAAACACCAGAGCCGACACTGCCGATAAAGAAATGGCTAAATTAATGTACCAATCCGGTTGTAGGTTGGTAAGCCTTGGGGTGGAAAGCGGTTCTCAATATATTTTGGACAAAATCGGAAAAAAAATTACCATTGATAACGTGAGAGACACCGTTAAAATATTTAAGAAAGCGAAAATCAAAGTTTATAATTATTTTGTAATTGGACTGCCTTGGGATGATGAAGAAACAATTGAACAAACAATTCGCTTTGCAATCGAACTCGACAGCGATTTTATAAGTTTTTATACTGCCACACCACTTTTAGGGACAAGATTTTGCAGATATGCAACGGAAAATAATTTATTTGAACAAAACGCATCTTTTTCTGATGCATATTTTTATCCTGTCGTAAGCACTCATTTTTTAAGTAAGGAAAGAGTTTTTGAGCTCCACAAAAGCGCTATAAAACGCTTTTATTTGCGTCCGATGTTCATTTTGCGTTCGCTTTTGAATATTCGTTCTTTTGTTGAGTTAAAAAGTTATTTTTTAGCAGGGCTTGGGATTTTGTTGAGGAAATAGTGCAAGATTTATTGGCTTACATTTTTTAATTAAACGTATTCCGCCCTTTCTTCAGGCGAAATAATTTTTGTTATCTTAAGTCCAAAATTATCCTCAATTGCCACAACTTGGGCATAAGCAAATTCCACGCCATTTGCAAAAACTTTTATATCAGAATTATTTAACGTATCTAATTCCACCAAAGACCCTCTAATCAGTTCAAGAGCATATTTTATCGGAACTTTGGTTCTACCGAGTTCAGCGGTTATATTTATCTTGACATCAGCTATTAAATTAACATCTAGCGAATTAACCTCTGTTTTTTTTACGTTATAATTTGTTTTAGATAAGCCTAAATCTTCAATTATACATTCTACAATATTAGCATTTAACAATAAATGTATGTCATATTGTTTATTTTCATCTAAGCTTAATTTAGTGGAGATTAAAAGATTAAGAGACAAACTATCTAAGGTGGTTTTATATTCATCCATTTCTTCCAATAAAAGTAATGGATTGTCACTAAAAGCTAAATTATGTCTATATTTTTTTTTGAAATTAACTTCTATGGTCTTGAATGTTTTTTCGAGTAGCTCCAAAATAGAATTAGTTTCAGTTTCCGATAAATTTTGTGTGTAAGAATTTTGGATGTTGCCATTTGTTACAATATCTGAAATCACGGCTATAAGCTCTGTCGGAATTAACAGCAATAAATTCCCCTGACGCTTGCCTGTTGCGTAATCTAATTTATAAATCGCTTTATTTTCTTGCAAGTTTTTAATATCACGAATTTGAGACGGCATAGCCATTTTAAACTGGATATTGGGACAAATAGAACTATCCAAATTTTCACAAAGAGTCTTGTTAATCGGTTCAACAAAAGTTTGGAAAAAATCATTTATTATTTCATTATGTTGTACATTGGTCATTGAATTCTCTCATTAATTATCTATATTGTGGCACTGTTAAGCAAATAAATCAAGTATTGCCTAATAATGTTTTTAATTCTTCATAGGCTGCATTAAAAACATTATCCCAATTGTCAGGTTCATTTTGCTTGAATAATTTTACGTTTTTATACCAAGGGCTGTAACTTGTATCGTTATGCCATCTCCAGTTTTGAACAAAAGGGAGCATAATCCAACATGGCTTACCTAAAGCACCTGCAAGATGTGCGACGGACGTATCATTACAAATAATTAAATCTAAGTTTTCCATAGCTGCCGCTGTATCTGAAAAATCTTTAAAAGTTTCTCCGAGATTGATAATATTATAATCTTTCGGCAAATTCTCAAGTTCTTCAATCCCGTCACCTTTTTGAAGCGAATAAAATTGAGTGTCAGGAAAATCAAAAAATCTGTAAAATGCTTCCAACGGAAGAATTCTACTAAGATCATGAGCTGTATTTCCCTTCCATTTAATCCCGATTTTAAATTTTTGGGTATTAAAATATTTTTCCTTATATGTTTTAATTTTGTCGGCATTTCCCTTCAAATATCCTTCAGAGAATGGGATTTGTTCAGTGTTTAATCCAAGAACATAGGGAATACTCATAAGCGGAATATGTGCGTCAAAAACGACATCTTGAGGCAAAGTTTTGCTGTCTATAATTTCAGTGCCAAAATCATTTTCTTTAAATAAATCTATAAAACAATATTGCGGTTTGAATAAAACCTTTGCGCACATTTCTTTCACTAAATGCAAGTATCGGGCATACATTAATGTATCGCCCAACGCTGATTCATAATAAACAAAGATAGTTTTATCCTGCATCGGCTTGCCGTTCCAAAGCGGTTTCGAAGTCATCATGTCTTTATATTGAAGTGTTTGGCACAAAATGGCAAAATCTTTACTTTGTCTGTATTCATAGGATTTTAATCCCTTTTCAAAATCTTTTATTTTTAAATAAGAAATTCCAAGGGAATAATTAATGTCATTATCGTTATAATTTTTATTATATTTATTAGCTTTTTCATAATATTCTATTGCCGAATATGTATCGCCCTTTTGTTCATAAATGTTGGCAAGATTAAAATAAACCGCCGAATTATCAGGTTCAATAGATAAAGCGGTTTGATAAGTTTCTATTGATTTATCAAATTGCATATTGTTTTTGTAGGCTAAAGCAAGGTTAAACCAGACATCAAAATTATCTTGATTAAATTCTAATGATTTTTTAAAACATTCAATTGCATTATTAAGATTGTAGTTTTCTGAATAAGCCCTGCCAAGACTATCATAAAAATATGCACAAGGTTTAATTTCTATTGCTTTTTCAATATACGAAACAGCCTCTTGCGGTTGATTATTTTGAATTTTAAGAAGCCCAAAAAGGTTTAATGCATCTGCATTTTCGGGATAAACATTCAATATTTCGGTATATATATCCTCCGCTTCGGTTAATTTACCTAATTGATGAAGCTCTAAAGCTGCACTTATTTGTTCTTTACCGTTAGTCGACATTTTAATCCTCCCGCACAATAAATTGTAATCCCCTGCTAATAATATTATATAACAAAAAAATAATTAGGCATTATTAGACAATGAGACTAATGCAAAATGGTTGGTATTATCAAAGATGTACGATTTACATTGATAGGCAAACATGCCTATGGTAATTATTTAACGCATCGAGCGTTAATTGCGTTAACCTTACCACTGCTGCTCACTCCACCGCTAAAAAGCTGGAGCAAAGCAGAACTGACGTCAGACTCGGTGGAGGACCAATAAAAGGAGGTTGGATCTAACCCACTGATGGATTCTCTATTTTGATATATTGTGTCTAATTCAGCCTGTGACGGTAATCTCATACCTTGAATAATACAGGCTTTTTTTGCACCTGCCCATGCATTTTTACTACAATAAACATTAGCTGTTAAATTTGAATCATACGTTGAATCATTACATGTGTTTATTGATGCATAAGTTGTATCACCGGCAGCTATGCATAAACTGCCTATTTTAGCTCCATCACAGTCGGTAATTGAAGCATTAAGCGTTAAAATATCCTTACCCATCTTATTAGGTCCGCTTGAAGCATTTATGTCATATATCATCGACATACAATAAGTTTTCGGGGTAGCAGTATTGTATTTGTCCGCATCGTTAATCACACAATTGGGGTCGTATGACATTATTGCAGTTGTCCCGTTTAATAACGCAAAACCTACCAAGGGAGACGCATTATTGAAGGTTTTAAGATCTGCGCTTGTTTTTAAATTGCTTGTAGTTACTATTTCATCACTGCCGGTTCTGAACTCAGAAACAAAACATTGATTAAGATTTGATGAATTACATCTTTTAACAACTTTTATATATTTTACAAATGCATCTGCGAATTGTTCATTGGTAGGATACTCTGTTAACTCATCCTCTAAACTCATCTGGCGACCTATTTCCTGTAATTTTAATAAGTAAGCTTTTGAGGCGGTATTAAAGGTTCTATCCTTTATATTATCAACCATTTCAGGGAGTGTCATCACTGCAACTAAGCCCAATACTCCTATTACAAGTACTATTTCTACCATAGTAAATGCTTTATTTTTTGGAATATTTATTGTCATATCACACTCCATCTCTTTTATTGTAATGATATCATTATTCTTTTTGTTTTGTCAATAAATATTGCGCAGACGGAGATTGTAAAATTGTCCTATTTTATTAATTCGAACATATTAGGACGTAAAGCACATACCAAGTTGCCCTTCAGTTCTTTTAGTCTGATCTTAACAGCGGGGGCGTGGTGCGAATTGGGTCTGTATGTGAGAAATTTTTTATAATATCTGATTGCATCAGGATTTTTATTCATTTTATCAAAACAAATTCCGATGCCTAAATATGCGCGATAATAATTAGGATTTATTTTTAATACTTTATTTAAAATAATACTTGCCTCGTAATAGTTACCCATGTTCATTAAAAGTGTTGATTTATGGTTGTAGGCTTTAATGTAGCTGGGAGAAGTTTCAATTATCTTTTGATAAATCATTAAAGCAATTTCATTTTCTTCCATTATTTCATGCGTAATCGCAAGTTGAATTTGCGCATTTATATGCTTGGGATTAAGCTTCAAAGATTTAATTAAATTTTTCATAGCAAGACAAACTTCGCCTGAAATTAAGTAACAAAGGCCTAATTCATAATAAATATTGAAATCCATTTCCCTTATTTTTAGAGCTTTTTTAAACGCATCAATAGCCTTTTGCGGTTTATTCAAATGTTTATAACACATTCCTAGCCCGTAATAAGAATCGGCGTTTTTTCTATCGATTAAAATCGAATTTAAATATCTGCCGATAGCCTCTTGATAAAAATTTGCGAGCCTGAGTGCGTCCGCTTTGACACAAAATTGATAAGCCGTTAAAGGAGCATCCAAATTTGTCACTGCTGAAAAATCTGAAAGGCTTTTGCTTATCTGTGTTAATTCATTCGCCAAAATACTGCACTCCTCTTACATTTACATTGTATTAATTTTTTAGACAGAAAATAATAGCCATAAGGTTTAAATTCACGTAGACCAACAGGTTAAGCTTTGGACATATATTTAATTCCATGCTATAAATTTGTTATGAAAAAGATTTATTTATCAGTTTTAATATTATTTTCAATTCCCTTGCACGCACTTGCCTTGAGTGAAATAAGCCTTGATAAAATGCCTAAAGAACAGCTTCAAATAAACACCGCGCCAAAGGTAGTCAAAGGCTCTTTGTTAACCTCTGAGGGACAAATGCTTGATGAATTAATCAGACTGCAAAAACAAAAAGACCTTGAAGACATTGAAAGTCTTTGGAAAGGAACGATTGAGAACAATCAAGTAATAGGATTTGCACTAAAAAAACTTGCGACACCGGAAAGTCAAAGGAGAATTCATTCATCTCTAATGGCAAAAACTCTTTCAGCAATAATAAGCGGAAGTTCTTTTGCTCCAACGTTTATGGGCGCTAATCCAACTATTCAAACAGGTTCTTTTGCCATGGGCAGACTTGCGCAAACTCTGTTGAATAAAAAAACAACTCCGCAGGAAATCCCGCTTACTGATACGGAATTAATCGAGTTGGCAGGATTGGTTGAGGATTTGCAGGATAAAATAATTGATGCGTATTATAATTACAAAGGCTCTTTAGGTCAAATTAAAGAATCTCGCCAAAGACTTTTGTTGTATCATAAAAATTATTCAAAAGCTCTTGATACAGGGGATATTCTGGATATTTCGATTTCCTCCTCGCTTTATGACGGAATTGTCTTGCAGGAATATTATTATATGCAAAATGCAAAAAAATATCATCTTGAATTGCAGCGTTTGGCAGGTAAAAAAGTTGTTGCGAATTTAAATTTATACCAATATAATTTCAATGCAGCTCTGTTTCAATCAAAAACAAAAGGAAATGGCGGTAAATGATGATGAAAAAAATTATTTTGATACTATTTTTAGCATCTTTGCCTGTGTTTTTTTCTAAGTTGTCTGTTTTTTCCATGGACTATGAAGACTTAAATTCAGTAAAAGACCCTGCCTACAGGGTGGGGACTTCAGATGATGTTGAACAAAAAGCTAATTTTACCAAACAGCTTGATACAGAAACGGCAAAAGAAATTGACCCTTTTGAAAACATAGAAAAATTAACATATGCAGATTTGAGTATTAAAAGAATTTCAAAAGAAATCTCTCAAGAATTGGATGTTGAATATGACGACATGTTGCAGGATTTGGCGCTATTATGGCAAGGTGCTGCAACCAAAAGTGATATTATAAAATTTGCGTTGTATAAATTATCCAATCCTGATAAAGATAAGCCGGACGAAAAATCGATTAAAAAAGTACTTCAATCAATTGCAAGCATGTCAACGCTCGTCGGTGCAGGTATGGGCAATCCTATTTTATCCGGCGGTTCTTTTATTGGGGGAAATGTTCTTGGCATAATGTCGCAAGATGATAAAATGATTAACTATAAATATACTAAAGTAAACGATGCGGATATGATTATTTTGGTAAGAAAAATTGATGATTTGCAACAAAAAGCCGTAAACAGATATTATGATTATATGACTTCCAAAAAATTGCTTGATATGACAATAAAAATGGCGAAGCAACGCTATCAAAATTATCAATTTGCGCAAAGTGGGACAAAAGAATTGATACTGATAACAGATGCTTATTACAGGGAAGCTTTGGATATGCAAATGAAGTCCCGTTCTGAGTTTTATTCAAAACGAGCTTCGTTAGAACAGCTTGTGGGTAACGAAATATTTACTCAGTTTGAATCGAATATTAATTCAAGAAGCGAGCCTGAGGCACAAGGTCAAAAATAATTTTTTTATGTTATAATCCTTATGAGGATGCGGAAAAATTCAAAAAATGACAATTTTTTGCAATTTTTCAAATCCGACCTAAGAAAAAGAGGAATTATGAAAGTAAGTGTAAAAGTGCCGGCTACAACGGCGAATTTTGGTTCAGGATTTGATTGTTTTGGCATGGCTTTGCCGATATATAATTTGATAACAATTGAAGAAACCGTGCTTCCGGGGACGGGAATTGAGATAAATATTATGTCAGAAACGGATGATGATGACGAATTTGCGATTGAACACATCCCAAAAGATGAGAATAACATTATCTACAAAGCGGTAGAAATGCTTTATAATTCAATAGGGCAATCTCCGAGCGAATTAAAAATTAATATAAAATCTCAAATCCCGATTGCAAAAGGACTTGGGAGTTCTGCTTCCATAATTGTAGGAGGACTTCTTGCGGCAAATGAATTACTCGGAAGACCTGCCGATGAAGCGGCACTTCTTTCTATTGCAACAGAAGTTGAGGGGCATCCTGATAATGTTGTTCCAGCCATTGTCGGCGGACTTGTTTTAACTTCTCAAGAGGAAGATGGGAGTATAGTTTACAGAAAACTGGCATGGCCTGAAGAATGGCATTTAACCGTTTGTGTTCCCGATTATGAATTAGCGACTGATATTTCCCGTTCGGTTCTTCCAAAAGAGGTTCCGCTTAAAAATGCTACTTTTAACACGAGAAGAACGGCAATGTTTATTGAAGCATTACATTCAAAAGATGCAGAATTAATGAAATTAGCGCTTCAGGATAAATTGCATCAGCCTTATAGAACCAAGTTGGTGCCGGGGTTACAGGATATTATGGATAACTTAAAACATGAGGAAAACGTTATCGGCTGTGTTTTAAGCGGAGCAGGCCCATCAATTTTAATAATTTCGCAGAAAAACAATTTGGACAAAATCAAATCAATCGTAAGCGAAACTTGGGAAAATTATAACGTTAAAACTGATATTCGCACTTACAAGGTAGAAGAAAAAGGCGCACAGATTCTTGACAGTATTGCGTAGTCGTTAACGTAGGGCGGGATGGCAATCCCGCCGTCAACTGTGATGCAAAACCACTACAAAAGTTAATTAACACCTACCTGCGTTGTTACCTTCTTACTTTTTTAAGCTTTTTTTGATATTATCTATATCCTTTTTCATTAACTTGATATTTGCAATTAAATCTTTAATCGCCTCACTCAAATCAAATTCGATTGAACCCAAAATATCTACATCCGAAAAATTTTCTCTATCTTTTGCTTCATTCATAAACACACTCCTAATTGTCTATACATTGTAATAGTATCAACCAGTATAATTATATACTATGATTTTGTCAAGTTATTGTATAGACATAAGAGGTGAATATGAATAGAAAATTTTTCAAATCAGGTAATGGTTGGGCACTTTTTATTTCTAAAACGATATTAGAACTCTTAAAGGTAAATCCTGAAACAGACTTCGTAGAAATGCAAATGGAAAATGATGTTTTAAAAATAAAAAAAATAAGCTCCTCTCAACAACCTTGATATTTTATTCTTACTTTGCTTATTTTTTACTTTTTACTTACCGTCCTTGCGAGGCAAGGGGTTCTTAGGTAGAAATTTTTTGAGGGAACGAGGCAATCTTGTTCGCCCCTTTCAATAATACAGGGAGATTGCTTCGGTGGACATTCTTGGTCACATCCTAGACTTAATGTCTCGCAAAGACGACAATTTGTTCATTTTTTTATCTGAATTGCGCGTAAGCTTTTATAAAAAGTTTTGTCAACTATTTAAATATTTAACCAATTTAGAAACATCCTTGTTCCAGTCGGTAGGGTGCGGATTTAACCGCACCGCCAATCGCAAAAAACATTCAACCGTTCACCCAAAATAACTTTCCCATTTATTGATTTTCACTTCCTCGAATTTGTTGTCGGTGGGTTAGGGAACCCACCCTACTTGCTACGTCAACACTTTTTATCTTGTTGTTGTCGGGCTGGAAAGCCCGACCTACCGTTCACCATTTACCCCAAATTCCATTCCTCCAAACCGTTTCAGCTGTTCAAATATTTAACCAATTTAGAAACGTCCTTGTTCCAGTTGCCGTTCCAGTTACTCATGATTAAATCGGCAGGCGAAAGCCCATAGGGCGTAAGTTCTAAAATCGGCTCCAAGAAACATTCCTCGCCTTCTCCGTTTTCTTTCAGCGAAATTTGAGCTATGTTCAGAATTTCCTTTGCTATATCTTTTGCAAAATAGTTGCTTACCTTATTATTAAGCGCATTTTTTGGAACATTATATCTGAATTCCATAATATTGTTGTACGTGAATTTAGACATAAGATTTTCTATCGAATCCAAGGCTTTTGGGTTGTACAAAAGTCCTTTATAAATGGCTAAAATAGAGTACTGCATCCCATGGTTTGCACAGTCATGGTTTCTTATTTCAATAAAATCTTTCAATCTAACCTCTGGAAAATACAAATTGGCGTGTAATTGAAAATCATCTAATGTAGCAGTATATCCTTCAAACCCGTATTTTATGAACTGTTCAAAATTGATTTTTCCTAAAATTTGGATTGGTTTTTCATTTCTCACAATAAAAATCATAGGCGTTTTCATAACTTCTTCAACATAATCCTTAAAACCGTAATCGGATTTTTTATCAAAGAGCTTTTTGCTCATAAATTCGCATCTTTCATTATCGGTATTGAGCCAACTAAGTCCTCTAAATGTTTTATAACCTGTATCCACTCCGCCTCTTATAGGCGAATTTGCAAACATAGCAGTCATAAAAGGTGAAATGATGTTCGCAATTCTGAATTTTCTTATAGCATCTTCTTCCGATGAAAAATCGTAACATGCTTGTATTCCTGCCGTCTCTCTCATCATAACATCGGATAAAATGCCCCAAAGATAATCAGCCATAATGTGATAACGTTTTTTGGGGATTAAATTTATGTGTTTATATGTCGAAACAGGCGAAATACCGTATTCAAGGAGATTAATTTCATATTTTCTCAACATAGGATTGATTTTCTTATTAAATCCGTCTATTTTTGTTTTAATATCAAAAATATTCTTTTCAGGTCCAAAGCTTAATTCAATTTGACAACCCGGTTCAAGAGTTATTATATCTTCATTTTTTTTCAACCCGATTATATTGTAATCGTCCGTGATATATTCCCATCCGTCAAGTTTTGCAAACGTTCTTAATAAATCATACATCCCGTTTTCTTGAGCATAGCCGACCATTTTAAAATCTTTTGATGAAATTGGAATCCGCTCAAATTCAATACCCACTTTTTGCGCTTCACCTGATTTAAACCCGTCTTCGAATATTGCCAAAATATTTTTAATGTTTGCCTTATCTTCGTATTTATCTTTAATTTCCACTATATTGCCCCTAATCTCTAATCTATCATATCATGTTTTATCAGATATTGTTCAAAAAAACACTAGCCTGTTTGTATTCCTGTTTGGATTATTATATAGTAATAACATGGACTATTTACAAAGAACAAAATCATTCAAAACTAAAAAACGGCTTGGACAAAATTTTCTGGTTGATGCAGGCACAATTCAAGCTATACTTGACAGTGCAAATATTTCAAAAGAAGATACGATTATCGAAATTGGCGCAGGAGTCGGGTTTGTAACCGAGCAGCTTGTGAAGCATGCCAAGCGAGTAATCGCAATTGAGTTGGATGAAAGCGCGATAAAAGAACTTAAAAAAATTGAATGTAATAACTTGGAAATAGTTCATCAGGATATTTTAAAAACTGATTTGGGTGATTTTTCTACCGAAAAGGTTAAAATAGTTGCAAATATTCCTTACTATATTACAAGTCCCATTATTGCACATCTTTTGGGCGAAATTGATGATTTGAACAATAAAAACAGAAACCTTATTTCAGAAATTATTTTGATGGTTCAGTATGAGGTAGCGCAAAGAATTGTCGCTACGGAAAAAAGTCCTTCAAAACAGTACGGGCTTCTGACTATTTTGGCTCAATTTTGGGCAGAGTGCGAAATCATTAAAAAAGTCGGCAGAAAATCCTTTTATCCGAGTCCAAAAGTAGATTCAGCTTTACTTAAACTTAGTGTAAGAGACGAACCAAGATTGAAATTGAGCGATTATGTCCATTTCAGAAGAACTATTAAATCAGCATTTTCACAGCGTCGTAAAAATATTAAAAACTGCCTGCTAAGCGGCGGATTTCCAAGAGAAACCATACAAAAATCGCTTGAAAATCTGAAGATTTCAGAAAATACCCGCGGAGAAATAATTTCTATCGAAAAATTTGGTGAATTATCCGAGGAGCTTTTGAAAAATGGAAATTAAGGTGAAATGTCCCGCGAAGACGACGTCAGCTCTAGGCGAGGAAAACGAGCCTTTAGAGATGCGTCGTCCTGAACTTGTTTCAGGATCTCAAGAACTGAGAGTTAAATGTCCGGCTAAAATCAATTTAACATTAGAGGTCTTAAACAAGCGCGAAGACGGGTTTCACAACATCCAAAGCGTTATGCAGACGATTGATTTGTTTGATATTTTAACGATTAGAGTTGAAAAAAGCGAAAAGTTTGAAATAAAACTCTCCGGCACAAGCACCGAAATTCCTTACGATGAAAGGAATTTAGTATACAAAGCGATTGAATTGTTTTTCAAAGCAAAAAGCAATGAAAATACCTTTTCCTTTTTACCTTTTCCTTTTTACTTAATCTCAGTTCATATCGAAAAAAATATCCCGATTTCGGCAGGACTTGCGGGCGGAAGTACCGATGCGGCGGGCGTGCTTTGGGGATTAAATAAACTGTTTGAAAACCAGCTTTCTGATGAAAAATTACACGCAATTTGTGCGCAGCTTGGTTCAGATTTGAATTTTTGTCTTGAGGGCGGATGCCAGCTTGCAACAAGTAGGGGCGAAATTCTTGAAAAACTACCGTTTTATGAGTTTGAACTTTCTTTGATTAAGCCGAAAAATGTTGGTATCAGTGCCAAAGAAGCTTACACAAAATTTTCTCAACTTGAAAATAAACCTAATTTAAACATGACAAAAGAGCTTGTAGAAGTTCTGAAATCAGGCGAGGCAGATGTTTCAGATATTGATTATTCTTTACATAATGATTTAGAATTGGCGTTAATTGAGGATTATAAAGAATTTCAGGCAATAAAAATGGAATACCCCGAAGCGATTATGTCAGGGTCAGGCTCAACATTTTTTATGCTTGAAAACAATTTTAAGGATTTTGATAATACTTTTTGGATTAAATCAAATCTGAAATCTATTCCCTACGGCGTTTGCGAGGCATAGACAATTTTTCTTTACAAAAGACTTGACTTTTTCCAACTAATAGGTATAATGGTACTAGTTAGATAATTAAAGGATAAAAGATGTCGGGAAGTATTTTAAAAATTTCAGAAGCGGCTTCGATTGGGTTACATGCAATGATGATTTTGGCTCAAAATGGGGATAAATTGGTTTCGGTTAAAGAAATTGCGACAACGCTTGATGTGAGTGCAAATCATCTTTCAAAAGTTATGCAAAGGCTTAATAAGGCTGGATTTATTGAATCGGTTAAAGGGTTTAACGGTGGGTTTAGACTTTTGCTCTCACCCGATGAAATAACTTTCTTAGATATTTATGAAATATTTGACGGGAAGTTGAAAAGTTCCAGTTGTCTTCTTTCTCATGATGAGTGCGTGGACAAATGTATTTTTGGGGATTTAATTTCTTCGGTCAATAAACAGGTAAAGGAGAAATTCGAAACTACCAAGTTATCGGATTTCGTCAAGTAGGTTTATACACATGGCGGTATTATGTTGTTTTAAAAGGGTGCACAGTAAAGAAAAAAAGCGAATGGAGGCAATAGACCCGAGGGCGCTAAAGTAGTGCGGGATGGCAATCCCGCCGTCATAAAGCCAAAGATTTTCAAGCAAAAGAGATGCGAGGGGTAAAGCACGATCATCGAGGGTCAACGAAGCAGTGCCCGAGTGCAATAAGGCTGGTAAGCCGATAAAATGAAAAAATTAGTAGTTAATAGATAAATAAAGAAAGGCGGAATTTCGAAAATTTCGTGTTGAGGTAAAAAAATGTTTTGTTATCAATGTGAACAGACAGCAAAAGGTCAAGGATGTGAAATTGCAGGGGTTTGCGGAAAACAGTCAACAAGTGCAGGGTTGCAAGATGAGATTGTAGCAAAAATAAAAGAGCTTGCGTTCTATGCAAATATGTTAAGAACAACTGATTATGTAAATAAAAAAGCTGATTTAGCTATGATAGAGGGGCTTTTTACGACTGTTACTAATGTAAATTTTGACGATACACGCCTTGCTAGGGTTGAAGAAAATATTCAAATCCAAATTAATACTTTGAAAGAATTGGTTAATTTAGATTATAAACCTTTGCCGATATCTGTTTTGGAGAGAAAAGCGCTGCTTGGGGAAGATATTCACTCACTTCAAGAAATTATAATTTACGGGTTGAAAGGTGCTGCAGCTTATTATGACCATGCAAGAATTTTAGGATACGAGGATAATAATATTATTGCTGATTTTTGGGCGGCATTGGATTTTTTAAATAATAAAAATGCGACTGTGGAGGAACTTTTGGCAAAAGCGTTAAAAGTTGGCGAAATAAATTTCAAGGTTATGCAGTTGTTAGATAATGCAAATACATTGACTTACGGGCATCCTGAGCCGACAAGAGTGAGAATTACCCCGACGAAAGGCAAAGCGATTGTTGTTTCGGGGCATGATTTAAAGGATTTGGAAGAACTTTTAAAACAGACCGAGGGAACGGGAATAAATGTTTATACGCATGGCGAAATGTTGCCGTGTAATGCTTATCCGGGATTGAAAAAATACAAACATCTGGTGGGTAATTACGGTGGTGCTTGGCAGGATCAGCAAAAAGAATTTAAGGAATTTCCCGGTTCAATTTTGATGACAACGAATTGTATCCAAAACCCGAAAGATTATTCGGACAGAATTTTCACAACCGGACTTGTCGCATGGCCTAACGTAAAACATGTTCACAGGAGTGACTTTTCGGCTGTTATTGAATCTGCGCTTAATCAAAAGGGATTTACTGAGGATGAGCCTGAAAGATTTATTACAATCGGATTTGGTCGAAATTCAGTATTGTCGGTTGCGCCAACAGTTATTAATGCAGTAAAATCTGGGCAAATAAGACATTTTTTCCTTATTGGCGGATGTGACGGGGCAAAAAGCGGAAGAAATTATTACACTGAATTTGCACAAAAGGTGCCTAAAGATTGCATGATTTTGACACTTGCCTGCGGGAAATATAGGTTTAATAAACTTGAATTTGGTGATATCGGCGGGATCCCGAGACTTTTGGATGTCGGACAGTGTAATGATGCGTATTCCGCTATAAAAATAGCTCTTGCGCTATCGGAAGCTTTTGATACGGACGTTAATAATTTGCCGTTGTCGATGATTTTGTCGTGGTACGAACAAAAAGCGGTTGCAATATTGCTTACGTTGTTGTATTTGGGGATTAAAAACATAAGGCTCGGACCATCTTTGCCTGCATTCATTAGTCCGAACGTTCTTGATGTTTTGATAAAAACTTATGATATCAAACCTATTACGACTGCGGAAGAAGATTTAAAAGCAATCCTTGGCTAATTTTCTTTATATATTCAAAGTTTATGGGGGGTCGAAACTAATGTTTCGACCCCCCATAAACTTGCTTTTAGATTGCTTTTTATTTCGCCGTACCTTTAAACATTTCTTTAATGCCATCAACGGAGCTTAAAATTCCCGTTGCTTCATAAGGCATGTAAACAATTTTGTTGTTTTCGCCTGCGGTAATCGATTTTAAAGTTTCCAAATACTTCATTGCGATTAAATATTTATCAGGTTGCCCTTTGTTTTCAATTGCGCCGATTACGACTTTAATCGCTGTTCCTTCAGCGTTTGCGTTGATTATTCTCGCTTGAGCATCCCCGTCAGCACGCAGGATTGCCGATTGTTTATCCCCCTCGGCTCTGTTTATTTGAGATAATTTATCCCCCTCTGCTTTTAAAATCGCAGCCTGTTTTTGTCCTTCGGCTTCTAAAATTGCGGCACGTTTGTCACGTTCAGCTTTCATCTGTTTATCCATCGCCTGCTGAATATCAATTGGCGGAGTGATGTCTTGAAGCTCAACTCTGTTAACCTTAACACCCCATTTATTTGTAGCCTCGTCCAAAATCGCTCTCAATTCTTGGTTAATCTTGTCTCTTGAAACTAAAGTTTCTTGCAACTCCAATTGTCCGACAAGGTTTCTCAAGGTGGTTTGTGTAAGCTTTTCTATCGCGTCAGACAGGTTTTGAATTTCATAAACCGCACTTTTAGGATCAATAATCTGAAAATAAATAATGGCATTAATGCTTATAGATACGTTATCTTTGGTAATAACGTTTTGGCGTGGAAAATCATACACAGCTTCTCTTAAATCGATTTTTGTTCTCTCCTTTATGAAAGAATAAGTTGAGCCGTCAAGTCCTTTTTGAGTAACTCTCCAAGTCATGCTTCGTGGAGCTTCCAAAATCGGGAAAATAAAGTTCATGCCCGATTGCAAAATTCTTTCAAATTTTCCCAATCGTTCAATAATGACGACCTCCGCCTGCTGAACTATAATAACTCCTTTTACAACATAAACAATCGCAAGTACGATTAACAACCATAATAATGACATAATGCCTCCTTTTTTTAAAAAGTTTTAAGCTTCTAAACCACTTTTTCTACGTATAAAACTAAACTTTCGTTTCTAACAATTTTGACCTCTGAATCTGCGGGAATTTCCTCCCCTGTATTTGAGCGGGCTTCCCAACGTTCGTTATAAATTGATATTACTCCGCTGTTTGAAGTTATTGTATTAGTTACTTTTGCGATTTTTCCGATGTATTTTTCTTCGACGCCTGTTTTTTGATTACTGTTTCGAGACTTAATTAACAATGGGCGCAAAAACATTAAAAATACCGCAGAAAAAACTACAAAAACAGGGATAAGAATATTCCAATCAGAAATAAACAAAGCTACCACCGCCGTTAAAAAACAAGCCAGTGCAAAGTTTAAGAAAAACATTACAGGGGTAAAAATTTCTATAATAATAAAAATGATACCCATAATTATCAATATTTGCCAATATTCCATTTTACATTTTCCTTTTAGTTTATCAACGCGTTGATTTCAGCAACCATTTCATCAGGGTCAAATCCGTGAACTTTTGCTCCTGCTTCAAGGTTTTCAAATCTTGCCGCCGCACAACCTACGCAACCCAAACCGTATTTTGCAAAAACTTCTAAACTTTCGGGATATTTTTGTACAATATCAAGAATACTCATTTCTTTTGTTACTTTTTCTGACATAATTCACTCCTTTATTTGCTGTTGTCGGGTAGGTATGTCCAACCTACTTTTTTAATTTATTTTTTGGATTTTTTTTAATCCATCATTAAATTTATTATATACGAAAAAGAAAGGAAATACACCATGGATTTTTTTAAAAAATTTTTTAATGATGAGGCTACTATTATAGGACTTTGCGGGTTTAAAACGATAAAATCAAAATATATTAATAACCCGATAGAGAACGACTTTTTCTTTAATCCGTTTGAATCGAACAGAGTTTTTGAAACAAACTTTAAACAAAATGTTTTTTTATACTAGACACAAAATAAAAAGCAGATTTTTTGTTGTCGGGCAGAAATGCCCGACCTACTTTAAATTCTCTCGCGGGATTGCTATCCCGCCTGCTTAAGTTTGAAATCTGCTTTTTACCTAAGGAGGAGTATAGAAATTTAGATTAAAAGGCTGCGGAAGTTACAATTAACAAAATTTCCCCAAAAATTCTCTTGTTTTAATTCTTATTTCATCATCTATTGCAATAATTTCTTCAATAGCAGGCGATTTTATAAGGTCATGATTTGAGAGCATTTTATCAACTGTTTCAAAAATTTTATAAAGCTTAATCTGCCCCTTTAAAAAAGCAAAAACCGCTTCTTCATTAGCCGCATTAAGACAAATTGGCGCGCTTCCGCCTGCCCTGCCAGCCTCATACGCTAATCTTAAACAGGGGAATTTTTCTAAATCAGGTGCCTCAAAATCAAACCTTTTTGCATCTAAAAAACTGAAACTTTTTGATTTTATCCCTTCAATTCTTTCAGGGTAAGTCAGGGCATATTGAATAGGAATATGCATACTTGGCAAGCCGATTTGTGCGATAACACTTCCATCAACATATTCAATTGCGGAATGAATAATACTTTGAGGATGCACTACAACTTCAATATCGTCGTAAGAAGTTCCGAATAAATGATGTGCCTCAATGACCTCAAGCCCCTTATTCATCAAGGTTGCACTGTCAACGGTAATCTTTCTGCCCATGTTCCATTTAGGATGAGCGAGAGTTTGCTCAACAGTTGCCTTTTTAATTTCATCAAGGCTTTTATCTTTAAAGGGTCCACCCGAAGCAGTTATTATCAGCTTTCTTACATCAGAAATATTTTTTATACATTGATGAATTGCACAATGTTCACTGTCAATCGGCAAAATACTCACCCCGTTGGCTTTTGCCCGATTCATGACAATATCGCCAGCCATTACAAGGGTTTCTTTGTTCGCGAGTGCAATATCAATTTTATTTTCAATGGCGGTTAAAGTCGGTTTCAAGCCGATTTTGCCTGAAACAGCCATTACCAAAAGGTCATTTTGGGTATTTGAGCAAATTTCTTCCAAGCCATCGTCACTAAAGAGAAATTTAACATTATCAAACTCTTTTTCCAGCTCAAGTTTTATGTCATTCGACTTAACGCAAACGGTTTTTGGGTTAAATTTTTGGATTTGTTCTCTCAAAAGCTTAACATTATCCCCGCCTGTTAGCGCTAAAATTTCAAACTTGTCATTGAGTTTATCTATAACCTCAAGAGCCTGAGTGCCGATGGAGCCGGTTGAGCCGATTATGCTTATTTGTTTCTTTTTCATAATTAAAATTGTACAACAAAAAAAATTGTGTTAAAATCAATTCATGAATAGAAATCTAAAAATTGGTATTGTTGGCTTAGGATTAATTGGCGGTTCTATTTTTAAGGCTCTTTGTGCTTTAAGATGTAATATCTATGCTGTCTCAAATTCAAATTTTACACTGCAAAAAGCAAAACAATACTGCGAAAATGTTTCAAAATCTTTGGGGATTTTACAAGATTGTGATGTAATTTTTGTTTGTACTCATATAAATAAAACAACTGAAATTTTAGATAAACTTAATGAAATTTTATCCCCAAATGCTGTTGTAGCGGATGTTTGCAGTTTAAAACGTTTTGTAAGTTTAAAAAAAAGAAATTATAAATTTATTCCAACACATCCCATGGCAGGAACTGAATTTAGCGGGTTTGACTCCTCTTTTGAATCTCTTTTTCAAGGCGCAAAATGGGTTTTAACTCCATTTGAAGGGACGGAAGATTCTGATATAAAAAGAGTTACAGATATAATTAAAGTTTTGGGTGCTGACCCTATTTTTACGTCTCCAAACGAGCATGATGAAGCTGTAGCTTTAATTTCACACATGCCAATGTTGGTATCACAAGCAATATTTAAAACAGCACAGTCAAATAAACTCGCTCTTAGGCTTGCCGCAAGCGGTTTTAGAGATATGACCCGTCTGGCTTTAACTAATGAAGAAATGGCGCAGGATATGATTGATTTGAATTCTGACAATGTCCAAAGTTCTATTTTAAAATTATATTCTTCTATCGGAGAACTTTTAAATAAAGATTATCCAATTCAAATCAGGGAAATTATAAGAGAACGTCAATCAATGTATGTTGAAGGACAAAATGTTCTATAAAATGGTGAGAGAGAGACGGGTGAACGGTAAACGGTGAACGGTAGGGTGCGGATTTAACCGCACCGTTAAAAACTGTTAAACTATTCGACTATTCAACTAAAAGCCATTCCTCCAAAAAATTAAGCTTTTGAAGTAACATCCAACTTTTCGCCAACTCCTGCAGGTTTGACTGCTTGTTGCGCCAAATAGGTCATATATTCTTCGGGAGTTTTTCCTAATTTTTTCTCTTCTGCCACCATTTTAGCTTCAACTTGTTTTAAAGCTTCAGCTGCTTCTTTAGCTTGTTCGGGATTTTCACATGGAATTTTCATCGCTTGCCCGCCATGATTTAGTTCTACATAAGTTTGTGGACCTTGCCCCCCAATTTTTACTGACATACCAACTTCCTTTCAATAAAATATAACACTGCTAACTATATTCATGTAAAAACATTTTATTATAAATAATTGACAAAAATAGGTAAAATTCTTTAAAAAACTTTACCTATTTTATATTTATCAAAGTAGGGTGCGGATTTAACCGCACCGTTATACCTTATCTCATCAATTCGCCGACTGCCTTATAAACAGACATTCTCTTCGCAGCATCTGATTCAGCTTGAGCATAAAGAGCTTCAGCCGCTTCAGGATTTGTTTTTAGAAGTGCTTTATAACGTCCTTCACTCTTTATGAAGTCTTGGTAGCTGCCTTTAGGTTCCTTAGCGTCCCAAGTGAATGGCTGCTCATTATCAGGATTGTATCTGTATAATGGGAAGTATCCAGCTTCAACAGCGATTTTTTGTTCTGTTTGAGTCTTGCTCATATCGATACCGTGAGCGATACATGGAGCGTATGCAAATATGATTGATGGCCCATCGTAAGCTTCAGCCTCTTGGAACGCTTTAAGAGTTTGACCTCTATCCGCTCCCAATGCAACCGATGCAACGTATACATAACCATAAGACATGCTCATTAGTCCCATGTTTTTCTTGTAAGTTTTCTTCCCGCCTGTAGCAAACTTCGCAACAGCACCTGTCGGTGTTGATTTAGATGCTTGACCACCTGTGTTAGAGTAAACTTCAGTATCAACAACAAGAATATTTACGTTTTTACCTTGAGCTAATACGTGGTCAATCCCGCCGTATCCGATATCATTAGCCCAACCGTCACCACCGATAATCCAAACTGATTTATCAGTGAAGTAGTCTTGAAGTTCTTTTATCATCGCTAATTCTGCACATTCGCAATTTGTTTTAGCTAAAACTTCTTTTACTTTATTTTGAGCGGCAACTGCTTCTTCTGTTTTTGAGGTATCCCAGAAGGATATAGCCGATTCTAAGGCTTCTTTAAGGTCAGCAGGAGTTTTCTCATTTACAAGAACTTTCTCAACGTAGGTTCTCAAAGTACCTCTGTTTTGATCTACTGCTAATCTCATACCGAAACCGAACTCAGCGTTGTTTTCAAATAGTGAGTTAGCCCAAGCCGGTCCTCTGCCTTCTTTGCTGGTGCAATAAGGAATAGTCGGGAATGTTCCAGAGTAAATTGATGTACAACCTGTTGCGTTAGCAACAATCATATTTTCACCAAACAATTGCGATACCAATTTGATGTAAGGAGTTTCTCCGCAACCTGCACAAGCTCCTGAGAACTCGAACAATGGCTTTTTCAACATAGCACCTTTGATTGTTTTAGTTGTATTTTTACCCATAACATTATCAGGTAATGCATCGAAGAATTCAGCATTGACTTTTTCGCCCGCGTTTTCTTCATCATCAACAGTGGACCATGATAAAGCAGGTGTTTCAGGTTTGTTTTGATTAATAGGACATTGATCAACACAAACGCCGCAACCGGTACAATCTTCACAATAAATTTGTACTTTAAATTTCTCGCCATCGCCAGGTCTTGCATCTAATGTATTGAATGATGCAGGAGCATCTTTCAAGCTGTCAGGCGCTATCAACTTTGTTCTGATAACCGCATGTGGACATGCAGAAGCACAAATACCACATTGAATGCAAGTTTCAGAATGCCAGTGAGGAACTCTCGGTGCAATACGACGTTTTTCTAGGCAAGCTGTTCCTGTTGGAAGAACACCGTCAACTGACATCGCTGAAACAGGAATATCGTCGCCTTTTTGTCTCATTGAAGGTTCAATGATTTTCTTAGCGAAGTCACTTGCATCATCAGAAAGTAATTTAACTTCTGGAGCGCAAGAAACGCCATCTAATGATGATGGAACTGGAACTTCTTCGCAGAAATTAACTGCTGCGTCGATAAGAGCCAAGTTCATATTTACGATATCATCGCCTTTTTTCTTAAAGGTTTTGACTGTCATTTCTTTCATACCTTCGTATGCTTGTTCGAATGGGATAATTCCTGAAACTTTGAAGTATGCAACCATCATTACTGTGTTTGCACCCTTACCACGTAGTCCAGGTTGTTGTTTGATTAATTCATCAGCATTAATGTTGTAGAATTTGATTTTCTTGCTAACGATTGTTTCTTGCATTGATTTTGTTAAGTGAGAGAATGCTTCATCCTTTGTGTAAGGACTGTTTAACAAGAAAGTACCGCCTTCTTTAATCCCTTTTAACAAATCATATCTGCCAACATATGCGTGCGATGAGCAAGATACAAAGTCAGGTGCTGTGATTAGATATGTAGATTTGATTGGTTCATCACCGAATCTCAAGTGAGAAACAGTTACGCCGAAAGATTTCTTAGAGTCATATGCGAAATATGCTTGAGCATCTTTTTCAGTGTAGTCCCCAATAATCTTGATTGAGCTTTTGTTAGCACCAACAGTACCGTCAGATCCCAATCCCCAGAACATGCAGTTTGTAGTTCCTTCAGGCTCAGTAACGATATGCTCTACAACTTTCAATGAAAGATTAGTTACATCATCTTCGATACCTACTGTGAATCCGTGGAATCCGTTGTTTTCAGCATGTTTGTATACAGCTAATACCATTGATGGTGTAAATTCTTTAGAAGATAAACCATAACGACCGCCGATAACTCTTGCCGATTTGTTTTCAAGAGCAGCTACAACATCTAGGTACAATGGTTCGCCGATTGAACCAGGTTCTTTTGTTCTGTCAAGAACAGTGATACGTTTTGCAGTGCTTGGAAGAGCTTCATTGAATCTCTTAACATCAAACGGTCTGTATAATCTAACTTTAACTAAACCGTATTTAGTGCCGCGTTTAGTGTTCAAATATTCAATTGTTTCTTCGATTGTTTCACAACTAGAACCAATAGCAATGATTATGTCCGTAGCGTCAGGTGCGCCAACATAATCGAATGGGTGGTATTGTCTGCCCGTAACAGCGGCAACTTTGTCCATGTATTCTTGAACGATATCAGGAACAGCGTCATAGAATTTGTTAACTGTTTCACGACCTTGGAAATAAACGTCTCCGTTTTGTGCTCCAACTTTCGTGATAGGTGCTTCAGGTTTTAAAGCTCTTGTTTTGAATTCTTCAATATATTTAGGTTCAACTAATTTAGCGATATCATCATAAGAGATTTCTTCAATTTTGTGTACTTCGTGAGAAGTTCTGAATCCATCAAAGAATTGTAAGAATGGAATCTTAGATTTGTATGTTGCCAAGTGAGCAACCAAAGCCATATCCATTTCTTCTTGAACGGAATTTGCCGCTAACATCGCATAACCAGTATTACGAACGCCCATAACGTCTGAATGGTCGCCGAAAATTGATAATGATTGAGCTGCAAGTGCGCGGGCAGAAACATGCATTACGTGTGGAAGCAATTCCCCAGCCGCTTTGTGCATTACAGGAATCATTAATAATAAACCTTGAGAACATGTATATGTAGAAGTTAAACAACCAGCCGCAAGAGAACCGTGAACGGCGCCTGCTGCACCAGCTTCAGATTGCATTTCAGCAACGCTTACTTCTGTACCCCAAATGTTGTTTTTGTGTTGTGATGCCCATTCATCAATCCATTCACCCATTGTAGATGAAGGTGTGATTGGGTATATTGCTGATACCTCGCTTAATGCATATGCAACATGCGCCGCAGCGTAGTTACCATCAACTGTTATTGTTTTTCCCGGCATAATTACTCTCCTTATACTCTTTCTAGCCAATAATTTATAAATTACATACTAATTCATACTACATCATGGTACTACAAACAAAGTTTTTAGGCAAAGAATAATTAATTAAAAATTAAAACAATCACAATTACATTTTACATTTTTTTACGATATAATTTTATTAAAAAGTGAGGATTTGAGATGTTACTGGGAGTAAATATTGATCATATAGCAACGTTAAGAAACGCAAGGGGCGGGGCGGAACCTAACTTAATCGAGTGTGCAAAAATTTGTGAAAAAGTTGGAGTTGCAGGGATTACAACCCATTTAAGAGAAGACAGAAGACATATTAAAGACGCCGACGTTAAAACATTAAAAGTCATTCTGAAAACAAGGCTTAATCTTGAAATGGCAATGACTGAGGAAATGCTTAAAATCGCACTTGAACTCAAGCCTGCCGCCTGTTGTATCGTTCCTGAAAAACGTCAAGAACTTACCACCGAGGGCGGTTTAGATGTTGCTTCGCAACTTGATAAAGCAATAAAATTCGTAAAACCGCTTGAAGATGCCGGAATTGCCGTAAGTTTATTTATTGACCCCAATTTAGAACAAATTTCTGCGGCCTCCAAAACAGGAGCAGAATTTATTGAACTTCATACAGGGCAATATGCGGAAGCTTTTGGCACGGAGTCCGAAGAAAGAGAATTCCAAAAATTAAAAGAGGCCGCTATTTTTGCTCAATCTCTGGGTTTAAAAGTGAATGCAGGGCATGGGCTTAATTACGAAAATGTTCACAAAATGAAAGAGATTCCGGATTTGGTGGAATTAAACATAGGGCACAGTATTATTTCAAGGGCGGTTTTTGTTGGGATAGAAACGTCTGTTAGGGAAATGAAGCAGTTAATTAGTTTATAAGGTGATAAGTCTATAAGTTGATTAGTTAACTGGCAAAGTAAGATTTTATAAAAACATAATCGTTTATAAATTTTCAACGAGCGCTCTTGCAAAACTGTTTAACTTATAGACTTATCGACTGATAAACTACCCGAAAAGGATTAAATTAATGAAAGACAAAATTAAAGTAACCGAAGAAATGCAATTGGTAGTTGAGCAAATGAGGCTTGACGATATTGAAGAAAATCCAGATATTGAAAATGAATTTTTTGATTGTGATTGCTGTGGTCAGTGCAAGTGTGTTGCAGGCTCGATTCAATACGGAGATTACAGGCTTTGTAACGATTGTGTTTTATTCGCAGAAGTCGGTTTTGAGTTAAAAAAACTTAATTCTATTCAGGACTTGGTTGATGCTATGGAAGATAAACGGCTTGAAGAAATCTGCGGGTTTATAAAAAATAATTCAAGTGGAGTTAATAATTAAATTTCTCCTGAAAATTTCATCTAAATGGATTGTGTTTTGGTTTAAAAGAATGTTATAATATTTATATTGCCTACATTTACGGAGTCAGTATGAAAATCGTTTCAACAGAAGAGTTAATTAATCATAAAATTTTACCCTATAACCTTTATTCAGAGTTTGGAGAAAAACTTTTTGCCGCAGGGGAAGTTCTCACTCCCGGTAAATTATTGCAATTAAGACACATGGGTTCTTTATATCGTGATGAAGAAGCTCAGGTTATTGAACCAACAGAGACAGGACCAACCTCCCCGGAGGGAAAAACAGCATCAAAGGCTGAACCTGATGTAATAATTGAAACTTTTGATATGAAACAATCAACTATTTTAAAAAATAAACTTTCAGTTGATGATATAGATATAATTGGTTATCGGGGGCCGGTCAATAAAAAAGCAAAAATTGATCCGCAAACACAGCTTAAAATAAAAGTATTTTATGGCAAAATTTTGGAAGGGATAGATGAAAAATCACCTCTGGAAATGCTAGGCATGTTTGCAAATGTCAGAGACAAAATTATGCAAGACATAATTTCAGAGTCAAACGAAGTCTTTTTATCTTCTCAATTAAAACTTTTAGGCGAATATAATAAGTGTCATGCACTAAATACGGCCATTTTAAGTGGTGCAGTTGCGAGAAAGATGAATTTACCTGAGAATATAATATACGACGTTGTTCTTGCGGGTTTACTTCACGATATAGGAAAAAATGTGCTTCCTCAAGAACTTTTTTCTAAGAATAATTTGACGAATCAGGAACAAAAAATCTTTCAAAATCATACAAAAATAGGCTATAAAATGCTAAAAGTAGAAATGGAATTACCTGAAAATATTGCCAGAACTGCACTTGACCATCATGAAAATAATGACGGTTCCGGTTATCCCAACGGCAAATCAGGAGCACGTATTAATATTGAAAGTCAAATAATTAGTGTTTGTAATTATTTCGATAATTTGACTTCTAATCGTACCCCTCATAAAGTGAAAAATACCAAAGAGGCTTTGAGAGTCATGCTTGGGCTCGGGACACAAAAATTTTCAGCAGAAGCATTATATACTTTTATACATATGTTTAGCTATAACGATACTGTAAATTTTGAAGAGATGATTTTATAAGTTTGAATTGCGCATCAATTTTGCACTATACTACAGCCAATTTTTCTTTCAGAGCCTCGGCTGAATCTTCGTATCCAGCCCTACCCATCAACGCGTAGGTGTAATTTTTTGCCTGCTCAACCCCAGGTTGATTAAATGTATTTATGTTATATAACTCACCGGCAATCGCTGTTTGAATTTCTAGCATGTAAAGAAGTTGAGCTACATAATATCCATTAATTGTAGGTAATGATACGGTAACATTCGGCCTTTCAAAATCTACCAGTGCAACTTTTGTCGAATCAGCTTCTGCGTTTAATAAATCATTGATGGTTTTGCCACCCAAATAGCCGATTCCTGTATATTCAAATATTTTAGGTATTTCTACAGTATTTTCAAATTCTTCCACCCTGATAAAATTAATAATTTTATCGTTTGGTCCTTCATTATAAAGTTGAATTTGAGAGTGTTGATCTGTAACGCCAAGAGCCCTTAGCGGAGTCGGCCCGCAATTGATTTTTTCACCATCATTATTGACCTCTTTCCCTAAAGATTCCGCCCAAAGTTGAACATACCAATCAGAAACATATCTTAAGCGAGATGAATAAGGCATCATTACAGAGAGTTTTTTACCCTTTTGTATATCCATTAAATAATGTATCAGTGCATTTTGTGCTGCAATATTTTCCAATATATCGGTATTTTTAAGCGCTAAATCCATATCTTTGATTCCACTAATGATTTCATCAATATCGATACCCACAAGCGCCAAAGGAAGAAGTCCTACCGACGAGAATACGGAAAATCTTCCGCCCACATCATCGGGTACGACGAATGTTTTATAACCTTCTTGATCTGCCAGTTGCCTTAAAATCCCCATTTTTTTATCCGTTGTTGCAACAATATTTTTTCGATAATCATCCCCAAGCTCTTTTGCCATAATGTCTTTAACTATCATATATTGAGACATTGTTTCTGCCGTCGAGCCTGATTTTGTTATTACATTCACCAAAGTTTTCTTTAAATCAAGCAAATCCAAAAGACCCGTAATTTGGTCAGGATCAATGTTATCTAAGAAAAAAATTCTGGGATAGTTATTTCTTTTTTCATCTGATAATAAATTCCAGTAAGGGCTTAATAGTGCTTCAGTAACCGCGATTCCACCGAGTGTCGAACCACCTATCCCTAAAATTAACACATTTTCAAATCTATTTTTAACCAAAGATGCATATTCTTTTACCAACCAAACTGTTTCTTCGTTATAACCTAAATTCATCCATTGTAACCACTGCCCGGGCTTATCTTTTCGTTTGTTTAAGTCAGAAATGATGTGAGAAATTTTAGTTTTATAATTTTCAAATTCCTGTTCGATTTCAAGTCCGTTTTCCTTTCCGATAATTGCAGATTTTACATTCCGATAGTCTAATTTAAGCATCATAAATTCCTTCTTTTATATTCCGTTCGTGAAAAAACAAATCTAGAGTGAAATTTGCCCTCTGAAAATTCCGATACATGAATTGTACTATCTAAATAACGAAAATAAACAAAATATTTAATTATTGTTAAGGAGATTGCGGAAAAATTAACATTTACTGTTTCTCTCTTTGAATTTTACCGTGTTCTTTATAAAGTTTAGAAAAATTTTCTTTTGCTTGTTCATAATTGTCAATAGAAATCAATAGAGCCTTATTTACATAGATAAATACTATCGGAAAAAATATTATAAATGTGAAAACCGAAAGCAAAACATGTTTTAAAAAACGACTTCGTTCTTTATTTGCCCTGTCTTTTATAGAAAACTCATTTTGTTCTTTTAAAATTTTATTTATAATTTTTCTTCGTTCATCTGTAGAAAGACTTTCGACAAAAGCGATATTTTCAGAATTGATATATATTACATATTTTTTAGCATTACCGTAAACAATTGACAAATCGGTTTCCAGTTTAGTTTCTGCGTCGGAGATTTGTTCTTCTGATGTTTCTGTTGTTTGCATTTCCAAACTATCTTGAGTTTCATCTATATCCAAAACTTCTTCAAATTCAATATCGTTGATTTCTTGATTTTCAGATGATTGTTGATTAATTTTTTCTTCTTCTTCCGTTTCTTGAGAAAAATTATCCAAAATTTACCTCTTTATTTTTTCTTTGTGCTAAACTAACAATTATTATACATTAATTTTAGAGAATAAGCAAGTTAATTTAAAAGAGTAAGAATGAACATAGATAGAGAAAAATTAGTATCATGTGTCAAGAATTTAGCCGTTTCAAAGGTTCTTGTTGTCGGGGATTTGGCACTTGATGAGATGATTTACGGTGATACCGAAAGAATATCAAGAGAAGCTCCCGTTTTAATTTTGCAACACAGTCACACTAATTTGATTTTAGGTGGTGCTTCCAATGCGGCACACAATGCTTCTACTATAAACATTGGTAAAGTCGGAGTTCTCGGAGTAGTCGGCGAAGATTACCATGCCGGACAGTTGATTGAAACATTTAATAAGGCTCATATTGACACAAAATACATAGTTGCGGATAAAACAAGAAAAACAATTACGAAAACGAGAATTTCAGGTTCCTGTTCACACTCTATTACCCAGCAAATTGTGAGAATTGACAGACAAACAAATGAATTTATATCAAAAGATACAGAAAAAAAAGTTATCGCAAATATGGAAAAAGCTATTCCTGAATACGACGCCGTTATTTTATCTGATTACCATATCGGAACTTTAACCCAAGAAGTTATCGACAAAGCAATAGCATTGGCAAACAAATACGGTAAAATAATTGTTGTAGATGCGCAAAAAGATTTAGATAAATATAAAAACATTACATCTATGACCCCGAATTTACCCGATACGCAAAAATCTGTCGGATTTTTCATTAAAGATGACAAAACAATGCTTGAAGCAGGTCAAAAATTAATTAAAGCAACTAAGGCGAAATCAATTTTGGTAACTTGCGGGTCTGAGGGGATGGTAGTTTTTGATGAAAACGGAAAAATGTTTAAAATCCCTGTTTTTAATAAAGCAGAGGTGTTTGACGTTACAGGTGCGGGAGATACTGTTACCGCGGTGTTTACGATGGCACTGGCAAGCGGAGCAGAGCCTAAATACGCCGCCATAATCGGAAATATTGCGGCGAGTATTGTTATAAAACAGTTTGGCTGTGCAACCACAACTATCGAAGAAATTTTAAATAACTTAGAAAGGATAAATTTTAATGAAAAAAATAAAACTGCTTGATATAATAATACTTTTTGCTTTGATTTCGGCGCTTGTTGTCGGGTTTTTGACTTATAAACATTTCAGACAAACGGCGGGTAAGCAAATTGAATCAACTTCAAAAATAGCTTTTCAGGTGTTTTTGAGGGGGGTAACTTTAACCGGAGGCGTCAGCCCTATGAAAGCCGGCGATGAGACTTTTATAAGTATCAGAAATGTTCCTTATACAAATTTAAAAATAGTTGATGTCAAAAGCGATACTAAAAAAACTCTTATGCCTAATCCTGCGGGAAAACCTGCGTTTATACTTGTCGATGATTATTCTCAAATTTTTATGTATGATGTTATCGTAACAGTTATTGATACGGCAAAAATCACAAAAGACGGTGCTGTGGTGGGCGGAAACAAGATTAAAATCGGCTTGCCGATAACGCTTGAAGGTAAAGATTACAAATTTAACGGGACGGTTTCAGGTCTGCAAATTTTGGCAAGTTCTCCGACAAAACCAAAGATTGACGAAGTGAAAAAATAAACAATGGCAAGTAACGGTTTGATTTTAGATTTTTTGAATAAAATATTCACTTTTTCACAAAATAAATGTGCATATTTATGGGAAAACAGTTTTTTTCTGAAAAGCATCGACAAATTTATTTTCATGATGATACTTGGTGTATTTGTTCTTTCAACTTTTGCGTCTTCGGATTTAATAGGCTATGTCGGGCTGGTAATTTTGTTTTTGACGGTGATTAAATTATTTGTCAAAAAAGGTGAAAGAGTTGACTTAAATGTATTTGAAATTTTCCTACTTATATATTTTTTAATTGTTGTTATAAGCCTTGCCGGTTCAAGCCTATTTTATTTAAGTTTTAAAGGATTTTTAAAAACTTTCACATATTTAGGATTTTACTTTTCTGCGGTGCAATATTTTAAGAATAATATTTCAAAAATCCCCCTCACAATTTTTATAATAGCTTTGTGTGCTGCTTCGCAGGGGATTATCGGAATATTTCAAAACTTTTCTCAGGTGGGTGAAATTTCCACATGGCAGGATGTTTCAAATATTAATCCAGAGGATGTAATGACTAGAGTTTACGGAACTTTGATGCCTTATAACCCGAATTTATTCGGAGGATACTTGGTTGCGAGTTTGCCTTGCTTGTTCGGAAGCTTTATACTCAAAGTTTTGGATAAAAAATATAAACTTGCTGGGTTGTTTTTAACTCTAGCTTCAATAACCTCGTTTGCGCTTATTTTAAGCGGTTGTCGTGGAGCGTATGTGGGATTTTTGGCGATAATGCTATGTGGTTTTGGCTTTGTAGCTAAATTTATTTGGAATGATTTAGAGAACAGAAAAGAATTTTTTAAAAAATTATATTTGTCATTTTTGGGTGCGATTGTTGCATTTTCGGCATGCGTTGTCTTGTTTGTTTCATCAATCAGAACAAGAATTCTTTCGATTTTTGCAATGAGGGGCGATTCTTCGACTTCCTTCAGATTCAACGTTTATCAATCCGCAATTCAGATGGCAAAGGATAATTGGCCTTTGGGAATCGGGGTTGGAAACCAAAATTTCAGAGAAATTTACGGGTTATATATGCGGACAGGGTTTGACGCTTTGAGTGCTTATTGCGTGTTTTTGGAGATTTCTGTCGAAAGCGGTGTTTTTGCATTGATTGCATTTTTAGCATTTTTAATAACCTTGATATATCAATCAATAAAGTTTATTTTGGCGACCAAGGATTTAAAATCATCGATTATTGTTACGATTTCTATTATTTCAGTTATTGCGATAATGGTTCACGGGTTTGTTGATACAATATTTTTCAGACCTCAGGTTCAATTTATTTTCTGGACAATGGTGGCGTTTGTAACGGCAGTGACGCAGGGAAAAAAATACAAAATTGGAGAGAATTAAGATGGAAAAAGAAATTATAACAAAATTAACAAAAAACTTTGAAGAATCAGCGTTTGAATATCAAGGGGTTGAATGCTGGTCTGCGAGGGAGCTTCAAGCTTTACTTGGATACACTCAATGGCGAAACTTTGAGAATGCTATTGATAAAGCTAAAGAATCTTGTAAAACCGCAGGACAAGAGGTTTCCGATCATTTTGCTGACGCCAGCAAAACGATCAATATGCCTAAAGACGCTATAAAAGAAATTTCTGATGTTATGCTTACTCGCTACGCTTGTTATTTAATAGCACAAAACGGTGACCCGAGAAAGGAAGAAATTGCCTTTGCACAAAGTTATTTTGCGATACAAACACGTAAACAAGAAATCTTAGAAGAAAGAATTTTACTTTCTGAAAGATTGGAAGCTAGAGAAAAATTATCTGCAACTGAAACTGAACTTTCAGATTTAATATACGAAAAAGGCGTGGATAACAAAGGTTTTGCGATAATAAGAAGTAAGGGTGATTGTGCTTTGTTTGGAGGAAATAACACATCTGAAATGAAGCGTAAACTTGGAATACCCGACAATAGACCATTGGCAGATTTTTTACCGACAATTACGATTAAGGCAAAAGATTTAGCAGCTGAAATTACGAATTTCAATGTTAAAAAAAATGATTTGAATGGTGCAGGAAATATTACCTCAGAACACATTAAGAATAATCGGGAAGTACGGGCTTTACTTGGCAAAAGCGGAATTAAGCCCGAAGAATTACCGCCTGAAGAAGACATCAAAAAACTTGAAAGACGAGTAAAAGCTGATGATAAACAAATCGCAAAGTGTGTTGATAAATTTAAAATTATATAGACTTAATAGCTACATTTTAATCGTAGAATAGAATTTATAAATTAATCTGGCGGTTTTTTCGTCATCATTTATAACCTTTGTAAGCTCATTTTTTATTTCTTTATATGTTTTGTGATGATTAAAAAAAAATAATTGTTGAATTTCAACATTAAGTGCCGATGCTATTTTTGCTAAATTTTCAGAAGAGGGATAATTTTTTCCTGTTTCAATTTTACTTACATTGTTTGGCTCAATCCCAATTATTTCAGCAAGTTTTTCTTGTGGCATTTTTTGAGCTTTTCTTAATTCGCTAATTCTTTTGCCCAATTGTTTTTTAACTTCAATCATTTTCCCCCCTTTTAATCCATTATAATTTTGTCGGATTAAATTAAAACAATCTAATAAAACTTAAAGCATTGACAAATAGATTTAAAAGATATAGCATATAGACTTAACAGAATAAATTTTTACCAAAATACAATCTAAGGGGATGAATAGAATGAATAATAAAAGAGCATTTACTTTGGCTGAAGTTATAATTGTTGTTGGGATTCTAGGATTAGTTGCCGAGATGACTATACCTACGCTCATGCAAAATATTCAAGAACAAACAACAATTACCACTCTTAAAAAAGCTTATTCAACATTGTCTCAAGCTTACACGCTCGCTGTCCAAGAAAACGGAACACCTGATAATTGGGGGTTAGCGGATGGCGATACGACGGGAGTCGGGGCTGTCAATTTATTAAATACTCTAAAACCATATTTAAGAATTACAAAAGATTGTGGTACAGGTTCGGGATGTTATCCTACTTCTATGGAAACATTAAACAAAACAATATCCTTGGATTACAATACACTGCAGAATCACGCAAAAATACAATTGACAGACGGTTCTATTATGGCGTTTTGGTCAGGCAGTTCGAATTGTTCGTACAATCTTGGCTCAACACAAAGCTTATCAAATATATGTGGAGCAGTTCATGTTGACATTAATGGATTTAAAAAGCCGAATCAGTGGGGAGTAGATTATTTTCAATTCTTTGTGACAAAATTTGGAATCATCCCCGTAGGCAGTGCCTTAGAAATCAACAGATTTGTGGACGACTGTAGGGACAAAACAACAGCAAATGGGCTGGGTTGCACCGCATGGGTAATTTACAACGAAAACTTGGATTATTTGCACTGCTCGGATTTAGCTTGGGGCGGCAAAACCAAGTGCGATTAATTCCTATTTTTGACTTTTAAATCAGACTCATGATACAATTAGCGAAAAAAGGATTAATCAAATGAGTAAATATAAGCTTGATTTAACGTCTTTGGAAAAAGCCCATGCCAGTTTAAAAGAAATTCTTCTTCGCTATGAAAAAGAAAGTTACGATTTGGCTATAAGAGATGCGGTTATTCAAAGGTTTGAATATACATATTCCTTATCTTTAAAAATGCTGCGAAGGTATCTGGAAATGACCATTGACGAACCAACCTCCGTAGATGGGATGGATTTTAACACTGTAATCAGAAAAGCAAGTGAAATCGGATTAATTTTAAATGATTTAGAAAAATGGACTACTTATCGACTAGCCAGAAATTTAACTTCTCATACCTATGATGAAAATAAAGCCATTGAGGTTGTAAGTGTTATTCCGGACTTTGAAAAAGAAGCTGATTTTTTATTGAAAACACTAAAAAAGAGAATCGAAGCATGACTCTGGATGTTGAATCAAAACATTTTAAAATAATTACAAATATTTTAAAAGAATTAGTGCCAAGTGCAAAAGTTTTTGTATTCGGCTCAAGAGCGAAAAAAAACAAAGCAAAACCTTATTCTGACTTGGATATAGCGCTGGATTACAATAGTAAAAGTATTGATTTGCCCACTCTCGCAAGGCTAGGCTCTGCTTTTGAACAAACCACAATTCCATATACTATAGATATTATTGACCTAAATGGGATTAGTGAGGAGTTTAAAAATAATATTAAAAATGATTTGTTAGAACTTAATTTTTAGAACCGCTTAATTTTTTATATCCAAAAAATTATAACTGCCGTCAGAGTAAAAATTGTGAAAATCACTATGAACAGTGCAACAACTTTTGCAAATGAATCGGATCCATAAATTTCTTCCTGAATATCAATGCGTTTCAGTATATATTTCGAGTAATCTTCTTTTGCTTCGTTTTTTGTTTTTTCAAAAGAGTTATTGAGAACTTTTCTTAAATTATACATATTCTCCAAATCTTGTCGGGCTTTGGCGTTTGAAATCACATATTTTTTTACCTTAATATTTTCCTCATCGCTCAGTTCGTTATCGACATAGGCGGATAAATTCATCTGAAACTCCTCATTTTGCTGGGGTATTTGATTTGAATTATAATCCAATTTTACGGCGGTCATTTTTTCGTGAACCTCCTTTAAACTGCTAACCATGGCTTTTAACGCTTCAAATTTCGCTCTACAGGAAGGGCATACCTCTAAATGGGATTCGACAAATTGTTTTAGTTGAGCACTTAATCTATCATCTATGTAAAAAGATAATAGAGCGCTTACTTGTGTGCATGTCAAATTGATAGTCATATATTTTCTCCTTATATATAATTTTTTAAACCGTCCTGTAATTTCCCTCTTGCTCTTGCGATACGTGATTTAACCGTTCCGATGGTTGTGTGGGTTGCTTCTGCGATTTCCTCATAACTTAGTCCTTGCAATTCTCTTAGAATAATTGCTATTCTAAAATGTTCGGGTAAACTTTTAATTTCATTTTTAATCATTGTATCCAATTCTAAAGACATGGCTTTTTCGGCGGGCTTATGCCTGTAGTCGGGTATTTGGGTATGAAAACTGTTTTCGCTTGGTTCGGTATCTATCGAAACCAGTTGCGGTTTTCTGGTTGATTTTCTCAACTCGTCATAAAAAAGATTGGTGACTATTTGGTTGAGCCAACTTTTAAAAGTTTTCGGGTTACGTAAATTAATAAGTCCACGAGCCATGCGCATTAAGGCTTCTTGGGTTAAATCTGCGATGTTTTCACGCTTTTTGCTAAGATAGGTAAAAGTTGCAAATATATTTTTTTGTTCTCGCTTGATTAATTCTTCCAGCGCCCTGTAATCACTTTTCTGTGACAGAATTACCAGTTCCTCCAGTGGAATTTTTTTATAAAACAATTTCCCTGACATTTTTTCTCCTCGCGGGATACATAAATAGCAAAAAAGCAGATTTGCGCACCTTATTCGTAATCTTAATTAATTTTTATAGAAATTTGCTCACTCTTTGTTATATAATCAGTTAGGGGATATACAGAAAGGTAAAAGTTGAAAAGAATTATTGACGCAAACTTAAATAGAGCGACAGAAGCGACAAGAGTTTTAGAAGAAATTTCAAGATTTTTGCTTGATGACAGAGATTTGTCCGAAAAATTAAAAAATATTCGCCATAAAATAAACCATGAGCAAGAAAAAGGTTATGGTAAATACCTTCAAGCCCGAGATACCGAAAACGACGTTGGGATTGATGTAAAAAATTTAAGCGAAAGAATTAATATAGAAAATATTTTTAAGGCAAATATCAAAAGATTACAGCAAGCTTTGAGAACTTTGGCTGAATATTCGCTGGCGGACAAAGAAAATACTTTATTATTTGAGAAATTGAGATACGAATCGTACACTGTGGAGAAAATTATGTGGGATAAATTAAAAGAGAAATACAATCAAATAAAATTAGCGGATAAAAAACTTTATTTGGTGACAAATTCAGATGAATTCAAATCGGAAGACAAATTTCTGGATGCAATCGCCTCAGCGTTGGAAGGTGGAGTTGATATTTTACAACTTCGAGAAAAGACCATGCCTGCGAGTAAAATCCTTGAACTCGGCAAAAAAATAAAACAATTATGCCTGCAATATGACGTTACTTTTATTGTAAACGATAGAATTGATATTGCTGCACTTTTAGAAGCTGATGGGGTTCATTTGGGGCAAGATGACTTGGATGTTCAATCGGCAAGAGATATTTTGGGTGCAAATGCGATTGTTGGGGTTTCAACGCATGCTCCTGAGCAAGCTTTAAAAGCGGTTGCAGACGGTGCGGATTATATTGGCGTCGGTCCTGTTTTTGCAACTCCAACCAAGCAGGGGCGAGTTCCTGTCGGACTTGAATATGTAAAGTGGGCTAGTGAAAATATTGAAATTCCCGCATTTGCTATAGGGGGGATTGATGCAGAAAATTGTCAAGAAGTGTTTAAGGCAGGTTTGAAAAGAATTGCGGTTGTGAGAGCAATAATTAATGCGAATTCACCACAACAAGCTGCGGAGTTTTTGGTTGATGGGTTAAACGAAGTAAACGGTAAACGGTAAACGGTTTGATGGTTCTTGCTTGCTTTTTACTTCCTCGGGGCTTGTTGACGGTGCGGTTGAATCCGCACCCTACTCACACCTCACCCCTCACTTTTCGGGCTTGTTGCCGCCGTTTACCGCTTACCGTTTACCCGTCACCGCTTACCTCTCACTCAAAAAAGACATTTCACTAACTTATCCGTTGAACCTTGCTTGTTGTCAAACTTGTAAAGACATATTTACCTTTCTCTTTACAAGCCTGCTTGTTTAAATTAAAATTTTAACGGGAAGTAAACCATTTTACGATAGTCTAAAGAGGAATTTTTTACCCACACCACTAGCGAATCGATTTAAACATTCAATCGGAAGGAATTTAAATGAGTAATGAAATGAAAAGAACATTATCATTGTCCGACTCTATCTCAATAGTAGCCGGCTCAATGATTGGTTGCGGAATTTTTCTTGTATCCGCAGATATATCAAGGCAGGTTAATTCGGCAATTTTGCTTTTGGTTGTTTGGATTGTAGCCGGATTTGTGTCTTTTTGCGGAGCTATAGCGTATGGTGAACTGGCGGCAAATATTCCTGACGAAGGCGGACAATATATGTATCTTAAAAAGATATACAATGATAAAGTAGCTTTTTTATTCGGTTGGACACTGTTCTTGGTTATTCAAGCTGGAACTATTGCGGCAATAAGCGTTGCTTTTGCTAAGTTTACAGGGCTTTTAATCCCTGCAATAAATTCTCATCACATGCTTTTTCAACTCGGGGTCATCCATTTTTCCACCCAACAATTTTTTGCAGTGCTAACCATTTTTATCCTGACATATATCAATTCTCGTGGAATTGAATACGGCATGATTACCCAAAATTTGTTTACAGTTACAAAACTTTTATCTATCGTGGCAATTATAGTATGCGGTTTGGTGTTTGGTTTAAATTGGGATGTGATTCATTCAAATTTTGCATTAAGTACGTTTTCTTTTCATTTTTCGGATATAGCCAAAGTTTCAACGGCTACGGTAGGTGCTTTGTTTGCTTCAATCAGCTGGAATAATATAACATTTATCGCGGGCGAAATCAAAGAACCAGAAAAGAATGTTAAAAAAGCACTCGCTTATGGTGTAGGCATGGTCGTTGCCCTTTATGTGTTGGTAAATATAATCTATGTAATTTCAACTCCAATCGGTGCAATACAGACGGCGTCTGAAGATATTGTTGCAGCGGTTTCAATGAACGCAATCTTTGGTGAAATCGGCAAAAAAATAATCGCCGTTATAATTATGATTTCGGCGTTTGGTTGTGCGAACGGTATGGTTTTAGCAGGGGCGAGAGTTTATTATAAAATGGCTAAAGACAGATTGTTTTTCAGGAGCTTAGCTGTTATAAACAGAAAAACCAAAGTTCCCGTCAATTCTCTTTGGTTCCAGTTTGCTTGGATTACAGCACTTATTGCTTGGGGAAATTATACTCAACTTTTAGATTTTGTAATCTTTGCTTCTTTGATATTTTATATAATTACCATGGTTGGAATATTTGTTTATAGAAAAAAATTCCCTGAATCCGGCAAGGCTTTAAGAATTAACAGTTTCTTTGCGATATCTTTCATAGCTATTTCGACCTATATCGTGGGTTGTTTAGCGTTTTATAAACCAATGTATACGTTACCCGGATTTTTAATTACGCTTGCGGGTTTGCCTGTTTATTTCTTGTGGAACAAAGCGAGAGAGAAGGCAACTTTGGGAAGATTAAACGGCACAAATTCTCCGTTAGTGAGCAATCCTATAGAATCTGAAGCAAATTCCTTAACAAATAGTCATAATTAACCCCGAATTCGTCAACTGGTAGCAACTTTTTTTTTGTTCAAGTATTATATGAACATGCAGATTAAAGATAAAACTACTTTTAAATCTCAGGCTATTTATAATGTAACGGCAAAAATCCAAGAAAACACTATTCTTAACAGAGGATTGCTTGATCTCGGGGGGCTTGCCGTACCTCAAATTATTATGTCCAACAATAATGATGAAAAAATAGAAAGAGGAATAATTCAGAGCCTGTATTTTGTATCTGCCTTTTTGGCTCCTTACATCCTGCTTCCGTTTTTTAATAAAACATTTTTAGCCCGAAACGGAGTTGTTAAAAAGTTGGTTAATAATGAAATAAAAATAATAGAAGTTTCAAAAAAATATCTTACCCAAAGTGCTAAATTTATGGAAGATGGAATTATGGAAACTGCGGAAAAATTAGAACTGGAGGCTGAAAAAGCAGGCAAAAAAATAAAAGTACAAGAAGATTTTAAGAATATTCTCAACAGATTTTCGGATAAAGAAGACTTAAAAAATCGGTTACTTAAAACCCATGAAGATGTCCTTTTTGCCGACTTTTTGGCGACTGCCTTAATGTGGTGTGCTATTCCGTGGGTGGGGACTGAAATAACTAAATTAAGAACTAAACGCCATGGGTTTTCCGCTACATATAACATGATGGATGAACAACAATCAAAATTGAACGCCCAAAAACACGAAAAAGAAAAAAATAAAAAATTAATAACATCAGGACTACTTGGTATAATCCCTGCGATAATCTTCCCTAAACTCGTGACTAAAGGGTTAAAAAGTAAAGACGGAATACTCAAGTTTGTCAAAAAAATGCCTAAGAGTTTTGACTACACCAAAGGAATATACCCGTCAAAATTTATTTTCGGGGCAATATGGTTGCTTTGCGACTATCCGTCGGCAATAATATCCTCCAGAGATAAATATGAACAAAAAGATAGAGCAATCAGACAAGGAAGCAGCCTTGTTGTATTTTTTGGCGGGGATTTTTTATTGAACAATATTTTAGGCCGATTATCGGATAGATTTTTGAAGACTCAAATAATGGATAGAGCAAAGTTTAAAACCAAACCGAATTTTTTCAATAAAATCAGCTTGCAACCGAAGGATTTTACGAAATTAAACGATTTAAAAGGAATTGAACCAAAGATAATCCAGAGAACAAAAAATATTGGAGCGGGCATCTACTGGCTAACTTTATTTGCGAACATGGGGCTGCTTGGTTTTGCATTACCCACGGTTTTAAATAAAATTCTAAAGGATGATATAAAAAATAATCCTAAAGATAAAATCCCTCATTAGTAATGTTTAATTGTGTTTAGTTTTGGACTTGCAATAAAAATATTTTCCGGGATTACGACAATTCCTTCACCTCCGCTGAAATTTGGGATTGTTGCTTTTATAATCAGAGTTTTGTGATAAAATTCCAATTGAGTTATTATTCCTTTTTCAAAAGGGTTTCTGCAATCCACCCATAAAATAATTTGCGGTTTTATCTCCCCACCAGCGGTAATCGTATTCGCATAATATTTATATAATGAAAAAGGTTCATTCCCATCTAAAATAATTTTACTATAAACGGGATTATTCAATGAAATCATAGAGTCTTTGGTCTCCAAAATAGCCAAAGCTCTCGTTGCAGCAGCACAAGTATCACCCAATATCATGCCTGAAGGTTCTATGAGCGCTACATTTGCGTTTATTTCCGCATTTAAATTATAAATGGAATTCACGTCCTGCCAAAAAAGAGCCGTCTCAAAAATTATCAGTGTCAAGAATATTAAAATCGGAAATACAAAAATAAATTCAATTAAATTTTGTGCCGGTTTTCTCTGATTAATTACACGTTTAAAAATCTGCATAAACTTTTTATTAAACCTTTCATACTCTCTGAATAAGGAGTGTTGATATTTTCATAATATTTATTATAACTTTTAATGATATTTTGTGGAAGAGCATTGCCTGTTTGTAAAATCTCCGCTATAAATTCCAAATAATCATCTTGTTCATCTTTGTAATCCAAATCTTTTTTACGAAATTCTTCGTCTGCCTCAAGATGGATAAGGGCATGATAAGCGGTTTTAATTGTGTCATCATTTATATCTTTAGGAAATTTTAAAATAGCTTCTTTTACATGCAAAGTTTCGGCTAAAACCATATAAATTAGCCTTGAAACAATTTTTCTTTCTTCTTTATATTTTGGTTTAATCATTGTTACGGATTACACCGAGATGTTTTCTGCTTCTTTTTCTATAAACCTTAACAGATGGACGTAATTTCCTTCAAAAAACTGGTTTAAAATTTCTTCTACAGCTTTTTTTGAAGCTTCATTTTTATCAATGGTGCTTCTGTAAAAGAATTTTTTTCCACTTCTATATCTAACTAAAACTCCCTTTGACCCTAATCTATCCATAACAGTTTTGATTGTTGTGTAAGCTCTTTCTATATCGTTATTATTCAAAGCTTTAACAATGTCTGCAACCGAGATATTTGCGTCTTCATTCTGTTCTTGCAGTTGCCAAATGGCGTTCATAATTTCTATTTCAAGGATGCCATAAACCATAATATTATTTCTCCATTCTTAGCTTGAGGGAACTACTATCAACATAGTAATACAAAAAAGAAAAAAAACAAGTGGGGGCGAATGGTGAAGTAGATATAAAATTTCGCAGTATTTCTTTACAATTACTAACAAAAAAGGCAATTATTTTAGCGCGATTGTTTTTATTAATATATATAATATTTTATGAGGAAGCTATGAAAGAACAAGAATTAAATACCCTAATGTCAGTAGTCTCAGACCCAATCTGTAATGTGTATACATTCAACTCAAGAAAAGATGTTGAAGAAATTCAACGTATGGTTAGAATATTTAATATATCTGAAGCTCAACACAATAAACATAGAATGTTATCTATTAAAAATTTGGCGACTTTTAGACTTGTATTAAGCAATAATTAAAATAATTAACTACCCTCATCCCCGTTAAAGAGGAATATTTTTTACAAAAATTTCGTAGGCACCCCTCCCATGTTTTTGCTACAATAGCTTTATGATTATAACCGCAGGGATTTACAAGGGGCGTAAGGTTACGGCACCTGATGAAAAAATAGTTCGACCTACTTTGTCAAAGATTAGAGAAAGTATTTTTAACACGCTTTTTTCTATGATGGATTTTAATGGTAAAACTTTTTTGGATATGTTCGCAGGTTCAGGAATTATGGGGCTTGAGGCACTTTCTCGCGGATTTGAATCTGTTTTGGCGTTGGAGAAAAATCCCAAAGTCGCTAAAATTTTAAAGGGAAATTATGAAAATATAAAAATAGCACCAAATTTAATCATTGGGGACAGCTTAGAACAAAAAATTAAAAAGCAGTTTGATGTAATATACCTTGATCCACCTTATTTCAGCGGGATTTATGAAAAAAGTCTCGAAAAAATTAAAAAAGACTCGTTATTGAAAGACGATGGTGTAGTTATTTTAGAACATGTTACTGAAATTTGTTGGAATGATTTTGGATTTGAATTCATTAAACAGAAAAAATATTCGGGTAAATTTGTGACTTTTTTAACAATAGATTGATTTACAAGGTAAGTTTTTTACAAGCTCCAAGCACTTCTCGTAAGTATCCACTTCTATAACATTATCAATAGCCAAAGCTTTTTTTGTAACATTTAAAACCGAGTGATTTTCCCTAACTGCAAAAACTTTTATCCCTCTCTTAATTGCTTCAAATACGGGAGTAGAGCCCAGTGCGTTATAAGGCATTACTAGAAAATCCAAATCGGCTATTTTTATTGCATTTTTTGAATTTGATATTAAAGGTGCCTGATTTAAGCCGATTAAAATACAAGGTAAAAATGTTGGTGTAATATACTCCGCACTCGATTTCGGGTCAATTATTTTTGTCGAAATCGAAAAATCTTCAAACGCAGGAGCATGAGCTACAGGGATTTTTAATTCTTTTGACAAGTAATGCGAAATTATCGCCTCAACTCCGCCTATCGGGTCAACACCAAGTCCATTTTCATATTCTTGATTTTGTTGATTGTCTTCATTAAATTTACAAACTACGGCAATTGCTTTGGCGCCTTTTTGCAAAAGATTTTTGGCAGTGCATAAAAGAGTTTCAATATTCTTAACTTTTCCTGTCGAGATGCCGGAATTATCCACAAAAAAATTAACCTCTACGGCTTCGGGGGTACTTTCATAAATTATATCTATATCGTAAACTGTTTTTACCGCATTTATTGTGTTTAGATGAATATTTAAGACATTTTGAGAAATTCCCTTGTCAAAAATCACACCGATTTTATTTTTTATCGATGGTTGTAAATTAACCTTGCCCTTGAAAAATTCGTCTAAAGAATACCCCTCAACATAAAGCATATTTTGGGTAATACCTGAAAATGCACCCGCATTTACGACATTGGGATTTACAATCGTGGCTGCGTGTTGGGCAAATCTTCTTGCCCAAGTGCTTGCATCTCCCGCATATCCGCCGATTGAAGCCCCGATTCCTGTCGGGACAATAAACGCTCCTAATTTATTATTTTTAATCATAGATAAATTATAAAACAAAAAAGAATCGATTTTCAGTGCCATATTTAACTCTATATTTTTTGACGCTGTAAAGATTTGTTAAAATATTTGGTTTTCGGTAGCAAAAAAATATGTTTACTGATTTAAAGCATGATACGATTAACAAATTTAAAAAGATAATATTAAAATTAATTACATGAAAGGAGTTAAAACATGATTACAAAAGTAGGATTTTCACAAAACGGGATTCAAAACATGCAAAACGGGAGTAACAGAAGTAACAACAAGGGGATTTCAAGACAAAAAGCCCAATATTCACCGTCTTTTAAGAGCATAGTTACTACGGGACCAACACAATGGATTGAGGCTTTAAAAACCTTACTCCCTGAGGCATTAGGTGATATGTTTAAAATAAAAACTTTAAAGGAGTTGGTATCTGAAAACTCTTTAGCTAATTTCGGTTATGATGTTTCTAATAGCGTAGATTATACTAACATTATAAAACCCCTCTTCCAGAATTTAAGCAATGTTAAACCTGAGCATATTTTATATATTGACCATATAGCTACTTCTCCTATAACTTCTAAGGATTGGTTTAATGGAGCAATAAGAAATGAAACGGACGCTGTTGCAAGAATAAAACTGATGCATACAGGCATCCAGCAAGAAAAGATAATAGGGAATATACTTGATAACGCTGAGCCTGGGGCATTAAAAAAAGCGGAATCTAACGAACTAGAGGGTAACATAAATGATTGGACTTGGACAAAGAAAGCCCAAAATGTAGTAGCAGAAATTAAAGAAGCTTTAGAACTATACCAAACAACCACAACAAAAATCTCAGATGAAAGTATAAACTTGGGAGAAATGTTATTGAACGTATTCAGAAATAGAGTTTAATGCCCAAAAAGAGAATGTAAAAAGAGCTAACTAAAAACTTAATTTAGTCAGCTTCTTTTTCGTTTTTTCTCTTTTAATTTTATTTTGAACTATCACCGTATTTGTAATCTTTTTGGATATTTTGTTTTAAGGCTGTCTTGAAACTTTCTTTGTATGATGTAGTTGCCTGAATTTCTGTTTCAAGAGCTTGTTTTCTTGTTTCCAGTTGACTTTCCCAATCTGTTATTTGTGCCAATTGAATTTCATATTGACCGCTAATTTGATCCATTTGAGTTTTATATTCGGTAGAATCAGGGGCGGCAGAATTTCGTACTACGCTTTTTTGGTCGTTTGTTGATGTTACAAGTTCGATTGTTTGACCGCTTGCTTGCGTTATACTCGTCATTATATCAGACAATTCATTCGTAAGATCTGCTTCTCTCATTGTATAAAAATTAACTGTTGCTTGAATACCTGCGTAAGACATGTTTATTTTACCTCTATTTTAAGTACACATATATAAATAAAAACGAAAGTATATACTTAATTGCGCAAAATATATACTTTCGTTACATTCGTTTACGAATAATGGATATACAAAAATTTTTTGCAGTCGATTTTATTTATTTTTCCCACTTGACAGGCAAAGCAACAATTGGCAATGTTTTTCGCGTTTCTTAATCCCGCAAAACGACCGATTGTAACGAATTGTGTGTTTAAATTTTAAATAATGCAAATTCTTCTTGACTATGATTATTGAAGTAGTACGATTGTATAACATGCTTATTATGCTAAAATAAGTACATTTAGCCAAAAGAATAAATAGCAAAATTTTATAGTACGTACGCCACAAACATAGACGAGGTGAATTAATGTCGACAACAAAATATGCAAAAAGAGTAACTCCTATGGGTATCCCGAATACCAGATTAGATGATTTACCTGACCTAATTGAAGTGCAAAAAAAATCTTTTGAATGGTTCTTAAAAGAAGGTTTGAAAGAGGAATTGCTTTCTTTTTCTCCTATTAAAGACTATACAGGCAGATTGGAGCTGCATTTTTTACCGAATTATACATTTGATAACCCAAAATATACAATTGAAGAAGCTCGAATCCATGACGCAACTTATGCGAAACAGCTTCGTGTAATGATTAGACTTGTTAACCGTGATAGCGGTGAAATTAAAGAGCAGGAAGTTTACATAGGCGATATCCCTACAATGACTGACAAAGGGACATTTATCGTGAACGGCGCGGAACGTGTAATCGTTTCTCAAATCGTTCGTTCTCCGGGGGTTTATTTCAAAAGAGAAGTTTCTCCGACGGGAAAACGTTTATACAACGCAACTTTAATTCCTAACCGCGGAGCATGGTTAAAAATTGAAACTGATTCTAATGATTTAGTTTACGTTAAAATTGATAAAAACAGAAAAATCCTCGCTACAACTTTGTTGAAAGCAATGGGGATTACGGTTTCTGAAATGGAAACATTGTTTACCCACTCAGAATTTTTGAAAAGAACTCTTGAAAAAGATACCGCAGAGACTACGGATGATGCTTTAGTTGAAGTTTATAAAAAATTGAGACCGGGCGATCCTGCATCTCCTCAAGGTGGACGTTCAATTTTGGAAGCAAGATTCTTTGATGAGAAAAAATATGATATCGGAAGAGTTGGTCGTTATAAGTTAAACAAAAAACTTAATTTGAATGTTCAAAATTCTCAAAGAACTTTGACGGTTCAAGATATCGTAGCTTCAATAGAATATTTGATTAATTTAACTTATGATGAAGGAACGATTGATGATATCGACCACTTAGGTAACAGAAGAATCCGTTCAGTGGGCGAATTGCTTCAAAACCAGTTCAGAGTAGGTTTATCAAGAATTGAAAGAATTGTTAAAGAAAGAATGACTCTTCAAGATTCAGAAACTTTAACACCTTTAAATCTTTTAAACACAAAACCTTTGGTTGCGTCTTTGAAAGAATTCTTTGGTTCTTCACAATTATCACAGTTTATGGACCAAACTAATCCGCTTGCCGAATTAACTCACAAGAGAAGAATTTCAGCTTTAGGACCCGGTGGTTTGATGAGAGAAAGAGCGGGCTTTGCGGTTCGTGATATTCACCCTTCACACTACGGAAGAATTTGTCCGGTAGAAACTCCGGAAGGTCCAAACGCGGGTTTGATAGGCTCTTTGGCTACTCACGCGAAGGTTAATGATTACGGATTTATTGAATCTCCGTTCTTCGTTGTAACAGATGGGATTGTAACGGATGAAGTTCACTATTTATCAGCAGATGAAGAAGAAAATTACCGTATTGCACCTTCTGATATTCAGTTAAATAAAAATACAAAAAGCATAAAACATGAATATGTTCCTGTTCGTTATCGTTCAGAATTTACGATGGGTGAATCGACAAAAGTTGACTATATGGGTGTTTCACCTATTCAGATTATCTCTGTTGCAACATCTTTAATTCCATTCATTGAGCACGATGACGCGAACAGAGCGTTGATGGGTTCAAACATGCAACGTCAAGCGGTGCCTTTGTTAATTACTCAAAGACCGGTTGTTGGAACAGGTTTGGAAGCCAGAGCTGCAAAAGATTCAGGTATGGTAGCGGTTGCGTCTGTTGACGGTACTGTTGAAAGAGTTGTTGGCGAAGAAGTTACTATTAAAGATAAAGCGGGCAAGCTCCATATTCATCAACTTGTAAAATATTTGAGAAGTAACCAAGATACTTGTATCAACCAAAGACCGATTGTAAGAGAAGGTGATGTACTTAAAGCAGGCGATGTAATAGCAGACGGAGCTTCTACAAGTTGCGGAGATTTATCACTTGGTAAAAACGTTCTTTTGGCTTATATGCCTTGGGAAGGTTATAACTTTGAGGATGCGATTTTGCTTTCTGAAAGATGCGTTCATGATGATATTTTTACATCTATTCACATTGAAAAATTAGAAATAGATGCAAGACAAACAAAACTTGGACCTGAAGAAATTACAAGAGAAATACCTAACGTTTCAGAAGAGTCTTTAAGACATTTGGACGAAAGAGGGATTGTAAGAATAGGGGCAAGAGTTTATGCCGATGATATTTTGGTAGGTAAAGTTACTCCGAAAGGGGAATCTGAACACCCGCCTGAAGAAAAATTGTTAAGAGCAATCTTTGCCGAAAAAGCAAGAGATGTAAAAGATAATTCTTTACGTGTTCCTCACGGTGAAGGCGGCAGAGTACTTGATGTTAAGGTATTTGACAGAGAAAAGGGCGACGAATTACCGCCGGGCGCTAATACTGTAATCAGAGTTTATATCGCTCAAAAACGTAAAGTGTCTGTAGGTGATAAACTTTCAGGTCGTCATGGAAACAAAGGTATCGTTTCAAGAATTTTACCTAAAAATGATATGCCTTTCTTGCCGGACGGAACGCCTGTTGATATCGTATTGAATCCTCTTGGGGTTCCTTCACGGATGAACGTTGGACAGACTTATGAATGTTTACTTGGCTTAGCTTCTTATTTAACAGGGAATTACTATGAAGCGCCTCCGTTTGATGAAATGTATGGCGACAATCAGTCTGAAATCGCTACAAAAGCAGAGCTTTTGAAAGGGATTAAGGAATCAGGTTGTGACTGGGTTAGAGAAGACGGGAAAGTGATGTTGCTTGACGGAAGAACTGGCGAAGCCTTTGATCAGCCGGTTGCAGTGGGTGTTTCTTACATCTTGAAACTTGTCCACCTTGTTGACGATAAAATCCACGCGAGAAGCACAGGTCCTTATTCACTTGTAACTCAACAACCTTTGGGTGGTAAAGCTCAATTCGGTGGTCAAAGATTCGGTGAGATGGAAGTTTGGGCACTTGAAGCTTACGGTGCGGCTTATACTTTGCAGGAAATGCTTACAATTAAATCAGATGACGTTAACGGAAGAAACAGAGCTTATGAAGCTATTGTTAAGGGTGATAACATTCCAAGACCGGGAATTCCTGAATCATTCAAGGTACTTGTAAGAGAATTACAAAGTATCGGTTTGGACATTACCGTTGCCAAAAAAGACGGCATAGAAGTTGATTTGATGAGTGATTTGGACGATTTAAGAAAATCCGCTCCAAAAAGAACTTTATCGGATATCGATTCAGAGTTGTTGAATATCAACTTCTTTGAGACACCTGCAACATTCGGAGAATTATAGATAAGTAAAAAGGGGAAAGAAAAAGGAATTAAATAATTTTTACCTTTTGCTTTTTACCTTTTACCTAATAAAAAGGAGATAAAAAATTGTCTACAAGTATTGATTATTTTGATTATATAAGGGTTAGTATAGCTTCACCAGAAAGAGTTATGAAATGGTCTTACGGTGAGGTAACAAAACCTGAAACCATAAATTATCGTACGCTTAAACCTGAGCGTGACGGTTTGTTCTGCGAAAGAATTTTCGGACCGTCAAAGGACTGGGAATGTTATTGCGGAAAATATAAAAGAGTAAGACACAAAGGTATTATCTGCGAAAGATGCGGCGTTGAGGTCACTGATTCAAAAGTGCGTAGACACCGTATGGGGCACATTAAGCTTGCTGCGCCTGTCAGCCATATTTGGTTTTTAAAAGGTATTCCAAGCTATTTGGGATTGTTGTTGGATATATCTTTGAAAGACTTGGAACAAGTTATTTACTTCAATAATTATATTGTAATGGAGCCTGCTGAAAGCACGTTCAAAAAATTCCAACTTCTTGGTGAGGAAGATTATGAAGACTATTTAACAGAAAATGAAGAATCCGGATTAAAAGTTGGAATAGGTGCCGAAGCGATTAAAGACTTGCTCGCAGAACTTAATATAAAAGAAATTGCCGAAGAAATCAGAAAAGAACTTGAAGGTCCTATAGGTTCGGTTCAAAGAAAAAGTAAGTTGATTAAGAAATTGAGACTTCTTGATTCTTTAATTTCAAGCGACACAGAACCGACTTGGATGATAATGGATGTATTGCCTGTAACTCCTCCTGATTTAAGACCTATGGTTCAGTTAGACGGTGGAAGATTTGCAACATCTGATTTAAACGATTTGTACAGACGTGTAATCAACAGAAACAATCGTTTAGCAAGATTATTGGAAATGGGCGCACCTGAAATTATCGTGAGAAACGAAAAAAGAATGTTGCAAGAAGCAGTGGATGCTTTAATCGATAACGGAAGACGTGGAAGAACAGTCGTTGGTCCAAATAACAGACCTTTAAAATCGCTTTCAAATATTATTGAAGGTAAGCAGGGTCGTTTCAGACAGAACTTGTTAGGAAAACGTGTTGACTATTCAGGACGTTCGGTTATCGTAGTCGGACCTCAATTAAGCTTAAACCAGTGCGGTTTACCAAAAGAAATGGCGATTGAATTATTCAAACCGTTTGTTGTAAATAAATTAATCGAACGCGGATATGTACAAAACATTAAATCTGCGAAAAAGAAAATTGAGCGTTCCGAAGCAATTGTTTGGGATATTTTGGAGGAAGTCATTGACGGACATCCGGTTATGTTAAACCGTGCACCAACCTTGCACAGGCTTGGTATTCAAGCATTTGAGCCGGTTTTGGTAGAAGGTAGAGCAATCCAGTTGCATCCGCTTGTTTGTACAGCGTTTAACGCCGATTTCGACGGTGACCAAATGGCCGTTCACGTTCCTTTGTCAATCGAAGCTCAAACTGAAGCAAGAATGTTGATGTTGGCAACTAACAATATTTTGGCTCCTGCGACAGGGAAACCGATAATCACTCCTTCTCAGGATATGGTTTTGGGTATGTATTACTTGACTATATTGAAAAATGAGGAAGAACCGGTTAAGGGATATTTCTTTAATTTTAGAGACGCAATTTCTGCTTTAGAAGTTGGGGTTATAAAGCTTCACGATAAAATTATCGTAAGGGATGAACAGAACGAAAGAATTGAAACCACCGTTGGCAGAATCCTATTCAACGAAGCTGTTAGAGAAGCAGTATTAGGCTGAGAAGTGCAGGGCTTCCAAGCAAAGAAGATGCGAGGGGGAAGTCAAAATAATGCCCGAGTGCAATTAGGCTTGTAAGCCGACAAATCGAAAAAGTTAGTAGTAAAACGATAGAGTTAGTAAAGGCGGAATTTCAAAAATTTCGTGTTGAGGTTAAAAAAATGGAAACAAAGTATAAAAATACAAAAAAATCTTTGGATTATATCAACAAGATTATTGATAAAAAATCTTTGAATAATCTTTTATTGCAAATATATCTTGAATTTGGCGGTGCGAAAACAGCGACTTTGGCTAACAGCCTTAAAAACTTGGGATATAAATATGCTACCAAAGCCGGTACAACAATTTCGATTGCTGATTTAGAAGTTCCTCCCGATAAAAAAGATTTATTAAGACAGGCAGAAGCTGAAATTGATAAATCTACTCACAGATATTTAAAAGGTGAAATTACAGAAGTTGAAAGATATACAAAAGTTATCGACACATGGTCTGAAACAACTTCCAAGTTGACAGAGTGTGTAGTTAAGAATTTTGATAAATTAAACCCTGTATACATGATGGCTTTCTCCGGAGCGAGAGGGAATCTTTCACAGGTATCGCAATTGGTTGGGATGCGTGGTTTGATGGCAGATGCGCAGGGTCAAATCATCGATTTACCTATTAAATCAAACTTTAAAGAAGGTTTATCCGTTACGGAGTATATCATCTCCTCATACGGTGCGAGAAAAGGGCTTGTAGATACAGCGTTAAAAACAGCCGATTCAGGTTATTTGACAAGACGTTTGGTTGACGTTGCTCAAGATGTTATCATTAGAGATGTTGATTGTCATACTGACAAATGTATCAGAATGAAATCCATTTCTGACGGTGAAAAGAACATTGTCCCTCTTTCGGATAGATTGTTGGGAAGAACTATTGCCGAAGACATTATCGGTGAAGACGGAAAAGTTTTAATCAAATCAGGAACAACTCTTGACAGAGAGGATGTCAAAAAAGTTGCGACATTAGACTTAAATGAGTTGAATGTTCGTTCAGGTTTGACATGCGGTTTAGAATACGGCGTTTGCCAAAAATGTTACGGATGGGCTATGACGACTCAAAAAATGGTTGATGTCGGCGAGGCAATCGGTATTATTGCGGCACAATCAATCGGTGAACCCGGAACACAGCTAACAATGAGAACATTCCACACAGGCGGTGTATTCAAGGGGGCTGCTGCGACTAAACGAATTATTGCTAAAGAAGCAGGTGAAATTGTTTCTAAGATTAAGTCTCGTGAATTGAGAACAAGACACGGGGATGTTGTACAAGTTGCAACTTATGAAGCTGATATGGAAGTTAAGACTTCAAAAGGCTCTACAAAATACCACATTCCTGCAGGATCAAGAATTTTAGTTACAAACGGAATGAGTATTAAAAAAGGCGAAATTTTAGCCGATTTTGAACCGGGTAGCCAAGGTGATGGTAGCCGTTTAACAGAAAAAGCAACAAAAGATATTACTGCTGATTTGTCAGGGGAAGTTTTGTTCGAAGATTTTATCGCAGATGAAAAGAAAGACAGACAAGGCAACATTTCAAGAACATCTAATAAAAACGGAATTGTTTGGGTTTTAGGTGGGGATGTTTATAATTTGCCAGGTGGTTCTAAAGTCCTTGTTAAAGATGAACAAAAACTTTCAAAAGGTGATAAGCTTGCTGAAACTTTAACAATATCAGAACATGGCGGTGAAGTTAGAGTTGGCGAAGATTTAATCATTGACGATGTTCAATTTGAAGGAAAGAAAATCAAGAAAATTGTTCAAGGTAAAGAGCTTACAATCGTAATCGCTTCTTTAATGCCTTCGAATGCAAAATTTGAACAAACTAAAAAAGAACAACTTTGGGTTGTCGATGAAACAGGTGAAAAATATATTGTAAAATCTCCTGTCGATACGACTGTCGAAAATGGAATGATTATTGCCGAATTAATCGATGATGAATGTTCAGTTCAATCGAGTGGTGAAATCAGATATGTGGATGTAGAAGTTGATGAAAATCAGATTATTACAAAAACAGGTAATGTTGTGTTTGTTCCTGAAGAAATTCATCAAATAAGCAAGGATTCAGGTTTGAAAATGGTTGAATCCGGAACATTCGTTGTTGCAGGAACAGAAGTTGTTAAAGACATCTACTGTCATATCGACGGTATCGTTGAATTGAAAGAATGTAATGATATCATCCATGAAATTACAATCAGACCGGGGGAAATCCATTCTCTTTCAAGTGTCAGCGAATTAAAAGTTGAAGAAGGCGAAATCGTCCAAAAAGGTACTGTAATTGCCGCTGGGGTTAAAGCAAAAGAGACTTCTATTGTAACTATTATGGAATCGGATATAGATGATTTAAATATAGATGATTTGGATGAAGAGTTAGACGCGAGTTTATCCGTTGACGAGGAACATATTGCAAATCAACCAATCCAGATTTTGGTTAGACCTGTTCAAATTTTGAATATAAAACAAAAAGATGTTTCTATAAAATTTGATACAACAGACGAATTGATTGATATTGTTCCTGTAACCCAACTTCAATACAAAGATGGAGCAAGAGTAAGAAATCTTGACGGTGCGACTTTGACAAGAACAAGCTTAGTTCTTCAAATGCAGGGGTATTTATCTCACCTTAAGGGCATGGTTGAATTAGACAGCAAAAATCATTTAAAAGTAGTTGTGTTGGAAACATTAATTGTACGTCGTGAAATTGAAGGCAGCTCTAAGTTATCTTCTTCACTTCAAACTGAATTATTGGTAAAACACGGACAGATAATTAAGCCTAAAACGCCTGTTGCAAAAACTCAAGTTCTTGCTATCCACGATAGTGTTGCTTCGATTAAAAATGACAAATCTGAGGCAAGAAGATTATTGTTAATTTGTGATAGTTATGAAATTAAATTACCTATCAAAGCAAAAGCTTGTGTAAAAGAAGGTGATTTTATAAGACTGGATTCAATTGTTGCTGAAAGTGGCGAAAAAACAACTGTTTCAGGACAAGTTCTTAAAGTATCCAAAACGGAAGTTGTTATCAGAACGGGACGTCCTTATTTAATCTCTCCTGGTACAATGTTACAAGTAGATTCAGGAGCTCTTGTATTAAGAGGTGATATGCTTGCTACGTTGGTATTTGAAAGACAAAAAACCGGTGATATCGTTCAAGGTTTACCGAGAGTTGAGGAACTTTTGGAAGGAAGAAAACCGAAAGAATGTTCTATTTTGGCTGAATTTGACGGTGTTGCTGAAATTGAAATCGAGGATGATATGCCTAGATTATATTTGGCTAGTGAAAACGGCAGAACCGAAATTAAATATGCAATCGATTCAAATATTATTGTTGCAGACAAGCAAAAAATAACAAAAGGTCAACCGATCACAAGCGGACCTTTGAACCCTCATGATGTAATCAGATTAAAAGGGCCTGAGGCGGCACAACAATACTTGGTGGATGAGGTACAAAGAGTATATCGTTCTCAAGGGGTTGAAATCGCCGATAAACACGTTGAAATAATTGTAAGACAAATGACTAAGAAGGTAAAAGTTCTTGAGCCGGGGGATACAAAATTATTACAAGGTGAACTTGTTGAAATTCAGCAGTTTGAAGCTGAAAATAAATTGGCAAAAGAAGCAGGACTTGTTGGGGCTGAATGTGAGCATTTATTACTTGGTATTACTAAGGCGAGTTTGAATACTGAAAGTTTCATCTCAGCTGCGTCATTCCAAGAAACTACAAGAATCCTTACGGAAGCTGCTGTTGAGGGTAAGAAAGACTTGCTAAGAGGATTGAAAGAAAACGTTATCATCGGTCGTTTAATCCCTGCAGGTACCGGATATCACCACTTGACAAATGCGAGTGAAGAAAAAGACAGAGAAGCATTGAGACGTGCTGCTGCGAGAAATCAAGCAAGAAAGCCTTCTGCAATTTTGGAAGAAATTGAAGGAATGTTCGGTGCTCCTGATTTAACAATCGAGTAAGATTAAAATATACAATATAAAGAATTAAGACCGATTTGCGGAGCAAATCGGTCTTAATTCTTCAATCTTAATGCTTTGTTGCCCTTGCCACTTGAATTAATTTTTGTTACTATGAATTTATGAAAAATAATGCACAGTTTTATATTGTTCCGACGCCTATCGGAAATTTGAAAGATATTACACTACGAGCTATTGAAGTGTTAAAATCCGTTGATGTTATAGCTTGTGAGGATTCCAGAGTTACTCAAAAATTGCTTAATCACTATGAAATTAAAACAAAATCAATTTCTTATCATAAGTTTAACGAAAAAGAGCGTATAAAGTTGTTTTTAAGCCTGTTGAATGAGGGAAAAACTGTTGCGCTTGTGTCAGATGCGGGAACTCCTTTAATCTGTGACCCTGGGGCGGTTTTAATCGAAGAGTTGAGAAAAAATGATATAAAAATAACTGCGCTTGCGGGGGCATCTGCTGTCACTACTTTTCTTTCGCAGGTGCCAAAGGGCGGTGAAGAATTTGCATTTGTCGGATTTTTGCCAAAATCGGAAGGACAAATTTTGGCGATTTTACAGAAATTTGCTCACACTAACACTATTTTTTACGAATCGCCCAACAGGTTACTAAAAACATTGGAATATGTTAAAAAATTCAATTTGGACGCAAAGGTTGCAGTTGGAAGGGAATTGACCAAAATGTTTGAAAAAATTGTTGTGGATAAAGTTCAAAACATTATAGAATATTATAAAAATAATGTTTTAAAAGGTGAAATCGTTGTCATGGTTTATAAACAAGACGATGTAGAATTTTCTGAAATAGAAATTTTGGAAAAAATAAATCAGTTAAGACAGAAAAAATTCAGCACCAAAGAAATTTCAACAATTCTTGCAACACTTTATAATGTAAATAAAAATGAAGTATATAAATTGATAATTTAATAATGACCGTCAGATATTTTTCATTATTTGCGAATTTTAATACATTTGACCTAACATTATTCGATTCTTGCTAAAAGTCCATGGAATACACTCATTACTTAATTTTCAAGATGTTTGAAGCTTCAAGTTCAAGATGACGCGATGTTAGATTTTTTTGCTTTTTGTTGTCGGGCATTCCTGCCCGACCTACTGCCCAAAGCAAAGTCAGGGTTTAATATTCAATTATATTAATATCTCACTAACTTATCCGTTGAATCCATTATTCTGCCCCTCTTGTATTTTTATCAGTTATCTGTTATAATGCGGGAAGTAAAAAAAGTGTTCTCTGTTTATATATAGTTTATTTTAGGTGAAGTTATGATTACACAGGTTAGTGGTCTTAGCTCGGGTGTTGCTACAAAAGATCCGAGAAGAAAAGCTCAACGAATACAGTTTAGGCATAGTACTCAAATTCCGTATCAAAGTAGTTATAACAAAGAGTACGAACGGCAACGAAAAAATGCGCTTTGGACAAGTGTTTATATTGTTCTTGGGTCTGTGTTATTTACGGCAGGATATTTTCTTTTTACAGGTTCAAAAATTGCCAAAAATTATTAATGATTTGAGGATTAGCTTTTAATTTGTTAGCTTTATGTTGTTAAGTTTGCAATTCGGCATCAACCTGCTTTTCAACTTTTCCGTATTTCACTTTTAGTTTTTTTATATGCGTTAACTCCGTCAACCCAATTGTCTACAAATTGAACATCTTTTTCTACCACCACTTGAGGTAAGCCGGCATGGTGGATTTTTGGGATGATATAATCCTCGGAATATTCTATCGGGTTCGGGTTATCGTCATCCGTATCGTTGCAAATGAATGTTAATTTACCGTTTTTCTCCTGTCTTGCTCCGATAATGGTAATTTCGTGACCGTTCAAAATTTCATTGTTATTATCAACCTGCGTGTAGCCTATAATAACATTTTCACCCATGGCAAGCGAATCGAGAAGGTGTTTTTTTATTGTATTGAAATCAGTTTCATATCCTGTTAATCTAGCATTTTCGTCTATAATTTGGTAAGTGACTGAAATTTTATTTTTATCTTCCACGACTGATTCTGTAAATGTTTTTTCAAACTCGATTAAACCTTTATTACTGTCGTTAAATTTCCCTTGCCTATCGTCGGTAAGTGAGTTATATGTTTGTTGAGAACCTACATTCATAAACGTTGACTGCATTAATACGTCAACTAAAGAACGTTCCAGTGTGTCCTTATTCGAATTTTGGATTTGGGCTCTTATAATGGCGTTTTTATCAGGCGCCAAGGTTAATTTAGCCGAATTAAAATTATTCATTTGATAAGGGACTTCAAACGCATTCAGCAACCAAACCGCATCAAGAGTATTATTTGCAAGGTTTTTTAACTGAATAGTTTTTTCTACAGAAATTTTTGGGGAGCTCAATTCTTGGGCAAATCTGGCGAATTCGGCAGGCATTTTCTTGGCTAAGTTAAATTCAATACTCGCCGCAACACAATCGCCCGAATGTTGAACGTCGATTGTTTGCTCATTAATTCCATCATTAGCAGACTTTGCTTGGGCTTGTTTAAGTAAATTTGATGAAGAATTTGCGTTTTTATGAGCGACTTTAAGAACTTCCTTCACATATCTTTGGGGAATATCTCCAAATTGTTGAGTTATTACAAAAGGATTCGCTATAGTTGTAATTGTTTCTTTTAAAACGACTTTGGGGTCTAATCCGTCAGCTCTGGGATTTGTTATTATTTTATGTAAATTATCTAAAGTACTTGATTTATCGTTAGAATTTGTATTTAACAAAATACCGTTTTTCAACAGTTTTTCTAAAGTTTTTTTATCCTTGCCATCCAGATTAGAAATGAGCTCGGAATATTTACTTTTTTCTTCTTTCCCCGCAAGCTCGGTTCTTAATGCTAATGCAGGTACGGGCTGCTCTCCTCTGAAAGAAGGCGAAATAATCGTTGGGCTTTGCATAGGCGAAGTTTGCGCAGAAGGAGTTTCATTATCAGCCTTTTGAATATTCTGCGTCGCAACATTATAAATTCTGTTTTGAGAAATATTTAATGAATACACTTTTTTCCCACACTTTATGTTATATTATATTAAAAAACAAAACATTTTAAAAATTGCTACTTTGAGGCACGTTTTATAAGAAAGATTACAAAACTTTTTTGGATGGATATGGGATTGGAAGAAAATTTTAAAATAAAACCGCTTACAAAATCACAAATAATCATATCGTTGGATAGACTGACCCGCTTTAAATACACTGAGGATAAATATTTAAGGGTATTTAAGGAGATTGTAACCTCAAATCTTGTTCACCCTAAATTCAAAAAGATTCAACTTGATTTAATGAGTTACGAAATTTTAGTACAATTGGTAGAGGATATTTTTAATTTATCGTTGAAGTCTTTAAATATTGAGCTGTCGAAAGATTTTAGAATAAATTCTAAGCTTTTAAAATATGAAAAATCTGTTTTTAAAATAGATGCAAACGTTCAAAAATTACTTGAAAATAAAATTGATTACAAGTCAGCGATAGAATTAATTGATGATAAAAACTTGCCGCTAAACCTTAAATGGCTAAAATCCTTGTCTTATAGTGAGGAACAGGCTAAAAACAGGAAGACTTGCGGGCTAAAATTCCCGATTGAAAAAATAGTTATAGTTGAAGGGATTACTGAGGAGATTTTGCTCCCGAAATTTGCACGGATAAGCGGGCTTAATTTTGATGAAGCGGGTATAAACGTAATTTCTGCAGGCGGGAAAAATCAGGTAGTTAAGCTTTTTTATCAATTTGCCGATACACTTAAATTGCCGATATTTGTTTTATTAGATAACGATGCGAAAGAGAATTTTCAAGAAATCGTTCCTAAATTACGTCCGCAAGATAAAGTGTATGTGCTTGAGGGCGGAGAATTTGAAGATATTTTGCCGTTGAATTTATTAAAAAGGACATTAAACAGACATTTTAGAAATTATTCTTCTGTGTTATTGGAGGATTTAAGAAAAGATATTCCTATGACTAAGGTTTTGGGCGAAATTTTTAAAGAACGCAGATTGGAGTTTAAAAAGGCGGAATTCGCTTCGCTTGTGTCTGAAAATGTATTAAGACCGCAAGATTTGTCAGAAGAAATCAGGGCGGTTATTTCTGCGTTGAATTAAATCCCCACACTCAGCCCTGCGCATAAGTTAATTGACTGCCCCGTAATCCCTCTTGCATCTTGTGAAAGCAAATAATTCACCAGTCTTTCAACCTCTTTTGGGTCCACAAACCTTTTTTGCGGGATTGTTTCAATGGTTTCGACTAGCGAGAAATCACTTTCTGCAATGGATTTTAGCCCCAATTCGGTTTCAACCCAGCCCGGATTTATCGTGTTGACCGTAATATTATATTGAGCAAGCTCTAACGCCAAGGCTTTTGTCAGCCCGATTAGACCTGATTTGGAGCTTGAATAAAGGCTTGCATAAGCCTCTCCCATAACACCGCTGATTGAGCCGATATTTATAATCCTGCCCCAATTTTTTTGTTTCATATTTTTGACCGCGATTGAACAAAGGTAAGTCGGGGCAAGCAAATTGGTTTTGAAAATATTTGAAATTTGCCCATAATCCATTTTTTCGATTTCGCCGTAAATATATTCTCCTGCGTTATTGATAAGGATATCAATAGAATTTTTTTCAATAAATTTCGCAAGCTTTTCTAAATCCCTTTCATTCGATAAATCACAAGCATAATATTTGCTTGCCCCAATTTTATCTGAGGTTTTTTTTAAAAGTTCTTGATTTTTTGAAGTCAAAAACAAATTATAACCTTCGTTTGCAAGTCCTTTTGCTATTTGCTCCCCTATGCCTCTGGAAGCACCTGTTATAAGAATATTTTTGCTTGAATGCGTCATAATTTACTCCAGATTACATGCTTTCTGACAGGCATGTTAATAACATTGATGTCTTGACTTTTTGAGCCAATGATGTTTGCAGTTCAGGCGAAAAGCCTTTTATGATTTCAAAAGAAGTAAATAAATCAATGTTTTGGTCATGCCATCTATTGCATTTACAGTTGTAATTTTTGCTTATGGCATTAATTTTGTCATCTAAATTAAGATTAAAATCCGTCATTAAAATTTGCAGAATATCTTGCGCTATAATATTTTGAATAGGTCTGTCTACCCGTCGAATTACTTCAACGACATCTTGTAAATCAGAATTTTTATCATACCATCTAGCTTGTTTCATTTTTTTATTTTAACACAAATTTTGACTTATCACCCATACGCTTTAATATTGTCTAAATTGACACTTTGTTGTGCTTGCCATAAATCATAAGCAAGTTGCTCTTTTAGCCATATTTCTGGGGATGTCTTAAAACATTTTGCGATTTTTAAGGCTATTTCAGGCGTTATCGGTACTTTGCAATTGACAATGTTCGACAAATGCTTGCGACTTATGCCAAGCATTAGGGCTGTTTTTGATATACTTAAATTTAGCTCTTTTAAATATCCATCCAGTAATATTTCGCCAGGGTGTGCAGGGTTATACATTTCCATAAAAAATCCTTTCTTAATGATAATCTTGATAGTTTACAACATAGACATCATTATTTTCAAATTTAAAAGTTATTCGCCAATTTCCATTAACTTTTACTGCCCAGTGATTTTTTAAATCACCTTTTAGTCGATGTAACCTAAACGCCGGAATATCCATGTCTGATATTAGTTCAATTTGGTTCAGTCGAGTTAATATAATTCTAATTTTATTAATATGTTCGCTTTGTATATCTTTAGTCAAACCATTTAAGTAAAATTTTTCCAAACCTTTGTGCTTAAAACTTTTTATCATATTAATTATTATAACCAATTTGGTTACAAATGTCAAGCATTTCTCAAGAACCAACAAATTTTCTATACTTATGCAGTGGGCTCATTTTGTAGTATAATTGAAAAATAATTAATTAAAGGATTTTTTATGACACATAAAAATCGGGAATTAATATCTGAAGAATGCTTTAAAGATTTGTCCAAAGATGAACTTGTCAAATCATTAGAACTTGCCAGACTTGAAACTTTTAAATATGTCAATAAATTTCTTGAAGTTGAGGAAAACTGGTCCTTTATAAATTTATTGCTCAAAAAACTTAATTCAATTAAGGAAAAAAATGAATTATGTAAAACGATTTGTGATGGATTTTTAAAATTAACAAATTCCAAAGTCTGTTGTTGTTGCCTTTTTAACCAAGATAATAGTACAATTGAGTTCAAGAAAATTTCTTATGAAGGGCTCACACGTAAAAAAGAATTGATGAATTTTATTGATAACATAAATTGTGAGTGCGTTAAGTTTTTAGAAAAAGCCACCGATGTGGAATATGTATCCAAATATTTTAAATCTATTTCAGGTAAAGAATTTATAATTGTACCCATCTTACATTCAAAGGTTTTTGAGGGATATTTGATGTTAATAAAAGAAGATCCTAATTTTTATCAAGAAAATATCCATTTTGTTAATATATTTCCTGAACATATTGCACTCATTTTGGAAAATATTTCTTTATATCAAGAATCTGAAAAGCAAAATAAACATAAAATTGAGTTTTTAGCGGGAATTTCACATGAATTTAAAACTCCGCTCAATGCAATTATTGGTTTTACGGAAATTCTCGGGTCAAAGGATAAAAACTCGGAGAATGTTAAGTATACACAAAATATCTTGCAGAGTGCCAAGCATTTGTTGACACTTATTGAGGACATTCTTGATGTTTCCAAGTCGCAGTATAAATCCTTAGAGTTAAATTACTCTATATTTAGTCCTAAAAATGAAACTATCCAAATTATAAATACGCTTGAAGCGATGATTAAAGAAAAAAATATTGATTTGAGCTATACGCTCAGCGATATAAGAATATCAGCAGATGTGAAAAGATTTAGGCAACTTATATATAATCTTTTATCAAACGCCATAAAATTTAACAAGCAAAATGGTAAAATAAATATTTTTAACTATATTAAAGATGATAAATTTTTCTTTGAAATAATGGATACCGGAGATGGTATCAGTAAAAGAAATTATGATAAAATATTTGATTTTTTCTCCCAAGTGAATAGAAGTCAGCTTAAGCGTCAATTGGGTTCGGGTGTCGGACTTGCTTTATGTAAAATGATTACTGATGCTCATAAAGGAGAAATTTCTTTTAAATCTCAAATTAAAAAAGGGAGCAGCTTTTGGTTCAATTTACCTTTGGATAAATGAATGGGAAGTTGTAAGGGTGAGAACGTAAATATTTGCCTTATGTTTTTACCGAACAGGGTGTGTCAATGTTATCAAGTGTCTTAAACAGGGCAAGAGCATTAAAAACATTTTATCCTTGTCGTCTTTGCGAGACGAAGGTTTCTTAGATTGATTTTTTTGACGGAACGAAGCAATCTTTTTTAAATTTTGCAATAATATTCAACATTGTTTTATGGTTAAAATATACTCAAGATTGCTTCGGTGGACACTTTTTGTTACATTCGATATTTTATTTCTCGCAATGACTGCGAAATCTTTTTTATTATTGTGGATTTTAATGCTCTTGCCCTACTGTCTTAAACAACTTTCAGTTCGAGGCCTCGCTTAATAAAGCTAAGCATAAAAAAACAACCTTTAAAGGTTGTTTTTTAAATATGGTGCCGAAGGCGAGACTCTCTTGAGCCGTGTGCGAAAGGCATGAGCACTACGGATCAGGATGTCGATTCATCGATTAACTCGGAAAGTTGTTTCAGCAAAACAACTTTCAGTTCAAGGCCTCGCTTAATAAAACTAAGCATAAAAAAACAACCTTTAAAGGTTGTTTTTTAAAATATGGTGCCGAAGGCGAGACTCGAACTCGCACAAGGGGTGAACCTCGGTGGATTTTGAGTCCACTGCGTCTACCATTTCGCCACTTCGGCTGATTATTGTATTAAATTGTCATTTGTTGCTTTCTGTGGCTCATGTTAGACGCAGCGTCTAACCCCCCTCCTTCTTTTTTGATACTTAATCAAAAAAGCGGAGTCCTTGCCACTTCGGCTGATTATTGTATTAAATTGTCATTTTTGTTAAGTTACGGTTAAATCCACACCATACAAATCACTTTTTAATCATATCAAAAACAATTCAAATTACAAATAAAATTTTTACTTTTTAAAAAATATCCTCAAAATTATTCCAAAAGCCGTTTTATTATTTACCCAAAAAAGTTAAATTGAATTGCGCAAAACAAGTGAGGATTGAAGATGAATAAATTTTTAATATTATTGATTTTAATATTTATGGTTAATTCGCCCGTATTCTGCGGGATTGTTCAAGGAGGGGTAGAAAAAGAAGGGATTACCGGCTCAAATAAAGTCGTTGATTCCGCAACGAAATCGCCGATAAGCGGAGCGAAAGTGTCTCTGCCTCAAGAAAATTATCAAACTTACACGGATTCAAACGGCAGTTTTGCACTTGGGGGGAATATTAATGGACAAACGGTTGTTGCTGTGGAGAAAGCAGGATATAAACCGTTTTCTGTAACCGTTGATGAAAAATCCGCTTCAAAACCCATCATAATGGGAATAGAAAAATCTACCCCAAAGGATATTACTGTTGATACAAATATGTTTCATTTAGGGGACAACAGTTATTCGGATTTATCCGCAAATGCAAGAGAGTTTCAGGTGCAAACAATCGGACCGTTTTATTCAAAAAAAATCAAAATCCCGACTATTCCCTCAGGTTCAAAATCAACTCTTGTTGTCGGCTCTATAATAGGTATTGATACTCTGATGGCAAAATCAATGGGGCAAAATAAAGTTGCCCGTGCGTATTCAAGCCCACCGGAAATTTATTTCAACGGGAATAAGATTGCAGATATTCAGGTCAACGGCGACGGACAAAAAATTAAAATCCCATACAATCTGATAAAACAAAATCAGTTAAACGATATTACAATTAAAACAGGTAGAAATATGATGCAAACGGCATACGTGGATTATGATGACATAGAATTTATGAATCTTTTTGTTGAAACAAAATAAGAGAATGCGGAAAAATTGCAAAAAATTGTCATTTTTTCCGCATTCTCTTATTACAAATTATTTTGTTTATTCTATGATATAAATTATGGGCGCCTCTAAAAACACCATAAAGCCCATGGTTGACAAAAGATAAATTGGTCTAATCCCCCTCGCCCCTTGCGGGAGAGGGTTGGGGTGAGGGGTTTACAAAGCGTGAAAAGTGTATTTTTAGAGGTGCCCTTATGAGTATTTATTTTTTCTACGGTGATGAAGATTACAATATTGAACTTGAGATTAAGAAGCTTAAAAAGAAGCTGCTTGACAAAAATTTCGCATCAATGAATTTCAAAACCGCCGACAATCCATCTTTTCCCGAATTAATTTCTCTTTTAAGAACTCAACCTATGATGTTTGGGAATTTGATGATAGTAATCGATTGCGAGGACTATTTTTCAAAAACTTTTGAGGATAGTCAGCTGGAGGAGCTTTCAAACGCACTTGAAAATAATATCGAAAGTCTTTGCATAATTTTTAGGGCGATTTTGCCGAGAAACGAGGGCAAAAAGGTTGATTCCAGAAGAAAAATATACAAAATAATTACGAAAATAGCTCAAATGCAGGAATTCCCGACATTTAGGACTTATAAAACTGAGGATATTTCAAACTGGATTAACAAAGAGGGTAAAAAGCACGAAATAATCTTTGAAAAAGAAGCGGCTTTAGCCTTAATTGAACAGATTGGCAATAATTTAAGGCAACTTTCTCAAGAAATCGAAAAACTTAAACTTTTGGCGTATCCCAAAACTACTGTAACGAAAAAGATGGTCAAAGAAATCTGTATTTCAAACGAGGATTTGTTCGGGTTTGCTGATTTTTTGTTAAAAGGCAACAAGGGACAGGCTTTGTTAGAGTTCCAAAAACTTTTGGAAAAAAAGCATCCGCTTGAAATTCTTGCTGCAGTCCAAACCATGCTCAGAAGATGGATTATAATGAAATCGAAATCAAAAGAATTGTCTATGTTTGAAATATCGAAGCTTACGGGGCAACACGAATTTGTTATCAAAACTACTTTAGAAAAGATGAAAGATACGTCTTTAAAGGATTTGGTGGATTTGAAACAAAATTTGCTTCAGGCGGAATACAAAATTAAATCGGGGCAATCCATTAATCATATTGACGAGGTTGAACTGGCATTGTTTGCAACTTGAAAATAATCAATCTAAGCCATTGCATTCCATTTTACAAAATCAGGTCTTTCACTTGTCATACAGTGGATCCCGCCACCTGTTCTAGCCAAGGCAAAATTCATATAAGTTCCATAAGCGTTACTATTGTTATTCGAACCGCCACTTATAAATTCAACTTTTTTAATTTGAGGTACTTGTTTCATTAAATATTCTTTAAATAAGCTATTTATATCAATATTTTTGTAGCAAGATGGTTGGCAATCATTGGTGATATAAATTAAATCGCCTTTTGATTCTTGATGGACGATTGCATTCATATAATTAACTTGATTATCTCCTAAAATGCCGGGCACTCTAATGGGGATAAACATTTTTTGTCTAAGTTCATGTTCGATTTTATCAATGCCGGCATAATCATGTGGCAGAAAATTCCCTTCGGTTTCAATTAATAATTTAGTTGAATTATCAAGCTTATATTTGGCTAATATTAAATTTGCGGTTAGTTTGCGGTCGCCCAACAAGACATAAGGATAGTTAAGCGGTCTTATCCCTAAATCTATGTGGAAATCAGGCTGTGGAATTAAGTGAACATTTTCACCTTTAATACCTAAATGTTTGGCAATAAATGGTATATCATTGCCACATAAATTTTTATTACCAATTAACGCAAAATATTCACCTGAAGTTTTTTTGCCTAAAAAACAATTGCCACCCTCTATGGGCATATTTATATCAATTTTAGGCATGCTTAATGTTCTTGATAATGTTTCTGCAATTTTATAAGATTTGGACTTTCTCAAAATTGCAAGTGTTTTTCCATCAGGTAAAAATAATTTATTATCCTGCCCCCATTTTATTCGATTTGCATTTTGAATACAACCGCACCGATTTAATTGAAGTCCGCTAATATTCTCGGTAACCTTGTCATCTAATTGAGCTATAATTTTGAAATATTTCCCGCATTTTTTTTTAATTCTTTCAGTAATATTATAGCATTTTCATCATCATGCGTTGGTTGAATATGGAGTTCTTTTATTGGGCAGGCAAAATACCCCTTAAACGGCTTTGTTTTAGCGGTATTAGTTTTATTGTTATATTGCTGTGTGCCGTAATTTACTATTTTCATAATAGATACAACGTTCCTGAATAAAAAAATTGCTCAAAATGTAAAAAAATTTACAAATGTATTAAATTTAAAACAAAATAATTTATTTGCGAAATATTTATCTTTCTTATAGAATATAGAAGTGTGAAAGTATTACTTCCACTCAACAAAAACAGAGAAAGAAATAAAAAATGTTAGATATAAAATTAATTAGAGAAAATCCCGAAAAAATTAACGAGTTATTAAAAAGAAGAAACCCAAATTTATCGATTAACGAAGTTATTCAAATAGATATTGAGCGCCGTTCTATGCAAACCCAAGCCGACGAACTTCGCGCAAAAAGAAAAATTGAATCTCAAAAAATCGGGGAGCTTAAAAAACAGGGCGAAAACACTGACGAAATACAAGAAGATGTTAGAAAAATCGGTGATGAAATAAAATTCTTGGAAGAAAAAGAAGTTGAGCTTGATCAGCAACAAAGAACTTTATTGCTTAATATCCCAAATATTCCCAACGAAACTACCCCAATCGGAAAATCTGAAAATGATAACAAAATCGTATCCGGTTGCGGTGAACCGACCGAAGCCGAGTTTGAGCTAAGAGCGCATTGGGACATTGTTGAAGAAAAAGGGCTTGTGGATTTTGAACGAGGAGTTAAGCTTTCTCAATCAAGGTTTATTTTATACCGAGGAAAAGGTGCCGTGCTTGAAAGAGCGCTTATAAATTTTTTCCTTGATGTTCATACAAAAGAACACGGATATGAGGAAATTTTGCCGCCCGTTTTGGTTAATTCTGCCGCCATGATTGGAACAGGGCAGTTGCCGAAATTTGCAGAAGACATGTACAAATGCGAAAATGAAGACCTATACATGATTCCCACCGCAGAAGTTCCCGTTACAAATATTTATCAGAGCGAAATATTGGCAGAAGAAGATTTACCTAAGTACATGACGGCTTACACTCCTTGCTTTAGACGTGAAGCCGGTTCTGCGGGCAAGGACACAAGAGGTCTTATTAGAGTGCATCAATTCAACAAAGTAGAATTAGTAAAGCTTACAACACCTGAAACCAGCCATGATGAGCACCTTAAACTGACAAAAAACGCAGAAAAAGTTTTGGAATTGCTGGAATTGCCCTACAGAAGGCTTGAACTTTGTACGGCAGATATGGGATTTTCGGCAAATAAATGTTTCGATTTGGAGGTTTATATGCCGTCATATAACGGTTACAAGGAGATTTCAAGCTGTTCAAATTTCGGAGATTATCAGGCAAGGCGTGCAAATATAAGGTATAGAGAAAAATCTTCGGGCAAAACCCAATTCGTGCACACCATAAACGGCTCAGGAGTAGCTGTAGGTAGAGCTTTTGCGGCAATAATCGAAAATTTTCAGCAAGAAGACGGAACAATAAAAATCCCTAGAGTTTTACAGCCTTATACCGGATTTGATACGATTTAGAAATAAAGCGAAACTTGGAAAAATTAGAATATTCGCTGTATTTTATCTTCAAAAATCGCTTAAGCCACAACCACTAAGGCGTAATTACAACATTCTGGCTCTTTATGCTTTCCATAATTTTCGCAGTTAAGTTAGGTAAATCCATTTGTGCAGTAAAAATTTCTATATAACACATTCTTGATTTTTGCTCAATTTCGGCTTGTTTAAGCGCATTGTCAAATTCAAGATTAGTCCTAGCCTGCGTAATCCAAACATCTCCGTCAAATATTTGGGGCAATTTTGAATAATCCCACTTAGCAATATCGTTGAAGAAGTCCCAAGGGTCATCAGAAAGCACTCTTTCGATTGTGTAACCCGAATTATTGAAAACTATTACTATCGGTCTTACATTATTTCGCATCATACTGCTGACTTCTGTTGCTGTAAGCTGATGTGAACCCTCACCCGTCAATAAAATTGTTCTTCTGTCTTTTGCAGCCATCTGTCCGCCGAACGCCGCAGGGGTAGCCCAACCGATTGAGCCCCAAAGCGTTTGAGTGTTGACTTCTGTGTTTTCAGGCAACCTTGTCGGTGCAAAACCATGCGGTATAATCCCTGTTTCAACAAAAATCATATCGTTCGGTTGCAAAAATTCTTGAATTCTCGGATATATATATTTTGAATTAAGCTGGGTATCATCAGCGACACCTGATTTTTCGAAACTCGGTTTTTTTACCGGCAATTGGGTTTCTCTGGTTTTTATTTGTTCACTAAGTTTGTTTAGAACATCTTTCATTAAAATATTTGAATATTTTTTATCTTCAATAATAGTGAAAGTCCCCTGTATCTCAATAAAATCAGCAGGCTTAAACGGTAAACCTGTTCTGTAAGTATTCAAATCACTGTTGATTACCCCGATTGAAATAACGCAATCAGACTCCTGAAGCGCATTGTATACGTTTATATTTTCATATTTAGAAAGGAATGTCCCCAAATATTTTTTATTTTCTGCTTCAATAAGCCCTTTCCCCATAAGCAAATTTGAGAGTGGTAATTGAGATTTTTCCGCAAATTTATTAAATTCTTTTCTCGCTCCGTATCTTTTAATCAAAACATCTGCCAATACCAGTGGGGACTGCGAATTGTTAATAAGCTTAAGAGCGTGCTCAACAGCTTGATTTAATACTTTTTCATCACTTTTAAATTCTTTAATATCAGGGGCATTTTCTATTTCAACCTTGCAAGTGTCGATAGGAATTGCGATATATACAGGTCTTTTTTGTTCAACAAGAACGGACAAAATTCTGTCAATTTCTTGTTTTGCATTATTTTCATCCAAATAGGCAGTGGTTTCAACAACATTTGAAAAAGCTCTCTCAAAAACGTAATAATCAGGATTTTGAAAATTATGGTGAAGCCGAGCATTTTGTTTAATAGCTTTAGTCGTAGGCACGCCTACTATATGAATAACAGGTATATTTTCGGCATAACTCCCTGCAATTGCGTTGATTGCACTTAATTCGCCCACTCCAAACGTAGTTACCAAAGCTCCATAGCCTTTTATTCTTGCATAACCATCCGCAGCATAACCGGCATTAAGCTCGTTTGTACATCCAATCCAGTTTACGTTCGGGTTATCGCCTATTGCATATAAAATATTAAAATTGTAATCTCCCGGAAGCCCGAAAAAATCTTCGATTCCCAATTTATGAAGTTCCTGCACTAAGTAGTCAGCTACTTTAATCCTGCCCATGTCCATATTCCTTTTTAAATTCTCACCATCAAATAATATAGCATAAAAGTGAGAAATTAGTGTAATTTTTACATTAATTTAATTTTCATATATAATTTAGCACATGGGCACCTCTAAAAACATCATAAAGCCCAATGTTTTAAGAAATGTAAGTTGGTTGATTTTCCCTCCCCACCTGAGGGGGAGGGCTAGGGTGGGGGCTTTCATTCTACTGATAGTATGTTTTTAGAGGTGCCTATATGAATAAAATATTAGAAGAAATGATATCGCTTAAAAACGAAGAAAAAGTGGCGAATTCAAAATGGTTTTTCAAAACAGGAGAAGGTCAATACGGCGAAGGAGACCTATTCTTGGGGATTAATGTCCCGACTGTTCGTTTGGTTGCAAAAAAGTATTATAATTCGACCTCGCTTGAAGAAATTGAAACTTTAATCAAAAATCCTTATCATGAGGTCAGATTAGTGTCACTGATTTTGTTGATTTATATTTATGAAAAATCTTCGGCTGAAGTTAAAAAAGAAATTTTTAATCTGTATTTGAATAATGTAGATTATATAAACAACTGGGATTTGGTTGATGTGTCTGCACCAAAATTGGTCGGGAATTTTATTTATGAGAACAGGGATTTTAGCTGCATATACAATCTTGCGAACTCCAATCATCTGTGGTCAAATAGAATAGCGGTTGTTTCGACCCATTATTTTATAAAAAAAGGCGATTTTGATTTAATTTTAGAGCTTTCGGAAAAGTTTTTGACACATAAACATGATTTAATGCACAAAGCCGTCGGCTGGATGTTGAGAGAAATGGGTAAAATTGATGAAGCACCGTTGAATGAATTTTTGGATAAACATCACAAGATTATGCCCAGAACCATGCTTCGCTATTCTATTGAGAAATTTCCCAAAGAAAAACGGGAATTTTATATGGGAAAGGGCAAAGGGTGAGTTAATACAATAAAAAACCTCTATTGAAATACAATAGAGATTTTTTAATCAATCTTATTCGTTATAACCGAATAAAATGATTGTTTAATTATGTAGCTAGTTTACTTGCCACGTCCAAGAAGTGTTTTGCTTCCGCTTCTTCTAATCTATCTGGTTTAAGATTTGTCCAATTACCATCTTTTATTGCTCTAATAAGGCTTTTGCCTGAATCAATTATACGTGCTACAAGGATATGTGGCTCTAGGTTCAAACCATTTTCAATGGTGTCTGAATATTGTATGCCATTCAAGCCAAGTTTGACCGCTTTGCGAATCCTTTAACGCAGGTTCCGCGATTGCTCGTACCCGCTGTTTATCAAGTTCTTCGATTTGAGATTTTAAATTCGTCAAAGTAATCTCTTTTTCCTGTTGCGCAATTTTGTCCTTATATTCTTGCGTGTCTGAAATATCCGTTAAAACTCCCGCTAAAACACTGTATTTTTCTGGGGCAAACGTTGAATAATCAATATCTACATATTCGTAATCCAAATAAGGGTTTTTACACCAGCTTAGTAATTTGTTGTCTTTAATTTCTACATACATTTTTATTTTTTCCTTTCTTATGATGCCAAACAAGGGTAAAATACTAAATTTAAATTTCTTGCGGTTAAACAAACAGCCTTGTAATAAATCCCTTTGGGGATTGGAACAAAACTGCCAACTCCGTATCCTTGGCTGTCAAATCTTCCTATTCCATACGAAACCCAAGCGGAGTTATCAAAACTTAAATAGACATACAATCCAAAATCCGATTGAGCGAATAAATGCCCGTCTGATTCTGCCTGATATGAAGTAGCCCAAGATTTACTCACCCCGTTTGCATAATCAGGCATGGATAAATTGGGTATTGATGCCGCCAAATCCGTTCCGATTTCAAGAGTGCTTTGAGCCGTAATATTATGTCCATTTTGGTTAAACGGAAAGGTTTTTACTGCCGTAATTGCACTGCTTAAAATTGTTACGGCTCCCAAAGGTATATCCAAAAATTCGTTGTCGGTAGTTCCGTTATATTTAACACAGTTAAACGGCTCTACACTTGTATCAAACCAAACATCACCGTCAAGCATGGTAGGTCGCGCAGCCTGTTTGTAAATTGTATTATCCAAAGTATAAAGCGTTCCGTCCGGTTTAATGAAAAGATTGTACTCGCCATTGGGTTTTCCGCTCATACTTACGGTATTAGCCGAAGATATGGTTGTTTGGGTTCCCGAATAATCCGAGATTACCAAATCATCGTAAACTCCGCCAATTTTAGGCGTTATTGTTAACACGGAATAACTAAACAAATCTGATTTTCCACTTGATGTGTGCCCTGATTTTACACAAAATTTTGTTGAGGTTTTATTAATTTCTCCGATTAAATCTGTTGATAAATCGTTTAACTGCCCTTTATTTACGGCGTGGGTGACTGTTGTTGCGTTTGCGACAGAGAATGTTTGAGTGCTGTCTCCATCCATCGAAGCTTTTTGATTAATCGCATCTTTCAGGATCGAAAAATTCGCATTAACCTCCTGTGCCTTAGCTTTTGTCCCCGGCACGAACTCTGTTAATGTTAGATAATCTGTCATAGTTTGTCCTTTCTTTATTCGTTGAACAGTCTAATAGTCGAACAGTTTAACAGTTTTGTGGTTCTCGTCTTCACCATTTACCCTTTACTGCTCACCCATTCATTATGTCATTGATTAAAATAAAAAAAAGTCCGCAAAAATACGTAAGCATTTTATGTTATCAGGCATGGAAAATAGTTGAATAGCTTAATGGTTTTGTGGTTCTTGCGTACTTTTCCATTTCACTTTATTAAGTTTTTGCACAATTTTTAATTACTGTTATAATAGACGCATGAAGATTTTAGGAATAGATCCGGGGATGGCAATAGTTGGTTACAGTATCATCGAATTTGACGGTGATAACGTTCTGTTGCTTAATTCAGGGTCGATTAAAACATCAAAAACACGCAGTGAATCTCAAAGACTTTTAGAAATATTTGAAGATATTACAATAATTATCGAAAAGTATAAACCTGATATCGCATCGGTAGAAAAATTATTTTTCTTTAAAAACCAAAAGACAGTTATGCCGGTTGCTGCTGCTCGCGGGGTAATTATGATGGCACTGGAAAAATGTGGGGTTCCTGCGTTTGAATATACTCCGATGGAGGTTAAACAAAAGCTTACCGGATACGGTAGAGCCGACAAAAAAGAGGTCGAACAGATGGTCAAGATTGCGCTGAATTGCCAAATTTTGCCATGTTTAGACGATACGGTGGACTCCATGGCAATTGCAATTTGCCACACTAGAGGTATTAATTATGATAAACTTGTTGCAATATGATTTTAAACGAGAAAGATGAGGAATAAAAATGAATCAATTAGTAGTGAAACAAACGGCGATATTAAGTTCTATTTTGGGCGGAATTCTAGGATTATTAACGCTAATTCCTTTTGTAAGAAATTTTTCATTCATGCTTTTGATTTTATATATTTCTGCCGTTGTAATAGTTTATATGAAAAAAAATGACCTTATCGGCATCATTGACGTGAAAGAGGGTGCAATTTTAGGAGCAATTATCGGGTTTATTTCGTTTATTGCCTTTTCTATTGTATTTGTTCCGCTCGTAGCACTTGTTGGACTTATTTTCAAAGGGTATTATACTTTCGGAATAACTTATATGCTAAAAGTCTCGGGTTTTTTCGTTCTTGTAATGCTTGTTGTCTTTTTAGCTATTTTAAGCGCATTAATGAACGCATTTGCAGGACTTGTAACCGCTTATATATATGAAATTCTCTCAGGAGTTAAAAAAGTAGAAAACGAAAACATAGATTTTGAAATCAAAGAATGAATGGAGTAAAAGGGAAAAGGTGAAAAGTAGGGTGCGGATTTAACCGCACCGACAAAAAGCCCAAGGTTTCGCTAACAAAGGAGATGCGAGGGGTAAAGCACGGCAATTGATGGCTAATGAAACAATGCCCGAGTGCATAAATCTAGTAAGCCGATAAAACGAAAAAGTTAGTAATTAGTCCGATAGAGTTAGTAAAGGCGGAATTTAAAAAATTTCGTGTTGAGGTGAAAAATGAAAAAGACTATAGAATGGATAAACAATGTTTCTCGGATGGTGGATCAAACGGTTGTACCGTACGAGTTGAAATACGTTGATATAAAAACAGGACAAGAAATGTATGATGCGATTCAGACAATGATTGTTCGCGGGGCACCTGCGATTGGGATTGCCGGAGCACAAGGGGTTTCGCTTTATGCTATTGAGTTGGAGAAAGAAAATTTATCAAGAGAAAAGTTTATTTCAGAATTGATTAAAAAAGCGCGCTATTTGGCGAGTTCTCGTCCTACGGCGGTTAATTTACGTTGGGCGGTTGAAAAACAAATCGAGCTGATAAAAAATTCAAATTCAGATATTAAAGGAATTGTCGAAGAATTGGCTAAGCACGGGCAAAAATTAGAAGATGAAGATATTGAAATCAACAAAAAAATAGGTGATTTTGGAGCCGAAGTCGTTCCGAAATCGGCAACTATCTTGACCCACTGCAACGCAGGTGCATTGGCTACGGTAGGTTATGGAACGGCACTTGGTGTGGTTCGTTCGGCTTATGCAAAGGATAATACCGTTCAGGTTTTTGCGGATGAGACCCGCCCTAGACAACAGGGTGCGAGGATTACGACGTTTGAACTCGTCATGGATAAAATTCCCGTAACCTTGATTACGGATGGCATGTGTTCATATTTTATGAACAAGGGGATGATTGATATGGTTGTAGTCGGGGCTGACAGAATTGCAGCAAACGGCGATACGGCGAACAAAATAGGTACTTATACAGTTGCTATTGCAGCAAAGTATCATAATGTTCCGTTTTATGTAGCAGCACCTTTGTCAACGATTGATGTAAACATTAAAACTGGGGCAGAAATTCCGATTGAAGAGCGTTCACATGAGGAAGTCACGCATATTAACGGCAAAAGGATTTGTGCCGAGGGTGTAAATATAATCAACCCCGGATTTGATGTAACTCCAAACGAGCTTATTACAGGAATTATTACTGAAGTCGGTATTTTGAAACCTGATTATAAAGATTCCATTAAAAAGGCGTTTTTAGAAATTTAGAGAATTGACCCTGTGTCGGTGGAAAAATACTTTCACCCCATTTTTTACGAATAATACTGCGGTGCTTTTTTAAATCTTTTCCAAGCCAAAGGGTCGTGACCCGCGATAATCTCGACGTTTTTTTCGTCCTGCAGTTTTCTTATCAGGTTCATTGTCTTAATCGAGGCTTCTGAGTCCCAAACAAGCCCCGGCGGAATATTATCGTTGAGGTTTTCTTCCGTGTAGCAGCTGTCACTCGTCAAAAACATTGATTTTGAATTTTGCAGTTGCACCAACACTGAAATATGCCCCGGAGTATGTCCAAAGGTCGGATAAATTTGAACTGCCCCATCATCAAACAAATCGTATTCTTCTTCAAATTCATTCTCAAGTTCAAGCCAGTCTATATTTTTGTCTATATCTTTTGTGATGTAGGCTGTTTTTTGTGTACATTCGAGGGAAAATGCCCATTCCCGTTCTTTTTTATGAACAATATATTTAGCGTTGGGAAAACATCCGACGCCGCCCGCATGGTCAAGGTGTAAATGCGAAAGTATCACATAATCAATTTCTTCAGGTTTAATACCTAATTCTTGAAGCTGGTTTACAACATACTGTTTTTCATCCATCACAGGATAATAAACACTGATAACATCCCCCCAATGTTTTTGGGCATCTTGCGAAACTTCCAAAGCGTTTCCCGTATCAAAAAGTATATTTTTACCGTTATGTTGAATTAAAAAAAACGGGACAGGGACTTCAAAAGGTTTTCCTACATCTTTGTTAAGAGTAAACAAATGTTTTTGGCTTTTAAGCGTTCCACATTCAAAAAAATAAAGCTTGGTTGACAAAATACTTCCTCCCGATATTTATCTTTGTACATTAAAATAATAACACATCAAGAATTGTCTCACGATTAAGGATAAAATGATTTTAATAAATTTGCCCTGACCTTGCACCTCTCATTCTTCACATTCTTTTTTGTTAGTGCTAATATTGAAAATAAATAAGCAGAGTAGGGAGACATTTAAACGTTAATGAAGAAATATTTATATTTATTCATAATATTTTTCACTTTATCAACTAATTTTTCAAGTGCAGATGAAACTCCAACACCTTTGAACGAAGGACAGAAAGAGTTTACAATAATGCCGATTCAAAAAGCGGTTGAGCCGACAAAACCTTTGGTGGCACAAACTTCTGCGGAAATTCCTACTTATGAAAAAATTTCCATGCCTGAAGCTATTGATTATGCGCTGAGCCATAATCTTGATATTAAGGGAAATCGTTTAAATATTGATATTGCAAAAAACAGTATAAAATCTGCAAACAGGCTAAGAAACCCTTCTTTTATCTCATTCTTTAACCTTGGAAAAGCTGCCACCGATAACCCGAACAATGCAGGGCTTATTTTCCCCATTGATATTGCAAAAAGAGGCCCCAGAAAGAATTTGGCAAAATCAAACTTGGAATTAACCAAAGGTAATGTCGCACTTGCGGAATTAACTTTGAGACTGGATGTAAGGCAAGCTTATGTTGATTTGGTCACGGCAAAATCAATGTTGAAAATTTTGAATGAGCACCGAAAATTGTTACAGGAACTGGCAATGATTTCTCAAAGAAAATATGAACTCGGGGCAGTACCGGAGATGGACGTAATCCATGCAAAAATGACCTTGAATCAACTTTTGATAAATGTTAATTCGGCAAATACACAGGTTTATGTTGCAAGATATAATTTTAACAGACTTTTGAATTCTAAAAATTACGATTCACAGGAAGATTATTTGCCTGAACAAAATAAATTTATAGCATTGCTTACGCCCAAATCAACCGAAAAAATGCCGACTTTCGAGGAGCTTTTTGATATTGCTCTTCAAAAGAGGCTTGATTTGAAAAATGCCCAAAAAGATATTGACGTTGCCCAAAAAAATCTTGTAGTTACGATAAGGCAGAGAATACCTGACATTGAACTCGGCGCAGGATATATGTTTGTACCGCCGCAACTTGCGACAAGTAATACTTTGGCTCAAGGGGCTTATGTTATGGGCAATATTACAAATATTCCATTACTTTATCAGTATTCTCCTGAAATTAAAAATGCGAAACTTCAAGTGGAACAAAAACAACTGGCTTATGATAGCTTAAAAAAGCAGGCGTTTATGAATTTACATTCGGCTTATGATGAATTTGTAACCGCGCAGAATAATTTGAATTATTACACGGATGTCCTTTTGGCTGAATCCAGACAATTTTTAAACATGGCTAAAAGAAGCTATGAAGTGGGAAAATCCAGCATGACGGATTTTATTTTTGTTCAGCAATCGTATAAATTAATCATAATGAACTATACAACTGCACTTGCAGAGTATTACAATTATTGGGTAAATGTTTTGAGAGAAGTTAACGATGAGGAACTTAAATTAAATGGATAAGTTTTTTAAAAAAGTAACAAAGCAATTTATAACCAAAAAATACCTTTCGGTCAGCTTGACTATAACGCTTTTGGCTGTGGGGGGTTATTGTCTTCAGCACCTTGATACAGAAGCTTATCCCGACTTCACAAACCCTACTGTACAGGTAATTACCAAAATGCCCGGCAAAAGTGCAGAAGATGTTGAGCGTCTTGCAACAATTCCTTTGGAAAAAGAATTAAACGGAATTCCGCATGAGAGAAAACTTTATTCGACCTCAATATTCGGACTTTCAATGATAAAAGTCGTGTTTGATGATATTCCTACCATAAATTCACCCTTGATAAGACAACAGGTTTTGGAACGTATTTACGGTACGGATTTGCCTGCCGGAGTGAAACCTGAACTTGGACCCGATTCTTCTGCTATAGGTGAAATCTATCGTTATACTTTACAATCTGATTATTATAGTCCGATGACATTAAAAACAATCCAAAATTGGCAGTTGGAAAAATTATTTAAACAAATCCCTGGTGTTATAGGGGTTTGTAGTTTTGGCGGCCCTGTTAAGACTTATAGAATTACATTGAATCAAGAAAAAATACGGTTTTACAATTTGGATGTGGGCGAAATTTTCGATGCGATAAGTGCTTCTAATTCGACAGGCGGCGGGAATTATGTCGGGATTAATAATCAGGCATTTATTATAAGAGGTTTGGGGTTGTATACAGATGCGAACAGCATCGGAGAGACAGTTATAGAATCTCGAAATGGAATTCCAATCAGGGTTAAAGATGTTGCCATTATAGATATTGGTCCTCCGATAAGATTGGGACAATTCGGAAAAAATCATGAGGATGATATCCCGGAAGGCACTGTCCTTATGAGAAAAGGCGAGAATCCGAGCGATACAATGAAAAATATTAAAGCCCATTTGCCTGCGATTCAGGCTGCGTTACCAAAAGGCGTTCATATTGTTCCGTTTTACGACAGAGAAGTCTTAATCAAAAACACAATGAATACCATCGGGCATAACGTTGTTTTGGGTATTGTTTTTGTTGTTATTGTTCTCTTTGCGTTTACTTTGGATTTAAGGGTAACTTTAATAGCTTCGTTGGTTATTCCGCTTGCTTTATGTTTTGCTTTTTTTATGTTTAATATATTTTCTATCCCCGCAAATTTACTGAGCATGGGGGCTGTGGATTTCGGGATTTTGGTAGATTGTTCTATTATATTGATGGAAAACATTTTCAGATGCCTTTCGGAATACAAAGGTGATTTAACGATACAGAAAAAAGATGCCTTAATTTATAAGGCAACAAGAGAAGTCGGCGGAGTTATAGCTTTTTCCACTTTTATTATTTTCTGTTGTTTCTTGCCGATATTTGCGTTCAATGGTGTCGCAGGGAAATTATTTCATCCTTTGGCTTTTACTATGGGCTTTGCTCTTATGGGTGCTGTTTTGTCGTCACTGTTTTTGCTGACGGGTCTTTCGTCCTTGTTTATGCCAAACGGTAAGGTCGTGGAAAAAGAAAACAAATTTTTCAAAAAAATAACGTTATGGTACGAAAAGACTTTGGTTAAAGTTTTTAACCACCCAAAAAGGTTGCTCGGTGCCGTCATTGGTTTATTTGCTTTAAGCGTAGTTCTTTTCTCAACAATGGGTTCTGAATTTTTACCAAATCTTGACGAAGGAAATATTTGGATTCGTGCAACGATTTTGCCAAGGAGTACGACAATCGCACATTCGGTTGAAATTGCAAAGCAGATAAGGGAAACTATTCTTAAATATCCTGAGGTAAAAAGCATAGTTTCTCAAATAGGTTCCTCTGATGACGGAACAGAACCGAATTTGTTAAGTAATATTGAAAATTCGGTTGATTTGAAGCTTGCAGAACATTGGCGTTGGAAGTGGCATAAAAACAAAGAAAAATTGATTGAAGATATGTCTAAACAATTGGCTGAAATTCCGGGGATTACGACTTATTTTACCCAATATATTCAGGATAATGTTGAGGAGGCCGTTTCGGGTTCAAAAGGGCAGGTGGTTTTGAAGATTTATGGAACAGATTTGTACGAACTTCAAAAATTCTTGGATAAAAGTATGTCACTTTTAAAGGGAGTCAAGGGTATAGTTGATTTGACTTGCGATCAGATTATAGGACAACCACAGTATCAAATAAGGATTAACAGAGAAAAAGCAGGTCGTTACGGGCTTAGAAGTGATGATGTGCAAAAGGTTATTGAAATAGCTATCGGAGGAAAGAACGCAACTCAAGTTATTGAGGGTGAAAAGAGATTCAATGTATTTTTGCGCCTAGAACCGTCTGATAGAAATACATACAGAAAAATCGAAAATATTATCGTAAAAACTACCGACGGAATATCTGTTCCGCTTGCAAATGTTACGGAAGTCGTTACAACCAGCGGAGCTATGGTTATCAGCAGAAGCGAAAATTCAAGAGTTGCCGTAATCAGATTTAATATAAGAGGAAGAGACTTGGGTTCAACTGTAAAGGAAGCACAAAAAATATTGAACAAAAAAATGCAACTTCCCGATAATTATAGACTTAAATGGAGCGGGCAATCAGAAAACCAAAAAGAGGCGAATAGAAGGCTTGCAATAATTTTACCAATAACAATTTTAATTGTCGCAGGAATTTTGTACATAGAATATAAAAATATTTATTATGTTTTGATTGCAATGTCTTCAATCATTGTTACCGTTACGGGGTGTGTATTTGCCTTATTCTTGACGCATACTTATTTTTCAATTTCTGCAGGAGTCGGATTTATTGCAGCAATCGGGGTTTCCATCCAAAACGGAGCGATAATTTTGTCTTCATTAATAAAGCACAGAAAAATGTATCCTGACAAAACAGAGGCATTAATAAAAGGTTCGGTACAAAAACTTCGCCCTGTGTTGATAACTGCAAGCATTGTTATTTTAGGGCTGTTGCCTGCGGCGATGTCAAATGATATAGGTGCGCAAAGCCAAAAACCTTTTGCGATAACAATCATCGGCGGGATTGCTTTTGGAACAGCGTTTAGAATATTTTTAATTCCGCTTTTATTTAAAATAATTATATGTGATAAAAACCTAACAAAAAGGAGCAATAAATGCAAAAATCAGTAATTAAATTGGTAAATATTTTACTTATTTTATTCATAGCCATAAATATTTCAGGATGTGGTTTTAAGCATGATAAAAAAGATTTGCCGGAAGTTAAACGAATCACACTGGATGCAGAACAAGAAAAAAATGCCAAAATCGAAACTGAAACGCTTAAAGAACAACTGCTTCAATTAAGAATAACTATTCCTGCGCAATTTAAGGCTATGCAAAAGCTTCTGGATAGAACTTACGCCCCCATTGACGGGAAAGTTATTGAGGTTTTTGTTGAGCCGGGGGACATTGTTAAAAAAGGACAGACATTAATTCAGATAAAATCCGATGCGATTGGACAAATCCAATTAGATTTTTTGGATAAGTATATTTATGCCGATTCGAATGTAAAACAAATGACGGCACAGTACAATCTTTCGGTTCAAAGTTATCACCGAGAAACTATGCTTTTTCATGAGGGAATTTCCTCTAAGTCAGAATATCAAATAGCTTACGCACAAATGCTCAAGGACAAAGCTAATTTGGATTCCCTAAGAGTTCAGAGAAATACTTTGGTACAAGTTTATGCTCAAAGGGTAGCTCTTTATGGCGGAAGCGGAAGTACTATCAACAGAGCAATAAGTACAAAAAGAATTTATCCTTACATAACTCTTTACTCAAACAAAAACGGTGTTGTTCTTAACAGGCTCGTTAATCCGGGTGAGATTATCAATCAAAACAGAGAACTTTTTAATATCGCAGATTTGTCCACAATTTGGCTTGTCGGGTATGCTTTTGAAAAAGATGCTCCGTTACTTAAGATTGGTCAAAACGTTATCGGTGTTTTTGAAGACACGCATGCGGAAACTTCTATCAAATCACATTCCGAAACTGTGAAAGGTAAGCTTTCTTACGTAGCATCCATGCTTGATACGGAAAGAAAAACTTTGGAGGTTATCGCAGATATTCCAAACAAGGATTTTACTTTGAAGCCCAATATGTACGCAGAAATGGTTGTAGATATCGGTGAAGTAGAGGCCTTGGCGGTACCAAACGGAGCGTTGCAAAAGTACGGCGATTACAATTTTGCTTATGTAGAAGTAAAACCACATACCTATGAGGAGCGCAAAGTTGTAATAGGACAACATAACGATAAATACTCCGAAGTCAAATCAGGCTTGAAAAAAGGCGAGGTTGTCGTTTCAAACGGCGGATTTTCACTTCTTGGCGAAAGCATCAAAATGAGAGAGGAATAAAAGCATGACATTTCTCGTGTCAATTTCTTTAAATTTTGTAACATTATTCGAAAGAATTAGTTCTAAAGGATTATATTTTATAACCGATTGTGCTATATAAATATTATATAGTATTGTAAGATAATAAAGTACAAACCGTTTAAAAAAGAATGGAGGCAAAAATGTCAGTAGGACAATTCGTATTCATGTTACACAGCCACCTCCCTTATTACAGAAAAGCCGGCATGTGGCCTTTCGGGGAAGAAAACCTTTATGAATGTATGGCTGAAACATATATTCCGCTATTGAACGCAATAGCTGAACTTTATGAAGAAGGAATTAAAGCAAAATTAACAATCGGTATCACACCGATTTTGGCAGAACAGTTGACAGATGACCATTTAAAAGATGGATTTATTCAATTTTTGGATGACAGAATAGAAGCAATAGCAAAGGATTTGAAAAGATATCCCGACCCGAGCGTTACGCATTCCCAACATTTGAAATACCTCGCAAAATATTATTTCGATTGGTTTAACCATGTTAAAGATACTTTTATCAACAAATACGGAAAAGATTTAATCGGAAATTTCAAAAAATATCAAGATCTTGGATGTATTGAAATTACGACATCAGGCGCTACACACGGATTTTCACCGTTGTTGGCAACTGATAACAACTTAAATGCTCAATTTAAAGTCGGTCAAGATACAACAAAAAAACTTTTCGGACAAAAAGCATGCGGAGCTTGGCTTCCTGAATGTGCTTACAGACAAGGATATGAATATATCGGTACAGATGGCGAGAAAAAATGGCGTCCTGCACTTGAAGTTACACTTCAAAACAACGACATTGAATATTTCTTCACGGAATCTCATGTTATTGAAGGCGGAAATTCAATCGGAAATCGCCGTGTAATCGGGGTTTATGGAAATATTGAATATATTCCTTTACCTGAAAGAGAAATTACAGGCTATGATACATATTCGGCTTACTGGTTACCTGACGCGCAAGTTGCGGTTATGGGCAGAAATGATAAGGCAGGATATCAGGTTTGGTCAGCTGCTGAGGGATACCCTGGAGACGGTTGTTTCAGAGAATTCCATAAAAAAGATGATAAATCAGGCGCACACTACTGGAGAATAACTTCTTCAACGACTGATTTAGGTGATAAAATGCTTTATGATCCCGTTTTGGCTTTAAATAAAATTAATGAAAATTCAGATCATTACACAACAATGCTTTATCATCAGTTGAACGATTATAAAACAGCAACCGGCAAAGAAGGGCTTATCATGGTTTCTTTTGATACCGAATTGTTCGGACACTGGTGGTTTGAAGGTGTGGAATTCATTAAACAGGTCATCAAGAAGTTAAACAACTACCTGCCTGAGGTCGAAAGACTTACTGCTTGTGAATATTTACACGCACACCCGCCGACAGAGGCTATCCAAATCCCTGAAAGCTCTTGGGGACAAGGCGGACACTTCTACGTATGGCAAAATAATTTGACAGAATGGATGTGGCCTATTATTCACTCTTGTGAAAAAAGAATAACTGAAGTTGTTTCAAAATATGAGCAAATTCCTTCTGATAAGTTACTTTCCAGAGCACTTAACCAGTTGGCAAGAGAAAATCTGTTGCTCCAAAGCTCGGATTGGCCGTTTTTGATTACAACTTGGCAGGCGAAAGACTATGCTACGGACAGGTTCAGAGAACATGTTGAAAGGTTTGAAAAAATCGCTGATATGATTGAAAGCAAATCTATTGACGAGGAGTATTTAAAATCTGTAGAAGCAATAGATAACTGTTTTGAAGTAATCGATTACAGAGTATATTTGCCGATTGAAGAAGGAAAAATCCCTCAACAAGAAGCGAAATTAAGTCCTTTGTACGAATAAGGCATTACACAATCTAACAAATAGGCGGGGTTTTGGAAATTTCCAAAACCCCGCCTATTTTCTTTACTAATTTAGAGGCTGCGGAAAAATTTCTAATTATTCCGTGTCCTCTTAGGCAATTTTTCCTCACGAAAATACTTTATATTAATATGTGTTGGTGATTAAAGGAATTGTTGTGGAATTAAAAAGTGTAGACAGACGACAAAATAATGTTTCAGTTGATACTGATAAACGT
>CAIPUE010000001.1 GCA_903868125.1 uncultured bacterium | reverse complement strand
GCTGAAGAGCAAAAAAGTATTAAGCTTGGAATTGACGAGAAAAGTTTTATACAAAAAATTAATGAAGTTGCTGATAAAATAGACACAAATGAGATAAAACACGTTTTTATAGTCGGAGTACCAAATAAAACCGATACTCAATTGAAATATATGGAGGAGTTTTTAGATTTATTAGGAGATGATTGCTTCGCCCTTTCTTTTACTCATACAAATAACCGAGGAAATGTTTTGTTTGCAAATGTTGATTATGCTACCCCTTTTGTATACCTAGCTTTGAATATTTTTATAACCAGAAAATCTTTTGAAAAAATGAAATCGATAGTCCTTTATACCCGATGTGAACCTCACACTTTTCCAACCGTGTTTAATATGAAATACATGGGTATTAATGAAATATATTTCACAAATTGTTCGCCTAATGTTATAAATCCGTCTTTGACAGATTCCATAAGGGAAATGATAAAATTAAAACGCTACACAAATCCAAAATCCGATTTTAACGCAATGATAGGGACAATTAAATGAGTAAAAACGAAAACAATTTAAAATTATCTGATTTAATAGATATAGAACTTTTGCAAGGATTTCAAGATTTTTTTTCAAAAACCATAGGGCTTGCAAGTCTGACTTATGGTGTAAATACTCCAATAACAAATCAAAGCAATTTTACACATTTTTGTTCAGTATTTGTAAGGGGAGAAAAAGGCAATGAAGATACTCTCAAAAATTGTAATGATTTTCATCTTAAGTGGGGCAAGATTGCTGCGGAGAAGAATGAACCTGTCATTTATACGTGTCCAAATGGTTTAACCGAGTTTGCTGTTCCTATTTTTGTTGAAGAGCAGCATTTAGGCTCGATTATCGGGGGGCAAGTTTTTTTAGAGCATCCAAATGAAGAGCATTACAGAGAAGTTGCACGACAAAATGGAGTTGATGAAAATGCTTATATAGAAGCATTGAAAAAAATCAAAGTGGTTTCGAAGGAAACTGTTGAAACAGCTGCTAATTTCTTATACTTGGTTGCAAACACTATTTCAAAGGTTAGTCTAAAAAACCTTGAATTAATTAAAAAAAATGAAAGAGAAGCTTTATTAAGAGAAATTATCTCGGCAATAAGTAGCACACTTGATTTTAATGAAATAAAAAAAAGAATTATAACCCAGTTAGGAGTTGCGATTGGGTCAGATTTTGACATCTTATATTTAGTGGATTCCAATACAGGGAAATTTATGACAGTAGACGAATCTTCAGTGCATTTATCATCAGATGAGATAGAAAGTCCGGTGGGGATAAATATAGCTGAAGAATATGGATGGGGGGATTTATTTAGAAGTGGAGAAATGTCTGAATTGTTTTATTCAGACGTTGAGAATTCAAAAAAAGACTACAATCTTTATGGAACGAAGGGTGAGCTTTTTTTGGATAAATATAAGATTAAATCAAATATTATAATCCCCATCAGGTATCTGGGAAACTTAATTGGAATTCTGGGAATGAATTTTGTTAAGGAACATAAAACAATCACGGAAGATGATATAAACTTTGTGAAAATTGTAGCGTCTCAAGCTGGAATAGCAATTCATCAGGCTGAATTATACGAAGAGAAAAAGAAAATAGCAGAAATTGAAAAAACTTTAAGAGAAATTATGCTAGCTTCGGTAAGCACTTTTGATATAAACGAGGTTTGGAAGTCAATAGTTACCAAGGCCGGGAAATTGTTGGAGTCAGATAGATGCTTTTTTTGTGAATTTGAACCTATGGCTAATTCCGCACTGCAAATAAAATATTACGCTGAATATACTTCTTCAAGCAACATAAAGCCAATTACTATAAAAGATCCTAACATTCCTGAAATGACAGTGTTGGTCGAAAGTGCTAAGCAAAAAAGTATTCTGACGGTGGAGAATGTTGAAAATGAAAATTTACCTAAAAATACAAAAAAAATGTTAATTGATGAATCGGTGAAATCTTTTTTGAGAATACCCGTATACCATGGGGAAATTATGTATGGAGCACTCGTTTTTCATTATGTGAATAACTACAGGAGTTTTAGACAAGAGGATATAGATTTGGTTCAAGCTATAGCCTCTCAATCCGCCATTATTATTCATCAAGCAAAATTATATAACAAAACCAAACAACAAGCAGAAACTGAAGCCAAGATAAGAGAAATAACCGAAATGATAAGGGCAACTCTTGATATAGATAAAACAAGAAAAACCATTGTAGATGTTGTCGGGAAGATGCTGAAAGCGGATAGATGCTTTATAGTAGATTATGACAAAGAAAGTAACGGTTTTTTAGTCGTAAAAGATGAATATTTATCATCAGAGAATATAATCGCCTACAAGGGCGTTGACATAAATAAGGATGCTCCTGCTTTTGCCGAAATTCTTAAAAAAGGTAAACAAATTATTATCAATAATAAAGAAATTTATTCCGATGATGACGGTCTCAGTTTTGATGTCGAAAAGCAGGAGATTGAAAAATACAATATAAAATCGGCGTTTGCTACTCCTTATAAAATAAAGTCTGCCTTTGCCTTTCCATATTACAACGACATTCTGCTCGGGGCTCTTTTGATTCATTATGCAGAAGAAGACCATTACATAACAGAGGATGAAATCAATACATTGAGCCTTATCGTTAATCAAGTTGCCATAGCGATTCATCAAGCCAAATTATATGAGATAACAAAAATGCAGGCAGAAAGAGAGAAAATCAGCAGGAATATAATAGAAATATTAAGAAGCACCTTAGATAAGAATATAATTAAACATTTATTTGTAAAAAATATTGGATTGTTATTCAACGCTAATAGAGTTTTCTATTCTGATTATGACCCCAAAACTAATATGTATCTTCCTATCGACAAAAATTCCGAGTATTTGTCGAGTGTTGAAGAAAAAAGTTTTGTGGATTTCGATTTTTCAGATGAATCCATTAGGGGCTTTATTCAACCGCTTCTGGAAAAGAGGGAATTAAAAATACTGTCTTGGGATGAATATATTAGCGACAAGCCGAAAACTGATATCCTTATTACCAGGTTTGAGAATGCGAATGTAAAATCAAGCTACAATTTACCCGTTCTTTATCAAGGACAAATCATGGGCTATTTCTGTATCGAGTTCACAAAAGAAATTTGCCAGTTATCAAATGAAGACATTAATAGAATCAGAAATATATGTACTCAAGCCGGAATAGCATTGTACCATGCTGATTTATACTTGAAGGCAGAAGAATCCACCCGCTTAAAGTCAGAATTTATAGCAAATATATCTAACGAATTTAAATCCCCATTGATGGATATAGTAAATTTATCCAAAACATTATACAACCCCGATATTGAGTATAATCAACAGCTTGAATACTTAAAGCATATAAACGAACACGGTAGAGAGCTTCTGGAGCTAACGGATGACGTTATTACCATATCAGAGATAGAATCATCTGCATTTCTTTTGCATTATGAGCATATAGATTCAGGGCAATTAATTACTGATGTGATAAATGCCATAAAATCCACAAATGGTAATCAAGATATAACTGTGAACATGAATCTTGAAAAAATTAATATAAATGCTGATAAAGCTATGCTCACCAAAATTTTACATATTCTTTTAAGTAACGCCATAAAGCTCACCAAGGGTAAGTGTAATATATTAATTAAGTCTGAATTGAGGGATGATAAATTGGTTATCGCCATAGATGATGCTGCGACTAGAGAAGGGGTTGATAGCCTGATTGAAGGTATTCAGCAAGAACCTGCTTCTCATCGAATCAGCCAAATAGGAGGCCGATTGGGCATGTCGATAGCAAAAAAACTTGTCGAACTGCACAATGGCTATATGCAGGTAGGTTCCACAAGCAATTTAGGGTCAATATTTGAGGTTGTTCTACCGCAAGCTTATATGGGAGATTGAATTTTTAAGACTTATTAATTTTATCAATATTTTGTTTTAAATACTCAGCCATTTTTATGTCTGTATTTTGATAATGCTCAAAGAACCATCTTTGCATATATTTAACGAATTGAAGAGCAACTTCACTTGGGCTGTGGTTACCATTATTTTGAGTTAAAATATTTTTAGTATCCTGCAAAACTTTATCATGGTTCGCCTTATGAATCGCATATTCAGGATAGTTTGTATCTTTCATATAGCTTTCTTCGAGGTCAAAGTGGGTTGACAAATAAGCCTGCAAGTTGATTAATAGGTTAAAAAGTTTAGCTCCTTTTAGCTTGGATACTTGGACTCCAGAAAGGGCTTCGACTATAAATTGATGTTGCTCATCTATTTTAGTAATCCCTGTTTTTAGTTTATCACTCCAAATAATGTTCATTTAAAAACCTTTCTGTTTAAAATTAGATATATAATAGCAAAATAATTCAAAATTAGGAATAGTTCAACTGGCATAGCTTATAACAATTTAGGCCTAGATAAGGGCTATCAATGGGGGGGGGGGGGGGCTTTATGACCAGCTGGGTCTCTAGATGTTTTTGGTATTTGTTCCCAAATAAGTTTAAAAAGTTCTTGTTCTGAATAGTTGTATTTGACAAGGCTTTCAAAAAGTTGATAGGAATAGCCATCCCCTGAAAACCCCCGAAATTTATGGAATCTTTGATGAATGAAGCCTAGATATTTGTTAAAATCTTCATCATGCATTGCATATCTTGTATTATCAGGCTTTCCCAAAAGTCTTGTAAATACAAAGATTTTTTCATTTATTTTATAAACTTTAAGGTTACACTTGTAACCATATTCACCCTGAATATAGCCTATGTATTCCCCGGCTCCCGGTTTAATTTTAAGCTCAGTAACAACCAATTGCAAAACAGCTTCTCTGAAGATATTAAAAAACCTGTTTATTGTGTTTCTGCTTAACTTTACCGATTTTGATGCTTCTGTGGCGGTAGAATCTTCCACGAAGCATTTCAGTATTTTTTTAATCTTATATTCACTTATCTTACAGTTTTTTAGCATATTTACAGTGTAAATCATTTTCTCTTTATTGTCGAGAGTTGTTATTTAAGACAAAAGAGAGTAGAGTGTTATGAAGGTAATAGGTTATTAAAAATTTTAGCTGGATTTTTATTTTAGTGGTATATGGAATTAAGAATAGGAGAAAGTATACATAATCTTAAATTGCTTGATTTCGCTTTTTGAAAAATTTTGTGCATTTTTATCCGTCAATAATTTATCAGAGACATACAAAAAATCATGATAATAATAGAAATAAAATGTTTGATTGAAAAAAGTCCTTATCCGAGGTCGTTTTGGTTCATTCTCAAAATATTGGAGTAATTCTTGCTTTTGTTTCTCATATATCGTTTTTCTAAAAAATAGGTTGAAGTTACAGATACAATCTTCTGAAGGTTTTAAAATCAACTTTGATTTAGGGGATGGGATTTCAGCACAAAAACATTTAAGAATCATATCAATAGTTTCTGGTGAATGAAATTGAAACATCAATGGCAATTGACTTTTTTGCCTTATATTTTTCACTTCACCTATATAAATATATAGATCATCCTTCTTTTTAAGAAAATTTATTTTTATTAATTCACTGAGGATTTTCTCCGTTTCGGATTTGTCCAATTCTGCTATAAGTGAAATTTCATCAAGCGTAAATTTGTTTAACCTTTTGCACAGTTTTTGTACTCTTACGTTCATTTAATATCTCCTTTAACGTATATTCATCAAGCTCTTTGATATTGTTTGTTTTGGCTATTTTTTCAATTCTGCTAATTAGCTTAATTATTTGTCTAAATTGGTTTGATTGAACTGATAAATATTCGATGGCATCTTCAGTAAATTTAATATCGGATAGTTGAGAAATAATTTCAGAAATATCCTGTTGATTAAAATGTTCAAATTTTAATTTATCATATATTCTATCTTCAAGGTGTTTATACCGTGCAATTTTTTTATCAACCATTCCCATTCCGACAAGTACAATGGGCGTTCCAGTCTTATCGTGCAAATCTCTTAGTGTTTCAATGGTGTCCTTGTTAGAAATTAAATAATCCACTTCATCAACAATAATAATGTTTTGATTAGATTTTAATTTTTGCTCTACCAAATTAAACGTTTCCTGTGTATGCCAAAACGGTACTTCTCCAAGTTCTTCTGCTATTTCAGACAAAAGCCATCGGCTCGTCATTCCTTGAGTTGCCCTAATATACACCGCATCATTATGCGTCACCCACCACAAAATAGTTTGCGATTTCCCAAGCCCGTGTCCTCCATACACAAGTGCCATTTTGGGAATATTACTTGGGCATTTTTTCAAATTCTCCATAAGTGCTACAAAATTTTTGACGTTTTTTGTTTTAATAAATGTTTTATTCATGTTTAATCTCCATATAAATTATTGTACTCGTCACTTCTTATATAGTTTGTAAGCCAATGTCTATTCTCACTGTCGGTGCAGCCATGTTGAATCAGCCATTCATATTTTTCATAATCCGAATTGAAAAATTGTTTGATTATCTGCTCCTCTCTCTGCGTTTGCTTCTTCGGTTTTAGTTCAATAACCTTCGAATTCACCTCAATTAATTCTTCTGCCATCTGCATTTTTAGGAATTTAATATCCTCGGCAGGTAAATATTTCCTAACCGCTTTCAATGTTTTATTCCTTATTTTTTGCTGTTTTTGGATTTTTTGCTTAAAGTCTTCCATATCCTTAATCGTTCCCATGTGATATGCCATCGGATGCGTCTTTTCAACCCGTTTTGCATCACAGATAAATTCGCCTTTATCGGAATAAACTTTTACTTTAGTTAAGTCAAATAAACTGTATCTAATAACCACCCGTTCCTTTAATCCGTATAATTTATCGTGATTGTAATTCGTCTGTAAGAACCTGATGCCGTTTCTTTGAATTGTTTTTAAATCTGTTTTTAGCATTAAGTCATCAAGTTTATTTATATCGATGTTTTGCTTTTGAGTACTATCTAAGACTTCCTGTATGGATTTGCTTTTATCGTTAGGACAACCTTTTGAATGTTTATACCCAAGCCAATAATCAATGAACCCTATTGCTTGTTCTATTGTAGGGATAAAATCATTGTGCATTTTGGTGTGCAGTTTTTCATTTCGCTTTAATCTTGCAGGTTTCATTTGTATTGAAGTTCCTGTGTAACTTGGCAGAAGTTTTTCGAATTCTTCTTGAAATTCCAAGAAGAAACGCTCAATGACTTTCGCCCGAGCATTGTAGGGTTTTGCAAAAACTGATTTTATGCCGAGGTTTTCATATACTCCGTTAAATCCTGCCTCATTAAAATCAACACCTTGAAAATATTTTGCCCTAAAGGCTCTGCCGTTATCTTGATAAACAATTTTCGGAACTAAGCCTAAGTTCAAAATTGCCATCCGAAGTGCAGATGCGATACATTGAGTATTTTCCTCAAGCATAATTTCATAACCGACCAATGCTCCCGATTTCCAATCTAAAAAGCCGACTAGAGTTGCTCTAGTCGGCTTGCCTGTGAAAGGATTAATTACTTGGAAATTTAATCTGTGCCCATCTGCGATTAATACATCGCCCACTTCAAGTTTTGAAATATCCCTTTCAATATATGGTTCCACTTTATCCTTAAGTGCTTTTTCGCCTTCTCGCATCAGAACCCACTTATCATAATTATATTTTTTAAAATTCTCTGCATATCTTCTGAAGGTTGGAATTGATGGAATATCCTCAACCCCATTTGTCTTTAATATTTGAATTGTTAAATTAATTGATTTTCCTATATTAAACTGATTTGGGTGCAAAAGTATTTTTAAAAATATTTTTAACATTTCATCGGTTAATATTGTCTTGTAATTATTCATTCTTGAATATCTATATTGCGGAGTAAGGGCTTCCCAGGTTCCGATTTCGTCATAAACTTGTTTCCATCTTTGAAGTGAACCTCGAGAAGTTGTGCCTATAATTTTAAATAGTCTTTTTAGGAATTCCCCGCTGTTGTACATTTCAATAAATAATTTATCACCTCGATACCTAGGTGAATGTTGGACTCTAAACTTAAGCCATTGTTTTATTAAATCAATTCTCGCAAGAGCAACCGTCTTTGCCGTATCGGGGATAAATGTTGAAGAGGGAAGTGCAGGGTAATAAAATACTTCCGACTGTGGTTTGAAGAAGCCTTGAATATCAGGTTCGAGAGAGGAAATAAGAATTTCATAGGTTGTTCCTCCTCGAGTTTTAACCTCACGAGCGATATATTTATCATTTTGGATTGCCAATCGAACCGCCCTAGTGCTTATATGTTTGACTTCCGCCACTTTTTTTATGGGGACGAATGAGTTAAGAGCGGTGCTTGCACCAGCTTTTTCAACGAGTGAGGAGCCAAAAGCTTTGCTTATATCTATATATTCATCCATACCAACACGATAACTCTTGAGGTTGGAAATTGGAACTCCACTTCCGACTTTTGTGTCCGTTCTGAATCAATGAGAAAAATAGTAGTTCGAGTAGCAGTAGATATAGGGATTTTAGGGGAAATAGGCGTAGAGAAAAAAGTTGTCAATTTGTTCCGCGTTTTTTATGTTTTTTTGAGCAATTGTAACAATTTACGTCCGTTTGAAATCCGTCCAGTTGCATGATTCTTACATTGGCTTGAAACCTCCATTTGCCCAAGCCCGAAGCCGAATTCAACCAACATGAAACCAAATCAAACCATGCAAGAATCATGCAAAAACATGCAAAAGAATGAAAGCAAATCAAACTAACTTCCGACTAAAAACAGCAAAAAAACAAGCCTCAAACTCAATTATAGCTTGAACGTCCGTTTGAGATTAAATCATCTGTCCAAATCAATTTACATGATAAAATACAGTTAGCGGGACTTTTGCATTTAAAAAGTTCACCATTCTCTGAATGGTGAACTTAAAACAGGAGGGGGGGGGATTCGAACCCCCGGTGGAGTTGCCCCCACACAATCTTTCCAAGATTGCACCTTAAGCCACTCGGACACCTCTCCATTTACTTATTCAATATTACTAGCTTTGATTACTGTTGTCAACTTTTGGAGGTTTGCAGTTTGTATGCTTTCAGGATAGCAACCCACAAAACTTTTCACTTTTGCTCTGTTCTTAGAAAAGCAAGCCGTCCTTTAAATTTCTCTTAATTTTTCAGCAATCTTACTTACCTCTTGACCTTTATAGTCTATTTTCCCTGAGGTTATCGGTTGTTTGTAATCGTTTTTGTTGATTGAACGCCCTTCGACAATCACTGACGGAGGTAAAATTGACCATTTGTACAATGCCCCCGACATGCGTTTATAAAATTTATCAAGCCATTCTTTTTTTTGTTCAGGCGTTACATTATTTTTTGTTTCATATAAAAATTTATCATCAATCATGTCGTGATAACTCTCGTGCTTATTTTCAATTCGCCAAATAACCTCGTCCAAAAATTCGTAAGGCATAAGTGCGTCTTCCGCTTTTAATGGCTCGCCTGTTTTTGGGTTAATCGCAAGTTCAGCCCCTGGCGGTTTTAAGATTACGGCTTCAGGGATTACATTTTTTTGTCTCCGATTTTTATTAAGCCATCTTGCAAGTGCAAAAAGTTTTGTTTTAGGCACATCAGCAATCGGAGCAAATCCACCGGACATATCGCCATTAATTGTTGCATATCCCATATAAAGTTCTGACTTGTCAGAGGTTGCGATAGGAATTGTCGCTGAAAATTCGTTGCTTATTCCCCAAAGCAAAGTCGCGCGAGCCCTCGCTTGGACATTATCCTGAACGTAAGAATTTTCATATCTGTTGCCGTTCCATTTTTCTTCAACTTTTTCAAAAAGAGGCTCAAGCTGTTCGTTTATTGTAGTAACCATTTCTTTAATCGGTGCAACTGCGTATTTTATTCCGAGATTTTGGGCTAAAATTTTTGCATCTTCGTTGCTTTCTTTGCTGGTTATTTTCGATGGCATACTTATGCCAAAAACATTTTCTGCACCCAAAGCATCTGCCAATAAAACCGCAGAAATGGAAGAATCCAGTCCACCAGAAAGCCCTAACACTGCTCTTTTAAGTGAGTTTTTTTTATAATAATCTCTTATTCCTTGAATTATTGTTTTATAAGTTCGTTCTAAATCAGGTTCATAATCAAGAGAGAAAACTTTTTGTTGGGTTAATGTCTTTTCTAATCCTTTTGTTAACGGGTAAATGTAGCCTTTTGATTTAATTGGGTTTGCGATAGTTAACTGTTCTTCGAATGATTTTGCGCGAGAGATTAGCTCGCCGTTCTTATCGTAGACCCTGCTTGAGCCGTCAAATGATATATCATCAATCGCCCCTACCTGATTCACATAAACAATCGGTGTGTTATATTTTTGGGCAACAAAAGAAAACATATTGTGCTTTAGCTGTTCTTTTTTGCTTCGAGTCGGTGAGGAGGAACAATTTATTATCACATCGGGTTTTTGTTTTGCCAATTCCGCGACAGGGTCGAGTTCATACATCGGATTAGCGAAAAAATCCTTGTCGTTCCAGCCGTCTTCACATATTACAATCGCGTATTTAAGTCCGTTTATTTCAATAAGCCCGTCCGTTTTTTTAATTTTGTCAGCTCCGAAATCACCCAAATCCTCCGCAGGCTGGCAACCTACAACCGGTGAGGGTTCAAAGTATCTGTAATCATTAAATTCTGAATAGGTCGGGAGTAGGCTTTTCCTTACGATTGCTTTAATTTTTCCCTCACCTAAAACTGCCACCGAATTATAATATCTTTTCCCAATTTTTTCGCCGTTTCTCGGTTCGACAAAACCCACAATCGCATGGGTTTTATTTGTGAGTTTGGCTATTTCTTTCAGCCATTTAATATTTTCTTCAACAATCACAGGATGTCTGTCTATCGTATCCATTATTGGATAAGCCATCAAGGTCAACTCGGAAAAAACAACCAAATCGGCACTTAATTCTTCCGCTTTCTTTATGTATTTCATGACTTTTTTGGCGTTTTTTTCAATATTTGCGGGGGTCGGATTAATTTGAGCCATAGCGATATTGCCTTGAGCACCTTTTTCAAACTGCTCAAACTGTTCTTTAAAAATTTTATCCAAAACTACTTCCATTGTCTATTTTACAAACTTTCTATGACTTCATCCACGTGACCTTTAACTTTTACATCTTTCCAAGCTTTCGTAATTAAGCCATCTTTGATTATAAAAGTCGAACGGTTGATTCCCATATATTTTTTACCATACATTGATTTTTCTTGCCATGTTCCAAATTTTTCGGACAAAATATGTTCGGGGTCTGAAAGCAAAATAAAATTAAGCCCGTGGTCTTTTTGAAACTTTTGGTGGCTTTTAATGTTGTCGGGACTTACGCCAATAACGGTTGCTTTGCCTGTTAATCTGTTAAAATTATCCCTAAAATCGCAAGCCTCTTGCGTACATCCGGGGGTGTTGTCTTTCGGGTAAAAATAAAGAACAACCGTTCCCATAAAATCGGCAAGAACAAATTCCTTTTCTTCGCCGTCTTTATCAATTCCAGCGAGTTTAATATCTTCAAAAATATTCATAAAAAGCTCCTTTTCTTTAATGTATTGAGACTAATGCACAAGCAAGAACCCGAATAGGGACATTTCTCTCGAAATCAAAGATTTCGGAGAAAGCAGTCAAAATAAATTTTCTATACTTGTGCAGTGGTCTCGTATTAATTATACTGCAAAAGTATTTTACACATTAAATTTTCGTTTTTTCAATCCCCAAAAGCAGAATAGACTGTAGGATGAGCATGTAAATGCAATAGTGAATTTAAACAATTTCGTGCGTATTTGCCCATCAATATAAAACCGTTCACCCTTGCCAAGGGCTGAGTCTCATCTTATGATTTAAAAAGTTTTTCCCCTAATTTTACCAATAATGCACTATCTGCTGGAAAAACTGAAGCAGTAGCCCTAGACAAGAGCGCACCACTTCCTTCCCTTAAGTGAGTAATCGCTTTTCTAGCTGCATCAATAACGTTACTGGGAGAAAACGTTTTAACGGTTATATATCTGTTAGCATGTTGAGGTAAGTAACCCTTGGGATCTTTTGATATATTAACCCAATCACCATATGATCTGCCTTTTTCCGTAACAAAAAAAGTAATACCTTGAATCTTTGTCAACAAACCCTTTTTAGGAATGACTTCAATATCTACACCTTGAGCCTTGGCAAGGTCTTTCAAGACTGGCTCTGCCTTACTTAATGAATTACCAGCAATTTTGTACGCCTTTTTAGGTATAGGCTTCAATGCCATTTTGAAGGGGAGATTTGAATGTGCCGAAAGGTTATGAATTTCCATTATTATTTTACTCCTTAATGTTTTAAATATTATTTAATATCGTAATCCAAAATTTATCAAATTGTCAATAACTACATAATATATAAAATATAGCTCTTTTTCAATGCATAGCCGACATATCACTATCGCCGCTTGATGTTCCGCTTGGCTTCATGAAGAATAAAAGCGGGATTATCAAAAAGCAAATCAGCCCAAAAATCCTAAACGCATCCATAAACGCCCACAGGCTCGATTGTTTCAACAAGTCTCCATACATTAAAAAATTTGCTTTTTGCGAAGCTAAAGAAACGTGCGAATATTGGGAAAACGCAGCAGTCATAGCTCCAACTTTGGCTTTAAAAACCGGATTTAGCGGGTTTAAGTATCCTACCATGCTATTTTGGTGCATTTGTGCAAATCTTGTTAACATTGTCGCAACAATCGACATCCCAATCGCGCCCCCAATATTTTTGAGTAAAGCTTGTATCCCCGTAGCGTTGGTCATTTGGGAGTTTTTTAAAGTTACAACAGAAATTGTACTTAAAGAAATCATGCAAAACCCCATGCCCAAGCCGAAAATAAAGTTTGGGATAATAATATTAATCATTGATATTTGTAAATTAGAACCGCCAAAAATCATACTGGAAGCACCCAAAAGAGATAAACCTATCGCAATTAAAAGCCTATCGTCGATTTTTTTCGCGAAAATCCCCGTAATAATTATGGCTATTACACTTCCTATTCCTCTTGGCATCATGCTATATCCGCTTAAAAAGGCACTATATCTTAAAAGGTTTTGTAAAAATAAAGGCATAATTGCAATTGAGGAATACAAAACCGCCATAGTCAGAACGAGTAAACAAGTTCCAAAAGAAAAGTTCCTGTCTCTAAACACCTTTAAATCAATTATGGATTTTTCATTAACAAGTTGAGAATAAACAAACGCCAACATAGAGAACATTGAAACAGCAAAAGTCCAGCAAATCCAAGGAGCATTAAACCAATCGTTGTTTTGCCCCTTATCAAGTACCGTTTGTAGGCAAACAAGCCACAATATTAAAAACCCAAAACCGACAAAATCAATTTTTTGCCCTGTTTTTTTTCTTGCATAAGGAGGGTCTTCAATAAACATTTTTGCAAGAAAAGCAGCCAAAAACCCCAGAGGAACATTTATGTAAAAAATCCAATGCCAAGAGTAATTATCCGTAATCCAACCGCCTAAAACAGGTCCGATAATAGGTGCGATAATAACCCCGACCCCAAAAACCGACATCGCCATCCTTCTTTTTTCAAACGGAAAGTTTTCCAATAAAATTGATTGTGCAATCGGTAAAATTGCACCTCCGCCTAGTCCTTGTAAAATCCTTGCTAAAATCATCTGATCGAGCGTAACCGCTAATCCGCAAAGAAAAGAGGCTATTGTAAAAACCAAAACGCAGGCTATAAAAAACTTTTTTCTCCCAAAAACACCGCTAAACCAACCAACAGAAGGCAGAATTATTCCGCTTGCTATCATATAACTTGTTAAAACCCACATCGCCTCCTCGTTGCTTGATGAAAAGCTTCCCGCCATATGTGGAAGCGCAACGTTTGCAATGGTTGAATCCAATACGAAAATAAATGTCGCTAACATAACTGCCAGCGTAGCCGGCCAAGGATTTTCGGGTAATTTCCATTCTTGTTCTTTAATCATTGTTTCCTTTGGGTGAGTAGTTTTTTGGGTTGAAAGGTTGATAGGTTTTGCACTTTTTGCTTGCTTTTCCCTTTTTACTTTTCCCTTTTTACTTCGTTTCGGGCTTGTTGTCGGTGGGTTAGGGAACCCACCCTACTTTAACAACCTCGGGCTTGTTGCCGCCGTTTACCGTTTACCAGTCTCCCACTCACTTCTCACTGTTTTACCAGTACTTTTGGCTCAACCGACATTCCCGGAACAATTGTATATTCATTCGGGTCAATTTTTTCTGTGAAAACAATCTTGACTGGAATTCTTTGAACAATTTTGACAAAGCTTCCTACCGCATTTTCGGGCGGAAACAGACTTGATTTAGCACCTGAAATTCTTTGGATACTATCGACTTTGCCCTTAAAATTTTTGTCCGGATAAGTATCAACCTTGATTTCTACTTCTTGTCCTATTTTCATATGTCTTAACTGATTTTCTTTGAAATTGGCTATAATCCAAACATTGTCGGGAACAATTACGAACAATGGCTGTCCGATTTGAACGTAGGCTCCTTTTTCTATTGATTTATTAGTTACAGAACCTGCTTGAGGCGCATAAATTTTTGTGTACGACAAGTTAAGTTCCGCCTGTTTTTTTAACGCGGCTAACTGCTTTAAATCTGCATCCGCAACCCTGTTATTACCTTTCGACAATAAATTTTCCTGCGCTTGGGTTAAGGATGCCTGAGAATTATCATAGGCTGTCTTTGCATTATCGTATTCAAGTTTTGAAACCGCACCTGATTTGTAAAGCTCATTGTATCTGTCTAAATTTTTCTTGGCGAGTGCAATTTGAGAATTAACTGCTTCAAATGTAGCTTTTGCACCCTTTTGCTTATAAAGCGCCGATTCGTAAGCCGCATTAGCCTGTGCCAACCTCGCCTGATAATCTGTATCATCAATTTGTGCAACCAAATCACCCTCTTTAATTTCCTGATTATCCGCCACATACATCGCAACAACCTGCCCTGAAACCTTTGGAGCAATCTGTACAGTATGAGTTTCTATGTAGGCATCTTCTGTCGATTCATATTTCCCTGCATTTATTACTGCAAAATATCCTGCTATCGCAACAATAATCACAATAATCGGAATTAAAAATCTTTTTTTGACTTTCGATTGCTTTTTTTCCTCTAAATTAATATCTTCTGACATTATTATCTCCTTTTATATTTGTATATTTGTGGTCTTGCTTAAGCTTTCTTTTAATTTTCCCAGCGTTTTGCGCAAATTTGTAAACTCTTCCTCTGAAACATCATCGAAAACTTTCAAAAATGCGGTTGTTAATTTTACCTGATTATCTTCTATAATCTTTTTACCTTTTTCGGTTATATAAACTTTTTTAACTAGCCGATTATTCTTTGTTTCCGCGACCCTTTTAATAAATCCTTTTTCTTCAAGAATATTCAAAATCCGTCCCGTATTGGAACGATCTTTTAAGACTAATTTTGACAAGTCCCTTTGGCAAATATCATCGTTACTATAAATAGCATCAAGTGTTACAAATTGGTCAATAGTGACATCTATATTTAATTGATTAACAAATTGAGCCCCCTTGATTTTGAAATAAATAGCGGTTTGCTCCATCGCATAAATAATACTTTCGGTATAATGGCAGGTTTCTTTTTCTTTCATAACTATTCCTATGTATAATGTTATTGTAAATCAATCTTGTTGTAATAATAATATGTTGCAATTACAACACTGTTATGTTAACATAGGGTTATAAAAAATGCAAGCACTAAAAAATATTCAAAAAGAGGATTAAAATGAATTACAAAAAAACACTTTCAATAGCGCTACTGACTGGTATCTTAGGATTAAATTGCATGCCAATTTCAGCTCATGTATTTATTAAAAAACCTGTTATACAATCTCAAGTAACGGAATACAAATTTACAAACGTGAATTTAGAGTGGTGGAAGAATTATAACGATGAGATTTTGGAAGGATACATTGTTAAAGCGATTGATAATAATCAGGATTTAAAAATAGCGACTTTGAAAGTTGAAGAATCCAAGCAAAATATAAAAATACAATTTTCAAAAGAAATTCCTTCTGTTTCGGCGGGTTTTGCGCCTATTTTAGCTAAAATGAACGGCGTGGGCAATACTGAAAGTACTTTCGGATATCCTGTCATGGTTAATTACGAAGCCGATATATTTTTAAAAAATCATGATAAAACAAAATCAGTGAAGAAGCTTCATGAGGTTTCAAAATTTAATGAAAAAGCGGCGTATATTTCTATTGCGTCACAAGTTGGAGCTACTTATTTTAATATTATAAAATTGGATAAATTAATCTCGTTACAAAACGAAATTATCACGTCAAGAAAACAGATTTATGAGTTGATGAAACAAAGAAACCAACAGGGAATAACCTCTACTGCTGATTTGGTTAGGTCTGACAAGTCTTATGTTTTGGCAACGGCTGATTTATCTGATTTGAAAAAATCAAGAGAAATTATGTTGAACGCACTTGCCGTTTTAATTGGCGAAAGTCCAAATAATATTGCTGAATTAAAAAGGATTTCGTATGACGAGTTGGTTTATAAAAAAGCTATCCCTGAAGAAATATCGTCTGAAATAATAACACAGCGTCCTGATTATTTGGCTGCAGAAAAACAGGTAGAAAAAGCGGGCTTGGACGTCAAAATCGCAAAAAAAGAGTTTTTACCGAGCATAAACCTTTTGGGATTAATGTTTTTCAGTACAAATTCTCTTGGGGCAACGATGAATTGGACAAACGCACTCGCCGCAATGGGCGGTTCTATTATGCTACCTCTTTTCTCAGGCGGAGCCAGATTTGCTAACCTTAAGTTGAACAAAAATAGATATGAACAGGTTTTACAAACGTATTACAAAACTAACTTGGTCGCTATTCAAGAAGTCAACGATTCTTTGGGCAGTCTTAAACTTGATGATGAAAAACATCAAAAAAATCTAAAATCACTTGATATGCAAAGAGCCGATTATAAATACATGCAAAAAAGATATGAACAGGGGATTATCTCGGGCTTGGATTTATTGCAACAAAAGGAAAACCTTTTAGCGCTGGATAAAATGGTCGTTGCTAGTAAAACAGAATGTTTTATTGACCAAATCAGCTTATACAAAGCCGTCGGCGGGAAGTTGTAAAAGGCAAAGGCTAAAATTAAATAAGTGTAAATTATCACCTAGCTACGCACGTTATGACTTATTCGCTCGGTCAAATATAAACAAAGTTTATTTGCCACTCACTCGTCATAACAAAGCACAAATATCTTGATATGCAGTCAGAACTCTTAAGATATGAATAGTATCTTCGACTATTGTATAAATAATTAAGTAATGTTTTTTAATAACATAAAATTTGACATCTTTATATGTAAAATTGGGTCTTTTAATTCCAATATTCGGATATTCTGATAATTTTTCAAAAGATTTATAGAATTGTTTAAGCATTTTGCTTGCTACATTTTTATTGTCTTTTGCAATATAATCAGCAATTAATTCCATATCTGACTCGGCTTTAATTTCAATTATTAATTTTAATTTACTCATACTTTGCAATTAGTCTTTTCATGACGGTATGTCCATCTTCATATCTGCCGGCTTCTAAATCCGCCAAACCTTCTTCAATATCTCGATTAAGCATATCAAGGCGTTCTTGAGAAATAGTTTCTTTTGAAACTAAAAGCCTCAAGGCTTCACGAATAACTTCGCTAACCGAATTATATAAACCTGTTGCAACTTTATTTTGGACAAATTTTTCTAAAGCAGGAGTTAAAGATATATTCATAATTCACCTCTATTTTTTTATACTAAACAAACTATACCTATATTATAACAAAGATTGTTATTTTATGCAAGGAAAATATTTTGGCGATAGACAAAACGAGACTGTTTCATCGACCCAATCAGCTTATACAAAGCTGTCGGCGGGAAGTTGTAAAACATTATTTTAAATATGCATTAAAACTTGGTGTAGGATTTACTTTTTTTTCAGCAAGAAGTTTTTTATACATTAATGGAATGTTTGAATAAATTTCAGGATAAGGCATTAGTATTCCATATTTTTGAATCTTTTTATTAAAACCACTGTATATTGGCAAATCTTTATGTTCATCTAATAAAAGACCTTCTAAGCAAGCAATACTATATTTTTCTATTTCGGCAGAATCTAAATATTTATCCGTAATTATTTTATTGGCAATATTATAACCAATCATAGAAACGCCAATTTCTTCTTCTATCGAATTAACATCTTTAGGGTTTTTTATTCCTATAAAAGCGTGACCAAATTCATGTATAAATACTTGTAAATTATAGATTCTTTGAAGAGCATAGATATTTGTATTGTTAAAGTTATCAATATGGCTGAACGGAATATTGACACTAACTGACGAATTTGTGGTAAATGAAGCAATCGGAATTACCCAGTAAAGGTAAAAGGTATGTGTCTGTTTTGTCCTAAAAGCGTTAGCTTTAGCATATCCATTTGTAATATTTATTGGAGTATGATTTTTTAACAACGCACTTAGCAAAATTTTTCCGCTAGACTCACTCCAAATTAAATCTAATATTACTTTCATTTTTTCAACATAGATATAATCAACTCCTGATTGAGGTGTTATCAATCTATAAAGTTCTTCCGGTGCAGTATGAGCAATCTTTAAATTATTAATAGATTCATTTAAAAGTTTATCCGAACGCTTGAAATCAATATATTTCAAATTCTGTAATGCCACAGAATCATTAGGATTTAGTGATAATATTTTTTTATAAATTTCACTGGCTTTTTCATAATTATTTAGAGCCAAGTAACTTTGCCCTAAAATATTATAAACATTTACATTTTCAGGTTGAAAGGAAATTGATTCTTTAGCATAGGAAATAGATTTGTCATAAGCTTCTTTGCCATAGCACTGGTATGCCAAATTCTGATACACCATTGCCAAGTTCTTTTTGGCTTCAATGAAATCGGGTTGAAGCTTGAGTGTTTGATTATATTTTTGTTCTGCAAGTTCGTATTTGCCTTCTTTGTGAAGTGCAACTCCAGAATTGTAAGTCTGAATGGCTATATTTGAATATTTTACAGATGTAGATTGAGCCAAAACAAACGAACATTGAGCAATATATAAATAAATAATAAAAATTAAACTTGTTATTAAAATCTTTTTCATACAACAATTATACATTAAAATTTTGAATTCTAGATAAGTACCTGCTGCAAGTCGTAGGATGGGCTTCAGCCCATCAACTAAATAACCTAAATTGTAATTGTTAAAATTACAGAAACTTATCCCTGAGCCAATTTTTCCAACTTTAATTTTTGGTCATATTCAATCAGAAGTGTTAATAAATCATCCAAATCGCCGTCAATTGCCGTCCAAACATTTAGGTTTTGACCTATTCGATGGTCGGTCAAGCGCCCTTGAGGGAAATTATACGTTCTAATACGTTCGCTTCTGTCGCCTGTTCCGACTTGCGAACGTCGAAGGTCAGTGATTTCTTGAGTTTGTTTTTGAACTTCCAAATCATAAAGTTTTGCCTTCAAAATCTGCATCGCTCTTTCTTTGTTTTGAAGCTGAGAACGCTCCTCAGTACAAAAAATCATAATCCCCGTCGGCTTGTGAAAAAGTCTCGCCGCCGTTTCAACCTTATTAACGTTTTGTCCGCCTGCTCCACCTGAACGTGCCGTAGACATTTCAATATCGTTAGGGTTTATTTCAACTTCAACGTCATCCACCTCGGGCATGACCGCAACAGTCGCTGTTGAAGTGTGGACTCTGCCTTGAGATTCGGTTGCCGGAACTCTTTGAACGCGATGAACTCCTGATTCATACTTCAATCTGGAATAAATACTATCACCCTTCATTGAAATAATAACCTCGGAAACTCCACCGGCTTCGCAGTCGGTTTTACTTAGAATTTGGGTTTGCCAACCTTGTTTATCAGCGAATTTTAGATACATTCGCATTAAATCACCTGCAAAAATGTTCGCCTCATCACCACCCGCAGAACCTCTTATCTCAAGCATAATATCCTTGTCGTCCATAGGGTCGCGGGGCAAAAGAAGAACTTTCATTTTTTCTTCTAAATCAGGGATTTTTGCTTCGTTTTCTTCCATCTCTGATTTCAAAAATGCTTTCATTTCTTCATCTTTTTCCGCCCAAATTAGTTCTTTGGCTTCAGTAATCGCATCCGTGGCTTTTTTCCATTCGTGATAAAGCTCAACCGTTTCTTCCATGGATTTTCTCTGCTTGGAAAGCTCCTTAAATTTATTATAATCCTGAATTACCGCAGTATTAGATAGAGTTTCGCCCAGCTCCATATATTTTTGCTCTATCTGCAATATTTTATCTAACATATCTTTCATTTTTTACACCTCAACACGAAATGGTTTTAATTTCGCCCTTACTAACTTTTTCATTTTTTCTCTAAAGTATTCACTATATACCCCTTGCTTACCCTATTATATTGACTTACATCCAAAGCCTGATTTAGTCTGAGAAGTAGGTTGGGTTTGCTAACCCAACAACATAAAATCGAGTATACTTTGAATGTAACTTG